>CAYMAG010000011.1:45126-81940 GCA_964388335.1 uncultured Vicinamibacteraceae bacterium | reverse complement strand
GCTGAGGACTGGAGGACGAAGAGGTCGGCAAGCGCAACGCAGTCCTCTTGACAAACTAGATGAGTCGCGTATGCTGCTGTCGTCTAGTTGTACTAGAGGAGCAGGCGAGCGATGGGAACGACCGACGAACCGAGAGACCTGGTCCAGGGCACGCTGCACATGCTCGTGCTCAAGACGCTGGCGCTCGAGCCGATGCACGGTTACGGCATCGGCGTTCGCCTCGAGCAGATCAGCCAGGGCGTCTTCCGCGTCAACGCCGGCTCGCTCTTCCCCGCGCTGCGCCGGCTGGAACGTGATGGCCTGATCGCGGGCGCCTGGCACGTCACCGAGAACAACCGGCGCGCGAAGTACTACGCGCTCACGGCCGCCGGGCGCCGCGCGCTCGCACGCGAGACCCGTGACTGGACCGTTCAGTCTGCGGCCATCGCGCGCATCCTCGCTACGTCGCGAGGCGAGTTGTGATCCCCCGTCTCAGGCGCATCGCCAGCGGCCTTCTCGCGTGGCTTCGACACTCGCGCGTCGAAGCGGATCTCGACGCCGAGCTGCGGGAGTTCTTCGAGACCGGCGTCGAACAGAAGATGAGGACTGGTCTGGACCGTGCGGCCGCCGCGCGAGCCCTCCGGCACGAGATGGGCAGCATCGAGTCGGTGAAGCATCGCGTGCGCGATGCCGGGATCGAGGCCGCGATCGGCGCGTTCGTGGCCGACCTCCGGTACGCGACGCGAACCTCGAGGCGCGCGCCTGGTTTCACCACGGTCGCCGTGGGCTCTTCCGCGCTCGGCATCGGCGCCTGCTCGCTGATCTTCGCGATCGTGAACGCCGCCCTGCTGAGCCCACTGCCGGTCGAAGAACCCAACCGGCTGATGCGGCTGTCGGAATCCGATCGGCGCACCGGAGAGGCAGGCAACGAACTGTCGTACCCGGACTATCGGGATCTGCGCAACGCGAGGTCGTTCGATGGCATCGCGGCCTACGACCCGATGCTCACGGCCTCGCTCGGGACCCCAGGCGATCCCCACCGCCGCGTCGGAACACTCGCCACTGCGAACTACTTCTCGGTGGTGCAACCGCGATTCGTGCTCGGCCGGGGATTCGACGCCGAACGCGACGATACGGCGGGCTCGCCTCTCGTCGTCGTGCTGAGCCATGACCTCTGGCGCCGTCAGTTCGGTGGCGATCCGGGCATCGTCGGCCGTACGGTGTCGATCAACACGCAACCCGCAACGGTCGTCGGCGTCACGGCTGTCGGCTTCCGCGGGACCGACGCCGGCATCGCCTCGGAGTTCTGGGTCCCGTTGGCGATGCTCGCGGGCGACGAGGAGTCGCGTCTCGAGGTGCGCGGGCGCCACTGGCTCGCGTCCGTCGGCAGGCTGCGCCACGGTGTCGACGTTCGCAGCGCGCGCGCCGAACTCGACGTCATCGCCACCACCCTCAACGCATCGTTCCGCGACGACCAGGCCCGCGGCTTTCACGTGGAACGCGCTGGACAGCTCGACGTCCGGCTGCGTGGGATGGCATCGACGCTCTTCGCCGTGTGCCTGGCTGCTGCCGTGGTCGTCCTGCTGGCGGCGTGCGCCAACATCGCGAACCTCCTGCTCGGCAGGGCCTCGATCCGGCGGCAGGAGGTGGCGGTGCGGATGGCGCTCGGCGCCAGTCGCGGACGCCTCGTTCGTCAGCTTCTGACCGAGAGCCTGGTCCTGGCGTTGCTCGGAGGGTTCGCCGGCTGGATCATGGCGGCGTACGGCGCGGTGTTGATGGGCCGCGTGCGAATCCCCCTGCCGCTGCCGCTGGACACATCGATCTCGCTCGATTACCGCGTGCTGTTGTTCTGCATCGCGCTGTCGCTCGTCACCAGTGCGGCCTTCGGTCTGATGCCGGCCCTCAGAGCTACGAGGCCCGACCTCATCGCGGACGCAAGGACCGGTGCACGTGGCAGCGCCACTGCCGATGGCTCGCGTCTGCGCAGTGGGCTCGTCGTGACGCAGATTGCCATCTGCACGCTGTTGCTCCTCTGCACGGGCCTGTTCCTGCGGAGCCTGCACGCCGCACGGGCCATCGACGTCGGCGTGGAGGCGCGTCACCGCCTGCTGCTGGCCTTCGACCCCAGCCTCGATCACCGAACGGAAGCCGACGCGCGCCAACTGCTCGGCGACATCCTGGAGCGGGCGCAGCACGTCGCCGGCGTCGAATCCGCCACGCTGACGACCGCAGTCCCGCTGACCTTCATCATCGACAACTCGCAGTTCGTCGCCGAGAGTCGCGGGCCGCACTCGACGAGCCCGCCTGTCGGCGCCGACATCTACGCCGTGGGTCCGCAATTCTTCGAGACGATGGGCCTGTCGTTCGTCGCGGGCGAAGACTTCTCACAGGCCCGTGCGTCAGCGTCGCGGGAGCTGGAGGCGCTGCTCTCGCAAGGCGAGAGCGTGACCACGGACGTCCGTGCAATCGTGAACGACGCGTTCGCGCGAGCGATGTTCCCCGATCGAGCGGCCGTCGGCCAGCGCTTCGCCGGCGACGGCATGGCACTCGAGATCGCCGGTGTCGTTGCGACGGCCAAGTCGCGCACGGTCGGCGAGGCACCACGCCCTGTTGTCTACCTGCCCCTGCTGAGCACCTACACCACGCGCGCGCGTCGCGGCGTCACTCTCGTCGCGAGGACCCAGGACGCCCCCACTGCGTACGTCGGGCCGCTCCGTGCAGCGATCCGCGAGGTCGAGCCCTCGCTGGCGGTTTTCGACGTCCGCACGATGGACGATCACGTGCGTGACGCGCTGCTCGTGCCGCGGCTGGCAGGTGCGCTCTCCGCGATTGCCGGCAGCGTCGGTCTCGCCATCGCGATCATCGGGGTCTACGGCATCATCAGCTTCTCGGTCGCGCGCCGACGGCGGGAGATCGGTATCAGGCTCGCGATCGGCGCCCGGCCGCGCGCGATGCTCGCGATGGTGCTGAGGCAGGGCGTCAGGCTGGCGGCGGTCGGTGCCGTACTGGGGCTCGCGGCCGGCTGGGGCGCGACGCGCTTCGCGGCCAGCCTGCTGTACGGCGTGACTCCGACAGACACGCTCACGTTCGTGGCCGTGCCGCTGCTGCTCACCGGCGTCGCCCTGCTGGCATGTCTCGTGCCGGCTCGCGCCGCCGCCCGCGTGAATCCCGCTGACGTGCTGCGCAGCGAGTAGCCCGTGCCACCCTCACCCTTCGATGTCCACGTCCACCGTCACCGCGAACGCCGTGCGTACTGCGGGCGTGACACCGTGGCTGTTCACGCGAAGGCGCGACAGCCGCGGCAGACGTGCCAGATGGGCGATGCCCGCGTTGGTCAGCCGATGGCAGTTGTCGAAGGTGATGCGTTCGAGCGAGTCGACCTGCGAGAGCAACTCGGGCGTACGATCGCTGATCGTCGTATAGCTGTTGAAATACGACCGCAGCGACGGCAGGCCCACGAGGTGCTCGGTGGCCGCGTCGGTCGTCTCGCGGCAGTACATCAGCACGAGCGATTCGAGCGCCGTGCACAGACCGATGTGCCGATAGCCGGCGTCGCGCACGTCCATCGGCATCAGTTCGCGGAGCACCGGGAAGCGCGGCAGCGCCGCCAGCCCCTCGTCATCGACGTTCAGGCAGCTGACCGACAGCGCTCGCAGGGCCGGCATCTCGGAGAGGGCGACGAACCCGCGCCGACCGAGGTTGTGGCAGCGACGACCCCAGATGTACTCGATCGACCGCGACCGGCTCAGTGCGACGAACCCCTCGTCGCCAGCCGTCGTGTCCTGGGCGCCGAGGAAGCGCAGTCGAGGCATCGCACCGATGTGCGGCATCCAGTCGTCTTTCGCATCGGCAGCGAGCCAGCCGAGCCGCGGTAGCGACACCAGTGCGGCCATGCCGGCGGCCGAGATCGCGAGTTCGCGTGCGTCGATGTTGAGGGCGAACAGACCGTCGAGCCCCTGCAGCCGCCCGAGGCCGCGATCGGACAATCGTCCACGCAGGTTGAGGTAGTTCGGACCGGCTTCGTAGCTGAGCAGCGCCATCGTCTCGGTGCCGCCCTGCCATGTCTTGAAGACTGGCCAGTCGTGCAACGCAGCCAGCCCCTCGTCGGTGAGTCCATGTCCACTGTGGAACGTATGGAGGTGCGGCTTACCCGCCAGCGCCCGGACGGCGGCATCGCCGACGGCAGTCCCACCAAGGTTGACCGAACGCAGGGAGTCACAGGCGCGTAGCGCATCCATGCCCGCATCGGTCACGTGCGTGCCCCACAGACCGAGCGACTCGAGTGCAGGCAGCGTGCGCAGCACCTCCAGTGCGCGATCGGTGATGGCCGTACCGCCAAGGTCCAGATGCCGGAGACGAGAGAGTCCCGCGAGTGCGCGGACGCCCTCGTCGCTGACGGCCTTCGATCCGGACACATCGAGGCGGGTGAGTCGCTCGACGCGGCTGAGGTCGACCAACATGGCATCGGTCATCTGTCCGGAGGCGTCGAGTCCGGGCGCGCTCGCCTGCTCCAGCGCGTGGATCGCGACGGACCAGTCCCGCGAGATCAGCAGGGGGCGCTCGTCGTCGGTCGGATCAGGACGCACGATGCGCACGGGCCTCGCCGTCGTCACCACGCCCCCTGGCATCGACGCGGCGAATGCCTCGAGTGCGGCCCAGTCCGCGAAGCCATGTTCGATGGCGACGAGCCGCCGCGCGTCGTCCAGCGTGAAGTCGACGGCCTCGCCGGGCGCCGGGGACCGCTTGCCGAGTTCGAGCGCCGCGTACTCGCGCATGGCCTGCCACGGCCGGCGGTGCCACGTGAGGCGGTAATGACGCTCCATCGCCGCAGGCGTACCCGTGCGGTAGGCCTCGAGCAGCGCCACGGCCATCTCCCGGTACTGCGCGAGCGTCCGGGCGCTCGTGTGCGGGTCGGGAGTCAGGGCGCGCTTGAGTTCCGTCCACCCCTGGAACCCGTTGAGTCGTGCGAGCGCGAGTTGCACGTCACGGAGGGTCGGGACGGCAGGACCGTCGGGCAGGGCCTGGGTGAACCGCGTCCGTGCGTCGACCGCACCGGCGCGGATTGCGGTGAGCCACTGCCTGGCTTCCTTCTTCAGTCCTTCGAGCGTACGGCGTCGTAGGGCGAGCGGAGACATGCGCCTTCCTCCAGATGCGCCTGATGTCCGCTGACGACAGGCCGGAAGAAGGTCCGACGCGACAGCACGTGTCCCGTGATGGGTGGAAGCAGTTCCCTTGCCGCGGACCGGAGGCGCCCCAACGCGCGCTGGACGGATTGTGCCACGAATCGTCCGCCTACGAGCGCCCCCTGAGCACCACGAGCGGCGACAGGAGCGCGGCGCGCAGCGCCGGAACGAACGAGGCCACGAACGCAAGGGCGACCACGATGGTCGTCGAGTAGATGAACGGCGCGACGCCGATCGTCACCGTCTCGAAGATGCGGGCGAGCACGTAGACGCCACCGGCCGCTGCCGCGCCGCCGGCGACGATGCCGTAGGCGGCAAGCGTCAGGCCGTCGCCGAGGACGAGGCCGAGCACGTCTCGGCTGGACGCGCCCAGCATCATCCGCATGCCGATCTCCATGGTCCGCTGCTTGACGGCATACGCGATCACGCCGTAGACGCCCAACGCAGCCATCAGCAGCGCCGCGCCGGCGAAGAACGTCGTCAGGAACGACAACGCCCGTTCGAGGGTCATGGTCGAGAGGATGACGTCGGGCATGGTCGCCACCGCGTGTACCGGCTGCTGCGGGTCGACGCCCTGGGCGGCCTGGCGGACGTCTGGCAGCAGCGACGCGGCGGGTCGTGCCGAGCGTACGACGACGAACATGCTCTCGATTCTGTAGGGGAAGGCGAGCGCGTAGACTTCCGGCGCCGTTGGCACATCCAGACCGACATTCTTCACGTTGCCGACGACCCCGACGACCTGGAACCGCTGGCCCGTGGGCCCGTCGAACGTCCCATACGCGCCAATGGGATCCCGCTCACGCCAGTACCGCTGGGCAGCCGCCTGATTGACGACAACCGGCACGTCGCGCGGCGGCGACGCGTCAGAAGTGCCCTGCCGATGATCTGGATGGACGTCGAGTTCCGTGAGCAGCCGCCCGCTCCGCAGTGGAATCCGCATGGTCTCGAAGTAGCCGGGGCTGACGGCCATCAGGAGACTCGTGCGCTGCACGACGTCCACGTCGGACGGACCGCCGTCCGGGAAGACCGTCGTCTCCCGGCAGCATGCCTTGAGCGGCAACTGGTTCGCGAATGCGACGGCATCGACGCCGGGAATCGCGCCGATCGCC
The DNA here is from genome assembly GCA_964388335.1 of uncultured Vicinamibacteraceae bacterium. Lineage (GTDB taxonomy): Bacteria > Acidobacteriota > Vicinamibacteria > Vicinamibacterales > Vicinamibacteraceae > JAEZDP01. The sequence continues at coordinate 75,669 of CAYMAG010000011.1, read as the reverse complement.
TCGAGCAGTCGCCGTTGATGGGGAACCCGCTGCTGCGGGTCGTCGGCGATTGTGCCCGGCACGCTCAAGACGAACGTCAGGACGCCGTTGGGGTCGAATCCCGGAGATGTGCGCGCGAGACCCCTGACATGGTCGATCAGCACGGCGCTGACCGCGAGCAGGCCAAAGGCGAGCGCGATCTCGCTGATGACGAGCAACCGCGATGCGCGGCGGCTGTGGTGTCCTGCCGACACGCGGACCCCTTCGCCGAGGACCTCGACGGGAGTCGTGCGCGCGGCCTGACGGAGTGGCGCGAGACTCGACAGCACGCCGGCCACGCAGGCGATGCCGAGCGCGAAGAGCAGGACCGTCCAGTTCACACCGATCTCGTCCGCGCGCGGAAGATAGTCGGCGGCCAACGCCACGATCGCCGGCGTCAGCACGACGCTGAGCCCGATGCCGCCGGCCGCGCCGGCGAGCGCGACCAGCAGCCCTTCGGCGACGTAGTGCACGGCCAGCTGCCCCCGTCGGGCGCCGAGTGCCACCCGCATCGCCGTCTCGCGAGCCCGGGCGACAGAACGCGAGAGCAGCAGCCCGGCGGCGCTCGCACACGCGATGAGGAACAGCAGCCCCGCCGCAGCGAACAGCAGCAGGAGTGTCGGACGAATGCGCCGGACGACCGTCTCGCGGAGGTCGACCACGCGCACCGTGTAGGTGGCGCGGCGCTGCGGGGTCTCCGCGGCGATCTCCGCGGCCACGCGCGCGACGTCCGCTGCCGCGGCGGCGAACGTGGCGTCCGGCCGCCGGCGCGCGTACACGTCGTAGCAGCACCCGCCTCGCTCGGCGACCTCGAGCGCCGTCCAGATGTCGACGCGATCTTCTGCCGCCGTCTGGCCGGTGACAGGGAAATGGAACGACGCGGGCATCACGCCAGTGATGGTGTACGCGCGGAGGTCGAGCGTGAGGCCCTGCCCGACGATGTGCGGGTCGGCGCCAAGGCGGCGCCAGAGCGCATTCGAGATCACGACACCGCTCTCGTCCTCGAACCAGCGGCCGAGCATCGGCTCTGCGCCGAGCTGTTGCACCAGCGCCGGCGTGACGGCGATGCCCGGCACATGATGCGGTTCGCCGCCGTAGACCAGGTTCTTGCCGGTGCCGCGGAACCATCCGAAGGCGTCGAATGCCGCCGTCCGCCGTTCGTACTCCTCCGCGTCCCGATACGAGAACGGCCCGACGCGCTGCGGGTCGGCGGTGTCGGCGGCGAACACCGCGACGAACCGCTCGCCGTCGCGGTACGGCAGCGGCTTCATCATCACGCCATCGACGACGGTGTAGATGGCCGTGGCCGATCCGATGCCGACGGCCAGTGCCGTGGCCGCCAGCAGCGCGACGGCCTTGGCGCTTCGCCACGACCGCCACGCCTGCGCGACGGCAGACGCCACCGCTTCGACGCGCGGCAGCCCGCGCGCCTCGCGATGCAGTGTGCTCGCGGCGGTCAGTCCGCCCATCTGCTGGAGCGCCCGGCGGCGTGCCTCGTCCGGCGCCATGCCGCGCTGCTCGTTGCGCTGGGTCAGCAGATCGACGTGCGCGGCGAGTTCCTCGTCCAGCTCCCGATCCCATGTCCGCTTGCGAAACGTCGCCAGCAGCCGGGCGAGTCCTTCCTGCGCGCGGCGCATCATCGCGTGGTCCCTCCGCCACCGGTGGCGAGCACGCGGCCGATGACCGACGTGAGCCGTTCCCAGTTGGCCGCTTCCGCGGCGAGCGCCTTCTCGCCGGCACGCGTGAGTGAGTAGTACTTCGCGCGGCGGTTGTTCTCGGACGTGCCCCAGGCCGTCTTGATGAGCCTGCGCTGCTGCAGGCGGACGAGCGCGGCGTAGATGGTGCCCTCGTTCATCGCCAGTTCGTCACCGCTGATTTGCTCCAGGCGCCTCGCAACGCCATAGCCGTGCAGCGGACCCATCGACGACAGGATCTGCAGCACGAGCAGATCCAGGGTGCCTTTCAAGAGATCGAGCTTGCCATCGGACACGTGCACTCCTCTGTGAGTAACATATGAACGGTACCATGGTTCCTGTGCGAATACCAGACATCACGAACGGGCCCGTCTCGAGGGTGCCGGCGCCGGAACGCGACAGCCTGACGTGCGTGAACCAGGACGGTTGTGCAGCCGCGGCCGTCGTGTGATATATAGAATCTCTATAAAGGAGTTCTATCCATGTCGGACCCCGTCACGTCGCTCGTCAAGGGCACCCTCGATCTGCTCGTCCTGCGGACGCTCGAACTGCAGCCGCTGCATGGCGCCGCCATCGCGGAACGCATCTTCCAGGCCACACGCGGGGCCTTCCTCGTCAAGGCTGGCTCCCTGTTCCCCGCGCTCCACCGCCTGGAACAGGACGGCTGGATCGAGGGCGAATGGGAGACGCCGCCGAAGGGCCGCCGCATCAAGTCCTACCGCCTCACGCGCGAGGGGCGCCGTCACCTGTCGGCCGAGAAGGCCACGTGGCAGCGTGTCGTCGCGGCGATGAGCCTGGTCCTCGATGCCCCATCCTAGCCATGTGGAGCCTGCAACGCATCCTCGCAAGGCTTCGCGCGATCCGTCGGCGTCCGCACGCCGATCGCGATCTCGACGATGAACTCGAGGCGTACCTGGACGAGCGAGCCGCCCACTACGAACGGCGGGGCCTGACGCCTGCGGAGGCAAGGCGCGGCGCGCGCGTCGAACTCGGCGGTGTCGAGCAGGTCAAGGAGCGCGTGCGCGAAGGACGCATCGGCTCGGCCTTCGAGGCGGCTGCGCGCGATGCGCGCTACGGCGCGCGAGCCCTCGGTCGGTCCCCCGGCTACGCGCTCGTCGTCACGCTGACCATCGCCCTCGGCATCGGCGTGAACACGGCTACCTTCAGCGGGATTCACGCAGTGCTGTGGCGACCGCTCCCCTACCCGGACGCGGCCCGTCTGGTCGTCGTCGAGGCCGACACGCGCGGGCTGCCCAGCGCGTCGGATCTGGCCGGCGCGGTCTTCGACGTGCGGGAGCACAGCCGATTGATCACGCACGTCTCCCAGATCGAAGGGCGTGACGCCAGCCTCGCGATCGGTGGCGTCATGGAGCACGTCACGGCGGCCAGAGTTACCGACGATCTGCTGCCCCTCCTCGGCGTGAGCCCGTTGCCACTCGGGCGAACGCTCGCCACCGGCGAAGACATCGACGACTACGTCCTGCGGGGCGTCGTGATCAGCCACGCGCTCTGGCAGCGGCACTTCGACGGCGATCGCGATGTCATTGGCCGACGGCTGACGGTCAACAACTTCGACGTGCAAGTCGTGGGCGTCATGCCGGCCGCCTTCCGCCCCGTACTGCCCAGCGCGCACCACGTCGCCGAGCACGTCGATCTCTGGTTGCCGAGGGCGTTCGCGCCCAGCCTGCTCTACCGGGGCCTCACGCTGGTTGGACGTCTCGCGCCCGGCGCCACGGTCGCCGAAGCGCAGGCGGAACTCGACGCGCTGGCGGCGGGCTTCGTGGCGCGGCACCCCTCCGCGTACGCCCATGGCCTGCGTCTGACGGTGCAGCCGCTCGGAGAGGTCGTCACGCGCGAGGTGAAGCCGGCGCTGCTGGCGCTCGGCGTCGCGGTGGGCTTCGTGCTCCTCATCGCCTGCGTCAACGTGGCGAACCTGCTCCTGGCGCGCGCCAGGACACGCGAGCGCGAGCTTGCCGTGCGGCGCGCACTCGGCGCGACCCGGCTCCGCCTGATTCGCCAACTCCTTGCCGAGAACCTCATCATCGCCGTGCTCGGTGGCCTGGGCGGCCTGTTGCTCGCGCAGTTGGGCGTCGGCCTGCTGGACTGGCTGCGCCCGGTGCATCTGCCGCGTCGATCCGAGATCGGCATCGATGGCGTCGTGATCCTGTGGACCGCGGGTGTGTCGCTCATCGCAACCCTGATCGTTGGCCTCGTGCCCGCACTCACGTCCACCAGGCAGGGGCACGATGCGTCACTGCACGCCAGTCGCGCCGGCTCGCTCATGCTGCACCGCCGTCGCCTCCAGCGGGGTCTCGTCCTTGCCGAGGTCGCGCTGTCAATCGTGCCGCTGCTGGCCGCGGGGCTGATGCTGCGCACCTTCAGCAATCTCGTCCAGGCGCCGATCGGCTTCGACGCCGCGCACGTGGTCACAGCAAGAGTCCCGCTCGACCTGGGCGTGTTCTCCACCCTCGACCGCCGGTCGGCCTTCTACCAGGAGGCGGCGGCGCGCGTGCGTGACCTTCCCGGCGTCGAGGCCGCGAGCGTTGGTGGCCCACTGCCGCTGACCCCGGCCCAGACGACCGAGCGCCTCTGGCGTGGCGAAGACCAGGAGCCGGCGCCGTTCATCGGCATGCAGCAGAGCATCATGCCGGGCTACCTCGGTGTGATGGGGATGCCGCTGCGGGGGGGGCGTGACATCTCCGACGATGACATCAGACACCAGCGGCGTGTCGTCGTCGTCGACGAGCGGGTGGCGGAGCGGCTGTGGGACGGCGACGCCATCGGCAAGCGACTTGGCGTCGGCCAGGGGAGTAGTCTCCTGGAGGTGGTGGGCGTCGTCGGACAGATTCGCGCGCGCACCATGCGCGAGTCGGGCACGCCGATGATCTACGTGCCATCGCACGTGTACGAGATCGAGCAGACGCTCGTCGTCAAGACGCACATGCCGCCCGCAACGATCGGACCGGCGATTACGCAGACGGTCGAAGCGCTCGGTCCAGGCCGTCCCGTCTTCGACATCCGGGCCATGCGCGAGATCGTCGAGGCGTCGATCGACGACACGCGGTTCACGATGCTCGTGCTGTCGGGCTTCGCCTGTGCTTCACTCGTGCTCGCCGGTGTGGGGCTGTATGGCACGCTCGCCTATCTGACATCCCAGCGTACGCAGGAGTTCGGCGTACGCCTCGCGCTGGGCGCCTCGGCCGGAAGCATCCTCCGGCTGGTGGTGAGCGAGGGTTGCGTGTTGACGGGGCTGGGCACCGCCCTGGGTCTGGCCGGTGCACTGGCGGCAACTCGCGCGCTGCGCGGCTTGCTCTATGGCGTCACCCCGCTCGACGGCCTCACCATCGCGAGCATCGTCGCACTCGTCGCCGGCGTGTCTCTCGTCGCTGTCGCCTGGCCGGCCTGGCGCGCGGCGCACGTCGATCCGGTCAGCGCGCTGCGCGCGGAATGAAGCGACGCGGACGCCCTTCCTGCGCCCCGCGCGTGGCGAATCTCGCCTGCGGACGACCGCAGGTCCATCTCACTGATGCCGCAGGGCGTCACACGGGTGGATCGACGCGGCGCGGCGCGCGGGCAACGCGGCGGCGATACAGGCGACGGCAGCCAGCGTGGCGGCACCGAGAACGTAGCTCCACGGTTCAGCCGGTGTCACGCCGAACAGCAGCCCTTCGGCGGCACGCACCGCGACCAGCGCAAACGGCAGGCCGAGGCCGATCCCGAGAGCCACCTGCCCCAACACGCCAGCGAACACGTTCCACGCGACCTGCGCCGGTGCGGCACCGAGCGCAATCCGCACGCCCAGTTCGGTCGTGCGTCGGGCGACCGCATAGCTGAGCACGCCGTAGAGACCAATCGCGGCGAGGCCAAGCGCGAGCACGGCGAAGCCGGCGGCCAGCGTCGACAGCAGGCGCTCGGTGACGAGCGTGGCGTCGATCTGTTCCTGGACGCCGAGCACGTCCGAGACGAGCGCGTTGTGATCGATGGCACGCACCTGGTCGGCGATCGTCCGCGACAGGATCGCGGCCGGCTCTGTCGAGGACACGGAGAGCGTGATGCGTGTGTTGGCTTCGAGCGGCTGCCACAACGGGACGTACGCGAAGCGCGGCGCCTCTTCGCGCAGGCTCCCGTGCTTGTGATCGCGCACGACACCGATGACCTGATAGGGCTCGGCATCGTCAAACCTCAAGGTCTCGCCGATCGGATCGCGGCCGCCGAAGTAGGATCGCGCAGCCGCTTCGTTGATCACCGCCACGTTGGGCGCGCCGTCCGCGTCGTGCACGGTCGGCACGCGACCGCCGAGCACCTGGATACCGAACGTCTCGAAGTAGTCCTCCGACACGTGATTCAGGTGGACCATCCGGTCTGTGTCGCTGCGAGGCTGAAAGCCGGCGACAGCCACGAACCTGCCGACATTGCGGCCGGACAATGGGGTCAGGACCGACAGGCTGGCGGTGCGCACGCCGGGCAACGCGCGCACCCGTTCCAGCGCCTGCTTCCAGAACCGTTCGCGCGCGCCAGCCGGTGCGTCGTTCGGCAAACGAGTGTCGAGCGACATCGTCAGTACCCGCGCCGCCTGGAATCCGAGGTCGGACGTCCGCAGGTTGATCATGGTCCGGACGAACACGACCGCTGCCACGACCAGCACGAGTGACAGCGCCACCTGGCCGACGCCGAGCACGCGGGCCGCCGCGCCGAGCCGTTGGGACCCTGCCAGCCGGCCCTCCCCGTCCTTCATCGCCGTGTGAGGATCGGTGCGCACCGCCTGCAATGCTGGCCACAATCCGGTGATGAGCCCCGCGAGCAGCGCGGCACCTGCGGCAAACGCGGCCAGCCGCCAGTCGTACTGGACGTCGAGCAGGATCGGGTTGCGTCCGACGGCCACGAATCCGGTCAGCGTCCGAATTGTCCCCACGGCGACGACGACACTTGCGACGGCGCCGAGCAGAAACAGCAGGAGCGTCTCGGTGAGCAGTTGCCGGAAGAGCCGGCCGGTGCCGGCGCCCGTCGCGAGCCTGATCGCCAGTTCGCGCTCGCGTGCGGCCCCGCGTATCAGCAGCAGGTTGCCGAGGTTGGCGCACGCGATGAGCAGCACTGCGCCCGCCACCAGCGCGAGCGCGTACAGCGGCGTCGCGAAACGCGAACGCAGTCCACCCGTGCCTCGTGCGGCCGAGGTCAGCTCCATGTGATCGAAGTGCTCCCGCCGAAAGAACTCCTGCGAGCGCTCCGGGTCGTTCATGAACGACTGGAAGATGGTGTCAACCTGAGCGGTCGCCTGTGCGATCGATACACTGGGACGCACTCGCGCGATCGCGCTGAACCACCACGCGCCGGTATCGGTCAGCAGACGTCGCTCCACGACAATGGGTAAGGTCACGTCGACCTGTTGGCCCGGCTCGAGCCCTCCGAACGACGGCGGCGTGACGCCGATGATGGTGTAGGTGCGGTCTCGAAACGTGATCGTCCTGCCGATGGCGTCCGGTGCGCTGCCGAATCGCCGCTGCCAGTAGCCGTGCCCGATGACGGCGACCAGCCGGTCCGCGGCCTCGTCGTCCATGGTCATCAGTCGCCCGGCGGCCGCCCTCAGGCCAAGCACGTCGAAGTAGCTGCCGGAAGCGACCTGTCCGAACACCTGCTCCACGCGGCCGTCGACCTCGAGCCGCAGGTGGTCGGTGGTGAACGCGGCCATGCCGGTAAACGCCGACGACTCGTTGCGGAAGCGCTCGAAGACCGGGTAGGGAGGGGCGCCGCCTCGTCCTTCGGAGCCAACGACCTCGAGGAACACCAGTTCGTCCGCGCGCTCGACCGGCAGTGTCCGCAGCAGCACGGTATCCATGAGGCTGAAGATGGCGGTGTTCGCGCCAAGGCCGAGCGCGAGCGACAGCACGGCCGTCAGCGTGAAGCCTGGCGATCGCCACAGCACCCGCATGGCGTAGCGCATGTCCCTGGCGGCGTCCTCGAGCACGTTGAGGCGCCTGGCGTCCCGGCATTGCTCTCGCGCTGCCACTGGCGATCCGAAGCGGAGTCGTGCGACGCGCCGCGCGTCGGCCTCAGCCAGCCCCGACTCCTCCATCAGTTGACGCGTGAGCTGCTCGACGTGGAGCGTCAGCTCGCGATCGAGTTCGTCTTCCACCGCGGAACGACGAAACAGCGACCGAAGACGATGGCGAAGAAGACTGAGGTAACGCATGGCGTCAGGCCTTCTGAATCACGAGGCGGACGGCGCTCGAGAGGCGGTCCCAGCTCTGAAGTTCGTGTTCGAGCTGCTTCCTGCCGTGTCGCGTGAGCGCGTAGAACTTCGCGCTGCGTCCGAGGTCCGAATCGCGCCACTCGGCTTCGATCCAGCCCTGCTGCTCGAGCCGATGCAGCGCCGGATAGAGCGAGCCCTGCCCCACGGCCAGGACGTCACCGGACAGCGCCTCGATGCGCTTGGCGATGCCCCAGCCGTGGAGGGGCTCTCGGGCGATGGTCTTGAGGATCAACAGGTCGAGCGTGCCCTGGATCAGATCGGATGGCTTCGGCATGGGTAACACCTCGAACGTCGACAATGATACCTCGACTATCGACAAAGTCAACGATTCATCCGGCGGGCTCGCCGGATCAAGCATCAACAGAGACGCGCCCGTCGCATAGATGTGGAAGATGAACGTCAGCCATGCAGCGCATTGACGGCGAAGACACGTTCTGGAATGGTGGATACTTCCCATGAACACGGTGACCTTCGTCGACCACCTCTGGCAGGACGTCCGCCTTGCGCTCAGGCAGATCCGGCGCCAGCCCGGGTTCTCGCTCTTCGCCGTGCTGTCGCTGGCGCTGGCCATCGGCGCGAACGCCGCGGTCTTCAGCGCCGTCGACGCGATGCTGGTGCGCGCCCTGCCGTACGCGGACGCTGACCGACTGGTGCGGCTGTACGAGGCGCATCCACGGCGCGGCCCGCGGTTCGCTGTCTCGCCGGGCAACTTCCTCTCGTGGCGCGAGCGCAATGCGGTGTTCGACGGGATGGCCGTCTTTCGCGCCGGCCAGTTCGACCTCATCGGCGGCAGCAGCCCGCAACGCCTCGACGGCGCCGTGGTCGGTCCGGCGTTTCTGCGCGTGCTCGGTGTGACGCCAGTCGCTGGTCGCGACTTTCGCGACGACGAGGAGTCGCCCGACAGCGTACCGGTCGTCCTGATCAGCCATGCACTCTGGCAGTCGCGATTCGCCGGATCGGCCGACACAGTAGGGAGCGACGTGCGTCTCGGCGACACCACACATACCGTCGTCGGCATTCTCCCGGCGAGCTTCCGGTTTCCGGCACCGGACGACATCGGCACCGCGCGCATCGATGTGCTCGCACCAGCACGGATGGCCGCAGATGCGCACGCCAACCGCCGGAACAAGTTCAATCGGGTCATCGCACGCATGCGCGCCGGCGTCACCATCGAACGGGCGCATGCCGAGATGGACGCGCTGGCGGCGAATCTCGCGCGCGAGTTTCCGGACTCCAACCAGGACTGGCGTGTGACGGTGGTGCCGCTGCGCAGCGCAATGCTGGGACCGATGACACGGGCGTTGCCGGTGAGCCTGGCTGTCGTGACCGTCGTGCTGCTCATTGCGTGCGCCAACGTGGCGGGCCTGCTCGTGGCACGTGGCGTGGCCCGCACGCGCGAGTTCACGATGCGCCTGGCACTGGGCTGCACACGAGGCCGGCTCGTCCGACAGGTGGTCACCGAGACGCTCGTCCTGTGGTCGATGGCCTCCGGACTGGGCATCGCGATGGCCGTGCTCGGGCGCCGGGCGCTGGTGACCCTGGTGCCCGAGAATCTTCCAGGCCTCGACAGCGTGGCCATCGACGCACGCGTGCTGGCGTACACGGTGGTGATCGCGTGGCTGACGGCGGTGCTGTTCGCGCTGCTGCCGGCGATACAGGCGTGGCGCGCCGATCGCGAGTCGGTGGGCTTTGCGTCCCGCACCACCGGACAGCCGACGCCGAGGGCCGCGGGACACCGCACGCTCGTGGTGCTCGACGTGGCGCTCGCGACGCTGGTCGTCTGCGCCGCTGCGCTGCTCGTGACGAGTTTCTCCCGGCTGCAGCGCGTGGACCCCGGCTTCGAGCCGCGCGGGCTGGTGACCGTCGGCGTGATGCCGGCTCCGCATCGCTATCGGGAACCCGCGGCGATGACGGGGCTGTACAGCCGTCTGCTCGATCGGTTCGCGGCGCTGCCCGGCGTCGAGCGTGTGGCAGTCGCAAGTTTCCCGCCGTTCGTGTGGGGCGACCTCGTGTTCGGCTATCGCGTCGACGGCCAGGCCAATGCGGAGCCCGCCAACTGGTATGCCGTGAGCGCGAGCTACTTCGAGACGATGGGCATCCCGATGCTCGCTGGTCGGACGTTCACCGACGCAGACAGCGCGCCGGGCGCCGCGCCCGTGGCGATCATCAGCGGGCGCCTTGCGCAGCTTCGGTTCGAGGGCGTCGATCCCGTCGGCCGCACGATGCTCGTCGGACCGGCCACCGAGCCCCGTACCATCGTCGGTGTCGTCGGAGACACGAAGCACTATGGCCTCGACGTGAGCACGCGCGAACAGATCTACGAGCCGTTCACCAACGTGGCACTCGATGCGATGACGTTCGTCGTGGAGTCGGACGTCGCGCCTGCGAGCCTCATGGCCGCGTTGCGGCAAGCCGTGCTGGACGAGGACCCGGAACAGACGACGTCGCGGATGCTGGTGCTGGAGGATGTCGTGGCGCAGTCCACGGCGCGGCCGCGGTTCCTGACGCTGCTGGTCGGCCTGCTTGGCACCGTAGCGCTGCTCCTGGCGGCCACGGGGGTCTACGCGCTGCTGGCCTATCGCGTCACGCATCGCCAGCGCGAGGTCGGCGTCCGCCTGGCGCTCGGCGCCACGGCCCCGCGCGTCGTTGGCCTCTTCGTGCGCGAGGGCGTGGTCCTGCTGCTGATCGGGCTCGCGATCGGGCTGGCCGCAGCGGTCGCCCTTGCCGATCCGATGGACGCGCTGCTCTTCGAGACGTCCAGCCGCGAGCCGACGGTGTTTGTCGCCGCGGCCGCCGTGCTTGCCGTCACAGGACTCGTCGCGAGCGTCGTTCCTGCCCGCCGTGCCGCCGGCATCGATCCCGTCGGCACGCTCCGGGCCGAGTGAAGCTGGTCGACCCCGCGTACCACGTCCTTCACGCGAATCCGAAGGCCGCGAATGCAGGAAGGTGCCGTGTTGATCTCGTGACACGTGGGTATTGCCATCACGAATATGGAGACAGTCACGCTGAAACTCGACCGGCAGCAGATTCAGAAGCTGAAGGACCATTCGAAGGCGACCGGCCGCTCGCAGGGCGCTGTCGTGCGAGACCTGATCGATCGGCACCTCAGCGGACGGACTCCCTCACTGCACGATCGGGCGAAGGATCTCTGCGGGTCAGTCGCCGGGCGGCGGGATACGTCGACACGACGGCTCGACCGCAAGGGACGACACGTGATTCCGCTCCTCGCCCCGTTTGCGGCGACGAAGTAGCGCGGGTGGCATTCCAGATGCTCCTTCAAGGTTCACGAGTGCAAAGCCCAGTCGCGGCGCCAGCGGTGCGATCGCCTACGTCGGCCGCAGGGCGATGGCCGGGTCGACACGCGCCGCGCGCACCGCCGGGCTGAGGCTGCCGACCGCCGCCATCGTGAAGGCGAGACCGATCGCGGCGGCGAAGGTGAGCGCGTCGCCTGGCGTGACGCCGACGAGCAGCGACTGCATGGCCCGGCCGGCGATGTACGCGCACGCCACGCCCGCGGTGATGCCGATGGCCGTCAGCAGCAGCGCGCGTTTCGCGATCATCGAAACGATATCGGCGCGCCTCGCGCCGAGCGCCATCCGCACGCCGATCTCCGCCGTCCGCGCCGACACCGCAAACGCCAACAGCCCGTGAATGCCGACGCCGCCGAGCAGCAGCGCGACGCACGCGAACGCGCCAAGTACACGCAACTGCGCGACGCGCGATGCCGTCTCGCCGCCGACGAGCACCTCGAGCGTCTGGACATTCGACAGGGGCACGTCGGCGTCGGCGCCGTGGACGATCGCTCGAACCGGGGGCAGCACCGCCACGGGATCGCCGACGGTCCGCACCACCAGATCCTTCGGCGCATACCACACGAACGCGTTGTCGGACATCTGCTGATAGGGCACGTACACCTGCGGCTCGCTGACGCGCGTGAGTCCACGCACCTTCACGTCGCCCACGATGCCGACGATGGTCCGGTCGGCACCGACGAAGTTGAATTGGCGGCCGATCGGATCGAGGCCGGGAAAGAACCGTCTCCCGAAGGACTCGCTCACGACCACCACGTACTGGCTGTCGTTGGTGTCCGACTCGCTGACGTCGCGGCCGCGCTGCAGCGGAACACCGAGCGTGTCGAAATAGCCGGGCGTCACATGGCGGAGGAACGCCACGTGGTTCTCGCGGCGATCCTGGACGACACCGCCAATGCCGACCGGGAAGATGCCGCCACGCATGTCGCTGAGCGGCAGGAAGCTGATGTACGCCGCATTCGACACTCCGGGGACATTGCGTACCTCCGAGAGCACACGTGTGTAGAACGCTGTGCGCAAGGCGGTGGTCTCGTACTTCGGCATCGGCAGTGCCGTTCGGGCCGTCAGTGCGCCAGGCGTGATGAAGCCCGGATCCACGGCCTGAATCGTCCACAGCGCGCGCAGCAACAGGCCACACATCACGAGCAGCACGACCGACGCCGTGAGCTGCGTCACGACCAGCGCGCCACGCACGCGCTCGCTGCCCCCGCCAATCGTCCGTGCGCCCTCGCGCAGCCCGTCGCCGGCCCGCTCGCGACCGTGCCGGAGCAGCGGCGCGAACCCGACGGCCAGGCCCGTGAGCAGCGTCGCCACCCCAGCGAACACGAGCACACGAACGTCGACGGTGGGCGTCCCGGCAATCGGCAGGGCCGAAGGCACGAGGCGAGACAGCATCGGCAGCACGACGGCGGCGAGCGCAACGCCGAGCAGGCCTCCCAATCCCGTAAGCAACAGATTCTCGGTCAGCAACTGCCTGACGAGGCGCTCCCGTCCCGCTCCCAACGCCATGCGAACCGCGATCTCCCGTCGCCGCCCGATGGCGCGCGCCACCAGCAGGTTGGCCAGGTTGGCGCACGCGAGCAACAGGACACATGCTGCCGCACCGAGCAGCGCCCACAGCATCGAGCGCGCCTGCTGCGACACCTCGTCTCGCAGCGACGTCACGTTCGCGTCGGTGTGCTCGTTCTCAGACGGATACACCTGCTTCAACTGCGCGGCCAGCAACGCCATCTCGGTGCTCGCGCTCTCGAGCGGCACGTCGCGCCGCAGACGTGCGATCACGTCGAGGTAGTTGTCGTTCCGATCGGCGAACTCCGCAGCCGCGAAGCGCATCGGCGCCCAGAGTTGCGCGCGCCGGCTGGGAAAATGGAAGTCGCGAGGCATGACGCCGACGATCGTGTACACCTGATCGTCGAGCGTCACGGTTGTGCCGACGACAGAAGGGTCGCCGCCGAACTCGCGCTCCCAGAACCCGTGACTCAGCAACAGCGTCCCAGGCGCGCCCTCACGGTCGTCCTCGTCGGTGAAGCCACGGCCAAGGGACGGCTCCACGCCAAGCGCCTTCAGGAGGTCGGCGGTGATCGCTGTGCCCTCGACGCGCAGCGGACCGCCGGCGCGAACCAGGTTCGCCGAGAGCCCGCGATATGCCGCGAACGCGTCGTACGACGTGGCCATGGCCTTCCAGTCGAGATAGTTGGCCGGCGACAACTCCATGCGTGCGAATCCTGGACGCCGCTCCCACACCTTCACGAGCCGGTCCGCGTCGGGGAACGGCAGCGGACGTACAAGCACGAAATCCGCGAGAGAGAACGCGGCGGTGGTCGCGCCGATACCGAGACCAACCAGCACGATCGCCGTGATCGCGAACGCCGGAGCGCGGCCGTGCGCCCGCAGGGCGTAGCGGAGGTCCTGAACCAGAATGTCGCGGTGCGCCGCGGCTGCGCTCACAGACGTATCGATGATGACTCGCAGCCAGAGCGCCACGAGAGCGAACGGCGAGCGGACCTCGCGCCGCGCTCGAGTGACGACGGCGCGCATCTCACGGCCGTACTCGTTGCGGAAGGAAGCCGGATACAGGTAGAGGAGCCAGCGGTACATGACGGTCAGATCCTCCGTGGCGCGAGGCCGCGGCCGCGGGCCATGCGCACCAGGTCTTCCAGTCGGCCCGCCTCGGCCTTTGCCACAGCAACGCCGAATGGCGTCAGGCGGTAGTACCGCCGTCGCTCGTCGTCGTCTTCCGGTGAGGGACGCTCGACGGTCTCGACGATGAGCCCCTCGTCGAGCATGCGCTGGATCGATCGGTAGAGCGTGCCCGGGCTCAATCGGATGGCGCCGTCCGTCCTGGCGGCCACGTCCTGGATGATCGCGTAGCCATGCAGATCGCCATCCGCGAGGGCGACGAGGATATGGAATACGGCCGGTTGAAGCGGGAGCAGGGCGGCGATGTCGCCGTTGGCACGGTCACGCATGATGGCAGTATATCCACGGTGGCTATATTGTCAATGGTCAGAGTTGTACGTCCGTCTCAGCACGCCAGCGGTCGCCGCATCGGCACCGCTTCGTCGCCATCTTCAGCGCAACGGTCGGTGACCCCGAACACTACGGATCGCTCTTCTTCAGGGACGCGCAGACGTATCAGGAGCAGACGCGCGTCTTCGACGCGTTCGGATGGTTCCGCTACGCCGGCAAGAACCTGACCTTCGAGGGCCAACCGCATCACGTCGTCGGTGTCTCGGTCACGCCGCCACTGGTGCATCAGCTCGGCGCCAATCCGGTGCTGGGCCAGTGGTTCCAGGATGAGACGAGCGTGGTGATCTCCGCGGCGCTCTGGCGGCGGCTGGGCGCCGACCCCGACATCGTCGGCAAGTCCCTCAGCCTCGATGGACGCAGCTATTCAGTCACCGGCGTGATGCCAGACCGCTTCCAGCTTCCGGTCGGCGGCATCGTCGCTGCGGGCGTGCGAACCGACGTGTGGATCCCGCTCGATCCAGCCGGGCGAGGAGAGCCCGAAGGACAAGCGCTGTACTTCGCGTACGGGCGACGCAAGCCAGACGTGACCTTTGCGGCCGCCGAGGCCGACGTCACACGCGTGGCCGCCGGAATCGCCGCGGAGGATCCGGCCAATCATCCCGCCTATACCGCCCGCGTCTTCGATCTTCGGGAGACCGTCATCAAGGACATCCGACCGACGCTCCTGCTGCTGTTGGGGGCGTCGGCACTCCTGTTTCTGATCACCTGCGCGACCGCTGCCGGACTCCTGCTGGCGCGATCGGTTGCGCGCGCACGGGAAACCGCGGTACGCGTGGCGCTGGGTGCCAGCCGGACGCAGCTCGCCGCGCACTACTTTGCCGAGACCCTGCCGATCGGCTCCTCGGCGCCGCCGCAGGGATCGTCCTGAGCCTCACGCTGACACCTGCCGTGGTGTCGATGGCGGCGGATCATCTGCCTTGTGCGGAGGAGGTCGCCGTCGATTGGGCCGTTGTCCTGTTCGCGGCGGGAGCGGCGCTTCTCGCAAGCGTGCTGGCCAGCCTCGCACCGCTCTGGCAGGCGCGGCGAACCGCGCCAGTGGAAGCGCTTGGCGAGGGTGCACGCACATCAGCGGGTGCGCGCAGCCGGCGCCTGTCTCAGTCGGTGGTCGTCGCCGAAATCGCGCTCGCATTCGCCCTGCTGGCGGTCAGTGCACTCCTGATCGGTCACCTCAGGAGTCTGTCGCGCACACCGGCCGGTCTCGATGCGGAACATGTGCTGACGTTTGTCGTCAGCATCCCGGGCTCCATTGCTGAAGACGCGGGGACGCGCCTCCCGTTCCAGCGACGGCTGGTCGAGGCGCTGCAGGTCATCCCCGGCGTCGACGCCGTGGCGTTTGCGAGTATGAGGAGGGGCACGTCGATCTCCATCCCGGTGACGTCGTCGTGGCGTTCACCGATGGCGTGACCGAGGCGTTGAACCACGCGGACGAAGAGTTTGGCGAAGAACGATTGAAGAAGGTGCTGCGTGAGACGGTGGACGCACCGGCGGATGAGATTTCGGCGAAGCTTGTCGACGCGATGCGCGCATGGATCGGCGATGCCGATCAACATGATGATCTGACCTTTGTCGTCCTCGCGGTGAACGCCAGCCAGGGAAGTCCCTCACCCACCTGCACTCCAGCCTCCGGCTCGATCTCCCCGATTGGGGCGCCCGGAGCGTACACTGCCCGTGCAGCCCGATCCGGTCGAAACGAGGAGCGAGATGAACAGTCTCCGTGACGAAGCGATCCCGCGCGGGCCTTCCGACTCCGAGCCGCGACGACTCGCGACCGGGATCCCGTGGTCGCTCGTGCTGGTCGTCCTCCTCGTCACGATCCCACCGGCCGGCGACCAGACGGCCGGCGGCCAGACGGTCGGCGTGCGTTCAATCGAGATCCTCGGCAACGACACCGTCGACGAGGAGTTCCAGTACGAGTGGGTCGCGGTACTCGCCGAGCGCGCGATCGAAACATCCACGGCGGGCTACCGGCCGACGGTTCGGGCAGGTGAGAGCAGCTCGGCCGGGCTCCCGACCGATTGGGAGCGGCCGCTCGAGGTCCGCTGGAACTTCGGCGACGGAAGCGGCTGGCTGCCCACCGGCGAGCGCCCGTCCATCGCCCACACGTTCGCCGACGACGGCGACTTCACCCTGACCGTCGAAGCGTGGCACGAAGGGCTGCTGCTCGCTCGCGGCGAGAAGTCGATCACGGTGCGCAACAAGCGCCCGCGCGCTCCGCTGCTCGGGGCGATTCAGACCGATCCGGATACCAACACCATCGAGTTCACCGCGCTCGTCTCCGACGCCGAGGACGAGACCATCCTCTATCGCTGGGACTTCGGCGACGGCGAGATCGACGAGGGACCGGAGCTTTGGAAGACGAGCCACGCCTACGGGCGCCCGGGAACCTACACCGTCACCCTCCGCGTGTCCGACGACGACGATCCGGAGAACACGGTCGAGCGATCGCGGCAGGTCGTGGTCGCCGGCGCCGGCGCCCCCGAGGCGCCCCGGCCGGTCGACACGCCCAGCATCGATGTCGTCGAGACCGCCTTTCAGGCGCGAGTGTCCGGCAGCGTCGGGTTCGAGTTCACCGGGGTCGTGCGCCCGCTCGCCGGCATCTACCTCGGGCCGATCGACCGTGGCCGTCGCTGCCGTTTCATGTTCACCGCCTGGGACGACGCGCACCTCGCCCACCTCAACTTCATCCTGGACCTGCCCGCGAGGCCCGAGCCGGGCGGCGCGCGCTACCGGCTGCGCAGGCCGTTCGCGACGGTCAACCTCGAACGCGACGCCGAGGGCTACGAGGGCGCGAAAAAATTTCTGCTCGGGAGGCTGCCGGGCGGCAGCCTGGGGGCCAGCCCCCAGATCGCGGGCCTCGGCGAGGGTCTCAGCCCGGAACTGCGCCGCAGGATCGCCGAACTCACGGGGTTCGAGCCGGGACCGGCTCGCGAGAACCCTTTCGAAGGCGCCACGCCGGCGACCTCCCCCTTCGGCGTCGACGCGCATCAAGGGTTCGAAGCCGTCTCCGGCCAGGTCGACCTCCTCTTCGTTCCGGGCCAGCGCGCCACCGGGACCTTCGAGGTGGTGCTCCACAACACCGCCGAGAAGAGCGCCTATCCGGCGCTCTCGCTCGCCGGCGAGTTCGCGCTCGACCTCGTGAGTGCGCGCCGCGACGGCATCCTGCTGTACGACCAGTGCAACGCGTCCGACTTCTCGATCAAGTCGACGACGCCGGAAGACGGCAGGAGGCACGTGCTTCTCCGGAACGGCCGCGTCGGCGTCACGTTCTCCGAGCCGGTCGACGACACGACGCTCGACGACTCACGCTTCCAGCTCACCTACCCCGCCGCCGGGAGCGGTGAACCGGTACCGGTCCCGGCGCGCCTCTACCGCTCGCCGACGTTCGCCCTGCTCGAGCCCGAGCGGCCGCTGCTGGGGGGCGTCACGTACACCGCGCGCGTGCGCACCGGAGCCGACGGCGTGCGCTCGAACTCCGGCGGGCCGCTCGAGGACGCCGACGGCACGGGCTGGCACACCTGGTCGTTCACCAGCCTGGTCGATCTCGTGGCGGGTCCGGGAGGCGAGAATCTGGCCTGCCACGTCCACCAGTCGGTCCGCGACGCACCGCTCATCGCAGGCAAGCCGGCCGTCGCGCGGATCTACGCCGACTGGAAGGCCCACCCGCAGGTCGCGGCGAGCGCCCAGGTCGAGGAGTTCACGGCACGCGTCTCGCTGATGCGGGGCGACCAGGAGATCGCCTCTGTGCCGCACCGATTCGTCCGGCCCGACCTCTGGTCGAGCCGCGGCATCGACCAGAGCAACGCCGAGCACACAGCCAACGTCTTCTGGACGCCGGAGGAAGGCCTTCCCAGCTCGCTGCGGGTCGGCCTCGAGGTGCCGTTGGGGATCGACGATCAGAAAGCCCGGTTCTACTGGACCCGCTGCGCAACGCCGATCTGGTCGCTTGCGCCCGAGATCCGGATCGCCTGGTTCCTCGTCGACGCCGGCCCCTGGCACGAGCGGGCGAGCACCGACACGCTCGTCGAGGTCGAGCGCTTCGCGCGTCGCGTCGTCGAATCGAGCCGGACCTTCGTGCGTCAGCTCTTCCCGTTCAAGGAGGTCCACGTTCGCTTCGGCGGCATCCTCCGTCCGGGACGCCTGGACGCGCTGACGAGCTGCTCGAAGGACTGCGCCACCGAACTCGTCGACGAGTACCGTGGGAGCCTCTGGCCGACCGATCACGCCGGGCTCGGCTTCGTGCCCCACATAGAAGGAGGGCACCGCATGACTGGCGGCGCGGCCGATCGCGACAGGCCCGGGACCTTCGCGTTCGCCATCGCGCCCCGGGACGACTACGTCGACCGCTACGTGAGCGGCGTGGTCCACGAGCTTGGACACGTGCTCGGACTCGAGCACCTCCCATACACCGCGGACGAATTTCAGCAGGCCGAAGCGACGAGGGTGCGCAACGAGTCGTGGGCCCAGAGTGCGCCGGTGCTCTGGCACGGCGGGATCGAGGGGTTCCGCATCTCCTCCGACGGCCGCGCGGGCTGGAACAAATCCTCGACCGAGGGCAACGAGCAGGGCGCCGGGCTGACGAACCTGATGTATCCCGCAACCGTCCCCATCGACGAGGTCTTCATCGCCCGACACCACTATCTGTTGCTGATGAGACGGTGGGAGAGCGCCGGCGGGATGCCCAACCCCTGACTCGCTCCGCGCTGGACGCGCGGCTGAACACCGGTCCGTGAGCCGTCGATCGACCGCGCGCGTCAGCTGCTGGGCAACGCATGCGCCGCCGCCTGCTGGAAGACGCGCCGGACCTCGCTCGCATCGCTGTTGGGAAAGTTCGAGCGCTGCACCATGAGGATGTAGGCCACGCCCTTCACGGGATCGATCCAGGCCTGCGTGCCCCAGGCGCCGCCGTGGCCGTACGTGCCGGGCGAGAGCATCGCCGCTGCGCCCTCGTGTGGCGTCTTCAGGATCGACGTCGCGATCCCCCACCCGTAGTTCGCGCCGCGATTGCCGTAGGTCGCGGACTGAAAGAACCCGGTCGGCAAGGCGCCGGTCTGCGGCGTCGTCAGAAGCACCATGGCATCCGCGCTGAGATACCGCCGGCCTCCGAGCGTCCCGCCGTTCAGGAGCATCTGGCAGAACCGCGCGTAGTCCGAGGCGGTCGAATAGAGGCCGCCGTTGCCTTGCGGCGGCCGATCGCGCGGGCCGAAGTCCTGACGCGGCGGCACGGCCTCGAGCACGCCCGTCTCCTTGTGCTTCGCGTACGCCGTCGCCAGCCGCGCGCGCTGTTCGGCGGTCGGGTAGAAGGTCGTGCTCGTCATCCCGAGCGGTTCGAAGATCCGCTGCTGCACGAACACGTCGAAGGTCTGGCCGCTGACCACCTCGACGATCCGCGACATGGCGTTGATACCGCTCTGCGTGTACTTCCACTCGGCACCGGGCTCGTACTGCATCGGCGCCGCGAGCCAGAGCGGCACGAGGTCGGCAAGGGTCTGCGCCTTCTGTCCGGCCTGACCGGCTTCTCCAAGGCCCGACGTGTGCGTGGCGATCTGTGCAATCGTGAGGTTCGCGGGCTGGCCGGACGGCGTCTTCAGCGCACCGAATTCCGGCAGGTATCTCGCCACCGGATCGGTCACCGAGAGCTTACCCTCGTCCTGCAGCATCAGCAGTGCGGCACCGGTCACCGGCTTGGTCATCGACGCGATCCAGAACAGCGCGTCGGCCGGCATGGGCCGCTTCGCCGCGACATCCGCCCAGCCGGTGGTCTCGACGTGCAGCACGCGATCCTTCGAGACGACCACCGTGACGGCGCCCGCAATCTCGTGCTGGTCCACCATCTGCTGCATGGCGGCGCCGACGCCGGGCAGGGTCGGCGCCTGCGCGGACGTCATCATCGTGACAGAGAACCCAAGGGCGGCGATGGTGTAGGGGCGCATGGCGTAGAGATGTAGTCGTACGGCCATCCCCGCGTCAAGCCCGCGCCCTCGACGCGAGAGCGTACGCGCGGCTGCACACGGACCACGGCGACGCGCACGCACATGTACGGCGGACGCGCGGGGTCTCGTGGCGTCAACGATTCGCAAGCTTCGCGTACCCCCTGCCGGCGAGCGCTCCTCTTCGACATGGACGTCGCGATCCAGCGGCTCGGCGCCGAGCACGCGCTGCATCCATCGGTCGTGTCGCTCACCGGCATCTATCACAACGTCCTGCGCGAGTGAGCCGAGGTCTGAGCGCACGTTCGGCATTCGCCTGAGTGTGCGCCTGCGGCGCGCGCGACGTTTCCTCTTGCGAGGGCGCGGTCTTCCATGAGGGCGGCCCGACGCGGCCTCGAGGAGGATGCGGGCATGGCCAAGAAGGACGCACACACAGTGGAGGCGGCGAAGGCGACGGCGGTCAAGAACTTCCTCGCCGCCGGCTCCCCACGCGGAGTTCGCAGCGCTGGCGGCCTCGTCAGCACCCGAGGACAACATCGTCGGCATCGGCATCGGACAGAAGGTCAGGGACGGCAAGGTCGTCAGCACGAAGGCTATCCGCTTCTACGTCGAGCACAAGCTCCCCAAGCGGGCGGTGCCGAAAGTGCACATGGTCCCGAGCACGATCGACGGCGTTCCCACCGACGTGGTGGAGACCGGACGCCTCTTCGCGCAGGCAACGCCCATCGCACAGACGCGCCTCCGTCCGGCAAAGGGCGGTTGCTCGATTGGCTTCCAGGGCGTCGGTTTCGTCATGGCCGGGACGTTCGGCTGCCTCGTGACCGACGGCAAGACGCGCTTCATCCTCAGCAACAACCACGTGATCGCGAACGAGAACGCGCTGCCGCTCGGCAGCTCGATCTTCCAGCCGGGGTTGCTCGACAACGGGAAGGTGCCCGGCGATCGCATCGCCACGCTGTCGAAGCTGGTGAAAATCGACCCATTGCCGGCCGACAACCACGTCGATGCGGCGATCGCCGCGCTCGACAAGCCTCGCCTCGCCTCGGCGCTCCTCCTGCCGAAGGTCGGCAAGCTGAAATCCTCGGTCACGATTGCAGCGGCCGAGGAGATGCAGGTCCACAAGCACGGCCGCACCACGGCGTACACGAGGGGCAGCGTCATCGACGTTTCGGCCGACGTCAACGTGGGCTATGACTTCGGCGTCGCGCGCTTCGTCAACCAGATCGTCATCATCGGCGATGCGGGATCGTTCTCGGCGTCCGGAGACTCCGGCTCCCTCATCGTGGACCGCAAGTCACGACGCGCCACCGGCCTGCTCTTTGCCGGCTCGGCCACCCATACCATCGCCAACCCCATCGACGACGTGCTGGCGGCACTTGGTGTGTCGCTGTTCGTTTGACACAATCGGCACACACGGAGGCGGGGCCGCTCGGCCCCGCGAGTCGAGGGGAGCCGCAGGTGTCATCGAAGGACTCGCTCGCCGACGTCAAACGGCGAATCTCGACGGCGTTGCGCGACGCGCCGGACGTGACCGGCGTGGGCCTGCGCGCCGGACGTGTCGTCGTGTACCTCGCGCGCGATGACGAGGAGCAGCGCCGGCAGGTGGAGCGCGTGGCGCACGCCATCGCGCCGGAGGTCGCTGTCCGCTTCGAGGTGACCGGACGGTTCGACAAGCAGTAACGAGATAGAAGTCGCTTTGCGTACCGTACGCGGCGAGATCGGCGTCGAGCAGCGCGAACAGGCGCCGGATGTCGGCGTTGGTCAACGTCCGTGACGACATCAAGATGAAGACGAAGACATCCGTCACACTCTCGCACACCACGCTCGCAGGCGTCGAACGGGCCGGACGCGTGGGCGAGAGCCGCTCCGCGACGATCGAGCGGCTCCTGCGCGATCGCCTCGATGACGACGTCAGGCGGCTGCGCCGGCTCCGCGATGTGGCGCAGATCGACAAGCATGCCCACGCGCTCAATGCCGAGGCGGCAGACGCACTCGCCTATCAGAGAGAGGTGTGAGGCGCGGGCCAGAGCGCGTCGCCAGCCAGTCCTCACGACCGCGCGTGCTGACGCAGCAGCGTGACGAGGCCGTGATGTCCCTTCTTCCCGGCCCAGGCGAGAGGCGTCGCCCACGGCTCCGCGTCGGGTTCGGCAGGGTCCGCGCCGCGGGCCAGGAAGAGCCGCACGAGTTCTTCGCGACCCCATCGGCATGCCCATCCGAGGGGCGTGCTCTCGAGGATGTCGTCCCGCACGTCCAGCCGCGCCCCGGCGTCCAGCGCTGCCGTTGCGAAGGCCACCCGCTCCTCGGCCGTGACGTGATCGCCCATCGTCACGATCTCGTGCAGGATCGTCGTCCCGCAGCGCAGACGATTGTTCGGCGGGCCCGACCGCTCCAGGATCATCCTGAAGCACGTGAGGTAAGTGCCGCGATCCCAGTCGTGGTGGCACCAGGGGCCGATCCCGTGATTCCAGAACCCGAGCGGTGCTCGCAGCAGACCGGTCCATCGCGGATCGCCGTGCGGCACGTCGATCCGTTCCAATCCCATGCGCAGAATCTCCGCATCGCCGCCGCGCGCCGCCGATGCGACGAGTTGCTCGGCCACCGTGCCTGAGCCAAAGCCGTCGTCCGGCAGGCTGGCGTCGCCATGCTCCGCCAGCAACCTCGCGGCGAGATCGCGCCGCCGGTACAACCCGGCCATCGACGGGTTCGACGTGCCGCCGTACCGTTCCAGCAGGGCGACCATCGCGTCGTCGCGCTGCCCGTACGCTTCCGACAGCGGCGTACCGCTCGCATAGACCTGCCCGTTCGGATCCGCCCCGTATTCCAGCAGGACCTCGGCCATCGCGTGTTTTCCATGCCTCGCGCATTCGTACAGCGGCATTCCCCACGTGTAAGCGACCTCGTCGACGTCGTCCACCCGCACGCGCGCATCGGGGTCGAGCCCGAGGTCGAGCAGCAACGCCAGCATGTCCTGCCGGTCGTGGTCGATGGCCAGCCGCAGCAGCCAGCCGCGGTCGTCCCGTGGTGGCGCGAGGACGCCCCGCTCGTGGAAGGCACGCAGCGAGTCTTCGTCGCCGAGCATCACCGCCGTCCGCGGTGTGAGCGCTGCGCCGCGCTCACGCAGCAACGCGGTCATCGCGGGTACACCCGCGCGCCTCGCTGCCTCGTCGCGGACGGAGCCGACCATCTCCAGCGGAGTCACGCCGTCTCGCGTGCGCGCGCTGGCGTCGGCGCCGTGGTCGAGCAGCCACGTGGCGAGTCGCAGAAAGAGTGCCGACGAGGCCACGTGCAGGAGCGTCCGCCGATCCTGCGGATACTGGAACTGGACCAATGCCGGGCGGCGCCCCAACACCGCGATCGCCTGTTCCTCATCGCCCGTGCGAAGTGCATGCTGAAGCTGCTCGGGCACATCGTCCAGCGTCGGCCGTCCTGCCGCGCGGCGACGCTCCGCGTCCTGAATGATCTTGACGATGTCGTCGTATCCGCGCTCGATCGCCAGCGTGAGCGCGCTCGTCGCGTCCCGGTAGGGATGGATCCACGCCCGCGCATTCGCCCCGGAGGCCATCAACGCGCGAACCATGTCCGGCAGCCGCAGCATCACGGCGTGATGGAGCGCCGTATACCCCTCGCTCCAGCCATTGACCAGTTCCGGGCGAATGGCCAGGATCGCGCGCACACCGGCGATGTCGGCCGACCGCGCCGCCTCGATCAGCCGACTGACCGTGACGCCATCGACGAACGCTTTCAGCTTCGGCCAACTG
This sequence comes from uncultured Vicinamibacteraceae bacterium, assembly GCA_964388335.1. Lineage (GTDB taxonomy): Bacteria > Acidobacteriota > Vicinamibacteria > Vicinamibacterales > Vicinamibacteraceae > JAEZDP01. The sequence goes on along the minus strand of CAYMAG010000011.1, from coordinate 51,684 downwards.
TCATAGCCGTAGCTGCGCGCCACCACGAGCTGGGCGTCGTGCAGCGCGAACGCCGACAGGTCGGCATCGTGATAGAGCCCGTCGACCTGCGCGACGGCGTCCTGCTCGCTGGCGAGGAACGCCTTCAGCAGTGCCTTGGCCTGGCGCTCGAGCTGTGCGAGATCCGGGTGAGCGGGCAGCTTCCTGACGAGAGGCGGGTGTTCCACGATGAACTCCTTCCCCGGCCGCGCAGCGCGCCAGCCGTACGCCCGGTGTCCGCTCGCTCGGGCAGAAAAGAGGTCATCGGCACAAGAAGCCGTGCTGCTGTTCAGGTGGACTCGGTCCTTCCTGCGGACACGGCAGCGTCCTGACGCGCTCGGCCGGAGCATAGCCCGCGCACCGCCACGCCGGCAAGCGCGCCTGCTCCGCATTCTCTGGTCCATCGGAACGCGCGGCCTCCGGAGTCCGTCGATCGTCCGAGCTAAGATGAGCGCATGGCCTCACCCGAGTCAGCGCTCTCCGCGTGGTCGCCGGAGCAGCGAGCCGTCGCGCAGCGTTGGGCCCAGACCTGGAAGGATGCGGCGCCACGCCTGGAGCAGTTCGGCGGGAGGAACTGCGCCGGCTGGACGCCTACACCGCCATTGCCCTTCTGTGCGGACCGGCAGACCATCGTGTGCCGCCGTACGCACCGAGGCCTACCTCCGGTCTGATCGAGCAGCAACGTCTCTTCGCGAAGATGCGGCGGCCGTGAACGACGTCATCCGCGCCGCAGCGGATCTCCAGGCGTTCTGCGACGCACGACGCTCGCGTCGTGTCTCATCGGCGGCCTGACCGCACGTCGGTTGACCTGTTGACTTTCGACCTATGACCGCGCGATGCTGACATCGGCATAGGCTGACAGACAACAGAAGAAGGCGACGCGTGACGATTCCGACGGCGGAGGTACCGTACGGCACCCTCGATGTGATGGTGCTCAAGACGCTCGACATGCTGGGCCCCCTGCACGGCTACGGCATCGCGCGCCGCATCGAGCAGGTGGCCGAAGGAAGCCTTGCCATCAACCAGGGCACGATCTACCCGGCGTTGCTGCGTCTCGAGCAGAAAGGCTGGGTCGCAAGCACGTGGGGCGTGAGCGAGACCAACCGGCGGGCGCGCTTCTACACCATCACGCGTACGGGCCGGAAGCAGCTCGCCGCGGAGGCCGCCAATTGGGCGCGCACGGTGACGATGATGGCGCGTGTGCTGGAGGGACGCTCATGACGCGGCTGCGCGTGCTCGCGGCCAGATTGAAGGCGCTCCTGAACAGGGCCCACAGCGATGCCGACCTCGACGAGGACATCCAGGCGCACCTCGACCTGCTGACGCAGGAGCATCTCGAGCGCGGCCTGACGCCCGACGCTGCGCGTGCCGCCGCGCGGCGCGCATTCGGTGGCGTGAACACGACGAAAGCCGTGTACCAGGACCAGCGTGGGCTGCCGTTCGTCGAGACGCTTGCGCAGGACCTGCGTTACGGTTGGCGGCTCGTGCGGCGCCGGCCAGGCTTCGCGCTGGCCGCCATCCTTTCGCTCGCGCTCGCGATTGGCGCCAACACGCTCGCGTTCAGCGTCGTCAACGGCCTGATTCTCCGGCCCTTGCCGGTTGACGCGCCGGAGCGACTCGTCACCGTGCAGTCGGCGCTGTGGGGCGGCGTGTCGCACTCCTTCCCCAACTACCGGGACTTCCGCGATCGCAACGAGGTGTTCTCCGGCCTGCTTGGTTTCCGCATCGCCGCGATGAACCTGGAGGCCACGGGACCGGCGGCCCGCGTGTGGGGCTATCTCGCCACGGGGAACTACTTCGACGTCCTCGGCGTGCGGCCTGTCGCGGGCCGCTTCTTCACGCAGCACGACGACATCGAGCCTGGTGCCTCGCCCATCGCCGTGCTGAGCTACGACGGCTGGCAGCGCAGATTCTTCGGCGCGCCGGACGTCGTCGGTCGAACCGTGCGTATCAACGGGCTCCCCTACACGATCATCGGCGTCGCACCGCGCGGCTTCCACGGCACCGAGCTGCTGTACCGGCCGGAGATCTGGGTGCCCATGATGATGCAGGCGCAGATCGAGGCGCGCAGCTCATGGCTGGATCAGCGCACGACATTCAACACCTGGATCGTCGGACGCCTGCGGCCGGACGTGACCATCGCGCACGCGGAGGCCCACATGAACGCGATTGCCGCCGATCTCGTGCGCGAGCATCCGGGGCCCAACGACAATCTTCACGTGCGGCTGACGGCCGCCGGCCTCATGGGGGAGGGCCTGCGGACTCCCATCACCACGTTCACGCTCGGCCTGCTCGTGCTGGCCGCGCTCGTGCTGCTGGCCGGGTGTGCCAATCTCGCCGGCATCCTGCTCGCCCACGGTGCCGATCGGGACCGCGAACTGGCCATGCGCGTGTCGGTTGGCGCCGGGCGAAGCCGTCTCGTGCGTCAACTCGTGACCGAGGCGCTGGTGTTGTCGGCGCTCGGCGGACTGGCCGGTGCGGCACTCGCCTTCGGCGCCTCGAGCGCGCTGAGCGCGTGGCGGGTGCCGCTCGCGCTGCCGATACAGTTCGACGTCCGGGCAGACTGGCACGTCCTGCTCTTCGGCATCGCCGTGTCGCTCGTCGCGGGCGTCGTGTGTGGTCTCGCGCCCGCACGACAGGCGTCGCGCATCGACCCCAATACCGTCCTCCGTGGATCGGCCGGCAGCCCACACGGTTCGCGCCGCACCTGGGCGCTGCGCGACGTGCTCGTCGCGGCGCAGGTGGCGCTCTGCGTCGTCCTGCTCTCGGCGTGCCTGTTGTCGGTGCGCGGACTGCGCGAAGCCCTCACGATGCCGACGGGCTTCGACGCACAGGGCGTGGCCGTCGCTGGATTCGACCTCGACACGGCTGGCTACTCCGCGGCAGATGGGCACGCTTTCCAGGCGCGCGTGCTGGATGCGGTGTCGGCGATTCCCGGTGTGACGGCGGTAGCGTACGGTAACTCGGTGCCGCTGCACATCGACCAGTCGTCGACGAGCGTGTCGCCTGAACACGCGCCGCCTGAGCCGGCCTCTGCGATCCGCGGTGTGAGCGTCTACCAGGTCTCGCCCGGCTACGTCCGCGCGATGGGTACGCGGCTCATCGCCGGACGCGATTTCACTGACTACGACAGGCAGGACGCGCCCGACGTCGCGATCGTCAACGAGACGTTCGTGCGACGTGTACTCCAGACCGACGTCCCCGTCGGCGCGCGCTTCCGCTATGGGCACGAACAGCACGACACGCTCGTCGAGGTCGTCGGCGTCGTCGAGGACGGCAAGTACACCGCGCTGACCGAGACGCCACGGCCGGCCGTCTTTCAGCCCATCCTCCAGCGCCATACCGGCACCACGATGGTCATCGCGCGATCGCCGCGGCCGGAAGCGGATGTTGCCGCCGATATTCGCCGGGCTGTGGCCGCCCTCGATCCTGCCCTGCCCGTGTTCGACACGGGCAGCCTGCGCCAACTCCTCCGATTCGCGTGGCTACCGAACCGCGCCGCGGCCATCGTGCTGACGACGTTCGGTGTCCTGGCGCTGGTGCTGGCGGCGACGGGCATCCACGGACTCGTCGCCTACGCCGTCGCGAAGCGCCACAAGGAAATCGGTATTCGTCTGGCCGTCGGGGCCGGGCGAACGGACATCGCGCGCCTGGTCCTCACACGCGCCGGCACGACGGCGGCAATCGGCGCGGCGATCGGCGGGGGGATCTCGCTGGCCGCGGCCCCGCTCCTCGGGTACGTCGTGTATCAGACGTCGCCACGCGATCCGGTCGTCGTGGGCGGTGTCGCCCTCATCCTGGCCGCGCTGGGTGTGGTGTCCTGCGCGGCGCCGCTCTATCGATCGCTCCACATCGACCCGATGAAAGCCGTGCGCGCGGACTGACCCGCTGCTTGCCGTGTGCTGAGACACGCGGCAGGCGGACGGTAACGCTCAGGGCTGAGGTGCAAGATGGAGCGTGCTAGGTAGCGCCCGCCCACTGGCGGCTGGCTTGATAGTCGACATCGACATCGGGAACCCTCGGCATGAGAGCGGCATGGCGGGTGCTGGGTCCGCTCCGGGTGAACGCTTCGGCAAACACGCGGTCCAACAACCGGTTGCAGCTGACGGTCCGCTTCGCGGCCCGCAGCTTATCGGCCGGGTCGTTCGCCACACCATGGACCGGCCGCGGGCGTATACTCGAGGCATCCCCTCGATGCGAGGCACCATGGACGAGGCAATACCAGGCGTACACTCCGATCCCGAACTTCTGGGCGGGACGCCCGTGTTCGTCGGAACACGTGTGCCCGTCCGCACCCTGTTGGACTACCTGGAACACGACCGGCCGTTGGCCGAGTTTCTCGACGACTTCCCAACCGTCGACCGTGCGCTTGCCGTCGGCGTTCTCGAGTACCTGAAGGCCATCGTCGCGCATGCGTCTGCTGCTCGATGAATGCGTACCCAGGCGACTCCGGCGAGAGATGCCGGGTCACGACGTGCGCACAGTACAAGAGGCGGGTTGGGCGGGCCTCAAGAACGGCGCACTGCTGCGAGCGGCTGACGGCCAGTTCGACACGCTGTTGACGGTTGATCAAGGCGTTGCACACCAGCAGAACCTCACCGGCCTCCTTATCGGCGTTGTGATCATGGTGGCGGCGAGCAACGATATCGATGACCTTCGCCCATTGGTGCCGGCCGTACTCAAGGCGCTCGACAGCCTGCAGCCAGGTGAGATCGTCGCAGTGGGTGGCTAACATCCGAATGCAGCCGACGGCGGCCGACCCGACGTGAGCCGCCGCGGCTGAAACGCAGGGACGTTGGGCGGACACGTACCGCGCGAGGTCGGATTCTGATCTCCATGACGTCAGCCACGACAAGGCAGACACGGCAGGACTCGTTCGAGATCGTCAGGACGGTTGGTCTCTCGTTGCCAGACGTCAAGGCTGACACCAGGTACGACGGGTCACCCGTACTGAAGCTTGGTGGCTGCTTCATGGCGGGCCTGGCCACGCATCGATCCGCGGAGCCGAACACGCTCGTCGTGCGGATCGACGTCGATGAGCGCGACCTGCTCCTGGAGGACGATCCAGACACGTACTACGTGACGGCCTACTATCGCGGCCACCCCGTTGTTCTGGTGCGTCTCTCACGCGTCGACCGAGATGCTCTGCGCGACCTGCTGTCCGTCTCATGGCGGTTGACGCGGGCGAAAGCGCAACACCGCGGTCGTGCCCGGTGCCGTTCAGGAGGCCTCACGATGGACCAGCGAAGGACACGCCGTGACTGACGCAGGGACGCTTCACGGACGAGTCGGCCTGGGCACAGGCGGAAGTCGAGGCGTCGGCAAGGGATGCGGAGGCACTTGGTGAGGCCGGGGCGACCGTCTACGTTACAGGCCGAGCTGTCGCAGAGACCGAGTTCACCACGACGTGTATCGCGATTCAACCTCGCAAGGTGAGCGCGGTCCGGAAGGCCGCGCTTGGTGTGGTGAGCACTTCTCGAACTTCGGGCGGCACGTCCCGATACGCCGCCCAGAATCGCGGCGTCGTGCGAGACGTCAGGACTTGTCTGGGTCCAGGGGTGTCGTGCGGCCGGCGGCGTGGTCAGCAAGAGCCTCGGCCCCGAGCGTGCTCAGGACGTCCTGGGAGGTCGTGAATTGAGAGCGATCGGGTGGCCCACCAACCGCTTGCAGCCGACGGCCGCTGGTGAATCTGAGCGCCGCGGCTCAGCGCGGACGTTGGGCGGATCAAGCTACGAGACGATCATTCCGCGATCCTTGCGGCGGCGGTCGCGCTGGGTCCAATCTCGCACCTTGATGCCCGTGAAACGCGAGAAGTCTTCGGTATTGGCGGTCACCACGGTGAGGCCATGGACGTGGGCGATGGCGGCGATCTGTCCATCGACGTACGGAGCGGGCCGGCCGATCCGCTCCAGGCGCGCGCGCTCCTGACCGTGCCACGTGGCAGCCGCTTCGTCGTACGGCAGAATCAGGAACGATCGCCGGATGACAGTCTCGAGATAGGCTTCAAGGGCCACGCGACGCTTTCCGTCCGGAAGACGCCGACAGCCGCAGGTGAGTTCGTGCCAGACTGGGGCGGCGATAGCGCACACCGCCCCGTACCGCTCGAGCTGTCTGATCACGCGCTCGTCCGGTTTCCTGGCGACCGGCGCCGATACCGTGTTCGTATCCAGGAGATACCGAAGCGTCACAGCGTGACCCGGCGTCCGGTCGTGGTGTCGCGAGTCGCGAACAGTTCATCGGGCTCGAGCCCAATCTCGTCGAGGGAGAAGTGCTCGAGAAACCGCTGGTACGCGTCACTGAACTGCCCGCGCTGCTCACGCAGACGATCGAAGGTCCGCCGGGATACGACGACCGCCACCGGTCGGCCACGCCGCGTCAATTCGACCTCGACGCCGGCTTCAGCCTGGTCGACAATATCCGCGAGGTTGGCCCGGGCGTCGGCAATGGAGTACTGGCGAGGCATTCCGAGAATGTACACGACGATGTACATCTGCGCAACGAGGCCGCCCGACACCGCGGTGGAGCCGACGGCGCGGACGT
>CAYMAG010000011.1:0-45026 GCA_964388335.1 uncultured Vicinamibacteraceae bacterium | reverse complement strand
TACATCTGCGCAACGAGGCCGCCCGACACCGCGGTGGAGCCGACGGCGCGGACGTGACGCTGACGCGCCGCAGCTCATCGCTGACGTCAGCCAGACACGTCCAACGAGCGATTCAATGGAAAGGAGCGAGACGCCGCGGCCGGCCGTCTTTCAGCCCATGCTGGTCCTCACGCGCGGCGGCACCACGGCGACAATCGGCGCGGCGATCGGCGCTTCACTCCCGGACACGCTCCACATAGCTGTCGCCCGCGATCATCCGGACGACCTGCCCGTCCTCCTCGACGAAGCGCACGACCTCGCCGACAGGCCCGCCGCCAACCGGTGCGGCGTAGCGGAACCGTCCATCGCCGATGGGCTCGAGCGCGATGGGGTTGTCGAGTGTGGCAGCGGCCGGATTGATGACCACGAGCCGTTCGTGGAGTTCGACAACGTGCTGATCGCCGCTGCGGCCGCGGTACAGCCCGGCGAAACGGGACCAGGATGGATCCCAGGTCGCGGGCGGCGGTGCCGTGCGCGTGGTCCTGGCGACGGCCTCGCCCACCGACTGCATCAGTTGCGCGGCCATGGCGCTCGGCACCGAGTCTCCGGCGTTGGTGAGCACGATCACGCCCACGCGGCTGTCGAGGTCGATCAAGGTGTGCGTCGTGTAGCCGGGATAGCCGCCGCCGTGCCCGACGTAGACCTTGTTCCGCTCGCGATCCCGGGTCACCGCGAATCCGATGGCGCTGCCCTGCGTCCAGTTGTTCTCGAGCATACGCACGCGGTGCATCTGTCGGAGGCCAGCGGTGCTGAGGATCTGTCGTCCGCCCCTCGGCCCCGATCGAAACTGCGCGGCGACGAATCGGGCCATGTCCTCGACCGTTGACGTGACGCCGGTGGCGGCCGCCATCCCGCGCGCGTCGACGAACGGCATGATGTCGCGCGACCCGTCGGGCATGCGCCGGCCATAGCCGACGGCCAGTCCCGGCACGTCGCGGTCCACGCTGGAGTCCTGCATCCCGAGCGGCTCGAAGATGTGCGTCCGGACGTAGTCGGCCCAGGACTCGCCGCTGACGGCCTCGATGATCATGCCGGCGATCGTGTACGCGAGGTTCGAGTACTTCCATCGGACGTCTGGCGCGAAGGCCGCCTGGCGTTCCGGGATCAGCGCGTGCAGTTCCGCCGCCGTCGGGAACTCCAGCGTCGTCCAGTGCGCGGCCGCCTCGCGCGGCAGGCCCGAGCTGTGCGTGAGGAGTTCTTCGATGGTGATGGCTGGATCGTCCGGCCCGGCGGTCCTGACCTTGAACCACGGAAGGTGCTGGGACACCGGATCATCGAGGTGCAGCTTGCCGTCCTCGCGCAACTGCATCACGGCCGTGGCGGTGATGAGCTTGCTGTGCGATGCGATCCGGAACATGGTCTGCGGCGTCATCGGGGTTTGCGCGGCGAGGTCGGCGAAGCCGAAGCCGCGGGCCCAGACGAGATCCTGATCGGCGACGACGCCCACCACGACGCCCGGCAGCCCGCGGTACGCGATCTGGCCGTCCAGCCAGGCGGTGAACAGCCGTTGTGCGGCCTGCACGTCCGCGTGGTCGGCTGCACTCGGGCGATCTGTCCCTTGCGCGGAAATCGTGGTCCCTGGCGTGCCGAACGCGAGCAGGCACAGCAGGCTCATTCCGACGAGGGCTCGCGGCATGCAGTTCAAGGTGCCCCTCCCCTTCCTCATCACACTGACGGGTTGCTGGATTCCCCGCGCGCTCTGCGTCTCCGCGCCTCCGCGTGACTGACGCGTGCGTCGCAACAGGACGCCGCGTGGCGTGGCGCGCGGCGCGCGACTGGCCGCATCATATGTCAGTCGGCGCGAGGCACGTCGCCTGGACCGTCGCGCGTCCACGCTGCCTGCGCGCAGCGAGTCTCACACGCCATGAGCCGGGGGCAGGACGTATCGGGCGCCGGGCGACGAATCCGGCACGAGGAGAGAGGGTGACATACGACGTCGCGATCGTGGGCGGTGGCATCGTCGGGCTGGCCACGGCCTGGCGGCTGCTCGAGACACGGCCGCTGCGCCTCGTCCTGCTCGAAGCGGCACCGGAACTGGCGACGCACCAGACGGGCACCAACAGCGGCGTGGTCCACGCCGGCATCTACTACAAGCCCGGCTCACTCAAGGCGCGGCTGTGTACCGAAGGGCGCGAGTCGTTGTACCGGTTCTGCGACGAACACGGCGTGCCGGTCGAGCGCTGCGGCAAGCTGGTGCTGGCGACGCGGGCGTCCGAGGTGCCGCGGCTCGACACGCTCTTCGACATGGGGACGGCCAATGGCCTCCGCGGGCTGATGAAGCTCTCGACCGACGCCATCGCCGACGTGGAACCTCACGCACGCGGCGTCGCCGGGCTGCTCGTCCCGGACACCGGCATCGTCGACTACCCGCGCATGTGCGCCGCGCTGGCGGCGGCGATCGAGCAACGCGGCGGCGAGGTGCGACGCGCGACCCGGGCCATGGGCTGCGCACGTGATGGCTCGAGCTTACGCGTTCAGACGACGCGGGGCGACGTCGCGTGCCGGCTGGTCGTCGGCTGCGCCGGACTGCACTCCGACCGCTTCGCCCGCGCCTGCGGCCTCGAGCCCGGCGTTGCCATCATGCCCTTCCGCGGCGAGTACTACGAGATCGTGCCGGATCGCCGCGATCTCGTGCGGCATCTCATTTACCCGGTGCCCGATCCGGCCCTGCCCTTCCTCGGCGTGCACTTCACGCGGCGCACCGACGGCACGCGGGAGGCCGGTCCGAACGCCGTGCTCGCGCTGGCGCGGGAGGGGTATCGATGGACGACGGTGTCGCCGCGCGATCTGCGTGAGATGGCGACGTTTCCTGGCGCGTGGCGACTCGCGTCCCGGTACTGGCGGGCCGGCATCGCCGAGACGGCGCGGTCGCTCAGCAAGCACCGGTTCGTCGCAGCGCTGCAGACGCTCGTGCCGGAGATTCGATCCGCCGACCTGCGGCCCACAGGCGCCGGCGTTCGCGCGCAGGCCGTCAGCCGGGACGGACGGTTGCTCGACGACTTCCACATCGTCGAAGGCGAGCACATGATCCACGTCCTCAACGCGCCGTCCCCCGCCGCAACGGCGTCCCTCGCGATCGGCCGCCACGTGGCAGCGCTGGCGCTCGCGCGGCTGTAAAGTGCCGTCGGGCGCCAGCCGTCGACCAGCAGCACACAGCCCGCACCATCGGCAGAATCACCGACGTGTCGAGCTTCGTCAGACGCGACGTGCGCGAGATGAGATGCGTAACAATTCCGGGTCCGGTCGGACCCGCGGAACCTGTGCCCACCGACGCGCTCCCAATCCGCCTCGGCTGGCTGCTGCCCAACGCCGCGCTGGAGCCGACGGCACGGAACTGACGCTGGCGCGTCGCGGCTCAGCGCTGAACGTTGCGCCGATCAACTTCCCGAACGATCGAGACGACGATAAGATGGCGACGTGGCGTACAGCTTCGAGTGGGATCCGAAGAAGGCCGCGTCGAACCTCAAGGACCACGGAGTTTCGTTCGATGAAGCGAGTTCCGTCTTCGGCGACGTCTTAGCCATGAACATGCCAGATCCTGATCATTCTGAGGGGGAGCAGCGGTTTCTGGTGCTCGGCATGTCGACGAGTTCAAGGCTCGTGGTCGTGTCGTACGCCGAACGGCCGCCACGGACACGAATCATCAGCGCCAGGCTGGCCACGAGCCACGAGAGGCGGAAATATGAAACCGAATAAGACCAGGAAGTCAGCCGCCGATGCCGACACCATGCGCCCGGAGTATGACTTTTCGACCGCCGTCCGGGGCGTAACGGCTGCCCGATACGCGCAGGGGACGAATGTGGTGCTGCTCGATCCTGACGTGGCTGAACTCTTTCCAGACAGCCAGGCCGTCAACGAGGCGCTGCGCACGCTGACCAGGCTTGGTCGCCGCACTTCTCAACCAAAGGTGCGGCACAGACGGACGGCCTAACATCGCGCTGGAGCCGTCGGCGCTTGTCCTATTGCGTGAGCGCCGCAACTCAGTGCTGCACGCTGATATGGCGGACCACGACCGAGGGTTACACGGTCGGCAGTGACCGCGACACGAAGCACGTCTGGAATTCCTTTCCATGTCAATGCAGCGAAGTGCTGGCGCGTCGCGACACGAAGTGCTCAGTGGCATCCTCATCGGGCTTCCAGCAGTTGGAAGCGCGTCATCGCGGCGGTTCCCGTCGCATTGGAGGCCTACGATGAAAAGACTGAATGAGCGCTGGCATGAAGAACACCGGATGCCGAAGGGCGCTTCCGACGACCAACGCATCGCGTGGCATCTCGAGCACGTACAGGTCTGTGGTTGTCGTCCCATCCCAAGAGGTGTGCTCGAACTCATGCGCACAAGAGGCATGCGGGCGCCCAACAAGGGTACGGAGCCGACGCGCTGAAGCGCGCCTGAATGGGCCACCCTTGATGTCCCCGCACTGCCATCGCCACGGGGGGCCGACACCGGGCGGAGCGCTTCGGGAGCGCGCAGGTCAACGGCGCTACCGGCGAAGCTTCCAGGGATCGCCCGGCCTGGCCACGTAGTTCGCCCAGACATACCGCCACGGGATCACGAAGATCAGGACGACTCCCAGGGACGTGTCGAAGACCGTGCTTCGCATGCCCTCGTCGAGCGCGCCGTCGAGCCAGCGCGGCAGTGCGAAGGCGGCAAGCCAGGTCGCCTTCCATGTCAGCTCGACCAGCAGTAGCGGGATCATCTGCAGTGGATAGCGCAGCCCCAGCAGCGACAGCAAACCGATGGCGCCAAGCAAGGCGAAGGCGACCCCAGTCATGCGCGGGAGTCCGGCGCCGTGGCTGACGATCAGCGGCCAGATCGTGAACCCGAGACCCACCGCCATGATCAGGTACATGGCCCGCATCACCCATAGGCGGAGCGGCGAAACTTCAGTCATTGGCTTCTCTCCATGTGTAGGGAGCGGGCGCTGGCCTCGGGCAGTCGGGGCCCCTGCGGGCGGCGGCGCGTCGGCAACCGAGACCGTCCGTCCCGCCACGCCTGGTCAGCCTTGCTCCTCAGACGTCGGTCGACGCCTCCGCGACGAAGCCCTTCCGAACCCTCTGACGAGCAAACACAACGCCACCACGACTGCGGCAACGCCCAATGGCGCTCCCAGGAAAGTCTGATATGGCATTCGGTAGCCGGCAAAGGCCGGCAGGGTGATGCCGATGATGTCGGGTTTGAGTGTGGCAGCGCCGGGACGGACGCTCAGGCGGCGCCACAGCGGGACCTCGTCAGCGACAGCAGCAGGCCGAGCGCCAGCAGGCTCAGCAGTCCGTAATTCACGTACCAGGCGATTTCGGTCATCTCTGCGCCCGGCGCCGCGTGGCTGCGCGCGATGAAGCGCCGGGCGAGTTGCTCGCCGAGAAGCACCAGGTAGATGAACGGAACCAGCGCCCGCCAGCGGAGCAGCGCGGCGAGCGCGATCAGCGTGATGACCAAGTGGCCGAGCGCCAGCAAAGCGAACAGCAGCAGCACCTGCCGCGCCGCCGCCGGGCCGAAGCTCGCCAGCGGGATGCCGTCGGCGCCGGCGGCGACCGAGGCGGTGTTGAAGATCGAGTTGAGGCTCATCGCGAGCTTCGTGAAAAGCAGGAGGCCGAGCAGCCACAGCACCGCGCGGGGCCCGTCGAACCTATTGTCGGCCTGCTTTGGGAAGAGGCGGTTCAGCATGCGCGTCATTCAGGCGCCGCGAACGGCGCGAAGGTCAGGACGAAGCACATGCGCCACACGTGACGCGACGAAGCAGGTTCCCGCGCGGACATGAAGCGGGCCGCCCTTGCGCGCGGCGACCGCGGCCGCGCCTGAAGGATCCCCGCCGCGACATGGACCCACAGCAGAATGTCATGCGGCTGCACTCCGCGGCTCGCGCGCAGGCAACTCACCATCCGCCTCGTCGGGCAGGAACTCCAATATGTCGCCCGGCTGGCACGACAGAGCGGCACAGATCGCGTCGAGCGTCGAGAAGCGGATCGCGCGGGCCTTGCCGGTCTTGAGGATCGACAGATTGGCGAGGGTGATGCCAACCCGGTCGGCGAGTTCGGTCAACGTCATCCGCCGCGCGTGGAGCAGGTCGTCGAGCTTGACGGCGATCGCCATGTCACACCGTCCCTTCGAGGTCGTCGCGCATCCGTGCGCCTTCGGCGAAGATGCGAGCGAGGATGAAAGTCAAGAACACGGCCAGCCACCCGCTGGCCGAAAAGCCGGCGTCGAGACTGACCTGATTGGCCGGGGTCGAGATCGCCTTGCCGATGCCGCCGATCACCATGCTGAGCAGTTGGAGCGCGAGCAGTCCCCAGGCGATGGCCTGCAGGCGCTGCGCATTGGCCGTGACGAACGGGTCGCCCGCGCGCACCGTCTTCACGATCGCGCGCAGGCGCCGAAGGACGAGATCGTTGAGCGGGACGGCGACCAGGCCGAGCACGGCGATCGCGCGCAGCCCCATGAGCACCGGGCGGATCGGAGAGGACGGAGCGATGCCGAGCGCGGTCATCGTCCATTCCTCCGCGACGATGGTCGCGGTGAGCAGCACGAGGATGGCCGCGCCGAGCAGCCAGTTGAGCACGATCAGGACGCGCAGCATCACGAAGGCGGCCGGCAGCGCTGCGGAATAGTCTCGGGACATCGAGCTACACTCCATGTTTATCGATAAACAATAACCTAGATATCGATATTCGGCAAGCCGTTTCCGCGGCCATGGAGAAGACGCCTTCGGATGCCTTCAAGGCGGGTACCGCCCGCACCGTTCCCATGACGTGCGGGGTATGGCTTCGCGGCGAAACCCAAGTCAGGCGTCAGGTGTTGGGGCCGGCGGGTACGACCCCGTCGTGTACAACACGGTAGACCGCCAACGCCGCCGCCACGACGGCGATGCCGAGCAGCGCCTGCAGCGGCGCGTTCAACAGCAGCAGCACGAGCAGGATCGCCACCATCACGAGAAACGCCAGCGGCGTCCATGGATGGCCCGGCACCTGGAACGTCGGGTCGCGGCGGCGCTGCACGAACACGGAGGCCACCGTCGCCGCGATGAAGGCCACGGTGATGAAGATGAAATACGCGACGATCGTATCGAACGTACCCAGCAGCGCGAGCACCGATGCCAGCACGGCCTGTATGGCGATGGCGCGTGCCGGCGTCCCGAGGCGTGTGTGGATCGCGCCGGCCGAGGCCGGGAACAGTCCGTCGTGCGCCATGGCCACGTACAGCCGCGGCGCGACCATCTGCATCACGCCGAGGCTCCCCGCGATGCAGACGATGACGATGAGCGCCACCATCACGCCGCCACGGGATCCCAGAATCGCCTCGCCGACCTGCGCGATGAACGCCTGACCTTCGGCAACTCGCTCGATTGGAATCGCGTAAACGAACGCTAACGTCGCCGCCATGTAGACGACGGTCACGATGGAGAGCCCCATCCACAGCGCACGCGGCATCGTGCGCGTCGGGTCGCGCACCTCGCCAGACATGCGGGCGACCTCCCACCAGCCGCCGAACGAGAAGAACGCGGCGACGAACCCGCCCGCCAGGGCGCCCGCGAGCGCCGGCGCACCAGGATGCCTCGCGACGAACGGCGTGAAGTGCGTCCACGAGCCCGCCTGGCTGGCGAGCGCCGCCACGATCAGCACGAAGACGAACACCACCTTCAGCACCGACACCGCGGCCATCACGCGCGCACCCACCTGCACGCCGATGATGTGGACGGCCGCGCCCGCCGTGATGATGCCGACGGCCACCAGACGCTGGCCAGGACCGGTGAGCGGCGTGAGATACGCGATGTAGCTGGCCAGGCCCGTCGCCAGGGCGGCGGTGATGCCAGGGTCCATGATGAGCAGGCACTTCCAGCCGTAGAGAAACGCCACGCGCGGTCCGTAGGCCTCACGCAGGTACACGTAGCCGCCGCCGGCGTGCGGGTAGCGGGCGGCCAGCGCGCCGTAGCAGAGCGCACCGCAGATCGCCGTGACGCCGATGAAGAGCCAGACGGCCAGGATCCACGCAGGCGAGGCGACCGTCCGGATGAGGCTCCCCGGCGTGAGAAAGATGCCGACGCCCACGACCTGCCCGACGACGAGCGCCGTCGCGGCCGGCAGGCGAAGCTCGCGCGCCAGGGGCCCGGACGACGGCGACACCACGACCTCAGCCTGCATTGCGGTCTGCGGCAACTCGGCGCGCTCCGCCTAGAACGTCACGCGCGCGGCGATCTGCAGGGCCCTGGGCCCGCCCGACCCGAACACGCCCCCCGCCGTCGTCACGGCCTGCCCGAACGAGGACGATCGAAGGTAGCCGGGATCCGACGGATCGTCGCTGTCGCGCACCAGCACGTTGGCGTATCCCGAGTAGTTCCGGACGCCCACTCCTAGGACATTGGTGACGTTGAACAGGTTGAAGACCTCGAGCATCGGCTCGATACGGACGCGGCCGGCGGTGAACGGGCGCGAGACGCGGATGTCGAACGAGCTGAAGCCGTCGCCGAAACGTGCGCTATCGCTGACGAGTGGCAGGGGCTCGCCGTCGATGCCACCGCTGGCGTTGAGTTCGGTGAGCGCACGATTCAGATCGCCCGCCGTCTTGAAGAGCCGTCCGCCGGCGTTGCGCTGGTATACCGGGACGCGTGACTGGCCGTCGGGCATGAGGATGTCCATCGGTACGGCCGTGGCCATGGTCCAGATGGGTGACACCTGCACGCCGCCGGGCACCTGTGCCCACGCCGCGATTGTGAAGCGGTGGCGCTGGTCGTTCGGAGTCGGCCCGAACTCGCGCCGCAGGTTTTCGGAATCGATCGGGCCGTTCGCAAACGGGATCTGGTCGTCGTTGGCGTAGTTCAGCGCCCTCCCGAACGTGTAGGACGCACGGAAGCCGGCCGACGCGCTCCGGCGCTCCGCGCTGACGAGGAGCGCGTCGTAGTGCGTGTTGACGCTCGACTCGATGTTCACCACGCGGTCGGGGCCGCCGACCACGGGGTTGAACACCTCGCCAACCGTGCGCCCGATGATGAAGTGCGTGCCGAGGTTGTGCAGGCCGTCGACGCGCAGCACCACGTTGCCCGGCAGCTCGCGCTGCACGCCCAGATGGAACTGCTGCACCATGGGATTCTGCAAGCCGTTATCGATGATGTTGATGCCCGACGCACCGGCGCCCAGCAGAATGAATCCGGTGAAAGGATCGGCCATGGACGGCGCGAACGGTGGGAACTGCCCCGTCTCCGGATCCACGAAGAACGCGTTTCCCGCACGCACTTCGATCGGCAGTGCGCGACCGTCGAGCCCGCGCTCGAGTGACTGGATCTGCAGGACCACGCGGTCGTAGTAGATGCCGTATCCCCCGCGCACGCTGGTGCGGCCGCTCCCGGGCGCCCAGTTGAAGCCGATGCGCGGGCCGAAGTTGTTGCGGTCCGCGCTGCGCGTGCCCTGGAGGAAGGGCTGCACGAGCGGGTTGATCTGGTCGTAGCGACTGACGTTCTTCACGTCGGTGTCCAGTTCGTAGCGCACGCCGAGGTTCAGCGTGAGGTCGGGGCGAATCTGCCAGTCGTCCTGCACGAACCCCACGATGTAGTTGTTGTCGGCATCCGGCAGCAGCAGGTCCTGCGTGGGATGACCGCTGCGCAGCGTCACGGCAAACAGCAGGTCGCCGTCGTCCACACGGCCGTCGCCGTTGTGGTCGAAGCCGGCGAAATCCTGCACGAGTTCGATACGGCCGTCGCGAAACACGCCGAGGTCGAACGCTCCATCGACGCGCTGCCACTCGCCACCGACGCGGATGTTGTGCGCGCCGCGCACGAGCGTCAATGTGTTGGTGATCTGGAACCGCTTCTGCCTGGTGGCCTGCGGCACGCGAAACGACGTGCCGTCCTGGATGCTGGGAAACGTCAACTGGGGGCCGGTGACGACCGGATTGATGGCGTTGTCGAAGGTGCTGAACGACACGGTGGCCGCATTGAGGATCGTGGGGCTGATCACGCGCGTCCACGTGGCCACCGCCGAATTGAAGGTGTTGGCGCTCTGCTGTCGCTGCGACGCCGAGCCGATCGACCGGTCGAGCGTGCTCTGGCCGATGTCGTCGGTCGCCTGGCCGGCATACCGGACCAGCAGGGCGTCGCCACCACGTCCGCGCCAGTCGACGCGTGCCGTGCCGAGCAGGTCGTCGAGCGGCGCCGCGGCGAACGTGCGGCGAATCGTCCGCGTCGCGACGTCGCGCTCGCCGACGAGCACCGCGCCGTCCTGATTCCGGTACTCCAGCGCGCCGAACCAGTACGCGCGTGACCGGGCCAGCGCCCCGCCGGCAGACCCCGCGATCTGCTGGCGATCGAACGGCGGCCGGCCAGACGACCCGTCGTAGGTCGCCGGCAGTGCCTGCCAGCTACTGTCTCGGAGGTAGACTGACGCCGAACCGCGGAACTGTTCGCCGCCCGACTTGGTCACGACATTGATGACCGACGACGCCGATCGGCCGAGTTCGGCCGAGAACCGGTTGGTGGCCATCTGGAACTCCTGCACCGACTCCTGGGTCACGTTCTGGAGCGCGCCGCCGACGACATCGTCGTTGTTGTCCGCGCCGTCGATCATGACGTTGCCCCCGCGCCCGAGCTGACCGGCCGACGAGATCGCGAGGCTGTTGGCCTTCGTCGGATCGAAGTTGGCCGCGGGCGCATTGCCGGGGACGAGCAGCGCCAGGTCCGTGAAGTTGCGGCCGTTGAGGGGCAGCGACTCGATCGCCGACGACGGGACGACCGCGTCGACGACGGAGCGCGCGGTGTCGACCGCGATCTGGCTGGTCGACACGAGGACAGTCTCCTGCAAGCCTCCCACGCCCAGTTCGATGTTCAGCACCTCGATCTGGCCGACTTCGAGAGCGAGCGCCTCCCGCGTCACGTCGGTGAAACCTGGCGCCGACACGACCACGTCGAACGCGGATGGCTGGAGGCCGGGAATCACGAACGACCCGTCGTTGCCCGTCGGCACCGTACGCGTGCCGCCGGCCGTGCGACCGACGACGGTGACCGTCGCCGTCGGGACTGCCGCTCCCTGGGTGTCGGTGATGCGTCCTCGAATCGTGGCGGTGTTGGTCTGCGCGACAGCGCCTGCAACGTACAGGCTCCAGATGGCGGTGCACAGCACCGCGCGACGCGTGAATGTCATAGTAGGGGCACCAGATCTCGGTCAGACAGCGTGGATGGGAGGGACAGGCGCGTAGGATGGATCGCGGCGAGCGCACGCACCATTCCCCCAACGGACTACTGCCGTTCTTCTGTTTGCACTATTGGCCGGCGTGTGGCGCCTGGAGCCGAGAGGCGGGCGCTACCTGATCCTGGTCGGCCTGTCTCGCGTACCGCACGAGCGTTGGCGCACGAACATGGAGCGTCAACTGCGCCGTGCCACGGCGTCGGCGAGACGATTGATGTCGTCCATGTCGTTGTAGATCTGCGCGGAGACACGTATCCAGAGGCGATCGCGGTACGCGTGGACCTGAACCTCGATGCGATCGTCGAAGAGGAGGCCGTCGCGCAGCCGCACGCCATCCTCGCGCGTCTGCCCCAGTGCACCGGGCAACGGCACCGTGGCCATGGTGCCGATGAACGCTTCCGGCGTGTCGAACGTCGTGCCCCATCGCTCCGCCAGGTGGCGCGCGCCGTTCCACGCCAGCGCGTGGTTGTACGCCCGGATAGCATCGACGCCCCACTCCTCGAAGAGCGCGATGGCGGTGGGCGCCGCAAGGTGTGCCGACGGATCGCGCGTGCCGACGGAGTCGAACTCCTGCGTGAAGCCTTCGTCGAGCCCCCAGGAGATCACCGGCGGATGCAGGCCGGCCTGCCGATCCGGTGCCGCCCAGAGGATGCCGCTGCTGCGCGGCGTCCACGCCCACTTGTGCAGGTTGCCGACGTACCAGTCCACGCCGAGCGACGGGATGTCGAGCGGAATCGCTCCCGGTGCGTGCGCGCCATCGGCGAGCACCGCAACACCGCGGGCGCGCAACCGCGCGGCGATGTCGGCCAGCGGCAGCACGAGCGCGGTCGAGGCCGTGATGTGGTCGACGATGGCCAGCCGTGTACGCGATCCGACGGCCTCGGCATACGCGGCGGCCAGTGCGTCGGCGGCGAACGGGTACGGCATCTCGACGGTGCGCACCGTGGCACCACGCTCCCGCGCCGCGAACGTCGCCGCACGGACGATGCCGCCATAGGCGAGGTCCGACACCAAAACCTCGTCGCCCGGCTCGAAGGGGAACGACCGCAGGACGGCGTTGGCGCCGGTGGTGATGTTGTCGACGAACGCCAGGTCGGCTCCACGCGCGCCGACGAACGCCGCGACCTCGTCCGCCGCGGCGCGCAGGCGCGGGACGCGCGCGCCCGAGACGCCGACGACGACCTCGGTGAGTTCTCGCAGCAGGTACTGGCTCGGCTGCCGCTCGATCTCGTCGCGGATCGCCTGCTGGGCGTCGAGCACACGCCGGGGCGTCACACCCACGGTGCCGTGATTGAGGTAGGTGATGTCCGGGTCGAGGGGCCAGTCGCTCAGTCGTGCGCGTCCGCAAGTCACGCAGTCACTCTACTGCACGGGTGTGTGCCTCGCCGACGGTCCCGCTCGACCTTTCGTCGCGCGTCTCTCGATCGGCCGCCACGCGGCAGACCTCGCGTCGCCCGCCTGTGCACGCCCGCGTCAGGCCTCGGAGCAGCTGAGTTCACCGACTTGGGCATAGGTATACTGAGTGCCCGTCGCCTTCAGCTGAGGGCTTGTCCGGGGTTGTCCCGCCCAGGGCATGGACAGTGAGAATCGTGACACGAGCCCTCACGACTGGCGCGCTGGCCATCGCCGTGCTGACAGGCGGCACGAGCGACGGTACTGCCACGCGGCACCAGGACGCGCCGCTCGACCTGTCCTGCGCGACGTTTCCTCCCGACACGAGCGCGGCGGACCTGGTGGAGCGCTTCGGGCGCGCGCACGTCACGGCGGCACCGGTCACCGGATCCGACGATAGCCCGGAGGACGGCACGGTGATCTTCCCTGACAGCGACGACACGCGGCTGGAGATCGCGTGGTACGACTCGCCACGGAAACGCCGGCCGCGGTGGATAAGGGCCCGAGGTGAACACAGCCGCTGGCGCCCCGCCAACGGCATCGCGCTTGGAACAGACCTCCGGACACTCGAGCGGGCGAATGGCCGCCCCTTTCGTCTCGCCGGATTCTCGACCGAACTCCAGGGCGCTGTAACGTCCTGGGCGGAAGGCCGCCTGGCTGCGGACGCGACGGACGGCTGCACCGTTCGCGTCGTGCTGCAGCCGCGAGACGAGGCCGAGTTCGAACTCGAGCGCCAGGTACGTTTCGCCCGCGAGGTGTCATCCGGTCATCCGGCGATGCAGGCCCTGAACCCGCACGTCGTCGCGGTGGTCATCACCTACGCCGCGCGATGGCAGCGCCGATCAGCCCGAATCGATTCCCCCTCACGCTCTGGTGCCCGTACGCAGTTCGCAACAGTCCGAGACGCGCAGGCCACTGCCGCAGATGAGCGCGGCCATCGGCCACGTGATGCCGCGCAGCGCGCCCAGCAAGGCCGCCGTCTCAGGCACGCTCAACATGAGGGGCAGGCGCGGCCAGCCTCGACAAGACGCTCTCGCGGGCCTCTGGAGATGACATCCGCACGATCTCTAAGGCAGCGAGAGCTCGTCACTCGGAGAGCGGGCGGACGACTGTGCGGCTTCAGCCTCGCAAGGTGAGCGCGGTCCGGAAGGCGGCCGAGACGTCGAGACGTTCCGAGCCGAACATCCGCCTGCAGCTTACGTCGCGCCGCCCTCCTGACGCGGCGCGGCTGAAGCGGGACGTTGGCCTCGAACCCAGACGGAAGCGGAAGGACCAATGCCTACCGAGTTACACGTGATCTTCGGAACCGGACCGGTGGGGTGTTGGACGGCGCGGGCACTGCGGAGTCAAGGCCGCGCTGTGCGCGCGGTGAATCGAAGCGGAGTGCGCCCAGGTTTGATGCCGGCCGACGTCGAGATGGCCAAGGCGGAGGTCGCAGACCCAACGCAGGCGGCTACGGCGGCCACCGGCGCCGGCGTCGTCTACCAGGCCCTTGGTCCCCCGTATCACCTCTGGCACGAGTTCTTCCCGGCCCTGCAGGCTGCCACGCTTTCCGCCGCGAAGACCACGAACGCAAGATACGTAGCGATCGAGAACCTCTACATGTATGACTCCTCGAAGCCGATGACTGAGGACTCGCCAGTTGCACCAGTGTCAAGGAAGGGGGCGCTACGACAAGAGATGGCCGAGGAAGTCATGGCGGCCCATGCGAACGGCGACGTGCGCACGACTGCCCTTCGGTCCAGCGACTACTACGGGCCTGGCGTGCTCGGTTCGTCACTGGGCGAGAGGGTCTTCGGCAATCTGGTCGCCGGCAAGAAGGCACAACTCAGTGGTTCGACGAAGATGCCGCATTCCTTCTCGTACATCGAGGACGTGGGCCTCGCGGCGGCCGTACTGGGCACGAACGACAAAGCCCTCGGCCAGGTTTGGATTGCCCCGCATGCCCCTGCCCGAACTCAGGGCCAAATGGTCGAGGAGGCTTGTCGAGTCCTTGGCGTCGAACCGAGACTCCGCGCGATGTCACCGCTCATGATGCGCCTGGCCGGGCTGTTCATCCCCGCTGCGCGGGCCAGCGTGGAGATGATGTACGAGTTCACAGCGCCGTTCGTGGTCGATTCGTCGCGAATCGAACGCGAGTTCAGCCTGTCCGCCACGCCCATCCCGGTCGCCATCGAACGCACGATTGCGTGGTACCGGGGACATCTTGCCAAGAGATGAGTCTTGGCTCGTTCTCACATTCTGTTGGGGGCTCTCCGACAACAACCGGCGGGCGCGCTTCTATCGGCTGCACGACGCGAGCATCCCCGCTATCAGGCGGCTTCTCGCACACACCTATCAAAGGAGGCTACGATGAAAAGCCTCGGGACTATCCTGCTCCTATCTGCCTTCCTGGTCGCCGGCTGTGGTCCATCGGCTCCTGAGGGCCAGGACGCGAATGCAGGGGCGCCAGACTGGACCGGACTGCTTTGGCCGGATATGGCACAGAAACGCTGGCTGCGATGATCGCGGGGGTTCTCTTCGATCTCTACGAGACGCTCGTGACAGAGCGATACGCGACGCCTGCTCGCGCCTCGTCGTTGGGGGAGCGTCTCGGCCTCGACGCGACGGCCTTTCGGAAGGCGTGGAAGCCTCAGCGAGGCAGGATCATTCGCGGGCAGGTGTCATTCGCTGACGCCTTGCAGGAAATCGGTGCGATGCTTGGCCGCAGGCTCGACGCCGGGCTTGTCCGCGTCCTCAGCGACGAACGTCGTGTCGAGAAAGCCGCGTTGTTTCAGCGATTCGATCCAGTCGCCTTCGAGGTTCTTCGCCAACTGCGCAACCGAGGGTGCAGGCTGGCCGTCGTCAGCAACTGCTTCGCGGAAGACGTCGAGGCGTGGTCACGGTGCCCGGCAGCTGAGTGCTTTGACACATCCGTGTTCTCGTTCGAAGTCGGCACCGCCAAGCCGGAGCCGCACATCTACCTCGAGGCCATGCAGCGGCTTGGGATTGAAGTTTCTAACGCGGTGTTTATCGGCGACGGTGGGGATGACGAGCTCTTGGGCGCCGAACGAGCCGGCCTTCGCGCTGCACAAGCGACCTGGTTCCGCGGCGAACTGGCCGGCCTGCCGCAGCACATTCCGCGGCTTTCGTCTTGGTCGGGGGTCCTTGAACTTGCGACAACCGGCTAACCCGCTTGCAGCCGACGACAGCCGGCGCGATCATGAGCTGCCGCGGCTGAAGCGGCACGTTGGGCGTCACGAGACGCAACGCCGTGGGGCCAGGACTCTGGCCACGACGTGACCGAGGCTGAGGTCGAAGACGTGATGAGCCGCCCTATCGAGGACCGGCCGGGCACCGAAGGGTCGCGGGTCGCGCTGGGGCAGACGGAAGGCGGTCGGTATCTGAAAGTCATTTATGTCCCTGATCCCGTGCCGGGTTCGCTGTTCGTGATCACGGCGTACGGCCTCGGCCCGAAAGCGTTGAGGGCGTTGCGGCGCAGACGGAAGAAGTGATGAAGCAAACGACATACCCTGACGGTTGGGATGAGGCGCGGGTGAAGCGCGTGCTAACCCACTACGAACGACAGTCCGACGAGGAGGCCGTCGCCGAAGACGAGGCTGCCTACGAGTCGACAACGCACACTGCGATGGAAGTGCCTGTCGAGTTGGTGCCCGCTGTTCGCGAGTTGTTGGCCAAGCGTCGCGCCGGGTAGCCGACGGGCCGAGCCGTGACGTCCAACACGCGTTGCACCAGACGGCCGCTACTGTGAGGGTGAGCGGCCGCTGGTGAACGCTGCCCGTTGGCCCGAAACCAACTCTCGTCGACACTCAGATTGTGTGGAGATCCAGTGTCAATGAGCGAGGATGGTTCCAATGGATATGAGGGGATCGCGAGCATTTACATTGCCGGACGTGGCACCCGTCCCCTAGTCGGCGATGCGATCGGCGCCGCCACAGTCTGGGCGTGGGCACAAGCCTTTCCCCCGGGTGCGACAGTCCTCGACCTCGGCTCCGGCCCCGGTGAGCCGAGCACGCGGATCCTGCAGGAGGCCGGCCTCGCGACCTATGCAGTCGAGGCATCATCGGCGATGGTCGCTGCATTCCGCGAGCGCTTCCCGGACGTGCCGATCGAGCACAACACGGTCGAAGCGTCTGAGTTCTTCGACCGGACCTTCGATGGCGTGCTCGCCTGGGGGCTCCTGTTCTTACTCAATCCGGAAGCTCAAGCGCTTGTCATCGAGAAGGTGGCGGGCGCGCTCAACCCCGCAGGGCGTTTCCTCTTCACGGCCCCTGAAGAATCTCTCGAATGGTTGGATGCCATGACCGGCCGTCAGTCGCAGTCACTCGGGGCGCACACCTATGAGCGATTGCTGCGCGATGCCGGTCTGACGTGGGTGGCCGAAGCGCATGACGAGGGCGAGAATCACTATTACTTTGTCGAGAGGCGGCAGCCGAGCCTCGGCTTGGAAGGACGACAGCGATAGCAAATGGACAACTCGCCGTTCGCCGGCCTGCCGCAAGGTAGTACAGGTGGCAGGAGAGCTTCCGCAAGGAGAGGCATCTCAAACCAGGGATGTCACTCTGCGTGTAGAAGGTGGCGGCTCCGCGAAAGGATCGCCAGGATTCGAAGGGCGCGTCGCCGGGGTCCAGGGGCCTTCTCCGCTGCTTCGTTGTGCACCCGTGCCCTCCGTCGCCTGCGTTGACAGCGTGCGACGACGAACAGCCGCCTCGGGCGCCATCGTCAATGTCACCGATGTCGACTGGCGCGAACCGGGGCTCGCGCAGGAGCGCTGTGGACGTCGTGTCGCCCGGAAAGACCAGACGCGCGCACGGGGCCGGGTCACCTGCCGCTACATCCGGTCGCCGGTTGTACGCCGTGAGGCGCTCAACGTGAACGCGCCGAGCGGTTCGACGCGTCCGTTCACCAGCACGTCCACCAGATGCCGGCCGGGATAGTGCCGCCGCGTCGTGAGGTCCGCAAGCGACACGCGCTTGCGGCACGCGGCGGTGCCGGCAGGCGGCAGGTCTACGGCTTTCAGCTTGAAGACCTTGGGTGAGGTCTTGCCGTTCGCCTTGACGAAGTGGATGCGGAAGTCGACGAGCACACGCTGCTGCCGCCGCTTCGTGTTGCGCACGGTGAAGCCGACCGTCACCGCGGCGCCCATCGCAACGCGCCTGGGGGTGATGCGAACGTCCTCGATGGCGACAGCGGCCGACTCGCCGAACCCGAGGATCGCGAGCGCCTCCGGATGTCCCTGCTTGACGAGTGACCGCAGCGCGTGTCGCACCAGCGCACGACGCTCTTCGCTCGCATCGACCATCCATCGCCTGGCCACGTCCACGAGCACCTCCGGATGGTCCTTGCCGATGTCGTTGAGGTTGTTGGCCACCGAGCGCCGGACAAACAACTCCGCGTCGTCTTTCAGCAACTCGAGCAGGGCCAGGACGGGGGTGGGGTCCTGCTGGAACCGCCGCAGGCGGCCCGCCCAGGGCAACCGCGGACGTGTGCCCTCCGACACCAGCCGGCGCACGTGCACGTTGGGATCACTCGCCCAGGTCCGCAGGAGCGCCAGCGACTCGGGCTCGTGGCGCTCGATGAAGGGGCGGATGCTGAACTCCGCCGTGAACCGCTGTGTCAGGACGTACTGCGCGGCCATGGACGCCTCGAAGTCGTCCAGCCCGAACTCGGCGACGAAACAGACGTGCGGCAGGTAGAGGAACGACGCCATGCCACCGTCGCCTTCGGCCCGAGACGAGCGGTCGCCCACCGATCGCAGCAGGATGTCCAGCGCCTCACGATAGTTGCCGGGCAGGTGACGCCGCAGGGCGCGAGCGATGTGCCGGCCACGGTCCATCAGTTCCAGCGCCTCGTATCCATCGAGCGCGTCGGCGACAAACGCCTTTGGCCGGAACGCCGGCCACACGGCACCGACCTGCCGCGCGATCGTCCGCGGCACACGGTCATCGAAGTAGTTCTTGAGCGGTTCGGCCACGCTCACCCCTTGCGCAGGCGGGACGGCCTGATCTCCACGCGGCCCGGCCGGCCGCGGCGCGAGTGGCCGAGCAGGTCCGCCGCCGGCGTGAACTCGTTGTGCACCCGTTTCCTCCGTATCCTCCGTGCCACGCGCTTGCCCGCCGGAGCCCCTCGGGCGAAGGCGGGCTCGCGCCCGCATCATCGGTTGAGAGGGACAGAGCCCACGGAGGCAACGGGTGCACACAGAGAAGCTGAGCAACAGAGAACTCCGCTTCTCCGCTGCCGTCCCGACCCGCGTTGTTGACTAGCACGTCGAGCCCGCCGAACCTCGTCGATGCTAGCACTGGCAAGTCACATTGCCCGGTCGGCTCGGGGTCTCCTTGGGCGCACCCAGGCCCAGCCGCTGCCGAATTCCGAGGCCGGTCAGTCCGGACCAATCGAGGACTAATCGGCGCGCAGCGCGGTCACCGGATCGATGCGCGCGGCGCGAGCCGCGGGAATGCCGCACGCGACGGCCGCAACGACCGCCAGCATCACAGCCACGGCCGCGTAGGTCAGCGGATCGTGCGCGCTGACGTCGAACAGCACCGCTCGGAGCACGCGACTGAGCGCAAACGCGCCGAGCAACCCGATGGCGATGCCGGCCAGGGCCCCGAACAAGCCGCCTCGCAGGACGAGGCCCACGATCTGCCGGCGCTCGGCGCCGATCGCCATGCGGACCCCGATCTCCTTCGTCCGCTGAGCCACGGCATACGAGAGGACGCCGTAGACGCCGACGGCTGCGAGCAGGAGCGCGACGCATGCGAACACCGCGCTCACCGTGGTGGTGAAGCGAGGCTGCGCCGTGCTGTCGTCGAGCCATTCGCGCAGCAGGCGGACCTGATAGACCGGCTGTGCCGGATCGATGTCCTGCACCACGCGGGCAATCGCGGGGACGATCGCGGACGGCTCGCCGGAGGTCCGCACCAGCACCGTCATCGACATCTGCGGGCGTTGCGTCGCGGAGAGATAGACCGCGGCCGTCGGCTCCTGCTCCACGCCGCCACCGCGAGCCTGTCCGCCAGCGCCACGAATGTCTCCGACCACGCCAATCACCTCGTACTGGTGCGCGCCGTTCCACTCGAGCGTCTGCCCGATGGGGTTCTCGTTGCCCCAGATCTGGCGCGCCGTGCTCTCCGAGACCACCGCGACGGCGGGCGTGACCTCGCCGTCCTGCGGACCAAACGAACGGCCGGCCAGCAACGGGATACGCAGAGCCTCGAAGTACCCCGAACTGACGATGTGCTGCACCGCCGGGATTCCCGCGTCCGGCGAAGCGGCATGCGCGCGATCCCGAGCGCTGCCGCCCACGCGAACGCCCGTCGTAAACGGCGCGCTCGTTCCGAGCCCCACCGCCTGCACCTGTGGCAGGCCGGCGAGCGAGTCCAGCAGTTGGCGATAGAAGGCCGACGTGCGCGCATCATCGGGATACCTGGTACCGGGCAGCGAGACCCTGGCGCTGACCACGCCGTCCGGCGCGAAGCCGAGATCCACGTGCTGCAGGCGCAGCAAGCTTTGCAGCAGCAGCGCGGCCCCGACGAGAAGCATCGTCGCCAACGCCATCTGCGCCACGACGATGCCGCGGCGCACGAGCATGCGGGACGAGCCAGCGAGTCCTCGGCCCTGGTGCACGAGGACCGGCGTGAGCGCGGCGCGCGATGCGCGCGCTGCGGGCAGTAGCCCCATCAACAGTCCACTCGCGAGCGAGAGGAGCAAGCCGACACCGAACACCGCCGCATCGATCTGGATCTCGTCGACTCTCGGCAGCGACGCCGGCAGGGCGACCCCCAGTATCCGCACGGCACACGCGGCCAGCACCAGACCGCATCCGCCGCCGACGACCGCGAGACAGACACCCTCGGTGACGAGCTGGCGGATGAGCCGTGAGCGGCCGGCGCCGAGCGCCGTTCGCAGCGCCAGCTCCGGCTGACGAGCGACGGCTCGAGCCAGCAACATGTTCGCCACGTTCGCGCACGCGATGAGCAACACCAACCCCACGGCGGCCAGCAGCAGCAGGAGGGACGGTCGCACGCGCTCGTCGAGCATGGAGTCGTAGAGCGTCTCCATCCGCACGCTCCAGCCCTCGTTCGTCGCAGGAAACTCCTGCGCCATGACGGCGGCGATGCGCCGCATTTCGTCACGGGCCCGATCCACCGACATGCCCGGACGCAGCCGACCCACGACGCGTAACGTGTGATTGCCGCGATTCTCCTGTGCGGGATCGATGACGAGCGGGAGGAAGATCTCCTGCTGCCCGGGCGACGAGATCCGGGAGCGCCCGACATCGCGAAATGCGGCCGGCACGATCCCGATCACCTCATGGCGTTCGTCGTTCAAGGTGATTGTCTGTCCGACAATCGAGGCACTCCCGCCGAAGCGCCGCCGCCAGAGCGACTCGGCGAGCACCACGACGCGATGCGCTCCAGGTCGTTCGTCTTCCGGGCGGAAGCCGCGGCCCGCAAGCGGTGGCACACCGAGCACGTCGAACATCGACGCCGTCACCGCGGTGCCAAGGAGGCGCTCCGGCGCACCGTGGTCGGTCAGATTGGCGCCCGTCCCGTTGAACGCCGCCAGGGCCTCCAGGCTCGTCGCACGTTCCGCCCACGAGAGGTAGTTGAGGGCCGACACCCTCAGGGGCGTGCGCTGAGGCGTGTCTTCGAACAGCTCCACGAGCCGGTCGGGTGCCGGATACGGCAGCGGGCGCAGCAGGACAGCGTACACGACGCTGAAGACGGCAGTGCTGGCGCCCACGCCCAGCGCGATCGTGAGCACCGCCGTGACCATCACGATCGGCGTGCGCGCGAACAGGCGAAATGCATGGCGGACGTCCTGGATCAACATCGTGAGGTGCTCCCTGGGGGCAGTACGAAGGGCATCGACGAGCAGCACGAGCCAGAGTCTCAGGGCGCCTTCGTTCCTGGCGCGGTCGCGGTAGAGCCGTGACATCTCCGTCCCGTACTCCTCGCGGAACTCCCGCGGATACAGTCGCAGCAGGCGCTGATAGAGGCGGGCACCCCGGGTCTCGCGAGTCACGTGTCACTGCCCTCGGTCACGTCGCACGGCGCTGGCGGCGCGCATGTCACGGTCACGGCTCGCCTACGTGCGCCTGGGCGTCAGGCCAACGGCGCGCGCCTGGCGCAGCAACACCGTCAACCGATCGGCCTCGGCCTGCGCGATGTCGCGTCCGAACGGCGTGATGCGATAGTACCGGCGCCGTTCGTCGTCTTCGTCCGGGCTCGGGCGGACGTCGACTTCGACGATGAGGCCGTCTTCGAGCATGCGCTTGATCGACCCGTACAACGTGCCCGGGCTCAGCTTCAACGCACCGCCGGTGCGCATCGCGACGTCCTGCATGATCGCGTAGCCGTGCCGATCCTGATCGGCGAGGGCGACGAGGATCTGAAACGCCGCCTGCGGCAGCGGCAGCAGCTTCGACAGATCGGCACCGGTGAGTCGTCGATGGACCATGATGGCAAATGTAACGGACGACGTTATATCTGTCAACGTTAGAGATACACCTGGGCGACGAGCGTGGAACTGTTCGTCCCAGGCAGGCATTGGCTGACGCGGCGCAACGCTATCGACTCCTCGATCCGGCGTAGCGCGCACCCGTGCGACAGCGCGCGGCCACTACCTCGCCCGGGGAAACGTGACCCTGCCGACCGTGTGGAGGGGCGGCGCCGGTCACGCCGGCGCAGCGCCGACGCCGACAGTGGCCCTGCCCGTGGTACGGTGGCCTCCATGATCCGGCAGATCGCGCCACAGTTCTTCACGACGAACCTGTCAGCGACCCTCGCGTACTACCGGGAGACACTCGGGTTCGAGTGTCTCGGCACCTGGAGCGACCCTCCGGTCTACGCCATCGTCGATCGCGACGGGCACCGCATTCACTTTCGTGTCGCCGAGCCACCCTCGCCCAATCCGGACAAGTACGTCGATGAACTCCTCGATGCCTACGTGTTCATCCTGGACGCCGACGCGCTGCACGCCGAGTATGCCGGCCGCGGCGTCGAGTTCACCCGAGCCCTCGGCGACACACCATGGGGCTCGCGAGAATTCGTCGTGAAGGACTGCGACGGCCGTCTCCTTGCCTTCGGCGCGAGTCCGCACGCGGCAGACTCCTGAAGCCGTCCCGCAGGGATGCACGTGTAAGTCCCCTGGACGTCGACCTCGGGCACGCCAGTTCGAGCGATCGCCCGGTCTCCGCGCGCTGTCAGTCCAGGTACTTCACCAGCAGCACCTCGTTGCCGGCGTGACTGTAGATCACTTCGTCCACCAGCTTGCGCGACAGCAGCATGCCGTACCCGCCGGGACGCAGCCCGGCCTGCAGCCGCCGCCGCATGTGCGACAGGGGGTCAGATTCGGAGGCGGCAGCATGGGACTGGGCACCAACGGCGAAGCCGGGGCCTGGGTCGCGCACGTAGAAGGTCAGCGCACGCCTCGTGCGGATGGCATCGACGCGCACGTCCTTGTCGGGATCGAGTCCGGCGCCGTGCTCCACCGCGTTGAGCAGGATTTCGCGAAAGGCCAGAAGCAGCAGGTCCATCTCGGCGGCGTCGAACAGCTGCTTGTGCAACTGGTCCATGAACGCCACGACGCGGTCGGCCGTCACCAGTTGCGCGCTCACGCGCAGCGTCACCCAGTCTGGCGTGGCGCCAAGCACGCGTATGCCGTGCTCCAGGGCGCCATCCGCGTCTGCCGCCTTGATCACGAGGTTGGCGATTTCCGTCGGGTCGAAGGGACGTGTGAAGACGGCGAAGACCTCCGCCTGCATCGCGGCGATGACGGCGCCGGGCGTCGCAGCATCAGCGAGGAAGATGGCGCGGATGCCTGGACGGAGCACACGAGCCTGCTGCAGAAAGGCGAGATCCTCGTCAACCGACGACGCCGGTCCGAGCAGCAGGGCATCGAAGGGCTTGTCGCTGAGCCGCTGCAGGGCCTCCGCCGGGCCGGTCACGACCTCGACGTGCAGGTCATCCAGCCCCGGGAGGCGCGTCGCGGCTTCGTCGTCATCGGGCCGCTGGCAAACGACGAGGAGGCGCGCCATGGGATCGGTGCTGGCATTGTACGCCGCATGTCACGCATCGAGGGCATGCGACGGGGTGACCGGGCGACCTTCAGGAGCGTGTCCCGCACCAGGTCGAGCGCCTCGCGGCGGGCGCGTGAGTCGCCGCGCAATTCGAGAGAGGCGCGCGTGGTGCGTGTCAACGAGGTTGGCCAGACAGCTCACGGCTCGCTCTCGTAGCCGGGCCGCGCGCGCACGTTCACGCCTCGCTTCTTCACCCGCACGTCCAGCGTGCGCCACCCGCCGTCGGACACGTCGCGCGGTGTGTACGTCAGGACGTAGCGCTGGCGGAACTCCTCGAGAATCTGCAGGAACGTCGCCCCGAGGTCGTTGCTCGACACCACCTCGATCAGCGACCCTCCGGTGCGGGTCGTGAGGTCACGGAGGAACGTCGTGCCCGTCATGCGTCCGACGGAGACGCCATACACGACGACATCCGACCGGCTGGCGACATCGAGCACGGCGTCGGGCGACAGACGGCTGGACGAATCGACGCCGTCGCTGAAGAGAATCAGCAGCGAGCGCCCGAGGCCCGATTCCGCCGTGACGAGCGCGGCATAGGCCGCGTCTATGAGCGACGTGCGGCCCTCGCCCCGCACGAGGTCGAGGGCCTGCTCCACCCGTGCACGATCGAACGTGAGCGGAGAGGCGAGGGTCACGCGGTGGTTGAACGTCAGCAGTCCGGCGTCGTCGACGTCGGTCAACTGCGCGAGCAGCAGTTGTCCGGCACGGTGCAGGTGCGCACGACGCTCGGCGTCGAGACTGTCGCTCACGTCGAATGCCAGCATCACGCTGAGCGGCAACTGTTCGAACGTCACGAGGTCGATCTGCTGTAGCTCGCCGCCGTCGCGCACCTCGAAGTCGGACGCCTGCAGCCCCCGTACGACCCTGCCCCGTTCGGTGACGAGCACGTCCACCGCCACCGCATCGGCGCGCGTCGAGAACGTCGGCGTCTGTCCTGCGGCCATCGTGCTCATCGCATGGAGCGCAACGCAGACGAGACCGCCGAATCGAGTCACTGGGCGTCGCTCCGCGCGGCAACCGTCAGCCGCCACTGGTCCAGCAGGCGTTCCGGCGTGTCCGTGTCGCGCAGGTAGTAGGTCCACCACGGGTCCTCGAATCGCCGAGCGCCCGGCGAAGGTTGGAGTACCCGCTCGAGCACCGACGCAGCGAGCGCGCGATCGCCCTGGGCACGCGCCAGCCGGCTGAGCGCGACCCACGGAGACTGTGCGTCAGGGAACAGCGCCGCCGCCCGCTCGAAGGCGGTTCGTGCCGCGGCCGGATCGTCCAGGGACGCGAGCGCATCGCCGAGAAACAGTTCCGCGCAGTAGCGGATGGGTGGATCCAGTTCTCCTCCGAGCGCGCGCTGCAGCTGGTCGGCCGCGGCACGCGACTCCTTCAATTCCAGCAGGACGTGCCCGAGCCGGACGCGGGCCTCTACCATGTCCGGATCGGCGTCGAGCGCACGCAGCAGGAAGCCGCGGGCCCGCTCCAGGTGTGTGCGCGCGCTGGACGAGTCCGACTTCCGGCCCGGCGGCAGCGCGGCCTGCCGCACCGCGTGCTGCAGCGGAGGCGACGCTATCCGTGCGTGCAGCAGCCCGCCGTAGAACGATACCAACGCGTCCGTACGAAAGAGCCGCTCGGCCTCCTGCAGGTGTGGCACCAGGTCCGCGAGAGCACCCTGCGCATACATGTTCGCCGCCGCGGCCGCGTACCACCGCCGCGCGACATCGGCGTCGTCTGCGTCATGGAGCCGCCGCGCCAGCAGTTCTCGCGCCATGTCCCAATGCGGCCAGCGTCGGCCGAACCCGCGGTGCTGTCCGTCGAGCACGATCAGCGCGCCGCGCTCATCGACGCCAGCCGATGCGGGCGACGTCATTCGTCCGTCGCGCAGGAGCACGGCGAGGTCGGAGTGCAGCAATACGCCGCGGCGCACCAGACTGCTCAGGCTGCCTCCGCTGCCGACAGCGTCCTGCCCGAGGTCGAGCATCGCCAGCGTCTCACGCGTCGACAGGAGTTCTTCATCCGCCAGTGTGCCGCGGGGACGGAAGGGCCGGCGGCGCTCCGCCGCTCGCGCCAGCGCGCGGTCGAGCGCATCCAGTTCGCGCAGCACGGCACGCAGATTCGACTCGGGCCAGGCTGCGATCCGCTCCGCAGGCGCATCGGGCGCGCCGGGGCCATGTTCTGCCACCGCCGTCAGCCACGACGTGAACTGCGGCGACAGCGCGTGGTGGTCGAGCACGTGCTCCGTCTGTGCCCACAGCGGGACGGCCGCGATGAGCGTCGACGCGAGAACGAAGAGACGCACGCCGACGTCAGAGCTGCCTCGCCCGCGGGTGTTCACTGCCGGAGAATACCGCACGCGCGGCGCAACTCACGACTTGCAGCACGCCCGCCCGTTCCGAGCCACCTCGACGAGCAGCCCCTCGCACCGGCCCGCGCTCCAGACCCTCGCCCCCCTCGCTCCAGCCGTTCGCCGTCAGCGCTCTCGAGGGCACCCGTGCGCGTCGACAGCAGGAACGCACTGGACGCGGACGTCCTGGCTGGGTATGCCGACAATGCCGGCGCGCCGTGGTGCTGAAGCCAGGGTTTGCCGGAATGGCACGAACCGACTAGCATCGCGCGATGCGAGAAGACGCCCCGATGGCCGGAGCACCGCCCGCCGCCCGTACACCGGCGGGCGTGTCGAACGCCGTTCCGTCAGGTCACCTCGACCCCATGCCGCTCCGCGACATGCCCGAGCCGTGGCCGATGCGCAGGATCATCGGCCCCAGCGTCATCCTCGCGGGTCTCGGTGTGGGGTCGGGCGAGTACATCATCTGGCCGTACATCACCGCGGCGATTGGCCCCGTGTTCCTGTGGGCCGCGTTCGTCAGCGTGACCGTGCAGTACTTCCTCAACATGGAGATCGAGCGATACACGCTCGCGACCGGCGAGACGGCCATCGCCGGCTTCGTGCGGTTCTGGAAGCCATGGGGCTGGCTGTTCTGCCTCTTCACGATCGTGCCGAACATGTGGCCGGGATGGGCAACCGGTGGCGTCACCATCCTGACGTTCCTCACCGGAGGCGGCGACGTCGCATCGATCACCATCGGCGTGATGGTCGCCATCGCCATCGCCCTGACCATCTCGCCGGTCGTGTATCAGACCCTCGAGCGTGCCCAGTTCTTCAAGGTGGGGCTGACGCTCGTGTTCCTGGCGATCGCCATCGCCGTGGCCATCGGCCCGGACGCATGGGCCGATCTGCCGCTCGCGGTCACCCACTTCGGAATCGTGCCAGACAGCTTACCAATCAGCCTGCTGTTGACGGGGCTCGTGTTCGCGGGCGCCGGCGGCGTGAACAACCTGGCGCAGAGCAACTGGATCCGCGACAAGGGGTTCGGGATGGGAGCTTACATCCCGAGGATCGTGTCTCCGATCACGGGAGAAGAAGTGGCGGCCCCGACAACCGGCGTGATGATGCGCACGGATGCCGAGAACGTCGCCCGGTTCCGTGTCTGGTGGCGGCGGGCCAACATCGAGCAACTGGTGAGCTTCTGGTTCATCTGCGTGTTCTCGATCACGGTCTTCTCTCTGCTGGCGTATGCGACCGTGGGTGGCCGGGTGCTCGGCACGCAGGCCAACCTCGCGTTCGTCCAGGCCGAAGCCGAGGTGCTCCGACAAGTGGTTGCCCCGTGGTTCGGCACGTTCTTCCTGGTGTTCGGCTCGTTGTCGCTGGTCCTGTGCGCGCTCGGCAACGTCGACTACATCTCGCGCATCGTCGCGGACATCATCAAGACCGTCTACCTGCGCGACAGCGAGCGCTGGACGGAAAGCCGTCTCTACTTCGTGGTGGTCTGGAGCACGGTGACGGCCGGCTCGATCATCCTGCTCTCCGGCGTACAGCAGCCGCTGCTGCTGCTGATGACGGCCGCGTGCCTCAACGGGCTCGTGATGGTGGTGTATTCCGTGCTCCTCATCCAGCTGAATCGTCGTGGCCTGCCCGGGCCAGTGCGGGTGCGAGGCGGAAGGCTCGCGATGCTGGTGTTCGCGGTCGCGTTCTACGGGTACTTCGGAGGCTGGTTCGTGATCGCGCAGGTGCGCGCGTTCCTCAGCGGAGGTTGAGTGCTGGACGGCCGACATCAGCCATCACCCCACGTCCTCGCGCAGCAGGTCCGCTGGGTCCAGCCGCCGAATTTGTCGCAGCGATGGCACGTGGGCCGCGATCACGACCACCGCCACCAGGCCGGCCGCCGCGGCGACGATGACGACCCAGCCGATCGGGTCGAGACCCGGCAGGAGCGACACCATCAATCGAGAGATGACGCTCGCGGTCCAGGCGCCGATGGCGAGACCGGTGCCGACCAGCCACAGAGCACGGCGGATGGCAGTGCGGCAGACGGCCGCTGAGGTGGCCCCAAGTGCAAGGCGGATCGCCAGCTCGCGCCGGCGCCTGCGCACATCGGCCTGCGCGACGCCGTACGCGCCGATCAACGCGAGGCCGATGGCAAGCGCTGCAAAGGCGGCGAACACCCGGCTCAGTATCCTGGGCCTCGTCAACGTCGCGTCGATGCGATCCGTCATGGGCCGGATGTCGGTGAGCAACGCGCGGGCATCGATGCTGCGCACGATGGCCGAGAGCGCCGTGGGCAGAGACTCGGGCGGCGGCGTCGCCGTCCGCACCACGATTCCCACCGCGGCCAGCGCCTGCCTTGGATACACCGCGTACACCGTCGGTCTCGCATCGGAGTCCGGTGTGCTATCGCGGACATCGCCCACGACACCCACGACGTCGAGTGTCTCGGTCGTCGTCCCGACGCACGTCATGCGCTGGCCTGCGGTGGCGCTGCCCCACAGCTTGCTGGCAAGGGATGCACTGACGACCGCGAGCGGCCTCCTGGACGCGTAGTCGGTGTCATCCAGCATCCGCCCGTTCAGGAGGGGCACGCGCAACGTGCTGAGGTATTCCGGCGTCGTCAGGCGCAACCGCGCCGGAATCACGTCCTGCCCGCCTGTGTCGTCGACCCGCCCACACAGCAGCGTCTCCCACGAGTTCTCCAACATGGTGCCGAACCACTGGGCGCGGCCACCGAACGGGCTGGTCATCGGCATGCCGCGCACGACGGCGGCCGACGCGACGCCGGGCAGTGCCTTCACGCGAGCCAGCAGCTCGTCGACGAACAGCACGCGGCTCGTCTGCGTGAAGTAAGGGCCCGACAGGAGCAGGCGACCCGTCAACAACTGCGACGAATCGAACCCGACCGGCATCCGCACGAGCGCATCCACGCTGCATGCCAGCAGGGCCGTGAGTGTCGTGAAGGTCACGGCAATCGCTGTCTCAGCGACCACGGCGAGCGGCCCGGCGCGAGCGTGCATCTGCCCGGGGTTCACTCGGATTCCGAGATCCGACGGCAGCGACATCCCCGCACGCCAGGGCCTGCTGGCGGCGACATACGCGCCGGCGGCCACGAGGAACGATGCGACGCACGCAACCGGCACTGCGCCCGGTGAGCTGGACGCCAGCTCGGCCACGCGTGGGGCATCCGGGAGGGCCATGACCAGGTATTGCAGCAGCCGCATGGCGAAGAGCCAGCCCACGGTTGCCATACACGCCGCCAGCACGAGCACAACGCCCGCCTCGTACCACGCCAGCCTGGCGAGATCGCGCGGCGTGGCGCCAAGCGCCCTTCGCACCGCCAGCTCGCGGCCCCGTGTGAGCCGGCGTGCGGCAGTCAGAAAGAGACCGTTCGTGCAGACCAGGGTGACAACGAGCAACGCGCCGACCGTGGCCGTCCAGGCCGCCGGCCCGGTCGTCCGCGCGACCTCCGCGTCGAGCGCCGTGACTCTGTATCGCCATCCACGCTCGGCCTCGAGGCGACCTGCATCGGCGCCCGCGTCGAGTGCCTCGAGCCGGCTCTGGACGGACTCGACGGTCAGTCCTGCCTTCAAGCGGGCGATCACGGTCAAGTACCGCGCCGGGAACGTCCGTGCCGATGGCCCTACCTCCAGCGGCACCCAGACGTCGGTGCCGCTGTTCAACACCTCGAGGCCAGGAGGCAGGATGCCGACGATGGCGAAGTGCTGGTCACTCAATGTGACGACACGGCCAATCACGTCCGGGTCAGCCCCGAAGTAGTCCCGCCACGCGCTGTGACTGATCAGCGCGGACCTCGCGCCGTCTGCCAGTTCGATGGAGCCTGTGTCGAAGCTGGTGCCGCGCGCAGGTGCGACGCCGATCACCTCGAAGAGGTTCGGCGACGCCATCTCGCATGTCAGCTCGCGCTGAGTCATGCCGTCCGACATGGTCAGTGGCACGCAGTTGGTGAGCGCAGCCGCCTGCGAGAAGACGTCGGCATCCTCGACCAGGCTCAGGTAGCGAGCCGGGGTGAGGCCCATGCGGTCGACGGAGCGTCGTGCATTGGCATCCCAGATCAAGACCAGCCGGTCAGGCTCTCGATACGGCAGCGCCTTGAACACCAGGGCGTAGGCCGCACTCCCAATCACCGCAACGCTGGTGGCGCACAACGCCAGGGACAGCGCCATGAGGACGAAGTAGCCGGGCCTCCGCACGACGCGCCGGAGCGTGTCGCGCGCGTCCCAGCTGACCGCTGGCGTTAGCAGACGTTCAAGCATCGCGCCGAAAGGCTCTCATCGTGCTTCGTGAGCTCGCTCTTCGACGATCCATGGGACCCCCTATCTCTGCGTGTGCCGACATGATACACGGACCGGCGAGGTCCGAAAAGAAGGAGAGGGCTGCGGCACGCTAGTCGTGGCGCAGCGCGACGAGTGGGTCGAGACGAGCGGCGCGGCCTGCAGGTATCGCACAGGCGATGAGGCCCGCCACGGCAACGAGGACGACAGCCGCCGCGAGCGTGAGCGGATCCCACGGCGACACCTCGAACAGGAGACTTCGCATGAGCCCGACGACGGCTGCCGATGCTGCTGTGCCAACGGCGAGCCCGACCAGGCAGGGCGCGAACCCTTGGCGGACGATCATGCGGAAGATCGCGCCGGTCTCTGCACCGAGCGCCAACCGAAGCCCGATCTCGCGGCGGCGTCTCGCCACCGTGAAGGTAATCACACCGTACACACCCACGATAGCCAGGACGACGGCGAGACTCGAGTAGGCCGACACGAGCAGCGTCCTGAACCGCTCCTCCGACACCGCTTCCCAGACCAGTTGCTCGCCTGTCGAGAGTTGGTCAGGAAAGAATCTGTCGTTCACGGACCGAACCAGACCGGGCAGGTCTGCCATGAGCCGCGTCGAGCTTCCGACCGTGCGAACGGAGAAGTGCCCTGGTGATTGGTTGGCCTGGGCCAATGGCCAATAGACTTCCGGGCGTGCCGGCTGCCCCGGCGACACCTGACGAACGTCTCGAACGATGCCGATGATCTCAGCGTACGTGTCCCCACGGCCGGGAATCGAAATGCGGCGGCCTATTCCATCACCGTCGAAGAATCTGCGGGCCAGCGTCTCGTTGATCAGAATGACAGCGGGCGCTCCATCACGGTCCTCAGGCCCAAACGGACGCCCCGCGACGAGGGGTATTCGGAAGGTCTGGAAGTAGTCCGCCGACACGGCGTTGAGGCTCGCCTGGTCTTCGGCGCGGGCGGACACGTCACCCGGCGCGCCCTCCAGACGGAACGCTCCGATGATGGAGAACCCCTGCAAAGCGTTCACGCTCGATCGGGCGGCGGCGCGCACATCCGGATGGGCTTCGAGGCGACCGAGCACCTCGTTCGAGATGCGTGCATACTCCGCGCCTTGCGTCGCCGAACCCGCAGCCACTGTTCCCTGCAGCGTAAACGTCACGACGTTCTCCGTGTCGATACCGACATCCACCATGGACAAGCGGACGAAGCTGTTGAGCAGCAGCGCGGCGACGGTCGCGAGCACCAGGGTCACAGCCACCTGAGCGGCCACCAGGATGCTACGCAACGGGCTCCGCGCGCCCCCGATTCCACCGCCCGTCTCTTCCTTGAGTGAACGGATCGGATCCAATCGACTGGTCTCGCGAACTGGAACCAGGCCGAACAGCAGAGCGGTGACGGCGGTGACAACGATGGCGAAGATGATCGCGCGCCCATCGAGCGCAGCGTACTCGGCTCGTGGTAGTCCTGCCGGGATCAGCGGGACGACAGCGCGCAACGTCATGTGGGCGATGACGAGACCGGCCGCGCCACCGGCAGCGGCGAGCACCGCGCTCTCGGCCATGATCAGGCGGACAACGTGTCTGCGGCCCGCACCCAGCGACGCTCGGACCGACAACTCCGCCCGGCGCTGTGCGCCACGGACCGAGGCCAGCGCGGCGACGTTGGCTACAGCGATGAGGAGGATCGCGACGACGGCGCCGAAGATCACGAGGAGAGGAAGTGCCTGGTTGCCAAGCAGCACGTCATGCAGCGGCAGGGCGCGCGTCTGAATTGTCGCGTGTGACCGTGGAAAGTCCGATGCCATACGCGTGGACACTGCCGCCATTCGAACGTTCGCTTCGGTGACTGTTGTGCCCGGCATGAGCCGGCCGACCGTTTGAAGCGCCCGCACACCCCTCTGAGTCATGAACGGTTGGACAATGATCGGCGTCCACATGTCCGGGCGAGCCGGAAAGTCGAAGCCTGCCGGCATCACGCCGACAATCTCATGACGCGTGTTGCCAAGTTCCAGCGTGCGGCCGATTGGGTTGGTGTCCGCCCCGAACCTCAATCGCCAGAAATCGTGGGAGAGCACGACCGTCGCGGGTGGATCGTCCGAGGAGAGCCAGCGTCCCAGGTGCGGGCGGATGCCGAGCACCTGAAAGAACTCCCCTGATACCTGACGTGCCTTGACGCGTTCGACCGTCTCGTCGCCGCGAAGCAGTGCCGTCGTCTCCCGGTAGGTGGCAAGACCTTCGAAGAGGTCGCGTTCGGCTCGGAGGTCTTCAACGTCCAGCATGCCGAAGATTTCGTACTCGGCACCGGTCTTGATGTCGGCCGCGGTGAGCGCAAGCAACCGGTCCGGTTCGACATATGGAAGCGGACGCAACAGGACCGTGTCGACGACGCCGAACATCGCGACGTTGGCACCGATGCCCAGTGCCAGCGTCAGGATGCCGACGGCCGTGAAGCCCGGCACCCTCGCGAGTGACCGGACGGCATAGCGCACGTCCCGCCAGATGCCTTCGACCGTGAAAGCCCTGACGTCACGAACTGTTTCCTTGGTGTGCTCGATTCCACCGAACTCGCGCAAAGCCTTCCGTCGCGCCTCGGAAGGTGTGAGGCCTTGCGTGATGTTGGCCTCGATCTCCATCGCCACGTGAAACTGGAGTTCATCATCCAGCTCACGAGCGACTCGACGCCTTTGAAGCAGTGCACGGACGCGCGTCAGCATCGCGGCGAACATCGGCTGCCCTTTCAGTGTGCGATCAGGCGCCCTGCAGGAGGCGCCTGATGGCGAGCGAAAACAGTCGCCAATCTGCCGTCTCGACAGTCAGACGCTTGCGGCCGGCAGTCGTCAGCCTGTAGACACGGGCCTTCCGGTTGTTCTCGGAGACGGTCATCTCGGACGAGACGAGGCCCGCCGCTTCCAGGCGATGCAGCGCCGGATACAGGGAGCCCTGGCTCACAGTGAGCGCTTCGCGCGAGACCTGGCGGATGCGCTGCTGGATTCCCCACCCGTGATTCGGGGCCAGCCTCAGCGTGTTGAGGATCAGCAGATCGAGCGCGCCCTGAAGGTAGTCAGTCTTTCCCACACCGGTTCCTCTCGTATGGCGAGAGGAATGCTAGCGTCACAGGCCTCCCCTGTCAAGCGAGCTGGAGTTCGGCGTCGTAGACGTTCAAGCATGGCAGGCACACCGAGCCGTGTGCGCTACTCGTCGCGCAGGACCGTGGCGGGATCGGTCTGGACCGCGCGCTGGGCCGGCATCCACGAGGCGATGAACGCGACGCTCACGAGGACCACGCCGATCACGCCGAGTGTGCGCGGGTCGGTCGGCGACACCTCGAAGAACCGCGGCCCACGCCGTACCGCCGACTCAGCACCGGCACGACCGACGGGCGCGACATCGGCCTCATCGCTCGAGCCGACGCGACAGTTCCTCGAAGAACCCGCGCCGATGATTGGTCTGGCCGTCGACCAGCGCGTGGTCCGCGCCTCCATAGACGCGCAGCGTGAAGTTGGACTTTCCAGCCTGCCTGAACGCCTCCTCCAGGGCCAGGACAGACGCGAGCGGAACGCTCTGATCATTCTCGCCGAACCCTATGAAGACCGGTATGGACAGGCTCAGATAGTCTGGCGTCGGGTCGATGTCCATGACCTCGAACCAGTAGCGATATGGATGGCCGAGCCAGGTCTTCTCGATGCTGTTCACATCGGCCGCGATGGCTCTCCACCCGTCTTCCACCATCGTCTGGTTCGAGAGGGCCGTCAGCGACCGGCGCATCGTCCAGCCGCCATCGCCGATAACCGCGAGGTCCGTCACGTCGTCGCGGGAGCGTGCCACCTTGACTGCGACATACGCACCCTCCGAGATGCCGAGGAGGACGACCCTTCGCGGGCGCTGGTGCGCCTGCTGCAACTGGCTCGTGATGAACTCCATATAGTCGGCAACCCATTGGCGCGGGTGATTGT
Organism: uncultured Vicinamibacteraceae bacterium; assembly: GCA_964388335.1. Taxonomy (GTDB): domain Bacteria; phylum Acidobacteriota; class Vicinamibacteria; order Vicinamibacterales; family Vicinamibacteraceae; genus JAEZDP01. The sequence continues at coordinate 10,782 of CAYMAG010000011.1, read as the reverse complement.
CCAGCGCAAACTCCGTGCTGCACGCGCCCTCCCGCGGCGCATCCGCCACGTGGCGCTTGTTCAGGGCGAGCACGGTGACGCGGCCGTCGAGCCCGGTGAAGTAGTCGGGAGCGTAGGGCCCCCAACTGACGCAGCCCGAGCCGCCGTAGGCGAAGACGTATGTATCGGTCGGCGCAGCTGCACCCATCTGGAACCGGTAGTAGATCGCGTCACCGCCGTCCGCGTACGTGAACGTGTGTCGGGTGACAGCCGGCGTGGCCTCCTCCTGCGCCAGCAGGGGCAGACGGATCAGCGCCTGGCAGACCACAGCGATCATCAGGGCCGAGACCGCCGCTCGACGGATCGCGAAAAGGCCAACGACGGAGGTATCCGTCCGCGGACGTCCACGCATCCTCCTACTCTACAGGGAGGCGTCATGAGCAGCGGCGAACAACGGGCGCGTCTGCTATTCGCTGCGCAACAGGTGTGCAGGATCCTGTCTCAGCGCGCGGCGACACCATGCGTAGCTGCCCGCCAGCACCGCCGTGAATGCGACGAGCGGAACGAGCCCGACAACCATCTGTGGCAGCCACCACGGGATGTGCCCGGTCTCGATGGGCAAGGGGAGTCTCCACGTCGCCAGACAGCCGACGAACGCGCCAGCTACTGCGGCTGCACCCCCACGTCCGATGACCCGGACCGTCACGCGCGATCCCGGTTCGCCGAGCGCCAGCCTGATACCGATCTCACGGCGCCTGGCCGCGAGCATGGCATGCCCGACCGCGACGACGCCGACCACCGCGAGTGCGAGAGTGACAGCCGACGCGGCCATGAACACCTGCGCGAGGAAGGTCGGCCTGGCCCGCCACCGCTGCAGTTCACGCGCGTACCTCAGGGGCTCAGGCACCACCGCACGCGGTTCCACTTCCAGCACAGCCTCGCGGAGGACCGCGGCCAGCGGTGCAAGAGGCAAGGACGAACGCACGACGATCTTCATCGGGATCGGCCGCTGGAGCCACATCGGCACGTACAGCGTCGGCACCGTGGCAAGAGTTGGACTGTAACGGACGTCGTTCACCACGCCCACCACTTCATATGGGTGCGGCAGCCATGGCGTCGGCATGGCCTTGCCGATGGCCGACTCGTCGCCCCAGTACATGCGGGCGGTCGACTTGCTGACGATGCCGACCGGCAGCCCGGCGCGTTCCTCATCGCCGGTGGGCAGTCGTCCCTCCAGGAGTTGCAGGCCCATGGTGCCGAAGAACTCGCGCGAGACCGGCACGATGGTACCGAGCGCGCTGATGTCCGTGCCGTCAGTGCCACGGAGTGACGCCCACCACACCGGCCGGGGCGACATGGGCACGTCGTAGGCGAGCGCGGCTGCGTCGATACCGCGCTGCCGGGCGATGCGGTCACGGATCGCGTACCACCGTGCACGCACGGCGTGTGAACCCTCACGAAAGCGGACCACCGGAAGCCGTGGGCTCATCACGTACACGTCGTCGGCCATGACGCCTGTCTCGAGGACGGCCAGCCCCACGACACTCCTGACCGCATTGCCTCCAACAATGAGCAGCGCCGTGGAAAGTGCCACCTGGATCGCGAGCGGCGCAAGTTGCCCGTATCCGCTCGGCGCTTTGAGGAGCGGCGTCAGCCCGCCTTCATGACCCAGCGCTGCGTTCCGATAGGCCGCCACCGTGGCCAGGAGGCCGGCCAGCGCCGACGCGCCCGCCGTCGCTGTCACCACGAGCGCGTGCCAGCGCCACGGCTCGATCGCCAGTGAGAGACCAGTGACATCAGCCGGTAGCAGACGCTCGACCAGTCGAACGAGCAACGAGGCCGCCGTGAGGACGAGGGGCCAGGCCAGAACGCCGATCACCAGCACCTGTACCCAAAGACGACGGCGGAGTCCGCCGGGCGTATCGCCAAGACTCAAACGGACGCCGAGTTCGCGCGCACGCCTGCGGGCCGCGGCAACGAGCAGGACGGCGACGTTGCAGGAGCCGATACCCACGAGCGCAGTGACGCCGCCCGCAAGAACCACGTGAAACGGTCGCTCTTCGCCGTAGATCTGATCACGCAGCGAGCGAACGTGCAGGCCTACGCCGGCCAGCCGAGGGTAGGCGTCGCGAACGACGTCGAGGCGGGCGATGAGCTGCGCGCGTGCGTCGGCGAGTGAGATCCCTGACCGAAGGCGCGCGAATGGGGCGGTCAGATAGTCGGCCGGCGCAGCGTCGAGATCGGGCGCGAACGCATCGGGCTGCAGGTGACCGAAGACCGACGGGATGCCGTCGACGCGCGCCGCGACGCCGATGACCACCAGTCGCCCCTGTTCACCTTCGAGCACGCGGCCGACCACGGTGCGGTCGCGACCGAAGCGTGTCTCCCAGAACGTCTCACTGAGCACGACGGGCATGGCACCTCCCTCGACGACCGTGAAGTCTTCGGCGACGAGCGGCCGACCGAGGGTGGGACGCAGCCCGAGCAGAGAGCCGGCATGCTGGCTGAGGGGCGCCAGTTCGAGCCATTCGGCTTGTCCGTCGGCAAACCACACGGTCCTCCGCCTGCTGACCGTCGAGACGAGTTCGAGAAACTCCTCGGCGCGGACTGCGTCGAACAGCTCTGCGGGAATGCGCCCGAACACGTCTCCCGACTCCAACTGGTAAGGCGTCAGCGCGACGATTCGCTGGCCTTCCGGAAACGGGAGTGGCCGAAGCAGGGCGCCGTCGATGACACGGATCAGCGTCAGCGCACCTGCAACGGCGAATGCAAGCACGAGCACCGGGACGAGCAGTGGAGTGCGACCGCGCCTGAAGAGACGCAACTCATGCCGCACGTCACGGAGCGCGGGGGCAAGGACGCGGAACGGCCGCATGTCACGCCGTGCTTCCCGCACGGCCAGTTGACTGCCGAGGCGCGCACGCGCCACGCGCCTTGCCTCCTCGCGAGTGGCGCCCGCGGCCACGAGATCCTCTTCGTGGAACGCGACGTGGCTGCTCAGTTCCTCGTCGAAATCATCAGCCCGACGGTGAGACCAGCCGGCCAGTATTCTGCACACCACGCGACGCAACGCGTGCTTCATGAACGTCCTCGACTGTGGCGGTCCGGCGCAGGAAGCATGGATTTCCTATTGGAGGCCAATACTACACGCCGTGCCGATCGCGCGCAATCTCTCACGCGTCAAAGGTCTTACCGGCTGCGCCCGCGAGACGTCCACGTCACGAAGCGCGCGAGCGGCTCGGCGGCATGGAACCACCAGGCCGTCCTCTGACGTCGCAGGGCGCGGGCCACGTGTTGCGGAACTTCCGGACGTCAGCGGTGTCCAACGCTTGACATCCAGACACCTTCGCGAGGGGGAGGACGCCGATGCTCGAAGCGCGGCACCTGTACAAGCACTACGGCGGCGTCATGGCCGTCCGCGACGTGAGCTTCACGGTCGGCGCGGGCGAGGTCGTGGGGTACGTCGGCGCAAACGGCTCGGGCAAGAGCACCACCGCGCGCATGTTGACCGGGCTGACCGAGCCCAGCCGCGGCCTGGTCCTCTTTCGGGGCGTCGACATCTCCACGGATCTGACCGGGTACCGGCAGCGCCTCGGGTACGTTCCCGAGGAGCCGGCGCTCTACGGCTTCCTGTCGGGACGGGAATACCTCGAGTTCGTGGCGCAACTGCGCGCACTGCCGGCGTCGGTGTCGCGCGAGACCATCCCCGCGCTGCTCGGCCTGCTCGGCCTCGGTGACGCCGCCGAGCAGGACATCAGTGCGTACTCGAAGGGCATGCGGCAGAAGGTGCTGCTGATTGCCGCGCTGATGCACGACCCGGACGTGCTGATCCTCGACGAGCCGGAGTCGGGGCTCGACGTGACCACGGCCCTGGTCCTGCGGGAACTGGTGACGCGTTTGGCTGCCCGCGGGAAGGCGGTGCTGTACAGCTCGCACGTGCTCGACAACGTCGAGCGTATCTGCACGCGCGTCATCGTCCTCCATCAGGGCACGTGCGTCGCTGACGGCACGCCGGAGGAGTTGCGCGCGGTGATGTCGCACACGTCGCTCGAAGACGTCTTCGCGCAGCTGGTCGTCCGCGACGACCCGGCGCTCGTCGCCCGCGACATCTCCGATGTAGTGATGGCCCCCCTTCGCCAAGGCTACGGGGGGCAAGCCCGTGGATGTTGACCCCCCTTCGCCAAGGCTGCGGGGGGCAAGCCCCGTGGACCGTGGACCCGCCTTCGCCAAGGCTACGGGGGGTAGGCCCCGTGAACCACGAACTGTGGATCGTGGACCGCAATGACAACGCGCCTGCTCACCCGGTTGTTCATCCGGAACTACCTGCATCCTGACCCGGGTCACGCGACTGACGGCCAGCACGCGCTCGCCACCGGAATCGCGCTGTTGGTGTCGCCAGGCTTGTTCATCACGGTCATCCTTGCCACCAAGTACGTGCTCACGCCCTTCCCCAACCCCGGCGAAGCGGCGCTCATGAGTTTCTTCGACCACCTCTTCTTCTTCTCCACGTCGTGGGTGGCCCTTGCACTCGTTGCGGTGCTGCAGTGGGACCGGCTGGCGCTCGACAGCCGCGATGCCAACACGCTGGGCATCCTGCCCATCCCGACGCGTCGCATCGTGCGGGCGAAGTGGATCGCCACCGCCTGGCTGGCGGTGGTCGCCGCGACGGTATTGAACGCACTGCCCTCGCTGATCTATCCGCTCCTCTCGGTGGCGCGCCTCGAATCGCCGGCGCTCCTGGTGCTGTGGCTGGCAGCGTGGCACTTCGTGGTCGCGATGATCGCGGGTGTGACGGGCTTCGCGACGATCCTCGCGTTGCGTGAGGCTCTCTGGGCCGTGTTCGGTCCCCGGTGGTTCGGGGCGCTGTCTGCGGCGGTCCAGGCCGTGCTGGTGGTCGTGCTCGTCGCTGCCCTGTTCCTGCTGCCGTCGCTCACGGCCGAGGCGCTGCGCCGCGGCGCGTCCGGCGCCGGATGGCTGCCGCCAGCGGCCTTCGTGGCGGTCTTCGAGGCCGGAGGGGGACGCCTGATCGTGGAACTGCCGTCAACCGACCTGCCACCGTCCGTGCAGGAGCGCGCGAGACGTGCGGAGAGTGCCTACCGGACACACCAGCACTCGTTGAACGGCGTCGCCGCGATGGCGCTCGCCGCATGTGGCGCACTCGCCGCGATGGCGATGCTGCTCGCCGTGTGGAACGGGCGCCGGCTTCCGCCGTCAGTGCCTGCCGCCGGCGCGCGACGCCGCTGGTCGCGCCTGACTGGTGATCTGATCGGCCGCTACGTGGTACGCCACCCGACAGTGCAGTCAGGCTTCTTCCTCACGCTGCGCACGCTCACGCGCAGTCAGCCGCACCGCCTTGCCCTCGCGGTCGCGCTCGCCGTGGGACTCGCGGCAGGAGCGGTCGGCCTCGTGGGCCAGCCACGGCCTTCACTGCCGTGGACAGACGTGCCACTCCCGTTCCTGACCGTGCAGCACGTCCTGCTGATGTGCCTGGCTGCTGGCCTGCGCACGGCGTTGCGCCACGCCGCGGATCCGCAGGCGTCCTGGGTCTTCTCGCTGGCCTGGAATACGGACCGGCAGCGCTACGTCTCGGGAGTCGTCCTCGCCGGCTGGACGGTGCTGATCGCCGCTGCCCTGGTGCTCGCCCCGCTGTACTACCGGTTCGTGGGCGCCGGTGGCGCGGCGCTGCATGCCGTGTGCGGCTGCGTCCTCGGCCTCGTTCTGGTCGAACTGGTGCTCGTGACGGAGCCGACCGTGCCCCTCACCACCTCGGCGCCAGCGACAGAGTCCACGAAGGCTGCAGTCGTGCTCGGCACGCCTGTCGCCCTCGGCGTGGCCACCGGTATCGCGGCCCTCGAACGTGCAGCCCCGGGGTACGTCCTGGGGCTGCTGGCGAGCGTCTGGTGCGTGCTCCATCTGACGCGGCGGGCGAGGCACGCCGAACGACAGCCCTGGCGACAGCCGGCGGAGGATGAGATGCAGGGGCTCGGCCTGCATCGGTAGCGGGCGGTCATCGATGGAACGAGCCTGGGCCACTAACCCCGACGACCCGGCGCCGCAGGCCCTCGAGACCGCGCCGACGACGCCGGACGATTCGATGCCAGTATGCTCGCGCGCGTCTCAGGAGCGCGTCTCGCTGTCCGCGGTACGCCGGACACGGCTGCTATCGTGCGCGTCGACACCACTACCACGCTCACCTCGCGTCGATCGGCAGACCCGCTTAGTACTGCGTTTCACAATTGCGGTGACGTATTCGGGCGTCGAGGCGCCCGGATCGCAAGGCGCGACGACCGAGAATATCGGGCAATATTCGAGGGAGGAGCAACGCAGCGAGCCAGGATGCATCGGCGGCCGATACGTTGCCGTGATTGTGAAACGCAGTACTCAGTCTTCGCGCAGCGCGTGCACGGGTTCAATGCGCGATGCGCGCACCGCAGGGCCGGTACTCGCAATAAGTGACACAAGGACGAGCAAGAGGACGGCGGGGATCAGTGCCAGTGGCTCGAAGGGGCTTACGCCGACGAGGACGGAGCGCATGAGCGCGGCCATCGGGACGGCAATCAACAGACCGCACGCGGAGCCTGCCAGGACAAGCACGGCGGTCTGACGCAAGACAAGCCACAGGATGTCGCGCCTCTGTGCCCCAATAGCGATGCGCACGCCTATTTCTCTCGTTCGCCGCCGGACTGTATAGGCAAGGAGGGCATAGAGGCCGAGTCCTGCCAGCGCCAGCGCCAGAGAGCCAAGCAATAGCCCGACCACCGCAAGCCCTCGGAAACCCCGGTGCATATCATCCACCCGTCCCTCCAGAGTGACGACCGTCCCTGGAGGCACGGCTGAGTCCGCGCCTGCCACTGCGCGGTGAAGGGCGTCTCTGGCGCTCGTGCGATCCCGCGCGCGTGCCGTCAGGACCAGGCGAGGAAACGCCTCTTCCGGCATCGGAAGGAAGATCATTGGTACCGGGTATCCATCCGCCGAGCGTTGTGTGTCAACGACGACGCCGACAACAAGGGAGGTCAGCGCCGGGTCCGCTCGGACGGCAGTGACGAGGAGTTCCTGGCCAATGGCGTCGTACTGCGCACTCATGATTCGAGCCAGGGTAGCGTTTATGGCGATCTCAGCTGTCGCGCCGCTGTTCTGGTGAGGAGCGCGACCGGCAAGGAACGGGACTCCATTCGTGTCAAACCATCCAGAGGTCACGAACCCCCCGAATGCGTACTGCTGTCTCTCTGGGGAGTCGCGAGCGCCGCGGTAGGCGATTGGGTTGCCGAAGACCGCAAAGGTGGAGAACGCCACATTGTCTATCGAGGGCTCGCCCACGAGGTGTTCGAGCATGGCATCGACAAAGAGACCTGGGCGAGGAGGGGTCGACCTGACATCTGTCAGGTCGAATTCCGTCAGCAGAATGCGCTCCGCGTCTGACGGCAGCAATGGGCGCTGCCTGACTGTTGCGTGTATCGCCATGCCGCTGAGCGCGATCAGAGGAAGGGACACCCCGAGTTGAAGGGCAACCAGCACAAGGCGCGTGCGCGTCCGAACACGGCCTCCTCCGTGTCTCAACCGTAGTCCGGCTGCAACGGCATACCGCGTGCTGATCCATGCAGGCATCAACCCAGTGGCAGCCGTAACGATCACGACAAGTCCGACGACGAGAGCCAGGACGCGCCCGTCGACCTCGATAGGGATCGCGAGCAGGGTCGACGCTCGCACCACCATCGCGTGCCCGGCCATCCATCCCAGGCCGCCGGCCATCGTCGCGAGCATCAATACCTCGGTACTCAAGAGACGGACGAGACTGTAGCGCGACGCCCCGAGGGCAAGTCGAATACTGAGATCGCTGGCTTGCTCCACCGCGCGCGCAAGCTGCAGGTTGACGACATTGACGCACCCGATGGCAAGCACCGCGAGCGGCAGAAACATGAACAGTCCAAACGTTCCGAGCGCGTCAACAGGGTTGGTGCGCCAGTCCACGCCGGCCGACCACACTCTCAGGAAGGCATTGGCACGGAGCTGAGAGCCCGCCACGTCCATGAGACGCGGCTTGATGACGGCCATTTCGGCACGCGTACCTCGCACGGTGCGATCCTGCGCCAACCGCCCCGCGACGGAGAGCCAAGGGACATTCTGTCCGGCGCCGCCGGTCCATTTGATTGCCTCGTGCAGCCTCAGCCACACCTGCGGGTACGCGGACTCATGGCTGCCGACGTCCAGAGCCCGCAGACCCGGCGCACGCTCTGGCGCCACGCCTACGACCGTGTATGCGCGGCCGTTTGCGGTGACACCTCTCCCAAGAATGCCCGGATCACCGCCAAGAGGACCACGCCAGAGCGACTCGCTAATCACGACCGCTGGGGCGGCGTGGCCACGAGCATCAGCGCGGTTCAGCAGTCGCCCACGGACTGCGTGCGTGCCGAGCGTCTCGAAGAACTCACTGGAAACGAAAGCCGCCGACGCTGAGAGCGGGCCCGACGGGAGCAACAGCGTTACTGTTCGATCCCCTTGCGCTGCAATCGTTGTGAACGACCTGAGGGATTGCTGTTCGAACAGTTCGAACTCGGCCGGCGTGAACAAGCCACGGTGATTGCTCCATGTCACATGCGTAAGCGTCTGGCGTTCGCTGATCCCGGGAACCGTCCCGAAGATCATGACGTTCACAACCGAGAACACGGCTACGCACACGGCCATACCAATCGCCAGCGACAGGATCACTGCCGATGTGTGGCCTGGACTCTGGCGTAGCTGGCGGAGTCTGGACTTCATTGCGGTCACGGTCTACGTACCGGCGGCGGCGACATCGTGGGACACAGACGAGCCAAATCAGGCGCGGGCGAGCCAGAGCATAATCCCTTTCTCGAGAGGCTGCCACAAAGCTCCTCATCAACCGTATGGCGAGCTGAGTCCAGCCTGGGCACTGCGTTGTCCGCGGGCGCGGCTGACCGGCCTTCATCGATAGCGGAACGCTGCGATCATCACTGGCATGGCGGCCTCTGTGGGCGCCTGAATGTCATACTGGCCGCATGTGTCTGGTGGTCGGCTGGGCGCCGAACGAGGACTGACCGTGCTTCATGACTGAGACCGCGCAGTCACGTACCGACAAGGCATGATGGCGACAGGCATCAGCGTGGTGCTGGCGATCGTCGCCATCGTCCTGGGCGTGTCGACATGGCAGGCGCATCGACGACGCCTTGTGATGCGGGCCGCCTGGGGGCAGCCGCGGCAGCGTGAGCGGTTGATGGGGCTGATCGCCGCGTATCACGTCGCCGTGTCGGACGCGTCCCAGGCGTCTGGCCTTGCTGAACGTACCGCCCGCGACCTGCATCTGGACACAATCTTCACGCACCTCGATCGCGCGGAGAGCACGGTGGGACAGCAACTGCTCTACCACCGCCTGCGGACGTCTGGACGCGCGGTCGACATCGACGCGTTCGAGGCGCTGAGCACCCAGGTCGCCATTGACGCAGCGACACGCGAGCGACTCCAACTGGCGCTGCGACGCCTGCACGACCCCGCAGGCTACCTGTTGATGTCGCTCACGTCTGCACCACCCGACACACGCGCGTGGCATGTCGTGTTCACGCTGCTCGCCACGGTGATGGTGGTCGCCCTGCTGCTGGCGCCGTGGTATCCGGTCGCGCTCTTCGTCGCCGTCAACGTGCTGGTCGTGAACGTGGTGGTGCGGGGCCTCACTGCGAGCAGAATCGGGGCGTCGGTCGGGGTGTTCCGCGAGATCGCGCCGCTGCTGGCCGCCGCGCAGGTGATCGCACGTGTCGAGTGCCCAGCCGCTGACGCCATTCTTGCTCCCCTGCGCGAAGCGCTCCCGCGGACGCGTGCGTTGCGCCGCTGGGCCTCTTGGGCCGCGCGCCCGTCAGCCGACCCACTCACCGCTGCCGTGTTCGAGTACCTGAATCTGGCCCTCCTCCTGGATGCCAACGCGTTCTTCTTCGGGTCACGCGCAGTGCGCAGGCAGGCGGAGGAGCTACGCTGCGTACTGTCGGCGACCGGCACCGTGGACGCGGCCCTGGCTGTCGCGTCCTTTCGCGCAGGGAATACGCACTGGTGTCGTCCCACGGACGCGCGACCCGGCACACCCTTGCGACTCGTCGACGTACGTCATCCGCTGCTTGCCGACGCCGTGGCCAACACCATCACCCTCGGCCCGCCCTCTGGTGTTCTGGTCACGGGAGCCAACATGTCGGGCAAGTCGACACTGCTCCGAACGATCGGTGTGAACGTCGTCCTTGCACAGGCCCTCAACACCTGCTTCGCTGCCAGCTACGAGGGACCAGAGCTGTGCGTCCATAGCCTGCTTGGCCGCCTCGATGATCTGGCGGCTGGCAAGAGCAGCCATCTGGTCGACGTCGAGGTTGTGCTCGACATGGTGGCAGCGAGTGAGAGCCACGTCTCGCATCTGTTCCTGCTCGACGAACTCTTCCGCGGGACGAACACCGTCGAACGCGTTGCCGCGGCGGAGGCCGTTCTAGCCCATCTCGTGGAGCACTCGCGTGAGTATGGCCACGTCGCGATCGCGGCCACACACGATGATGAGCTGGTGGCGCTTCTGGCCGACACCTATGTCGCGGTCCACCTCCGGGACACACTCAATGCCGACGGCTTGTCATTTCACTACACGCTGGCACCTGGCCCAGCCACGTCCCGCAATGCCATCGCGCTGCTCGACCTGCACGGGGCGCCACGCAGCCTGGTGGCACGGGCCGAAGCCCGGGCGCGCTCGCTCCACGACCTGACAACGTCGATGCAGGTCGCACGATTCGACGTGCGCTAGTCGGGAGACCGAATCGCTGCAGC
>CAYMAG010000010.1:24127-82630 GCA_964388335.1 uncultured Vicinamibacteraceae bacterium | reverse complement strand
TCCCAGGCGGTGAGGCTGCCCCGCGCGTACCGGGTTGACGGCCGGGAAGTCCGGATCCGGCGTCGTGGGCGGGCGATCGTGCTGGAGCCGGTACCCGACTCCTGGGAATGGCTCGATGCGCTCGCCGGTGACCTTGACGACGACTTCGTGGCGGCCGTGCGCGAGCAGCCCGAGGCGACGGAGCGGCCCGGGATCGGCAAGGTGTTCCGCTGATGCGGTATCTGCTCGACGCGAACGCGGTCATCGCGCTGCTCAACGACACGACCTCGCCGATCGCCAGCCGCATCCGGCGACACGAACCGCGAGACATCGGCGTGTCCGCCCTGGTCATCCACGAGCTGTACTACGGCGCCTACAAGAGTCAGCGCGTCGAGAAGAACGTCGGCCGTGTGGACGGACTCCAATTTCCCGTGCTGGAGTTCGACCAGGAGGACGCGAGGCAGGCGGGAGAGATTCGAGCGCAGCTTGCGTCGAAGGGAACGCCCATTGGTCCCTACGACGTGCTGATCGCAGGGCAGGCCAGGGCACGCACACTGACGCTGGTGACGCACGACACCACCGAGTTCAACCGCGTGTCGGGGCTGAAGGTGGAAGACTGGAAGGGCGCAGCGTCGTCAGCGGCAGCAACCAAAGCCGTGAGGTCCCGCGCGAAGGCTCGCCCGCAGTGACGGACTCGGCCCCAGTGCAGCCCGTTGACGGCAGGAGGACGTGATGCTTGCCATCGACACGGTTGTTCGCCACCGAAAAGCGGCGGAATGGGGCTTCTCGCCAGCTCTCGCCCGATCCGGTGCGAATAGCGACACATGACGAGACTTGTCCAGCCGTTCGGCTCGTCGTGCCCCATCAATGGCAGTCGTGCCGAGTCCGAGCGGTGAGAGGGCTCAATCCTGCCGAAGGACGACGGCGGGTTCCACGTTGGAGAGCTTCCGTGACGCCAGCCAACTCAGCGCAGCGGACAGGCACAGCACGACGCCGACGGCCCCAACGAACAGCCATGGTGTCCGGGCACTCACACCCTCCGCAAGAAACTGCGTGAGGGGCGAGGACACGGCGATGGCGGCGGCCGCGCCCAGGACGCAACCCGCGGCGACGAGCCTCACGTGCTCCTTCACCATCAACGCGTGGATACTCGCCTTTGTCGCGCCGAGCGCCATCCTGATGGCCGCCTCGCGCCGACGGCGCGCGACGTTGCAGAGCACGAGCGCACACAACCCGATGGACGCCACAACCAGACCGGCTGCCGCGAGCATCGACAACACACCTGCGGCGCCGCGCGCCAGGAACGTCGCATTCCGCCAGCGGTCCGACACCACGAAGGATCCGGCGACGATACCCGGGACGGCGCGGTCCAACGCCCGCGACACGTCGGCGACGGCCTGGACTGCCGGGCCGCTCGTCCGCACTACCAGGCTCGCCGCGTACGGACTCAGTGACTGGAGCAAGGGCGGTGGTTGCTCGCCCGCGAGGCGAAACGGCGTACTTCGCGAGACGCCGATGACCACCATCGGCGCTTGGCCCTGGGCAGTGGACTCACCCCGGCGCAACCGCTTGCCTACAGCCCGATCGTTCGGAAACAGCCGACGAGCCAGTTCCTCATTGATGACGACCGGCGTCGGGGCACCGTCCTGAGGCACCAGGTCGTTTCGCGTGAACTCCCGTCCCTCGAGGAGCGGGATCTGCATCGTGGCGAGATACGCCGGACCGATGCCCTGCTCGATGACCTGGATCGAGAGTCCCGCATCGTCGTCTGCCCCCACGCGCGGCTGGGCATACGACACCTGGAAGGGTAGGTACCATGTCCACGACACCGCTTCGACGCCCGGCTCCGCCTGGAGCGCGTGTACGAGACGATCGCGGACCGCGACACGCTCGGGCATCGGCAGTCGGCGGTCGATCGCCAGGTCGAACCAGGTCGTGTGCGTCGCGTTGAACCCGGGCGACCGGTGCACGACCGACCACGCATTGGCCGTCAGCACCAGCGCGGCGAAGAGCACCACGAGAGAGATACCGACCTGGCACGTGACGAGCCACGATTGTGCTCGACGCGTAGGCGTGGCGGTGCGGTCGGTCAGCGCATGGCTCCCTGGCCTCGACGACAGCAGGGCCGGCAGGAGCCCGCTCGCGATCGCGCAGATTGCTCCTGCGGCGCTGGCTGCGGCAAACAGCCGCCCATCGTGAATGAACAGGAGTTGGATGGTGGTGTCCTGGACGGGAATGTCCACGGATGCGACCATGCGTGCAATCCACCGCATGGCGAGCAGCGCAAGCGCAGCGCTCACCGCTGCGACGACGACGGCCTCGCCGAAGAATTGGCGCACGAGATGCCACCTCGACGCGCCCAGCGCCAGGTGGACACGTATCGCTGATGTTCGTGTCAGACCGCGCGCCAGCATCAGGCCGGCCGCATTTGCGCACGCGAGGACCAACACCATCGATACCGCCACGGTGAGCCCTCCTGCGCCGCGAAGGATGAACCGATCGAACTCGCTGTTGCCGTACTTCGCGAGTCCGGACTTCGGTCGAAGCGGCGGAGGTTCCTGTCCGGGATCGCGCACCGAATCGGGGTGGAGGCGATACAGCTCGCGCAGCGCCACCAGCAGCGCCTGGCGTGTCTGTTCCACGGTCCACTCCGAGCGCAGCCGTCCAACGACCTCGAGTCGATCCTGGGCGGGCGCGTTTCGTTCGAAAAGGAGCGGCTGCACCGACGGGCCATACGGGACGAAGACATCAGGCGACACCCCGTAGCCTTGAATCGCGCGGTAGTCTGAGGGGAGCACGCCAATGATGGTCCAGCGTGCCTCGTTGAGTGTGAGCGTGCGCCCGACAATCGCCGGATCGCCACCGAGCCGCCGCCAGAATCGATCGCTCAGGATGACGATCTGCGGGTCGCGCTCCGGAGCCGCTTCCTCTTCAGTGAACGTCCGTCCGAGAGCGGCGTGGCCGCCGACGACGGTGAAGAAGTTGGCCGAGAGACAGTTGGCGACGAGCGCTCGCGTCTGGTCCCCATCGCGCCACCGCAGACCACACTGGCCACCGGCGGCCACGCCGTCGAACACACCCTGCAACCCGAGGTCCCGGTAGTTGGGCCATGACAGCGATCCAACGGAGACGAGCCGGCTGGCGTCCCTCGCGGTAACGTCGCGAAGAAGGAACCCGTCCACGAGGCCAAACAGCGTCGTGGTCGAGACGATGCCCAGCGTCAGACACAGGACGACGGCCGCCAGCGTTCCACGCTCATGGCGAAGGCCGCGGAGCGCGAGCGTGGCGTCACGGCTGAGACCGCGCCAGAGCCCGACACCGACGATGTCCTGGATCTGCTGACGAAGCCGCGCGACATTGCCAAGGCGTCGCCTCGCCTGCGCATCGGCGTCATCGGGAGGGACGCCGGACGCCCTGAGTTCGTCGGTCGAGCGCTCGATGTGGAACGCCAACTCGTCGTCCAGTTCGTGCTGAGGACGCGCTCGAAGCGCACGGACACGGAGCCAGCGTCGAATCCCCACGTGAGTCAGGCCTCCAGCTTGGGTCGGCGGGGAGCGCCGAAGCGCGGGACGGCGACGCGGTGGTAGAGCAGGTGCGCCGGGCCCGTCAGTGCGTACATGCCTCCGGACAGCCCCATGTGGAGGCCGTTGGTCCCTACCGCTGCGATGAGCACCGAGGCGAGCCCGATACAGACGTACACCAGGCTCGCGCCGCCGTGTACGCGGATGTCTCGCAGCAGCTCCGGCGAGGCGCCCGCTCGGCGGTGCACGGCTGCCGCCCGCCAGTGCATGGCCGCGAGCACGGCGAACAGCAGCACGAAACCCATGCCGTACATCATCATCAGCGACGGCACGTCCCGCTCGGACACGCCAGGGGGCACGCCGCCCGAGAAGAAGCCCTCCGGCCCGAGCAGCATGTTCATCAGGAACTTCAGCGGATAGACGTACGCGAGCACCGTGAACAGCAGCGCACCGTTCAGCCACAACAGCACGCCATCGTCCGTCCCGAATCGCTTGAAGAACGCCCGGTGCTCCTGCCAGACAAGCAGCAGCAGCGCGAACGACGCCGCAAAGGCTGGCAGCATGCGCATCGCGCCGACCATGTCCGCGTAACTGCGCGGCACCTCGAGTGACACGACGAGCAGCGTGACCGCAAAGCCGAACACGCAATCGCTGAACCCTTCGACCCGACTGGTGCTGCTGTCCCCGCTGGAATGCGTCTCGGCCACATCCACCTCCGTCGCGCGTCTCGCGCTGCTGGCCCGTCAACCGTGCGTCAGCAGGTCCACCAGGGCGCGGTCGGCCTCCGGCAGTTCGAGCCGCTGAAGCTCCGTCCGCGGAACCCATCGCATCTCCTGTCCATCCTGCGGGCTGGGCGCTTCATCGAGCGAGCAGGCGAAGAAGTGCAACGTGACCGTCCGCTCCGGGTAGCGATGCGTGCTCGAGACGATGAGCGGTCCGACCCGTGCGGTGCACCCCAGTTCCTCGGCCACCTCACGCACGAGACACGCCTCGAGTGACTCGCCCTCGTGAAGCTTCCCGCCCGGAAACTCCCAGCACCCGGCGAGGTGCGTTCCGGCCAGCCGCCGTGTCATCAGGAACGCATCGTCGCGCTCGATGACCGCCGCAGCCACGATGACCGCAGGGGCGTGCACGGGTCAGCGCTCGCCGGCAGGGCCCCGGGGCAGCATCTCGACAGACGCCGAACTCCAGGCGCCGCCGTCGTCGACGACCTGGACGGACGTGCCCGCGACCGCGGCGTCGCGGTGCACCAGTCCAATGGCAAGCAGACGCTTTCGCGTCGGCGAGGCGCACACCGACGTCAGCCGGCCCACGTCCTTCCCGCCGGCCCGCAGGAGCGATCCCGCCCGCCACGGCAGCGTCCGAGCGGTCGGGTCCGCACCGGCCGAGGCGTCGACGTCGGAGACCAGCCAGCACAAGCGCCGCGCAACCCGCCCCTGCCCGCGATGCAGGACGCGGATGATCACTTCCTGTCCGACGTAGCACCCCTTGGTGAGGCTGATTGCGCGGTGCTCGATGCCCGCTTCGAGCGGAATCGTCTCGGTGTCCATGTCGACGCCGAAACGCGGCCGACCGGCCTCGATACGCGCGGTCTCGCGAACGTGCTCGTCGAGCAGGGGGACGTCGCCATCCTGCAGCGCCCCGCGCAGCGAGGAGGCTGCGCCCGCCGGCAGGTACACGTCGAACGCCTGGAGGCCCCATTCGCGCGATGCCGCGCAGAAGCCCTCCGCACCGTCGTAGGTCAGCGGCAGCTGATGGTACTCTGCGAGGTTCTCGAGCGCGCCGCCATCGACGCCGGCGAGGCGCAAGAGCAGCGTCGCAGCCTGTGGTCCGGCGAGCGACACGCAACCCGTGGCGTCGGTGACGTCGCTCAGGACGACGTCCTCCATGATGATGAACTGGTCGAGGCGGCTCAGCAGTGCGACCCGCGCGTCGGCGACGACGTCGAGCACCACGCGGTCGCCGCGGTGGAAGACGCGCATGTCGCCGATCATGCGGCCCTGGGGCGTCAGGTAGGTCGCGTAGCACCCCTGGCCAGGTGACAGGGCGGCGATGTCGTTGGTCAGCAGGCCCTGCAGCCACTCGACGCGGTCGGGGCCCGATACCTGCAGCCGCGCGTCGGTCGCGGTGCGGTCGATCGCGGCCACCGCGTGATGCAGCGCGTCGTACTGGGCCTGGAATGACTGGGCTATGCTGAGACTCATGCGTGCGTCCGTTGGGTATTCTACGTGGTTCGCCGCCCTCCTGCTGGGCGCCTCGGTACAGGCCCAGCCCGCCGCGCCGGCGGGCGACCGCGTGTCGTCGGCCACGTTCCGCATCATCATCCAGGGGCGTCCGGTCGGGAACGAAGACGTCTCGGTAATCGAGATGGACGGCAGGACGGTGATTCGATCCACCGGCGGCGTCGAGGGCGGCAATTTCAGTCTGCGATCGGCCGAGATCGTCTACGGCCCCGGCAACGCGCCCGAACGCCTGCAGATGGAGATGATGGTCCGCGGACAGACGCAGACCGTCGAGACGTCCTTCGCCAGCGGCAAGGCCACCAGCCGCATCACGCGCGGCGAGGCGGTCGAGGACAAGACCGACACCGTTTCGGCCGACACGGTCGTCTTCCCCAACAACGTGTTCGGCGCGGTCGAGGGCCTGGGCCGCCGATTGCTGGGGCTGGAGCCTGGCGCCACGCTGCGCGTGTACGTCGCGCCACAAGCCGAGGTCGAGGCGCGGCTGACCGCCGTCGACACCGAGCGCATTCAGACGGCGGACGGCACGTTCGAAGTCCGCCGCCACACCGTGGACGTCTCGAACCCCGGCGCGCCGCTCGCCGTCGTCGTCTGGGTCGAGGCCGCGACAGGCCGCCTCGTCCGCTACTCGATTCCCGCAGCCGCCGTCGACGTGGTCCGCGAGGACATCACGTCGGTGTTCACGCGCGCCGTGACGGTCTTCCGCGACAACGACGAAGAAGACATGGTGCCGTCGAACGGCTTCAACCTTGCCGCGACCATCTCGCGGCCGACCGGTACTGCGGCGCCCGAGCCGAAGGCGAAGAACGTTCCCCGGCTGCCCACGGTCATCCTCGTCGCCGGGTCGGGCGACGTAACCAGGGACGGCGTCGCGTTCGGCGTTCCGATTCTGGGGCAGCTCGCGGGGTCGCTCGCCGACGCGGGGTTCCTCGTCCTGCGGTTCGACAAGCGCGGCGTCGGCCAGAGCGGCGGGCGCGCGGAATCGGCCAGCCTTCCCGACTACGCCGAGGACGTCCTGTCGATCGTGCGCCACCTGAAGAGGCGCAAGGACGTGGACGGCAAGCGGATCGCCGTCGTGGGCCACAGCGAGGGCGGGGCCGTGGCCCTGCTCGCGGCGGCACGAACGAAGGACATCGCCGCGGTCGTCTCCATCGCCGGTCCCGGCATGAAAGGCAGCGAGCTGATCCTGGCGCAGCAGCGGCACGCCCTGTCGCGACTCTCGCTGCCGGACGACGAGAAGCAGAAGCGCATGGCCCTGCAGACGCAGATCATGAATGCCGTGCTCACCGGCGAGGGTTGGGACGGCGTGCCCGAGGCGCTGCGCAAGCAGGCCGAGACCCCCTGGTTCCGCAGCCTGATCTCCTACGATCCCGCCGAGCCGATCAAACGGGCCAACCAGCCGCTGCTGATCGTGCAGGGCGAACTCGACACGCAGGTGACGCCGAACAACGCCGACGCGCTGCTGGCGCTGGCGCAGGGCCGGAAGAACGGCCGCGGCGCCGACGTGGTCAAGCTACCCCGCCTGAATCACCTGCTCGTGCCAGCGAAGACCGGTGAGGTGAGCGAGTACGGGACGCTCGAGGAGCGCACCATCAGCGCCGACGTCGGCTCGTCGATCGCCGAGTGGCTCGAGAAGGTGATGCAGGACGGGAAGCGGTAGTCATGACTCATGCTTCATGCTTCATGCCTCATGCTTCACGCCTCATGCTCGTATGCGAGGCTGGCCCTCGCCCGGTCTCCCCTACTCCCCTCAGGCACGGCCGCGGCCTGACGCAGCTCCCTCGCGACGGAACTGCAGATACCTGGCGCCGAGGCGAGCGAACGCGGGGCGATCGGCGCCGACGACGTCGGCGTCGCCACGAGCCAGGCATCGTTCTCGCCCATCCGGCGTGGCGAACGGCGCTGCAGGAGCGCACAGCGCCGCGCCTGCGCCATGTGCAGGCCCCGAACCGCGAACCGCTGCAGCGCGGCCATCGCCGCCGCGTCGTCCGCGGCGCCCTCCAGGACCTCCTCCACGGTGACGACCGACACGACGATCGGCCGGCCGCGCAGCGACGGGAGGAATAGACGGGCCGGGCCTTCCTCGCCCCGTGCCGTCTCTCGCTCGAGCGCGATGAGGAACGAGGCATCGAGCAGCGCGGGCCGGCGGGTCACGGCTGCTTCTGCGCCAGTCCCAACCCCTTGCCGCTGGCGGCGTCGACCCACTCGATCAGGTCGTCACCCGTCTCGATCGGCCCCGCGCGGTCGATGAGCGCCCGGATGACCTCGGACTTCGGTACCTTCCGGCGCCGAGCCCATCGCGCGAGACGGTCGGCGCGCTCCTTGTCCAGCTTCACGGTGATCGTCGGCATGGTAATACGCGAATATTACCTCGTCGATCAGTCTCGGGACCGGACCGTCGAGGCGAGGCTCGTCTGGGGACAGAATCGATGCCTTGCGGTGACCGTCACTCGTAGCGCAGCGCCTCAATCGGGTCGAGGCGCGACGCGCGCACGGCCGGCAGAAGGCCGGCAATCAGACCCACCACCATCAGAATGCCGGTGCAGATGGCGAGCAGTTCCAGCGACATCACCAGATGGATGTCGGTTCTGCGCGTCATGTCGTCGAGCAGCTCGGCGAGGAACGGCCGCGGGCTGAACGTCCACACCAGTCCGAACGACGCGACGACTCCGGCGAGTCCCCCGAGGAAGGTGATGACCAGCCCTTCGACGAGGAACTGCAGCAGAATCTCGCGGCGCCTGGCACCAAGCGCCTTGCGGATGCCGATCTCCCTCGTGCGTTCCGTCACCGACACGAACATGATGTTCATGATGCCGACACCGCCGATGGCGAGCGTCAGGACGCCGATGAACGTGAGCACCACCTTGAGCCCATTGGTGATGCCGCCGATCATCTTGCTGTTCTCGACCGAGTCGTTGATGGTGACCGCCCGCTCGTCAGCCGCGTTGAACTGATACTTGCGCGCGAGCGCCTCCCGCACCTGCTTGAGCGCGCGTTCCTGCTGCCACGGGTTGTGGGTCTGTATGACCAGCGTGGCGAGGTAGGTGGTGTCCTGCAACTCGCTCATCGTCGTGTAGGGGATGAAGACGCAGTACTTGTCGGGCGAGAAGTACGCCGACATCTGCACCTTGTCTTCCATCACGCCGACCACTTCGAACGGCCGTGAGCCGATGCGAATCGTCTGTCCGACCGCGCTCTGCCCGCCGAACAGCTTGCGCGCGACCTCGTAACCCACGAAGGCGACCCGACGCCGCTCCGCGATGTCGTCGTCGGTCAGCCAGCGGCCCTGTCCCTTTCCGGGGCGCTCGTGCCGCATCGTCCCGTAAATGGCGTTGACGCCCCGGACGGGCTGCGTCACGGTGCGGTCGCCGTAGACAATGGGCAGCCTGTTGACGTACTCGGGGCTCGCGAACTTGACGACCGGCAGCTCGGCGAGCATGCCGACGTCTTCGGGCTTGAGGCGGATGCGGCGACCCGCGCGCTGGCCGCCGGCCTGCATGCTCGTCTGACCCGGCCACAACACCGCCGTCCCCTCGCCGAACGCGTTGCGGAAGCCAACCATGATGGCGTCCTGGAATCCGTTGCCGTAGGCGAGGAGCATCACCACCGAGACGATGCCCCACGAGATGCCGAGCATCGAGAGGCTGGCGCGAAGACGATTGCGGGCGACGCCGTACAGGGCCTCGCGCACGACCTCGCGGAGCATGTGCAACGCCCCGCCACGGGCCCGGCGGCGGGCGCCGGCGCGCGGAAGCTCGACGGCCAGGGCGGCTGTATCGGGGGGTGTCATGCGGTCCGTCCTCTACATCTCGTAACGCAGGGCTTCGGTCGGCGGCAGTTGCGCGGCGCGACGCGCCGGCAGCGTCGACGCCACGACACCGATCACGAGCAACCCGCCGACGGCGAGGAGGGCGTTCGGCCACGTGATGATCATGCCGGCGAACCGGATGGGCAGCGTGGCAAAGGTGTTGACGGCCATGCACAGCCCCACCCCGAGCACGAGCCCGGCGCCGCCGCTGAGCAGCGTCAGGAAGAAGCCCTCGAGAAAGAACTGGCGCTGAATCTGCGCCGTTGTGGCACCGAGCGCCTTGCGCACGCCGATTTCCTTCGTCCGGTCCTTCACCGCAATCAGCATGATGTTCATCACGCCGATGCCGCCGAGCGCGAGCGTGACGATGCCGACGAGCCGGAAGAAGCTGGCCATCGCCCCGATCATCCGACCGAAGAACATCGTGCTGAGCGACGTGTCCCACACGCTGATCGCGTCGCGGTCGTCGGGGTCGAAGTTCTTGCGGCGCGCGACGATTTCGCGAATCTCGCGTTCGAGCGGCCAGTCGATGTCCTCGACGCGGCCCGTACGCTTCGACATGATGCCGTCGAGTTCGGCGACGACCTCGTCTTTCGGCATCACGATCATCTGGTGGATGGCGCCGGGAGGCTGGTCCGTCCGCGGCAGGTTGCGCGTCATGACGGCGAAGGGGATGAAGATCTTGTTGTTGTCCGGACCGCTGTAGCTGCTGTCCTGGTCCTTGCGGCGGATGCGTCCCGCCACCGTGTACGGCAGGCCGTTGATGAGCAGTGTCTCGCCGATTGGATCCCGTTCGCCGAACAACTGCTTCGACATCTCCCACCCGATCACGCAGACCTGCGATGCGTTCTCCTCGTCGTTCCAGGTGAGCTGACGACCGCGGTCGACCTCGATGGTCCGCATGAACATGTACGGCGGCTCGACGCCATGCACCGTGACCGCCGCTTCGTTGTAGGCGCTCTTGACGTTGGTGCCTCGCTGCAGTTCGGGGCTCACGGCGAGCACGAGCCTCCCCTGCTCCTTCACGGCCCGTGCGTCGCCCACCGTGAGAATGACGGGGCGGCCGGCACGCTCGCCGCCTGCCTGCATGCCGGTGCGCGCGCCCCAGACGATGCTCATGTTTCGACCGAACTCGCGCAGCACATCGTCGTTGCCGCGGCGGAAACCCTCGCCGAGGGCCGACAGGACGACGATCGACACGATGCCCCACATGATGCCGAACATCGTGAGGAAGCTCCTGAGCTTGTTCGCCCGGAGGTTGTCGATGGCTTGCTTGAATGATTCGCCCATGTGCTCACGAAGGCAGAATCACCTTTGCGCCTTCCTCGAGGCCGTCGGTGATCTGCGCGCGCGTGCCGTTACTGACGCCCACCTTGACCGGCACGCGGCGGCGGCCCGTCTTCTCTGACGGGTCGAACAGATCGACGTGGGCCTGCCGGTCGGCGTCGTAGGTCAGCGCAGCCTCCGGCACGATGAGCGAGTCGGGGTGCTCCTCGAGGATGATTTCCGCGTTGGCGGTCATGTTGGCCTTGAGTTCGTTGCCCGGGTTCTCGATGGACACGCGCACCTCGAACGTCGTCACGTTGTCCTTCTCCGTGCCCATAGGCGAGATCAGGGTCACGCGGCCTTCGAACTGACGGTCCTTGAACGTCTCGACGCTGATGCGTGCCGGCTGGTCCAGACGAACCCGGCCGACGTCCGACTCATCCACCTTGCCGCGGACGAACACCTCGCCGATGTCGCCGAGGGTCATCACGAGGGTCGCGTTGGCGCCGAGATTGAGAATCGACGACACCGGGCTCCCCACCTCGACGTCACGCGTGAGCACCATTCCCGCGATGGGCGCGCGGATGGTCGTGTTGCGGAGGTCCTCCTCGGACCGCTCGAGGGCCGCACGCGCCTGCGCGACCTGGGCGTCCGTCTCGGTCACCTTGGCACGGGAGACCACGAGCTGGCTCTGCGCCGCACGCTGGCGGTTCAGCGCCTGCTCGTAGGCGCTGCGAGCCTGGTCGAGTTCCGATTGGGGCATCAGCTTCTGCTCGTAGAGGTCGTCGGCACGCTGGGCGGCTCGCCGTGCGAACTCGACGTCGGGTCCTTCGGCTTCGACCTTGTTCTTCTCGAGCTGGGCCTTCGAGCCGGCGAGCGCGGCCTCGGCGGCCTGCAGGTTCGCCCGGGCCTCCCTGACGCGCGCGTTCAGGTCTTCCTTGTCCAGCTCGGCGAGGATGTCGCCGGTCTTGACCACATCGCCCACCTCTACCAGCAGCCGTTCGATGATGCCGTTGGCCTTCGACTTGATCTCCACCTTGGAGATTGGCTCGACCTTGCCGGTCGCGACCACCGACCGCACCATCGTCGAGCGCTCGACGGTCGCGAGCCTCGACGGCTCGAAGCTGGCACTCGCCGTATTGAAACCTGACAGGGCGTAGGCGGCGGCACCGATGACTGCCACGGCGACTCCTGCTCCGATGACCCGCTTCCTCGTTTTCGACATGTGCTGAACTCTCCAGATCCTGCTGGGGACGTGAACTTGGACGGTGGCGCTCGCGCCGCGGTTCACTGCCCGCCAACCGCGGCCGGCCCCTTGGGCGTGCCGTAGCGCCTCGCGCGCGGGCGGAGCTACAATGCCCGAGCCATGGTCATAGGCGTTCCCAAGGAAACCCTGCCCGGAGAACACCGGGTCGCGCTGGTACCGGCCAGCGTCACAGGCCTCATCAAGGCGGGCGCCGAGGTGCTGATCGAGACCGGCGCGGGCGCAGCCGCCGGCTTTCCAGACAGCGCCTACGAGGCGAAAGGCGCCACTCTGGTGTCGCGTGACGACGTCTTTCGGCGCGCCACACTGCTTCTTCAAGTACGAACGCCGGGCGCGAATGGGGTGCAGGCCGAGGCCGATATCGCCCGTCTCGGCCCGCAACACACGGTCATCGGGTTCGCCGACCCCCTGCTCGCCGGCCCGCTCACGGCAGCGGTCGCGGCCCGCGGGGCAACGACGCTCGCGATGGAGCTGATTCCGCGCATCACGCGGGCGCAGAGCATGGACGCGCTGTCGTCGATGGCCAACATCGCCGGCTACAAGGCCGTCGTGCTCGCCGCTGATTCGCTGCCGCGCATCTTTCCGATGATGATGACGGCCGCCGGCACCATCGCTGCGGCCAGGGTGTTCATCATCGGCGCCGGCGTCGCCGGGCTGCAGGCCATCGCCACGGCGAAGCGCCTGGGCGCGCGTGTCGAGGCCTACGACGTACGTCCTGCCGTCAAGGAGCAGATCGAGAGCCTGGGCGCGAAGTTCATCGAGTTGCCGCTCGAAACGACCTCTGCGGAAGACAAGGGCGGGTACGCCACGGCCCAGGACGAGTCGTTCTACCGCCGTCAGCGAGAGACGATGGCGAAGGTGGTCGCGCAGAGCGACGTCGTCATCACGACCGCCGCGATTCCCGGCAGGAAGTCACCGGTACTCGTCACCGCGGACATGGTGGCGTCGATGGCGCCCGGCTCGGTGATCGTGGACCTCGCGGCCGAACGGGGGGGCAACTGCGAGGTCACGGTGGCCGACGACACGGTCGTCGTTTCGGGCGTGACCGTCCACGGGCCCACCAACCTGCCCGCCACGGTGCCCTACCACGCGAGCCAGATGTACGCCCGAAACCTGACGACGCTCGTCGGCCATCTGATGAAGGATGGCGTCCTGCACGTCGACCACGGCGACGAAATCACGCGCGAGACAGTGGTGACCCAGGGCGGCGAGATCGTCCACGCGCGCGTACGCGACATTCTCGGACTTCCAGCCCTGGCGTCCGCGTCCGCCTGAGCAGTCCCCATGTGGATTCTCCGCACGCAGCAGGGTCAGGAGCCAGCCCTCACGTTCCGGCTGATGCCGGGAACGATCAAGACGCTGGGACGCGCCGTCCGCGCCGACTTCATCGTCGACGCTGCGATGGTGTCGCGGCTGCACTGCCGGCTGACAGCCCTGCCGACGGGGCAGCTCGACGTCGAAGACCTGCAGAGCACGAACGGCACGTACGTCAACGGCAAGCGCGTGATCAAGGCGACGCTGCTGCCAGGCGACACGTTGCGCGTCGGTCGGGTGGAGCTGGTTCTGGTGCACGCCCCGCTACAGCAGGTCGACACGACCCTCGAGATCGGCGGATAGGAACGGATTCGTGAGACGTTCCCGCCCGATGGTCGTCGCGGGGCCGTGCCCCGGATGGACACGACAGTCATCGCCCAGGGGCAGGAGCACGTCGCGGATTGACCGCAGCAGGGTGGCGTGATTCCCACCGGGCAGGTCCGTCCGCCCGACCGATCCAGCAAACAGCGTGTCACCCACGAACAGATCCGTCCCCGTCGTTCCAGACCGGCCCACCTGCAGGCACACCTGCCCCGGGCTGTGACCAGGCGTGTGATGCACCGCCACCTCGTAGTCGCCGAAGGTCCACGTCACTCCCGGTTCGAACCAGAGATCGATCGGCGGCTGCGTCTCGACACGATGCCCGAACGCGATACCCTGCTGCACGACGCGCTCGTACAGGAACAGGTCGTCACGGTGCAGCACCAGCGGCGCCGCGAAGGCCTCTTTCGCCTGGTTGCACCCCGAGATGTGGTCGAGGTGCGAATGCGTCAGCAGAATGTAGCGGACGTGCAGACCACGACGGGCGACGGCGGCAATCACCTGGTCGACTTCGTCTCCCGGATCGATGACCACGGCCTCGCTGGTGGTCTCGCAGCCGAGGACGTAGGCATTCTTCTCGAACGGTGGAACGGCGAACGACTCGATGATCATGTCGGTGACTCGTGCGGACGTGGACGCCGCGGCGCCGCGCCTGACGGGACGCATCCGGCGTACCCCGCTCATTGAAGCACATGCCCTGAGCGCAGAGACCGGCCGTCGTGTCTGGCTCAAGCTCGAAACGCTGCAGCAGACGCGGTCCTTCAAGTATCGCGGCGCGCTGAATGCCGTCCTGACGCTGGCCGGGCCACACGGCTCGCTGCCTCACCTCGTGACGGCATCGGCGGGCAATCACGGCCTCGCTCTCGCCGCGGCGGCCTCTGCGCTCGGGGCCACGCTGCTGGTGTTCGCGCCACGCACGGCGCCACGAACCAAGCTCGACCCCATGCGCCAGCCCGGTGTGACGATCGACACCGACAGCGTCGACTACGACGAGGCAGAGGCGCGGGCGATCGGCGCGGCAGCTGCGGGCGCGGGTGCGTACATCTCGCCGTACAACCACCCTGCCGTGATCGCCGGGGCGGGGACCGTCGCCCTCGAGATAGTCGCAGACCTGCCTGCGCCCGGAGCGATCGTCGTGCCGACGGGCGGCGGAGGCCTGCTGTCCGGCATGGCCATCGCCGTCGGCGACGTGACACGCGTGGTCGGCGTCGAACCGGCTGTGAATCCTGCCTTCACGTCTGCGCTGGCTGCGGGGCACATCACGACGGTGGAGCCCGGCGAATCGCTGGCGGATGGCCTGCTCGGGAACCTCGAGCGAGGGTCGATGACCTTCGCGCTCGTGCGGGCGCATGCGGACGCGATACGACTCGTGAACGAGCCCGACATCGTGCGTGGCGTGCGGCGGCTCTTCACCGCGGAGCGGCTCGTGGCCGAGGGCGCGGGCGCCATCGGCGTGGGCGCGCTGCTGGGCGGCTCACTTGCCGATCTCCCCGACCCGCTCGTCATCGTCGTCAGCGGCGCGAACATCGACCGCGACAGCTTCATCGCGGCGGTCACCGCGTGACGTACCGTCACCTGCCGCAGCACGACGCGACCTTCCGACGAAGGCGGCACGCATCGGCGCAGGTAGCTGGGGGTCAGGTCTGGATCTGCGCGCGCCAGGTGCCAGGTCCTGTGTGGAGCGCAGCTCGTCCACCCTTGACTGCCTACGGCGCGTTCGCGTCCCGATACCGCGCCGGGGCATACCTGCCGGCCAGCAGCCCTGTCGCCAGTTCCGGCACGATGCGCTGCACCAGCACGCCCTCTTCTCCGTAGGGCAGGTACGCCTGGCACTCGCCCGACGGCGTGATGATGCTGGTGGCCGACTCCGGAAATCGCAAGGCGTAGTTGACGCTCGCGAAGTAGATCGTGTTCTCGCGACTGCGCATCAGCATCGCCTGCTCGTAGTACGGACCATCGCGTGCACCCCACTCCGCCGGCACGGTGCCGTCGCGTTCGTGACCCGTGTGCTGCGGGTGGAAGACGATGTGCGCGCCGCGGACGGCAGCCCAGCGAACGGTCTCGGGATAGCGCCAGCCTTCGTGGCAGATGCTGATGCCGAAGCGGACCCCTTCCACCTCGAACAGCGAACGCGTGTCTCCCGGAACGTAGAAGCGGTCCTCGGTCGGGTCGAGCTGGTTCTTCGTCTGGTATCCGAGCATCTCGCCGCCTGCGTCGAACACGTACGCGGCAATCTGCCGGCCCGCGGGAATGAGCCGCTCCGTGCACAGGATCGCGGCGATGCTGTGCGCCCGAGCCCACTGCCCCACGGCACGAAGTACCTGCCCCTGCTGCGGCGGCCCGAAGGGGGGCACGTCGAAGTCCAGTCCGCGGAGGCCGGGCAGATACGCCTCGGGAAAGCAGACGATCCGCGCGCCCTGCGTCGCGGCGTCGGCAATGAGGCGCTCGACCTTGTGCAGTCCCTCTTCGAGTGTGGACGCGACTGCTGGCGACGCCAGCGCGATGACCATGGTGTCTCGCCCGACCGCTCGTCACGCCAGCACGACGGTCTCGCCGATGTCGCGCAACGCGAGCCGGTCCGCCTCTTTCGCGAGGGCCTGCTGCGCGCGCTCGATCGGCTCACCAACAGGCTCACGGCTCAGCTTGAACGACAGGTGGTGCACCGGGACGAAGAGCCGCGCCCCCGCCGCGTCAGCCATCACAACGGCCTGCTCCGGCGTACAGTGATTGCTGACCCACGGCTCGTAGGCACCGATCGGCATGATGGCGGCCTCGAACGGCCCGTGCGTGCGATGACTGCGGAAGGCGTCCGTCCGGGCCGTATCGCCACCGATGAGCAACCGCCTCCCCTCGCGCTCGACGACGAAGCCGGTGTAGCCGCGGTGTGTGTCGCGCCGGACGCGGGCGCCCCAGTGCTTCACCTCGAGGGCCCGTACCTGCGCATCGCCATGTCGAGTCTTCACGCGCGTCGTGTCGTTCCACCGCAGCTCCTCCACCGACCCGTAGTGGCGGCGCGGCAGGAGGTCGGAGGTGTGGGCGGCCATCACGGCGGCCGGGCGGCCGCGAACGGCGCCGAGCGACGGCGTGTCGAGATGGTCGAAGTGCGCGTGCGAGACCAGCACGAGGTCAATCTCGGGCAGGTCGTCCGGCGTGAGGGCGCAGCGTACCAGCCGCAGCGGACCCAGCGTACCCAGCCCGACATCCACGCCGATACGCGTGAACAGCGCCGGATCGGTGAGGATGTGCATCCCGTAGAAGTTGATGAGGACGGTCGCGTGCCCCAGCCACGCGAGCGTGATCGCGTTGTCGTTCCAGGCGGACGGCTCGGGCGTGTGCGGAGCGGCGGGGACGTCGCGCCCGAACTCACCCAGGCGGTCGCGGATGAACCGCGCTTCCCAGGAGGCGGAACTACTCGCCCATGCGGCAGCGCCGAGACCGGCCACCGTACCCGTGGCCAGAAACCTGCGTCGGGAGAAGAGGCGCCGTCGTCGTGTGCGTGAAGTCTCCATGGTCCTCGTTCATGGTCGCACGTCGACAACGCGTTCAGGAAACGCATGGCTCTCGTCGACATGCACCGAATGTCCCGCGCGCCTACGCCAGGCGGTCCCGGGTCTGCATCAGCAACTCGATCGCATCCGTGAGGTGCTCCTCCGCGATGTGGTGGTCTCCGCGTTCCACCCGGATGCGGTGCGCCGCGATGAGCACGTCGGCGGCGCGGAAGCCCTCGGGCGTCTCGAACTTGTAGCAGGCGAGTTCGACCTTCAGCCCGTTCGGATCCTTCAGATAGATCGAGTCCATGAACCCGCGGTCACGCTGCAGGAACTCGACGCCACGCTCGCGGAGACGCGCCGGAATCTGCGTGAACGTCGCGCGCGAGACGTTGAAGGCGATGTGCTCGACGCAGCCGATCTCGCGCGGAGCAGGTCGGCCGGCGTCCTGCCGCGATTCGTCCGTGAAGACCGTGAGCAGTCGGCCATCGCCCGGCTCGAAGTAGAGGTGGTTCTCGTCCGGCTTGCCGAGATTGGGCTGCTCGAAGATGAAGGGCATCCCCAGGAGCCCCTGCCAGAAATCCAGCGCGCTCTGCTTCGTCGAACCGACGATGGTGATGTGGTGCAGACCCTGAACCTGAATCTTCTTCACGTCTGGCTCCTCGAAAAGTGCCACGAGCTTTCCAGCGGCGATGCTGCTCGTCAACGCTGGCCGGAACGCACGGTCGCGCAGTCCGGCGGCCGCCACACGAGACTCCTGTCAATCGCCGCGGCGCTCGATTGACCGGTCAGGGCCATCGCCATCTCGAGTTCGCTCCGCAGGATGTCGATGACACGCGTCACCCCGTCCGCGCCTGCGGCGCCCAGTCCGTACAGGTACGCGCGTCCGATGAGAGCCGCGGCAGCACCGAGCGCGAGCGCCTTCAGGACATCGGTGCCTCTCCGGATGCCTCCATCTACCAGAACCGGCACTCGGCCCGCAACCCGGTCGACGATCTCCGGGAGCACCTCGATTGTCGCAGGCGCCGTGTCCAGATTGCGCGCGCCGTGGTTCGACACGACGATGCCTGCCACGCCGGCAGACACTGCCCGTTCCGCGTCGTCGGGATGGAGGATGCCCTTCAGCACGACGGGGAGCCTGGTGAGCGACTGCAGCCACTCGACGTCCTTCCAGGTAGCGGGATAGCGCACCGCGAATCGCTCGGTGCCGCTGTCTGGCGTCGCCGTCCCACGTCGCTGCCGGTTCGCGAGCGGGTTCATCGGCAGTTCGAGACCAGGCGGAAGGACGAAACCCGACCTCCGGATCCGGTTCTGTGGACCGGACACGGGCGCGTCCACGGTGAGGCACAGCGCGCGACAGCCCGCCGCTTCCACACGACGGATCAGTTCCACGACGAACGCGCGATCGGGCTGCAGATAGAGCTGAAACCACAAGGGGGCCGTCGCCACGCTCGCGATGTCTTCGATGGCTGTCGTGGAACTGCTGCTGACGACCAGCGTTGCGCCACGGCTGCCGGCGCCTCGTGCCGTTCCCAGTTCACCGTCCGGATGCATGAGGAGGTGGTAGGCGGTCGGCGCCAGGAGGATCGGAAACGGGAGCTGTTGGCCCAGCAGGGTCACGCGCGTGTCGATGACCGAGACGTCGGCCAGAACTCGCGGGTGCAGACGGAGGTTCTGGAGCGCCTCCTGGTTCCACCGGAGTGTGATCTCGTCGCCGGCGCCGCCGGCCATGTACTCGAAGGCCGGGCGCGACATCCGCTCCCGGGCCAGGCGCTCGTAATCGGGGACGCTCACGGCGTCGGCCAGCGAAGGTCCCGCGGCGGGCTCACCTCTCTGCTGTGCGTGGACGCCGTCGACGCGGAAGGTCGACGCGCCCATCAGGGCCGCGGTCGACAAGAGGACGTCACGTCTGGTGCCTCGCATCTGGACCTCCACCTGTGAATGCGTTCCTCGGCAGCACGCCCCGCGTCCGACGTTCGATTGCACGTCGGCGGCAGCGACACCACGCTGCCCTCCGCTCATCGTTCGGATGCGTCGTCTCCTGGGTCGCCACCCTCGCCGGTGTGCGTCACTCTCGCCAACGTACAACACTCCCCGCGCGTCCACGAGGACTCCGTGGGGGCGAGCGAATCGACGCCGACCCTGAGACACGAACGCGCGGACGATCGGCGTTCGTGCGGACGGCGGTCGAGCGCTATCTGGCCTTCAAGGATCGGCGGAGCATCGATGAGCGCATCGCCGCGGCGTACGAGGGCCGCGCCGATGCACTCGCGAAGGAGACCCTGGACACTCGCGGTCCCTCGGGGAGACCGCCGCGTGCTCGTCAGATGGGCGTTGCCAGCTCATCCTACTTCGTTTGGGGCCGCGCCGAGGACTTGAAGGAAGCGCACTACGGCTGCGGGATGCCAGGACGCTGGCAGATGCCACGGACCGTGCCACGTTTGAGCACGGTATGACGCGGTACGGGGGCCTGCGCGCCGTTGGCGGGATTCACCCACACATCGTGCTGACCGCCATGGTGGTGGAGGAAGCAGCCACGCTCGCGCATGTGCCGCTCGAACACTCGCCGGTTCATGCCGACCGGCGTCGTGATGTGGTCAGCGTCCGCAGCAGCTTCACTCGAGACGCTCGCAGCGCGCGGCGCGCATCATATGCCAGACGGAACGCGTCTTCGAATCGACCGTCCGGCGACCAGAACGGATACTGCGCATCGTACGTGTCCGGGAGTTCCTGAGACGTGATCGAGCCGAGCGGGCGAACCCAGAGCCTCGACACGCCTTCGACGTTCGCGACGAAGGCCACCGTCCTGCCGTCCGGGGCGATCGCACTGCCTCCGCTCAGGGCGGACAGCACGAACCTGCCACCGGCGGGCGGACCAATCTCCAGGCGGCACGGCTCTGGGTGGACACCGGGATTATAGGTCCGTTTGCTGGGCCATCGCTCCCCTGCAGCCGAACGTCCCGGCCATCACGAAGCCGACGCCCTGGGAGGAGCCGCCGCATCCGCTGCGGATGGGCATGCTGCACGCCAGACGCGCGCGACGTTCGTCCCGAATATGCGCCACACATGCCTCTTCGGGCGGCCCGTGTGAGTCAGGGTATAGTGACCTGCATGGGGACGGCCGAACGAGTACTCGATCGATACCTCGATCCGCTGGCCGACGCACTCTCGCCGCAGGCCGCTCGGAAGCTCCTCGAACTGCAGCCGAGTCCCGAGGATGTGGCGCGCGTCCAGGAACTCGGCGAACGGGCGGACGCGGGAACGCTGACCGACGCCGAACGTGAGGAGTATCGGGCACTGGCCGACGTCGGGACGCTGGTGGCCCTTCTCAAGGCCAAGGCTCGCCGGGCGCTGGCACAAGCCGCGGGCTGATGGATGGATGCCGCAACGCGGCGGCGCGTTCGTGAGAGGGCCGGGCGCCGTTGCGAGTATTGCCGCCTACCCGACACCGCCGATGAGTGGCCCTTTCACGTCGACCACATCGTGGCGCGTGTCCACGGCGGTGATGACCGTCCTGACAACCTGTGCTGGAGTTGCACGCAGTGCAATCTCCACAAGGCGAGCAACTTCGCGAGCATCGATCCAGAGACCGGCGCTCGCGTCGACCTTTTCCATCCACGCCAGGATGCCTGGGAGCAGCACTTCGCACTCGACGCGGCAGGTCACATCATCGGCCTGACTCCGGCCGGGAGGGCAACGGTGCGCCTGCTCGACATGAACGGCGTCCCACAGCTCAATCTGCGCCAGCTGCTGATCGCGCAACACGAGTTCGACGAGTGATCGAACGCAACCGATCTCGTCCGTGAGCGGAGGGGGAGGTACTGAGTGCATCTGCTGGATGCCGCCACGAACGAAACCTGACGCTGGCAGCGCGCGCGACGTCCCGCTGAACCGGACAGGTACGGCCATCACTGGCCATCGAGCGATCGGAAGAACAGCTCGTTTCCATTTCTGCTCCAGCGCGGATATCGCCTTACTCGACAGAAGTCAGACGTGCGCTCGGGTGCGCTCAGCGTCGGAAGTTACTGCTTCAGCTCGGCCGCCCAGTTCAGGATCACCGTGATCGACGGCCGCGAGGCCTGCTCGATGACGGTGTTGACCAGGAGCCGCTGCCCGTCCGCGCTCACGTCGTAGTCGGTCGAAAACGGCGCACCCGGTTCGGGGACCTCGACGTCGAAGAGTGGCTGCGGCGCCGTGGCGCTGAACGTCGGACCGTCGGACGTCACAGGCACCGCCATGCGACCGCCAGGGGCCAGGTAGAACAACTCCTGGCCATCGCGCCGCCACCGCGGCTGCATGCCGCCGGCGACAGACACCGTGTATTGCGCGGCGCCTTCAGGAAAGGGACGCACGTAGACCTCGAAGCGACCGGACTCGTCGGACGCGTACGCGAGCCAGCGCTCGTCGGGCGACAAGCGCCCCTGGACCTCGTTGAATCGCGTCGCGAGGAACGTCCTGGGGGTTCTCGGTTCCGTCGTCTGGACCAGCCCGAGGTCGTAACCGTCGCTCGCCACCGCGTGGTACACGAGCGTCGATCCGTCGCGTGTGATGTCCGTCGGATAGCGGCCGAAGGGCCCACGCTCGGTGAGCGGCTCTTCCGGAGCGCCTGGCGCCTTGCGGAAGATGCTCGTCGATCCCGCACGCGTGGAGCCGAAGTACAGGTGCGTGCCGCCGGGCGACCAGACCGGGAACCAGTCGTTGAGGGGATCGGTGGTGAGTCGCGTGAGGGTGCCGCGGCCCAGATCGGACATCCAGATGTCCGCGCCTTCGCTGCGGTTGGGATCGAGCAGGCTGAACACGACCGTTCGCTCGTCAGCCGCCAGCAACGGCGAACGGTGCGCCCCGCTGGGCGTCGTCGCCTGCGCGATGAGGTCGCCGTGCCTGTTCCGCCACTGCAGCGACGTGACGAGCACCACGCGCGGGCCGTAGGCGAGCACGCCGCTCTCCGATACCGTCACCGCCGCCTCGCCGAAGCTGCCTCCGAAGTGGCCGACGGAGTCTGCGATGCGGATAGGCTCGCCCGTTGGCTGCAAGGTTTGTGGATCCACAGGCTCGGCGAAGAGCATCCCGTCCCGGATGATCAAGAGGTGGCCGGCTGCATACATCGCGCGGCCGTCGTGCTTCCCCACGAACCGCGTCGACCTCGAACGGACGTCGCTGACGTAGACGCCCTGAGGTTCCGCTCCGGCCCAATGATGGAAGAGCACCCGTTCTCCGTCCGGGAGGAACTGCGGCCAGTAGTGCGCGCCGGCACCTATGTCCCCGGCCTTCGTCAACGGCGTCACGGCACCGCCCTCGGCGGGGACTTGCGAGAGCCACTGACCGGGTGCGGGCGTGAAGACGAGCGTGCCGTTCGGTCCCCACGTGCCGCCCCGTCCGGTTCCCTTCATACGCGTCGCCGACGCGACCGAAGGAGACATTCAGAAGGCCACCGACATCGGCGCACTCGGGATCATCGTCCCGATGGTCGATACCGTGGAGAAGGCCGAGGCCGCGGTGACGTTCTCGAAGTACCCGCCGGTGGGACGACGAAGCCAGGGCGCCGGGCAGTACGGCGCGCTCTGGGGCAGCAGCTATCGAGAGACGGCCAACGACAACATCATGATCGTCGCGATGATCGAGAATCCCGCGGGCGCGTCCATCGTCAAGCAGATTGCCGCCGTGCCGGGCGTCGACGTCGTGTTCGTCGCGAGCACCGATCTCGCAAGCTTCTCGGGCCTGCGTCAGGGCGATCCGAAGTACGAGGCGCTGGTGACGACGGTACACGAGACGACTACGCGGTTGGGTTTGAAGGTCGGCGGACCGCTCGCGTGGAAAGACAGCCGCAAGGGATACTCGTTCTTCCAGGGCCCGAGTGAGGCTGCGCTCATCCGGTGCGGCACGAAGGTTTCGCTCGGCGTCACTCCGACCGGGTGTCCGACATCGGGAGTCGCGCCAACTGAAGGCCGGGAGCACTAGCCTGAGGATACGAACGCGCACGGTCCTTCTCGGACTCTGCTCAACCCCTTCCCCCTTTGACAGCCAGCGACAGCACCGGCGGTGAGAAGGAGCCTGCGCAACCGGCCCCGGATGGTCGTCGCGCGCCAGGCGTACACGGCGAGGAATCGCTGACGGGTACCGCGCGGTGGCCGCGCGGGATGGGCATTGTCACCTGGCCTGAGGTGCCACATGGCACGTGACGCAGGTGTCGATCTGCGCGATGCGGTCGATTCTATGTGCGCCGGCCGTGAACGGCGAGAGTTCCTGGTGACAACGAGTGCAGGTCCAGGCACGGTCCAGCACCTCGCGATGCACTCGCTCGAAATGCCAGTAGCCGCCGCGCGACCTGGCCGTGAGCGCGGGCAGGTCGTGGCAGGTCACGCATGCCTCGTGTGCAGCCGGGGAATTCATGCCGCGTGCGGGAGCGGACTCGACGCGCGGCGCTGGGTTCGCGTCCGCCGATGGAGCCAGCAGTCGCCCGACCATGCGGCCCTGGAGCATCGCGGGCGCGATGAAGGTGCCCTCGAGGCCGGCCGTGCCGTTCAGGCCTCCGAAACCGGAGACTTCGCCCACTGCGAAGAGGCCTGGTATCGGGTCGCCGCCTGCCGTGAGGACGCGGCTCGACGAGTCGATGCGCACGCCACCCATACTCTTGCGTGTCAGAACGTACAGCGGCATAGCGTAGAAGGGTGGCTGCCGGATCGCCTGCGGTACGCGCCTCAGGGGTAACTGCCCGCGATCGCGCCCGGCGCCGAAGCGCCCGAAATCCTCATCGCGTCCGGATTCGACGAGCCGGTTGAAGCGCTCGACCGAGGCCACGAGCTTGTCCTCCGGGACACCAATCGCGCGTGCCAGATCCAGGAGGGCAGGTGCGGACGTGACCAGTGGACTGCCGAAGATCAATTGCTCCACGCGCGCGGGGTCGGCCCAGTCGGTGCCGGCGGTCACGGTGGACGCCTTGCCCGGCGCATCGAAGATCGCCCAGTAGCGACCACCCGGTTGACGCGAGATGTCGCCGATCTGGAACTTCGCGCTGGACACCTCGTCCACGAACCGTTCGCCGCGCTCGTTCACCCACATCGCGGCCATGATGCGAATGAAGACGCCGCGCCTGCCGGTGCTGTCTCGCGGGTCGGGGAACCCCCACGTGTAGTTCCACTGCCGGTCGAGTCCGGTGATCGCTGCGCCGGCCTTCGCGGCGAGGTCCAGCCCGGAACCGGTCGAGTTGATGCCAGACCCGAGTAGGATCTGGTCCGGTGCGCGGCCGCCAGGCCAATGCTGTCGCACGAGGTCGGCATTGTTCTGGAAACCTCCCGTGGCAATTACGACTGACCGAGCCTGGAACTCCGCGCGTGCGCCGGTGCGTAGTCGGACGCCCGTCGCTCCGATGACTCGCCCGTCGCGCACGATGAGATCCGTCACCCTGGTGTTCCACTCGAACGTGATGCCTTCAGTGCGCAGGCACTCGCGGTAGATCGGTTTCACGACCCCGAATCCGCGCTCCGGATTCTCGTGGGAGCGAGCCACGCTGTTGCCGGCTGGTGTCCGCAGGCCGGTGAAGCTGACGCCCATGTCTGTCAGCCAATCGTGGATGTCGACGCGTGAACGGTCGGCGTACAGCTTTGCCCACGTCGGGTCGGGATCGTCTCCCCACGCGACGAAGTCCTGGAACGCGAGATCGGCCGAGTCGCGGATCCCCTGCGCTCGTTGCAGCGGCGTGTCGACAAGTGCCAAGGCGCCCTCGGACACGACCGCACTCCCGCCGAACACGGAACTCATATCGACGACGGTCACGCGCAAGCCACGTTGCCCGGCTTCGAGCGCCGTGCTCAAGCCGCCTGGGCCAGCGCCGATGACGAGGACGTCGGTCGTGATCGGAGCGACAGGTGTCTGGGCGGAGATGGCGCAGCAGGCCCCGGCCACCATCGCGATGCGCGTGATCTGTCGCATTGGCGTTGCCTCGGCCAGGAACGAACTCCAGCCCGCAGGGTCCACGTCATGCGGACCGCGCTACGGTAGCCTCGTCAGGTTCGGGGAACGATGCAAGCATACACCCGCCCGTGCACCCCGAACGGATCCTGGGTGTGTCGCGCACGAGGCGTTGCGCAGCGCGATGAACTGGGGCATCGTGCAATGGCGCCGATGTCCCGAGCCGGGAGATCCCGCCCGGCGCGGCGGGAAGCTATCTTGCCCACGGGGCCCCCTGTTCCCTGGCCACGGATCGCAGCCCTCGATACACGAATTTCTGCACGCGTTTCCCCTCGTAGGTCTCGGTCGTGAACAGGTTTCCTCTGGAATCCACGGCCACGCTGTGCGGCGCGTAGAATTGCCCGGGCTGGCGTCCACCGTCGCCAAAGTTGGTCAGCTCCTCGAGCGTATCGCGCCGCAGGATGCGGATGCGCATGTTGCGCCCGTCGGCCAGGTAGATGTAGGTCTGCTGCGCGTCCTTCGAGAAGGCGATGTCCCACACCGAGCCTTCACCCAGCGTTTCCTTCGCAATCACCTTCTCCTTCACGAACGTGCCGTCCCTGCGAAACACCTGGAGCCGGTCGTTCGCGCGGTCGCAGACATACAAGAGGTCGTCGTTGGCCAGGTCGGCGCAGTGGACCGGGTTGCGGAACTGCTGCGCGGGCGGCGCGCTGGGGTTGTAGGGGCCCAGGTTCGTGTCGTCTGGCTCGTTGCCGTAGGCGCCCCAGTAGCGCTTCAACTGGCCGGTGTCGGCATCCAGCACCGCAACGCGTTTGTTCAGGTAGCCATCCGCGATATAGGCCTCGTTGGCGCGAGGATCCACGAAGATCTTCGCCACGCGGCCGAAGTTGACCTGGTCGTTGCTGCCGCCCGCGTACGAGGGCTGGCCGTTCTGGTCGGGGCCCCTCCGGGCATCGGCCTTGCCGACCTGCAGGAGGAACTTCCCGCTGCGCGTGAACTTCAGCAACTGCGAGTCGCCCGGTCCGTTGCCGCCGATCCACACGTTGCCTTTGTGGTCCACGGTGATCCCGTGGTTCGAGGTCGGCCACTCGTATCCCTGGCCGGGGCCGCCCCACGAGTTCACCAGGTTCCCAGCCTGATCGAACTCCAGCACTGGCGGCGCACCCCTGCAGCACACCCCCGTGGGAACGTCGAGTTCGGCGCCCTTCTCCATGTTCGACAGCGTGTCCGAGCTGCGATGGATGATCCAGACGTGGTCGCGCTCGTCGGCCCACACGCCGATGGCCGAACCCAGGACCCAGTGGTTGGGCAGCGGCTTCGGCCAGAACGGATCCACCTCGAAGGCCGGTGCCCGCACCAGGGCCCGTTCGGCGGACGCCTCGCGCTGCAGGTAGGCGTAGGCGACGCCCAGGCCCGCGAACAGCACCACGAAGGCAACTCCCGTCACGATGTTTCGCTGACCCATCCCAGTCACCTCCTGTCGAGGACCCTCGCCAGGCCCGCGGTTCGACCCGCCACACGAGCGATCCAGATACAGGCCGCCACGACCAGACCGGCCATCAGCAGCACCACCACGCGCGCCCACCCCCCGGCGCCCAGCGTGGGCCACGAGTACTGGCGCAGCACGTCGCCGCGCTCGAGCATCCAGTGCCAGCCCGTATGCGCCACGAGCGCCGAGATGACCAGCGTGCCCGCCGATTCAGCGATCACGCGGGCAAAGAGTGCCCGCACCGCCAGGCAGGCCGCCACGATCACCGCGACCTGCGCCATCTCGACGCCGAGGTTGAATGCGAGGAGGGACGTCAGCAGGTGCGCACCGGCAAACTGGAGCCGCTCCTGAAGCGCGAAGGAGAAGCCGAACCCGTGCACCAGCCCGAACGCGGTCGTGATGGCCCACCGGCGTCCCAACCCGTCGGAAACATCTGGGCGCTCTCGACCGGCGGCCACGAGTGCCGTGGGCAGCACGCGCACGATGTTCTCGAGCGCGAGCCACACGATCGACACGGCAATCAGCGTCTCGACCAGCGGCACGAACCACAGGGCCTGCGGCACGAACCCGTAGGCCGCAGCGATCAGCGTGACGGCATGTGCCGCGGTGAACGACGTCACGATGAGCACCAGCGGCCGGAGGCGCCGCAACGGCAGCACGACGAGCAACAGGAACAACAGGTGATCGGGCCCGCTCAGGACGTGGCCGATGCCGGACCACACGAAGGCGGCAGCCGCCTGGTGCCAGCGTGGGTCCAGCGGCACGATGCCAGGGTCATCGTGGAGTTGAAACGCGCGCTCCGCGCCCCCAGGGGGCAGGAACCGGAGGCCGATGGCGACGCGCTGGGCCAGCCGCCGGAACTCAGTGCGGATGGAAAACCGCGACGTCTCCGAGGTGATCGGGTACTCGATGAGCGCGTCCAGGACGCCCTGATCCCAATAGAGCCGCGTGGCGGGATCCAGCCCGGGACCCGTGACGTGCGCCAACGCGGTCGCGAACTCGCGGAAGGACGGGTCGGAGGGCAGCGACACCCGCACGGCCGCGAGTTGCGGCGACGCCAGCAGGGTCCCCTCTTCGAAGATCTCGACGTTCTGCGTCAGCCAGATCGTCGCGGCGTGACGAAGCGTCGATTCGGCGCGCGCCAGGTCGAGGTATCCGCCCGCGTCCGTGGGCACATCCACGTCGCGCATGGCCGCGAGCGGGACGCGAACCAGCATCTGCACGCGCGGCCCGGCGGGCCGCACGAACGCGGTCACCGCCACGGCGTCGGGGACGTCGTGCGCCAGGAGGGTGCCGCCCCCTGCCGCCAGCAACGCGACGAGCGCCGTGAGTGCTCGCATCCAGGCATCCACTCGGGGGCGAATTATACCCCCGGCTCGAATGCGCCCTACCGGTGTCAGGTGGGGGTCAGCGAGCCGTGGTGACGAAGGGAAGCATCAGTCAGGGCCGTCTCGCGGTCAGCAGCATGACGCTCCTTCTCGGACTGTGCTCAACCCCTCCACCCGTCGACAGGTGAGCCACACTATATGCGGCGCCTGAACGCTGACGTGTCGAGCCGTCCCCACCGGTCTCGCGCTGGCTGGTGGCACGCCGCGGGCCGACCGACATCGGTCGCCAGGATCAGTACTCCTTGCCTCCCGTGACCGGATATCGCGTCTGTTCCAGCAGGCGCTTCAGTTCCGCCTGCATCCGGGGCAGGGTGTCGCGCGCTTCCGGACGGCCGATGAGATTGGTTTCTTCGAAGGGATCGGCGTCGAGATCGTAAAGCTCGTCCATCCCAGGCAATTCGCGGTAGTTGATGTACTTGTGCCGGCCGTTCCGCACCGCCACGTACCCCATGTTACGAATGCGCGGGAAGACCGTGTCGGTGAAGTACTCGATCAGGAACGAGGTGCGCCACTCGCGCGCCTCCTGCTTCAGCACCGGTACCAGCGAGCGCCCCTGGATCGCCGCAGCCGGCGGCAGGCCCGCCGCCTCGAGCAGCGTCGGCGCAAGATCGACGGTCAGGGCCATCTCCGGCAGGACCGAGCCGGGCTTTGCCAACGCCGGATAGCGAACCAGCAGCGGGATGCGGATCGTTTCTTCGTAGGCCAGGCGCCGTTCTTCGTTCAATCCGTGCTCGCCGTAGAAGTAGCCGTGGTCGCTGGTGAACACCACCATGGTGTCGTCGAGCACGCCCTTCTTCTCGAGCGAGGCGACGATCCGCCCCAGGCTGTCGTCGACGGCGAGCAGCATCTCGACGCGGCCGCGAATCTCCTCATCCGTGGTGGCGGTGCCGGGCCCGAGCGGCGGGAGTCGATCGATCCGGCGGAGCAGCGCGGGCTTGCCGAGCGGCAGCTTGAACGCGCTCGCGCGCCGCGGCATCACGCGGCCCTGGTACCGGCCACGGTGGCGTTCGGCCGCGACAAACCCTCCCGGCTGCCCGGGGATCGGCACCACGCTGCCGTCGTTCTGCTGGATGACATTGGGATGAATCGCCTTGTGCGCCAGGTA
This sequence comes from uncultured Vicinamibacteraceae bacterium, assembly GCA_964388335.1. Classification (GTDB taxonomy): domain Bacteria; phylum Acidobacteriota; class Vicinamibacteria; order Vicinamibacterales; family Vicinamibacteraceae; genus JAEZDP01. The sequence goes on along the minus strand of CAYMAG010000010.1, from coordinate 53,539 downwards.
GGCGAGGAACGGGCGGTCGGATGGATCGGCGACGAATCGCTCGACGTAATCGGTCAGCAGGTCGGTGGTGTAGCCCTTGACCTGCACGGGGTTCCCGTCCACGTTGAGCGCAGGATCGATGGCCTCGCCTTGTCCCGGCAGGCCGACCCAGCGATCGAATCCGGGCCGAGGGCTGGCGTCGTTGCCCATGTGCCACTTGCCGAAGAACGCGGTGCGATAGCCGGCCTGTTGTAACTCGAGCGGGAAGACCGGCAGCGCGTGGCTCGGCCGCGCGGTGTTGTCGATGATGCCGTTGGTGTGCGCGTACTGGCCGGTGAGCAGGCTCGCCCGGCTGGGCGAGCACAGCGGGGTGGTGGCGAACGCGTTGACGAACCGCGCTCCTTCACGCGCGAGCCGATCCATGTTCGGCGTCTCGATGAACGGATGGCCGGCGACCCCCATCTCATCCCATCGCATGTCGTCGACGAGGACGACGACGATGTTCGGACGGCGCGGTTGGGCCGGAGCGACGTCCTGAGACGGCGCGCACCCGACGATCAGCAGCGCCGAGAGGGTCGCGAACAGCCGTGAGGTCTGCACCGGGGTGTTACACGAGGTCGATCGCCGAGATGCGGCCCGCGACGCCCTTCCACAGCGGCAGGCCCGCGAGCGGGTCGTCGGGATTCGCCGGGACGATAGTAAGCAGCAGGGCCGTCTCGCGGTCAGCATGACGCTCCTTCTCGGACTCTGCGCAACCCTTCCCCCCTTCGACAGCAGCGCAGACACCTAGGCGCCGACGAACGCGGCCAGCGCGACCTCGTGCTCGCGCGCGACCATTTCGGCGGCCTTCTCGCCGATCATGATGGACGGCGCGTTGGTGTTGCCGCTGATCACGTTGGGCATCACGCTCGCGTCCGCGACGCGGAGCCGCTGGACGCCGTTGACGCGCAGGCGCGGGTCGACCACGTCACCCATCCGGCAGGTCGTGGTCAAGTGGTACACGGTGCACGCGTAGTGCCGTGCCAGGTCCTCGAGCAGGGCGTCGCCGGGCTCGGTCCCCTCGCGGTAGGCGTGCTTCGCTGCCAGCCGGGGCGGCACGTAGAGCGAGCCGAGCTGGCCCGGGTTGGGCCAATGCTTCGCGATGTCGAGCGCGCGCCGCATGATGCGCAGGAGCACCTGCAGGTCGTGCGGGTCGCTCAAGTAGTTCATGCGGATCTCCGGGTGGGCGGTCGGATCCGCGCTCCGGAGGACGATCTCGCCCTCGCTGCGGGGCTGAACCGGGTTCGCGAGGATCAGCACCGTCTCCGCCTGGGGGGAAAGCGCGGTCGCGGGATCGGCGAAGTAGTCGGCGGGGTTCACCTTCAAGCAGCGCCGCCAGATGTCTTCGTTGTAGCCGCATGCGAACAGCGAGATCTGCGCATCGTGGGTGTGATGATCGCCGAGGCCGGTCGAGTACCAGGCGGCCGCGTCGTACAGCGACGACGACACGAGGCTCTCGCCGGCGGTCGCCCACTCCAGCAGGCGCCGCTCGGCTTCGGCCTTGAGCGCCGCGAGTTCCGGCGGCAGGTGTGCATCCTGGGCAGGGTCGAGCGGCAAGGGGCCCGCGGGGCTGCGCAACGCGTCCGGACCCATCGAGAGCCCCATCTCCAGCATCGAGACCCCGGCACCCCTGGCCGGGAAGGCCAGCCCGACGTGCAGGTGGTCCTTGAGATGCTTGCCGACGGGCGGCAATGACCGCACCGGCAGAGCCCGCTCCCACGACCACGAAATCGAACTGGACGCTCATGCAGCCCTCCCCGACGGATAGCATCACAACACGGGCTGCTCGCGGCAGCAATGCCTTCCCGATCCGAGGCATCGCGCGTTGAATCCCGAGTCGCAACCCACACCATGGAGTCAGGAGGCGCCCGATGCACGTAGAGCCGCTGGAGTTCGCCACGCCTCGAACATCAGGTCATGGACAGTGACGGATACCCGCGACGAGGGGCAGGACTATCGTGACGCGGCCGCACGCGCGAGCGCCGTCAGCGCGTCCTTGCCGATGCCGGTGGCGTTGAACTGGACGATCCCGTCGGCAAGCTGCACCACGAGGATCTGCATGTCCGGATCGCCCGGGAAGAAGACGGCGCGCTGGCCGATGCCGGTCAGCGGCTCCTGCTGGCTGAACGACTCGAGGGCCGCTGCGACGGCCTCGTCGTATCCGGCCGGCACTGACTTCGCGGCGCTCGCCTCTCTCGGATCGAACACCACGACCGTCAGGCGCGTCACGGTGGCGCCGGGGTCGGCTCCGATCCACGTGCACGCGGTCCTGTGCTCGATGGTGTGCATCTCTCCGGCAGGCGTCATGCGCCGCCCGGCCGCCTTCGAGATCTCCTGATCGGTGAGCACCGAGCGACACGTGATCGCGACGCCGGCCTCCTGTGGTGCGCCGCCTGGGGGCCCAGCCACGAGGGCCACGGCGAGCGTTGCTGCGAACATCGACGACTCCTTTCAGCAGCGGAACGGAGGTTTCGCGGCCCCGACGCGGCCGACGCGATGATGTCGAGTTCGTAGCCGATAGCGAGTCCGCTCCGTTGCCCCTGGACGACCGCTGGCACGACGCCGGAAGACGAAAGTTTGGCGCCGCCCGACTGGCGCTTCTCCCCCGAACGCGGGGATTATGGCACCACGCGCAAGCGGTGTCACACCGGTCGAGGACGGGCGGACGTTGGCTATGTCCAACATAGTTATGTTGTATACTTCCAACATGCCAGCCAAGCCGGTGCAGATCTCTCTCGACACCAGCCTGCTCGAGCGCATCGACGCCGACCCTGAGACGCGAACGAGCGGACGATCGGCGTTCGTGCGGACGGCGGTCGAGCGCTATCTGGCCTTCAAGGATCGGCGGAGCATCGATGAGCGCATCGCCGCGGCGTACGAGGGCCGCGCCGATGCACTCGCGAAGGAGACCGTGGACCTGATCGAGGCGCAGACGTGGCCAGACGAGTGAATCGTGGCGAGATCTGGCTACTGCACTTCTCGAAGCCCGCCAAGCGGCGGCCCGTGCTCGTCGTCAGCCGACCATCGTTGATCGGTCTCCTGCACACGGTCACCGTCGCCGCCATCACGTCGACCCTGCGTGGCTCGCCGACCGAGGTCGAGGTCGGCCCCGACGAGGGTCTGAAGGCGCTGTCGTGCGTGAATCTCTGCAACGTGTTCACCGTCCAGCAGAGCGACCTGCGGACGTTCGTGGGCACGGTGCGTCCGGCGACGATGGGCCGCGTCTGCCGCGCGCTGACGGTTGCATGCGGCTGCGACTGACTCCGCTCCTGCAGCATCCAGAACGGCAGCGTCGGAGTCCCCAGGAACGTCCAGAAGCCGCCGATGTCCGTCGAGCGGGTGGCGGCCGGTGTTCGAGACGCGCGGCCAGCGTCTGGCCATCGAGCAGCGGTCTGCCGGACGCCGCTTTCACCGGGTCGATGCGGGTCGCGCGCATGGCCGGCACCGCGCCGGACTGCGGGCGTGCACGCGGCCAAGATCGAGACGCCATCCTGGCCATCCGACTCGAACACGTGGATCGTGACGAACGAGTCCAGAAACTACGACTGATTGGTGCTCATGGATGCTCCCGGCGAATGGTCGTTGTCGTGAGAAGGTCGATTCCCTGCGCCGGTGGTTGCCGAACGACATGCGCGCAGACCGCGGCGGCTACACGCCGGCACTGTGTCACAGCGCGGACGCCTTCCATGAACGATCGAGCACTGTCATCGCGGTGGCCCTGACCAGCCAGGAGCCGCGGGCGGGATTCCCCTCATGCTTGCGAGCAAGGCCGTCGGGTGACGGAGCGCTCACTGCACTCAGCTCATCGTTCTGATGCGGTGTGCTTCACTGTCGCCAACGTACAACACGCCCCGCGCATCCACGACGACTCCGTGGGGGCGGGCGAGTGCACACCGGCGGGGATCGCGTTCCGGTCCGTCACCGCGCTCACCCGTGCCGAGCACGGTGTCGATGATGCCGGTCTCGAGCTGGATTGCCCGTATGACGTGGTTCTCGGTATCGGCCACGTACAGCACTCCGCGCGACCATGCCAGCCCTTTGGGCCCTCCCAGCCTCGCCAATCGCGCCTGCCCCCCGTCGCCCGAGTAGCCCTGCTCCCCTGTGCCCGCCACGTGGTGAATGGTGGAGGACGAGCCGTCCACGCGGTAGATCGCGTTCCCCTCCCGCAAGGCGAGGTAGAGGTCGCCTGCGGAATCGAAGGCGAAGGTTCTGGGACCGTTGAGAGGCGTTCCACGTAGAGGCGCGCCGTCGGGCGTCGGCTGACGTTCGCCGGTACCGCCGACGGTCTCGATCAGCCCCGTGGCGAGGTCCACCCGCCGAATGCGGTGGTTGCCGATGTCGCAGATGAGGAGGAACCGTCGGGTCGGGTCAACCGCAATGCTGTGAGGCGCACGCAACTGGGCAGACGCAGCGGGCCCGCCGTCGCCCGAGAAGCCCGCAACGCCAGTGCCGGTCAACGTCGAAATCGTCCCGGTCTTCGCGTCCACCTTCCGGATCACGTGGTTGTCGCGTTCGGCGATGTAGAGGTGCCCCAGCGAGTCGAACTGGATCTCGTGTGGCATGTTCAGGGCAGCGTCCGCCGCTACTCCGCCATCGCCGGAGTATCCTCGCTGTCCATTGCCTGCCACGGTGACCGTTCGACCGTTGCTCATGTCGAGCCGACGGATCCGCTGATTGCCCAGGTCGCAGAAGTACAGGGCGTCGTCTGGCCCGATTACCAGTCCGTAGGGATCGTTCACCTGTCGGTCCGAGTATCCGGGCTTCCCTGTGCCGATGAGCGTCGACACGGACGGTTCCTGCGCCAACGCCGGCACCGAAGCGAACAGGGCGCACAAGGCCTTCACTGCGTCACGGCGATGCATCGGCGTTGATGACATGGGGAGTCGATATCGATCGCGGATGGCGGCTCTCATCGCTGGTGGGTGAAGGGGCCGTCAATGCCCCCGGCAACGACGCCCATCGACAACGTGGCGAGGATCTCGATTCGTACCAACGGCGCGCCTCGAGCTTCGTCGTCGGCTTGGAGCCGAGAGACGCGCGTGTTGGGCCGTCCTTCCGCATGAGGCGGTGTCACAGTTTCTCGACGTCCGCAAGTTTTCCGAAATCGCGGTCGAACGTACCGAGGGGCAGGTGACCAGCCTTCCGCGCCACCTCCAACATCAAGCACTCTGAAAAGCCCAGGGCTGGTCGTTTGCGGAAGGTGGTCACCGCAGCAGCCACGGCGTCCGAATCCTGTAGCGTCAAGTGCTCGTGGTTGAGGAGGATCTCGATCGCCGAGGCGATTTCCCCCGAACCGCGATCGTAAACCGAGCGCAGCACCCACATCGCCTCCGTGAGGGCAAGATGCGGTACCCACGCCCCGTGTGCCACGAATGCCTCGGCCCTCGCCACTTGCGTCGCGTCATCCCGCGTGGCGAGGCGGACCAGAATGTTCGTATCAACGGCTCGCACGATGCCGCCTTTGGATCTCGCGAGGCACGCCCGCTTTCAGCTCCGCCAACGTTCTGGGCCTGGGAGGCTTGGGAAACAACGACCGGTGCAGGTCCTCGGACGTATACCGTCCGGCCCGGCGAACCACGACCTGCTCGCCGTTGTCGTCCCATTCCAGGACCGAGCCCGGGCCGATGCCAAGCTTTCGCCGAACCTGCGCCGGAACCGAGATCTGGCCCTGCGCCGTGAGCCTCGAATGTGCGATCGCCATGCGAAGACATTACCACGGTAAGGAAACTGCTGGCACCCGCGTTCTCGACAGGGGCCTGCCTCGTGAGTTTCATCTCGCGCCTGCGGAATGAGAGCGCGCTGTGAATCTGCCGTGGCGAGGAAAGGCACGTGTAACCCCCGGCCACTCACGATCCAGGCGGTCGACGGGTTCAGCGGCGGGTTAGGCAGCCTGATGCCACCTCAGATCTGTAACGCCGGTGGTTTCGAAAGGCGTTTGAAGACGACTTCGCGCCTGCCATGGCGCAGTAGGGCCTGCCCGGGCATCGCCTGCCCGTCATCGGAGATGGCGAGTTCGAAACTGTCCAACCCGTACGAGCGTGCGGAACCTGCTGCACGAACGTATAGCTGACCCCGGTCAGCGAGGCGCGCCTGCCGGATTGATTGCCAGATATCATCGATGATTGCCTGCTGGGTGTAGATCTCATCGCCCCGCACGCACCTGAGGCCCGCTTCCTCGATTGCCGGACGAATAACGCGCTCATACTCTGCCTCGAACAGCGCGTGGAATGGCATGACGACAAGACAGGTATTGCCAACGGACCCGAGGTCGATCGAAACACGATCGCTGTCCATACTTCGGCTTCACGCCTCCAATGGCAGGTATCGCCGTGCGGCTGCCATATCAACGTTGGCGATGAGCCGCGGCGCACCAGCGTCAGGTCCGCGCCGTCGGTTCCCTCGCGGTGTCAGCCACCAACCCTGATGAGTCCCCCACTTCTGATCGCACCGAGAGCCTCAAGGATCTGCGGAACAAGCGGCCGAAGTTCCTTGACGCGATTGGTGCGCGCTACAACGACCACCACCCCAATACCCGAGGACCGCAAGTTCTGTTGGAAGGGCAAGTTCTGATCGACGGTGAGGAACGTGTCGAATTCGGTCAGCGAGCGCGAGTTCGAGGAGTTCGCCGTTTCTCCTGGACGACCACCCCATGTCGACGACGTGGTGAGCGTCGTGAACGGTCAAGTCGCGCAGGAGCGGTCTCGGTACGCACTCATCGAGCAGCAGCCGCATGCGCCTCGGTCATGGAGCGCGCCAGTTCAAGCGCCGCGACGGCCTGTTGCCGTGTGACGGACGGGAAGCTGTCCAGGAACTCGTCCAGAGAGTCCCCGGCCTCGAGGTAGTCGTACAGCGATTTGACCGGTACCCGAGTCCCGACAAAGACGGGCGTTCCGCCGAGAATGTCCGGGTCGCTGTGAACCACCGCCGACTTCGTGGGCATGGCTGACGTCTCTCTGAAGCGAGTATATACCGCTCAATTGCCGACTTGTGTGGCTGACATCCTTCACCGTCCGCTACACGACCCGCTCGTGCAGATGATGACGTCGACGCTCGCCGGTGACCGAGTCCCGGTGGTGCCGCGTCGCAGGAAACACCCATTGCCACGCCCACTCGCGCGCCGCACCCGGATGCTTCGCCCCGAGCGACCCGGGCCACGCCGCGGCTCCGAGTCCACTCGGCACCTCGCGCGAATGCCGCGTCTCCATGCCAGTACGCGGCACGCGAGGTCCGGACGCCCGAAGGCAGCCTCGAGGTCAGTGGTGCTGAAGTCGCCACGTCGACGCGCTCAGGGTGGCGGTCGTTGCGACCCGTCGAGCGCCCGCGCCGCGACCACCATGTACAGGTAGACCCGAACGTCCGGATCGTCGTCCGGGTAGACCGCCGGCACGAAGCCGAGCCGCTCGTACAGCCCTATCGCCGGCCCGTTGTCGGGGTCGACGAACAGGGAACACTCGGCGAGGCCGAGACGCCGCGTCCCGAGTTCCACCAGCCCGCGTATGAGCTGCGTGCCGATCCCCTGGCCGCGATGCGCGGGCGAGACCACCAGCCGCCCGAGATGACAGCGGCCGGCGCGCCGGTAGTACTGCCCGAACGCCAGCGGTTGTGCCTCCGCGTCCACCAGCACGTACGACGGCAGGTCACGAAATCGCGTGTCCGCGAGGAACGTCGACTCGGTGAAGGGATAGCGGAACGTGTGCCCGCCCCAGATCGCGCAGCTGCGTCGATCGGGAAACCACGCCATCAGCGCCCGTACGTGGTCATCGGTCGCCGGGGTCAGCGTCATCGTGACTCCGTGCGACGGATCACCCCTTCCGGGGGCGCGCCGGACGGATCTCCACGCGGCTCGGCAGGCTCCGCGACGAGTGCGCCAGCAGGTCGAACACCACCTGCGCCACGTCCTCGGGCGCGAGCTTCCAGTCCATCGACGCCGCGTCGCCCCCCGGCGAGAACGCCGTCTGCACCGATCCCGGCATCACGTACGACACGCGAATGTCATCGTCACGGACCTCGAGCATCAGCGCCTCGCTGAACGCGTTGAGCCCCGCCTTCGACGCGCAGTACGCGGCTCCGCCGATGAACTGGTTCTTGCCCGCCAGGCTGCTGATGTTGATGATCCAGCCGCCCTTGCGCGCCCGCAGCGCAGGAATCGCCGCGTGGCTGCACAGGAACACGCCCGTCAGGTTCGTCGCCATGAGGCGATGCCACTCGGCGCCCGACAGTTCGGCCACCGGCTTGAACGTGCCGACGCCCGCGTTGTTGACGAGGATGTCGAGCCCGCCGTACGTGTCGGTCGCGGTGCGCACCAGCGCCTCGGCCACGCCCTCGTCCGCGACGTCGCCCGCCACGCCCGACACGGCGTCACCCAGTTCCTCGCGCACCGCCGCAATCGCCTCGGCCTTGCGCCCGGACACCACCACCTTCGCCCCGCGCGCCACCAGCCCCCGCACGATCGCCAGACCGATGCCACGCGTGCCGCCCGTCACGATTGCCACCTTGCCCGCAAGAACAGAAGTCATGTCCCGAATTATGAGCCAGGTAGGCCGCGTCTCTCGAATCACGAGCCAGGCAGGCCGCGTCTCGCCGAGACGCGGCAACTCCGCCTGCGCCTGTAGCCTGTAAACTGTTGTTCGCCCGTCCATGCCCTTTGTCGCCATCCTCGGAGCCGGACCTCTCGGAGGAGCGCTCACGTACACGCTCGCCAGCCGCGCCCGCTTCGATGAGGTGCGCCTCATCGATCCCGCCGGCACCGTCGCCGTGGGCAAGGCCCTCGACATCCGCCAGGCTGGCCCGCCCGACGGCTGCAGCACCCGCGTGACAGGACATGCCGACATCACGGCCGCGGCTGGCGCCTGGGTCGTCGCGCTCGCCGACCCGCTGCCGGCCAGCGATCCGTCGCGCGCAGCGGCCGACTCGACGGTGCTGCTGCGGACGATCTGCAGCATCTCGCCCGGCGCGTTGGTCGTCTGCACTGGCGCGACGCATCGACCGCTGCTCGAGCGTCTCGTCGGCGAGGGCATCTGCGCGCCCGACCTGCTCGTCGGCAGCGCGCCCGGTGCCGTCGGCAGCGCCGCACGGTCGCTCGTCGCGCTGGCCGCCGGCTGCGCACCAGCCGAGGTGGCCGTCGGCCTGAGGTGGTCGCCCGAGAGAGGCACACCCGCCATCGACTGGCAGCGGGCCTCGGTGCGTGGCCGCCGGGCCGACGACATCCTCACCGCGGAACGACGGGACCGCGTCGGGCGGCAACTCGCCGCCGCCTGGCCTCCCGGGCCGTACGCCCTCGCCGCCGCCGCGGCCGGCGTCGCCGAAGCGGCCTGGTTCGGCAGCCGGCGCTCGCACACCGCGTGGGTCGCCGATCGGTCCCTCGGCGCCGACGAGGCCGGTCTCGCCGACATCGTCTTCGATCCGGGCGGACGCATGCGCCCGGCAGCCGCAGGCTGACATGCTGGCGCCGCTGCTCATCGTCGTCGCCCTCGTCGCCGTCAACGCGCTCTACGTCGCTGCGGAGTTCGCGGCTGTTTCGGTGCGGAAGAGCCGCATCCGCCAGATGGCCGAAAACGGCCACACCCTGGCGCGCAAGCTGCTGCCCGTGCTCGAACACCCGGCCGACCTCGACTGGTACATCGCCGCCTGCCAGGTCGGCATCACGCTGTCGAGCCTGGTACTGGGCGCCTACGCCCAGGTCACCTTCACGCCCGCCTTGTCCAGCCTCGTCGCCGCCTCGGTCGGGCTGGAACCGCTGTCGGCACTCTCTGCCGCATCACTGGCCGTGCTCGTCAGCCTGACCGTGGGGCAGATGGTCGTCGGTGAGCTGGTGCCGAAGTCCATCGCCCTGCAGTTCCCCACGCAGACCGCGCTCGCCACGTACTTCCCCATGCGCTGGTCCCTCGTGGTGCTCGGGCCCTTCATCTGGCTGCTCAACGGCAGCGGCAACGTCGTGCTGCGCCTCTTCGGCGACGACCATGCGAGCCACCGCCACATCCACTCGCCGGACGAGATCGAACTGCTCATCGCCGAGAGCCGCGACGGCGGGCTGCTCGAGCCCGACGAGACCCGCCGGCTGCAGCGTGCGCTGCGTTTCAGCATGCGCACCGCCGGACAGCTGATGGTGCCGCGCGCCGAAGTTAAGGGCGTGGACGTCGCCACACCCGTGGACGTCGTGCTCGAGATCGCGTTCGACAGCCCGTTCGCCCGCATGCCCGTGTACGACGGCAGCCTCGATCGCATCGTGGGCATCCTGAACACGCGCGACCTGCTGGTGCGCACGCTGGAACAACGCCCCGTGGGCTCTCTGCGCGACATGCTTCAGCCCGCACTCACCGTGAGCCAGTCGCTCACCGGCGACCAGCTCGTGAGCCTGCTCCGCGACCGCCACTCGCACCAGGCCGTCGTGCAGGACGACCAGGGCACCAACGTCGGCATCGTCACTCTCGACAACGTGCTGGCCGAGCTGCTCGGCCCGACGTCCGACGAGTTCAAGGAGGGTGCACGCACGGCGTGGCCCGCGGTGAGTCACCCATGACCATCGTCGTCCTCGTCATCATCGTGCTGGTGGTCATCAACGGCCTGTTCGTGGCTGCCGAGTTCGCCATCGTGTGCGCACCGCGCACGGCGATCGAGACACGTGCCGGCAACGGCGAGCGCATCGCGAAACAGGTGCATCGCGTGCTGGAAGAACCCGTCCGGCAGGATCGGTACATCGCGACGGCGCAGCTCGGGATCACCCTTGCGAGCCTCGGGCTCGGGATGTACGGCGAGCACGGCGTCGCCGAGTGGCTGGTGCACCGTCTCGAGGGGTTCGGCGAGTTTCGGTTCGTGACGGCGCACACGCTCGCCAGCGGGCTCGCCATCACGGCGCTCACCTACGTGCACATCGTCTTCGGCGAGATGATCCCGAAGTCGCTCGCCCTCCAGCGCGCCGAGCGCGTCGTGCTGGCCATCTCTCCCGTGATGCGCGCGTTCCAGCTCGTGCTGTACCCTCTCGTGATCGCGTTGAACGGCCTCGGACGCCTGATTCTCGCGGCGATCGGCATCCGCCGGCAGGAGCGCAACACCGAACACCTCTACTCGCCCGAGGAACTCGCTCTCGTGGTCAGCGAGAGTCAGGCCGGCGGTCTGCTGCGCGAAGAGTCTGGTCAGATTCTGCGTGAACTCTTCGAGTTCGGCGACCTGACGGCGCGCGAGGTGATGACGCCGCGCGTCCGCGTCGCGGGGATGCCCGTCGGCGCCGATGCCGACACCATCGCCGCCATCGTCCGACGCCATCCCTTCACTCGATATCCGGTCTACACCGAGAGCCTCGACCAGGTGCCCGGACTCGTGCACGTGAAGGACCTGTTGGCGCTGACCCGCAGCGGCCGTCCGCTCGACGCGTCGGTCGTGCGGCCCCTGCCGATGGTGCCTGAAACCGCGACGCTCGGCGCCGTGCTCGACACGATGCGCCGGCAGGCGGCCCAGATGGTACTGGTCATCGACGAGCATGGCGGTACCGCCGGCCTCATCAGCCACGAAGACCTGTTCGACGAGATCGTCGGAGAGTTCGCCGAGACCGCCACCGAGCGGACGAGCATCTTCCGCGACGTCCGTGGACGGCTGCACGTGAGTGGGACCGCGCGCGTCGAGGAGGCGGGCGACGAGCTGGGCGTGGAACTCGAACACGAGGACGTGGACAGCGTCAGCGGCCTGGTGTTGACGTTGCTCGGGCGACCGCCGCAGGTGGGCGACGTGGTGGAGTACGACCACGTGCGGTTCGAGGTCGTGGCGGTCGAAGGCCACGGCGTGCGCGAGACGATTGCGTCGATGGTTGCCGACGAGACGCCATGAACGAGGCGCGTCCGCAGAGTCAGCCGGCCACGATGAAGGCGCGATTGCCGGGCGTCACGATCTCTGCCCGGGCCTCCTGATCTGGTCAGCAGGGGGCGGCACCACGACCCGCTCGAACACGTCGCAGAAGGCAGTCACGACGCGGGTACGCACGTCCTCCATCGCGACCGGGCGGCCCAGCAGGCGAACCAGCGAGGTGACGCCCTTGTCCTCGATGCCGCACGGCACGATCAGTGAGAAGTACGAGAGGTCGGGGTGGACGTTGAGCGCGAAGCCGTGACTGGTGACCCAGCGTGACAGCCGGACGCCGATGGCCGCCACCTTCTCGTCACCCACCCAGACGCCAGTCAGCCCCTGCTGGCGGCCCGCGTCGATCCCGTAGGCCGCGCACACGCGAATCAGGACATCCTCGAGGTCGCGGACGTAGCGGTGCGCGTCGGTGCGATCGGGCTTGAGGTCGAGAATCGGATAGCCGACGAGTTGCCCGGGCCCGTGGTACGTGACGTCGCCGCCGCGGCCCGAGTCGAAGAGCGCCACTCCATCCGAGGCCAGCTGTTCATCCGTGGCCAGAACGTGCGCGCGGGAGCTGCGCACCCTGACACCCAGCGTGATCACGTGGGGATGCTCGAGGAGCACGAGCGTGTCGGAAATCTCGCCGGCCTTGCGGGCATCGACGAGCCGTTGCTGCAGGGCGATGCCCTCGTCGTACGGCAGCACGTCGTGCTCGACGAGGCGCAGCGGGCGCATCAGGACCAGTGTTCGAGCGCGTCCTTGACCCGGGCCATGAACGCGTCGGCGACGGCCCCGTCGACCAGCCGGTGGTCGTAGCCGAGGGTGAGGTAGCAGCGTGGACGCACGGCGATCATGTCGTCGATCACCACGACCCGCTTTTCTATGGTGCCGACGGCGAGAATCGCCACCTGCGGCTGGTTGATGATCGGCATGCCGAACAGCGTGCCGAGCGACCCCGGGTTGGTGATGGTGAAGGTGCCGCCGTGCACCTCCTCCGGCCGCAGGCGCTTGGCACGCGCGCGCTCGGCGATGTCGTTGATTGCGCGACTGACGCCCTTCAGGTCCTTGTGGTCGGCCTCGGGAATGACCGGCACGATGAGTCCCCAGTCGAGGGCCACCGCGATGCCGAGGTTCACGTCCTTCTTGTAGACGATGTCGTCGCCGTCGATCGACGCGTTGAGGACGGGCATCGCGCGCAGGGCGTCGGCGATGGCCTTGGCGATGAAGGCGAGGTAGGTGAGCTTGATCCCCTCGCGCTCGAACTCGGCCTTGAGCTGCTGGCGGGCCGCCGCGACGCGTGAGAAATCGACCTCGAACACCGAGTGCACGTGGGCCGACGTGCGCCGGCTGTAGATCATGTGCTCGGCGATCTTGCGTCGCATCACCGACATGGGCACTACTTCGACCGATTCGCCCGGCCGGAAGGCGGGCACTTCGAGGCCGTACGTGGCGCCGCCGTCTGGACGGTCGTCCATGTAGGCGAGGATGTCGCGCTTGGTCACGCGCCCGCTCACGCCGGAGCCGGCGATCCGCGTGAGATCGACGCCGTGTTCGGCGGCGATGTTCCGGACGAGCGGTGACGACAGCGTGCGTCGCCGCTTCTCACGCGCCGACTCGGGATCGTGTTCGTCTGCAGCTTCGGCCGGCGCGGCCGTATCGAGGGCGGCCGCTCCGCCAGGTGCCGCTGGCGGCTGGTCCGGCGCGGCAGCCATGGGTGCTTCCACAGCAGACGGTGCGCTCGCAGACTCCCCTGCCTCGCCGAGCACGGCCACGACCGTATCGACGTCCACCGTCTCGCCTTCCTTGACGCGGATCTCGAGGATCACGCCGGCAGCGGGCGACGGAATCTCCGCGTCCACCTTGTCGGTCGAGATCTCGAACAGCGGCTCGTCACGATCCACCGCGTCGCCGACCTTGCGGATCCAGCGCACGACGGTGCCTTCGGTGACCGACTCGCCCATCTGGGGCATGACGACGGAAGTAGGCATGGTCACATGTGCAGTGGCGCGCCGTGCGTGGCGTGTGCGGCCTCGCCCACGGCCTCCGACATGGTCGGGTGCGCGTGAATCGTGCGGATGAGTTCCTCCACCGTGCACTCGAGCCGCAACGCGAGGGTGGCCTCGGCGACCAGTTCGGTGGCGCGCGGACCGATCATGTGCACGCCGAGCACCTCGTCGTACTTCTTCTCGGCCACGATCTTCACGAAGCCTTCGGTCTCGTTCATGATCCTGGCGCGTCCGAGGACGCCGAACGGGAAGGTGCCGACACGCACGTCGTAGCCCCGCGCTTCGGCTTCCGCCTGCGTCAGTCCCACGCTGCCAATCTCGGGATCGCAGTACGTGCAGGCCGGCACGTGGTCGTACACGATGGGACGCGCGTGCTGGCCGGCGATGCGCTCGGCCGCGAGAATGCCCTCGGCCGACGACAGGTGCGCGAGCTGCGGGTGGCCCGGCGTGCCGAGCGTGATGACGTCGCCGACGGCCGAAAGGCCCTCGACGCCGGTGCGCATCAACTCGTCCACGCGGATGTACCCGCGCTCCAGTTGCAGACCGACGTCCTCGGCGCCGAGCCCGTCGGTGACCGGACCGCGCCCGGTGGCCACGAGCAGGTACTCGGCGGCCAGCACTTCCGTCCTGCCGTCGCCGAGATCGGCGGTCACCTCGACGCTGTCGGCCGACGGTACCGCGCTCGTGACCTTCGTGCCCGTGAGCACCTTGATCCTGCGCTTCGCCAGGCTCTTCGCGAGAGCGGCCGACACGTCGGCGTCCTCGTTCGGGACGATGCGCGGCAGCAGCTCGATGATGGTGACCTCGGCAGTGCCGAAGCTGTTGAAGATCGACGCGAACTCGACACCCACGGCGCCGCTGCCCATGACGATGATCGACGTCGGCACGTGCGTCAGGCTCATCGCCTCGTCGCTCGTGATGATGCGCTGCCGATCGATGGCGATGCCGGGTACGCTGCGCGGCGACGAACCGGTGGCGATGATGATGTCGCGGCTGGCCGTGACCTTGCTCGTCTGCCCGTCGGCGTCCGTCACTTCGACGGCGCCCTTGCCGAGCAGGCGGCCCGTGCCCTTGATCCACTCGATCTTGTGCTTCTTGAAGAGCATGCCGATGCCGCCGGTCAGGCCCTTGACGATCTTGTCCTTGCGCGCCTGGACGGCCTGCATGTCGATCGAGATCGCCGCCTCGCCGAGCGAGATGCCCCACTCCTTCGCATGCCGGGCGACCTTGAACGCGTGCGCGTGTTCGAGCAGGGCCTTGGTGGGAATGCACCCCCAGTTGAGGCAGGTGCCTCCGAGGGTCGGCGCCCGTTCGATGACGGCCGTGCTGAGGCCGAGCTGGGCAGCCCTGATGGCGGCCACGTAGCCGCCCGTTCCCGATCCAATCACCACCACGTCGAATGCGTTGGCCACAGTCCTCTCCTGGCGCGCGCGGGTGTCAGCGAAGGCGCTCGCCGTTCAGTCGCCCATTGTCCCACGGACGCGTCCGTCCGATGACCGGCTGCCGCAGCCGAAGGTTATGATACGCGGGCAGTTGACCACCGCCTGCCGCCGATGACTGTTTCACAGAAATCGCTGCTCATCGTCGACGACGACGAGGGCATACGCGACACGCTGACCGCGATCCTCAGGCGCGAGTACCGCGTGACCGCGGCAACCTCTGCCGAGGAGGGCCTGCAGCGCATCAGGCAGGCGCGCATCGACCTCATGCTGCTCGACGTGCGGCTGCCGGGGCTCAGCGGGCTCGACCTGTTGCGACAGGTGCGCGAGCAGCACGATGGCGTTGAGGTCATCATGATCTCGGCGATCACCGACGTCGAAACGGCCGTGCAGGCGATGAAGCTCGGCGCGTATCACTACATCACCAAGGACTTCGACTACGACGCGCTGCGGGCGCTCGTCCGGAACGCGAGCGAGCGGCAGGATCTTCGCAACCGTGTCGAGGCGCTGACGGCCCAGGTCGAGGCACAGGACCGGGAGTTCGTCACGGGGACGTCGCCCGCCATGCGGCAGGTGATGTCGCTGGTGCAGAAGGTGGCCCACCTCGACACCACCATCCTCATCACCGGAGAGAGCGGCACCGGCAAGGAGATGCTGGCGCGGCACGTCCACCGCGAGTCCAGACGACGAGGCGGTCCGTTCATCGCGGTGAACCTGGCGGCCGTTCCGTCCGAACTCGTGGAGAGCACGCTGTTCGGTCACGAGCGCGGGGCGTTCACCGGTGCGGTACGCCAGCAGCTCGGCAAGTTCGAGCTGGCACGCGGCGGCACGCTGTTCCTCGACGAGATCGGCGATCTGCGCCTCGACCTGCAGGCGAAGCTGCTGCGCGCCATCCAGGAGAGCGAGGTGGAACGCGTCGGCGGCAGGCACCCCATCCGCGTGGATTTCCGTCTCGTCGTCGCCACCAACGCCGACCTGAACGAGGCCGTCAGGCAGGGGCGGTTCCGTGAGGATCTCTTCTACCGCATCAACGTGATTCCCGTGCGCCTGCCGGCGCTGCGAGACCGCCAGGGTGACCTGCCGTTCTTCCTGGACGTGTTCATCCGCCGGTATGCCCTTCGGTTCAGGAAGCCGGTGCGCGGCATCGAGGCGTCGGCGCTCGACGTGCTGCGCCAGTATCACTGGCCCGGCAACATCCGCGAGTTGCAGAACCTCGCCGAGCGCATGGTGGCGGTGTGCGACAAGGCCGAACTGACGGAGGTCGACCTCCCACTGGAAGTGCAGCTGGCCAATCTCGACGCCGTGCACTCGTCGCCGGACGCGAGCGTGCTCGACCGTGCGGTGGCGGCATTCGAGCGCAACTACCTGCTGCGGGCGCTCGAGAAGGAGGAGTGGAACATCGCGGCCACGGCGCGGCACCTCCAGCTTCCCTTGAGCACGTTGAAGCACCGCATGTGCCGGCTGGGCCTGCAGCAGGTCACGCGCCGGCTGCGGGACGGCTGAAGGTGGGTGGTGGGGTCCCCGCCACCCGCGCCGGAATCTCGACACCTGTGCAGTTTCTGCCGACAGTCGCGGTCGAAACCTCGCAGAATCTGCAGCGCCAAGCGGTGGTCTGACCAGAGACGACCACAACATCTCGCGGTAGGTCGCGCAAAATCGCGGAACACGCACCAACCAGCTCGAGTGGCACAGAACTCGCTATCTCCCTGCCCGTTCAAACGCATCCCAGGGAGCCTCACGTGCGTCCTTCCCGCTTCACCGTCGCCGTCCCTGTCCCCGACTCCACCGAGACATTCCTGTTCAACACGCTGAGCGACACGCAGATTGTCGTGTCCGAGGACGTGGTTGCCCTGCTCGGTCGTCTCGAGACCCGGCCAGGCGTCCTGTCGCCCGACGAGCGCGAGACAGCGAACGAACTCGCGGCGCTCGGCTTCGTTGTCGAGAGCGCGGACGCGGAGGATGCCGCCCTCGAGTCGTTCTTCCACGACCTCCGCGACGACCATCGCCAGCTACGCGTCACGCTGCTGACGACACTGCAGTGCAACTTCGCGTGTGAGTACTGCATCCAGGGTGACCACGGCGACTACAACGCCACCGCGGCGAAGATGTCGCCCGATACGGCCCGCCGCGTCCAGTCCTGGATCGAAGAGCGCCTCGACACGCTGTGCCCCGAGCGCTTCACCATCACGTTCTTCGGCGGTGAACCCCTGCTGAACCTCCCGGTGCTCTACCAGTTGGCCGAGGGCCTCTTCGCCGCCTGCAGCCGCCGCGGCATCGGCATGGCCATCAACGTCATCACCAATGGTCTGCTGCTGACGGAGGCCGTCGTCGATCGCCTCGCACCGTTCGGCCTCAACGGCGTCAAGGTCACCCTCGACGGCGATCGGGCCACGCACGACCGTCTGCGTCCGCTGCGGGGCGGCCAGGGCACGTTCGACCGCATCATGCGCAACCTGACGGCCGTCGCCGGCAAAGTCCGCGTCTCGATCGGCGGCAACTTCGATCTCGACAGTGCCGCGTCCAATCCGGCCCTGCTCGACTACCTGCGCGCCCAGCCCTTTGCCGATCAGCTGGTGAAGGTGGCGTTCAAGCCGATCATTCGTAAGCCGATGGGCTCACATGTAGAAGCGCCGATAGCTGCGGCGCCGGGTGTTGGCTCACGAGTGATTCCCCTCCGGCCCGTCGCGCATGCGACAGAGGTGCTGCAGGGGACGTGCATGACCGCCGCCGGGAATGGGCGGGGAGGCTCGCCATGCGACTCGTGCCACGCCGTCGATGACCGCATGTCGTGGTTGCGCGCCGAAACGCAGGCCCGAGGGTTCTCGACGCTGGACGGCGTGCACATGGGCCCGTGCGAGCTGCACAGGCGCCACGCCTACACGATTGGTCCGGACGGGTCGCTCTATCCATGCCCCGGCTTCACGGGCGAGGAGCGGCTGAGTGTCGGCCACATCGAGCCTGAACTCGACCGCCAGCGGACGACCGTGCGCGACCGGTTCGAGCACCACGAGCCGTGGCGGGCGTGTGGAGATTGCTCGCTGATTCCCGTATGCGGCGGCGGGTGCTCCGTCGCCTCGCACACCGAGCAGGGCGACATGGGCCTGCCGAGCTGTCACAAGCCGAGCATGCTCGATGCCGTCGGCGAACTGGCCGCCGCCTGCGCGCCGCAGCACGCCTGACGTTCGCCGCGCGCCCGGCGTTCACCGCCCGCCTGGCCGCGGGCACCTCCAGAAAGGACACGACCATGAAGATTCGCATCGTGAAGCAAGGCCGCTCGAAGGACCGGACGTTCTGCCCCTTCGTCATCGACTATCCGCCGGACATGTCGGAGACCTAGCACCCGTTCGTGATACATCTCTGCGTCGACGCCGGCGGGTGTCCGCCGGCGTCGCATGCAGTCGTGCATCCACTACGGACTCCCGTCCCCCTCCCAGCGGACACGAGCCGCGGCGCCGCCGGTGCCGTCCTGCGTATGCCGTGCGCGCTGCTGGCGAGCCTGGCCATCGCCTGTGGTCAGCCGGACGCGCGGCCGCCTGCCTCGTCGAGCCGCACGATCACGATCGGGCTGACCAGCGACACCGTCAACGTCCGGCCCCTCGTCCGGACGCTCACCACGGTGCGGCTGATTGGTACGGGTCCCGATGGGCGACCGACCCCAAGTCTCCTGCAGTCGTGGACTCTCTCGCCGGACGGCCGCACGTGGGATTTCGCGCTGCTGCCGGACGTCCGTCGCCACGACGGCGCCCCGGTCACGGCTGGCGACGTCGCGGCGCTCATTCGCGACCAGGTGGGTTACGACCCGCCTGCCGGGCTGATGGACATCGAGCACGTCGAAGCCGTGGACCACGCACGCCTCCGCATCCACCTTCGCGAGCCGTCCAGCCTGCTCCTCGAAGCGTTGACGCTCACACGTGCGGTGCCGGCTGGCGCGTTCGCGGCCGGGTCGGACGACATCGAAGACACCAGTTCCCCCACGCTGCCCGCCAGCGGCACGTGGAGACCTTCCACCGCCATCGACCGTGTGGTCTTCCGGCGATACGAGACCCCACGCGCTGCGTGGTCGGCCCTGCTGCGCGACGAGATCGACCTGTTGCACGAGGCGTCGGGACAGGCGCGCCCCTTCCTGGAGCAGGCGACGGGCATCGAGGTTCGGCCCTTCCTCCGGCCGTTCGTGATCACGCTCGGGCTCAACGTGAGACACCCCGCTCTGCGGCGTCGGGACGTACGGCGCGCGCTGAACCATGCGGTGGACCGGCAGGAGCTGATCGCGCAGGACTTCGGAGGTCACGGTCTGGCGGCTGCCACACAGGTCTGGCCACGTCATTGGGCGGCCGACGCGTCGCTGCAGCCTCACGCGTTCGACCCCGCGCTTGCCCGGCGCCTGCTCGACGGTGCCGGGTTCCGGCCGACGCGCAACGACGGCCGCGCCTCGCGCATGCGGTTGACCTGCCTGGTCTCCGAAGACGTCCCGCGCCTCGACCGGGTCGCCCTCCGCCTGCGCCGCGCGTATGACGAGGTCGGCGTTCACCTGGAGTTCGAACTCGTCTCGCAGGAGGCCCTCGGTGAACGCCTCGCGGCCGGCAGGTTCGAGACCTTCCTCGCGCCGGTCATTTCCGGCTACGGCCCGAACGTGCTCTACCACATGTGGGGCCGTCACAGCCCCGATCGCTTCGTCGATCACGGGTACGACGCCGCCGCGGCTGCGTCGGAGGATCTTCGCCGCGCCCACACGGACGAGCAGTTCAAAGCGTCCCTGCAGGCCCTGCAGCACGTCCTGTTCGATGATCCGCCGGCGGTGTATCTCGTCTGGGAGGAGATGGCTCGGGCCGTCGGACGCCGGTTCATCGTGCCGGCGAGCCCGGGCCGCGACATTCTGAGTACGCTCGCGCAGTGGCGGCCGCGACCCCTGGCGCCTGGGGCGGCGCGGTGATTCCGATCACGCGTCGCATGACGCTGCTCGTCACCACGGCCGCGCTCGTTCCTCTGGTGGTGTTCGGCATCGTCGCCTGGCGCACGGTGGAGACGTCCACGCAGGAGTCGGTCGTCCAGAGCAACCAGGCCATCGTCACGCGCGGCGCCGAGTCGGTCTCGCTGTTCGTCGAGAGCAGCTTCGACCTGCTGCGGGCTGCGGGCGCCGACCTGCAGAGCACCGGGCTGCAGACATGGCAGCAGAACCGTGTGCTGAGCAACTACGTGCTCGACCTGCGCGAGTTCCGGGCGCTCGCCCTGTTCGACGGGAACGGCGAGGTCATCGCATCGAGTCACCTCCGCGCCACGACGCTGCGTCCGCTGCGGGGCCATGCCCCGGGCCATATCGCCATCCTGCCTGTCGAACTCGATGATGACCTGCTGCCGCGCACGCAGGTGACCCTCCGTCTGCGTGACGAAGACGCAGCCTACCTGGTCGCCGAGCTGAGGCTCGAAACGATCTGGCGTATCGTCGAGGGGATTCGCATCGGAGAATCCGGCCACGCGGCGCTCATCGACGACACCGGGCGACTGCTGGCGGACTTCCGCCCTGAAGGCATGTCGCGCGTTGCCCGTGGCGACCGCTACGAACCGCCGGGCGACGCGGCCCGTCTCGCAGTCTCTGCCGCCGTGACGCCCGTCAACTGGCGTCTCGTGCTCGAGCAGCCGACCGCCGAGGCCTACGGCGCTTCACGCCGCCTGTCGACGACGCTGCTGCTGTTCGTCGCGCTCGCGCTGCTCGGCAACGTCGCCATCGGGATTGCGGCCGGCCGGTCGCTCCTGCGTCCGATCTCCGACCTGCTCGAGGGCATCGACGCGATCGGACGCGGCCGGCTCGGCGAGCGCGTGCGTATCACGCGCGACGACGAGTTCAGGCAGCTGGGCGACGCGTTCAACGCGATGGCCGATCGCCTGGGCATCCTTCAGCAGGCCGCCATCCGGCAGGAACGTCAGGTGATGTTCGGCCGCATCGCCGCGGGCCTCGTTCATGATCTGTCGCACCCCATCCAGAACATCAACAACAACTGCAGGCTGATTCTGCAGATGCACGGCGACCCGGAATACCGGGCCAGCTTCGGCCAGCTGGTGAAGCGGGAGTTCGGCACGATTCAGCGGACGTTCGAAGACCTGCGCAACCTGGCGCGGCCGATTCCGCTCGAACGGTTTCCCGTGGACGCCGTCAAGCTGGCGCACGACGTCGTGGAACGCATGGCGACACAGGCGGGCGTCGCAGGCGTGACCCTCGAGGCCATCACGCCGGATCGGCAGTCACGACAGGTCGAGGGCGACCTCTTCGCGCTGTTGCGGGTGTTGCGGAACCTGGTGCTGAACGCGCTGCAGGCGACGCCGCCCGGGGGACGCGTGTCGCTCGAGGTGGAGGGCGACGAGGATCTCGTGCGCCTGCACGTCCGCGACACCGGGTGCGGCATCCCGGCGGATCGCCTCCAGGCCATCTTCGAGGACTTCGTCACGACGAAGCACAGAGGGCTCGGACTGGGACTCGCGATCTCGAAGAAGACCGTCGAGGAGATGGGCGGGCAGTTGCGCGTGGACAGCATCGTGGGCACCGGCACGCACTTCGTCGTCGAGCTGCCGAGTTCGACGCCGACTGAACGCGTGACCGCCCACTAACGCATCGACCCCGCCTGGGGACAACCCGGGCAGGGCCGACTGTGCGGAGACCAGCCTGGCGGGACGATCTACTTGCGCGGCATGACGGCGTCTTTCATGGCTTTCACCACGGTCGCCTTCACGCGTGTCTTCGCGGGAATCTTGATCTCCTGCCCGGTGGCAGGGTTGCGGCCCGTACGAGCCTTGCTCTTGCGAACGGTGAGCTTCACCACACCAGGCAGCGTGAACTCACCAGTTCCCTTGATTTGCTTCTCGGCGAGCGCCGCGAGTTCGTCGAACCATTCGCGCACTTCCGTGCGCTTGACCTCGAACTTGTCGGCGAAGTGCGCAAACAGCGCAGACTTGGTCATCTTCTGGGCAACCGTGGCCATCCGCTTCTCCCCCAAAAATTTTGACGCGCGACCCTGACTGGACAATGCCGATAACCGCCGCGCACGTCCCGGCGTTCACGGTCTTTGCAAGTGCCGGTAATGCTAGCGACTCACTTAACACGTGTCAATCACGCAGAATCCTGATGCAGAATCCTGACCCGGGCGCGAATGCTACACTCCGGGTCATGAGTGGCACGGTCGTCGAGACCTTTCCCAACCCGCGGTCCAGCCGCGACTACGAGATCGAGATCCGGTGCCCCGAGTTCACGTCCATGTGCCCGAAAACGGGCCTGCCGGACTTCGGCGAGATCACCATCGTCTATACCCCCGATGCCTCGTGCCTCGAGCTGAAGTCACTGAAGTTCTACCTGCTCGAGTTCCGCAACAAGGGCATCTTCTACGAGTCGGTGACCAACGCGATTCTCGACGACCTCGTGCGATCGTGCAGTCCGCGCCGCATGAAGGTGATCGGCGCCTTCACCCCGCGGGGTGGCATTCGCTCGACCATCACCGTCACACACGAGGCCGGCCACTAGGACCGTCGGGTATGCACCACGTCCCCATCGACGACGAACTCGACCTGCACGCGTTCGCTCCGCGCGACACGGCCGACGTCGTCGATGCCTGGCTGCAGGCCGCTCACGAGCGCGGCCTCGTCGAGGTGCGCGTTGTCCACGGTCGCGGACGTGGCGTCCAGCGAGCGCTGATTCAGCGCGTCCTGGCGACACATCCGTTGGTCGCATCGTACGGCGACGACCCGCGCAGCCACCTCGGCGCAACCTGCGTACGGCTGGTCGCCGCCTTCCCATCAGCCTGAGGCACCCCGGCATATCCGGGTGGCACCGCCCTTGCCTCCGATCGAGGCCATTCCCCGGGCGATTGGCGAATCGCGTGCATTTGCGGCCGTTACGGTCGGTCGGTGTTGCAGATTCCGCACGGGGTGCAGGAGGCGACGCGTGCAGTCCCTGCCAGCCGTGTCTCTGATCGAACGGACAGTGGTCTGTCGCGGGCGGCGCTGGTGGCTGCGACGCGGCGGCGACGGAGGGGTCGTCGACCTCGAGGCGGTTGAACGCCGCAGTCCTCTGCACACCGTGCGCCTGTTGTGCCCGCCCGACGTGCTGCAGATGGTGCCGATGCGCGTGCGCCGGCCGGCACCCCGCGCCTGGGCGCACACGCTGCAGGCCACCCGCATGCGTGCTCCGCTGGATGAGTACTTCGAGTCGGCGCTCGAGGCCGCGGTGACTCCCATACCGGCCCAGTGGGTGCCGATGCTGGCGCTGCTGTCCGGGCGGGTTCGTCGGCTCCTGCTGGCCGATGACGTGGGCATGGGCAAGACGGTGCAGGCCGGGCTGTTGCTGCGCGAGCTTCACGACAGGATGCCGGCCGCGCGATCGCTCACGGTGGTGCCGGCCGGGCTCGTGCGCCAATGGAGCCTGGAACTGGTGGAACGCTTCGCGCTGCAGACGACCGTGCTCGACAGCGCCGTCCTCGCGGCGCGGACGCAGACTGGCTGTCCGACAGACGCCGTACTCCCCGGCGAGACGTGTCTGATCTCCATGGACACGGTTCGCCAGCCGGAGGTTACGGCGGTGGTCGCGCAGTGCACCTGGGATCTGGTCGTGGTGGACGAGGCGCACCTGCTGGCGCCTGGCACGGCACGACGGGAAGCGGTACAGCGCCTCGGGACCGCCGCAGGGCGACTGC
Organism: uncultured Vicinamibacteraceae bacterium; assembly: GCA_964388335.1. Classification (GTDB taxonomy): domain Bacteria; phylum Acidobacteriota; class Vicinamibacteria; order Vicinamibacterales; family Vicinamibacteraceae; genus JAEZDP01. The sequence goes on along the minus strand of CAYMAG010000010.1, from coordinate 29,569 downwards.
TGCTGATGACGGCGACGCCCTTCACCGGCGACGCCAGCAACGACCGGTCGCTGGTGTCCACCGGGCAGCGGCGAGCGCACCGAGACCGACTGCTGATCGTGGCGCGCCCCGCGCGCAGCATGGGCCGCCCCCCGGTGCGGCAGCGCGTCGCGAGGCCGGCACCGCCCGCAGCGGAACGTTGGCTGCACCGTCAGCTCGACACCTACGTCGCACGGGCAAGGAACGACTCGTCTGATGGTGGAGCGGGGCACCTCGCGGCGTTGCTGCTCCGTCGCAGGGCCTGCTCGTCGCTTGATGCCCTGGCCAGATCGCTGCAGCGGCGGCTCGACCTGCTTGGTCAGCCCGTCGCGTGGCCCGACGAGCAGCTCGTGCTGCCGCTTGCCGATGAGTGCGACGCGCACGACGAATGGCTTCGGATGCCCGCATGGACGGACGTCGACGCGGAGCGCGCGACTCTGCGTGCCCTCGCCGACGACGTGCGTGCGTGTATCGGCCCGGGCTGCAAGCTCTCCTGGCTGACACGCTGGGTGCGCCGGTGCCGCGAACCCCTTCTCGTCTTCACCGAGTACGCGGACACACTCCGCGCACTGCGGAGACACCTGCTGCCGTCGCGCACGGTGACGTGCATCTACGGCGCCCAGACCGGCGACCAGCGGCACCTGTCCATCGACCGGTTCTGCGCGGGCGAGGTCGACGTGCTGCTGGCCACCGACGCGGCAGCCGAGGGACTCAACCTGCACCATCGGTGCCGACTCGTCCTGCACGTCGACGTCCCGTGGTCGCCGAGGCGACTCGCGCAACGCACCGGTCGGCTCGACCGGCTCGGACAGCGCCATCAGGTCCACTCGACGATCCTGGTGGCGCGAGGAACGAACGACGAGCACGTGCTCGCCACGCTGACAGGGCGGCAGTCACGTGTCGCCGCTGCGTACGACATCGCGTTCGACGATCTGGCGGTCATCGCCAGCCCGCGACGGAGTGTGGTTGCAGCACGCGCCCTCGAGGCCACCAGCATGGCCGTCGGACATCGGTCACGACGGCAGGGCGACGTCTGGTGTACGCGCGTGGCCGCTGGCCGTGGACGACGTATCGCGCGGACGTGTGGTGCGCCGGCAGGGCACGCCGCGCTGGCCCTGGCGCGTGTCGGGATATCCGGACTGCACCCGTTGATTCGGAGCCGGTCGTGGCTGGGGTGCTCCGTGAGCGACGCAGCCGAGGCCTTGACGCTGACGGGTGCAGACCTGGCTCGGTTGGAACCGGCGGCGCGCTTCATGCGGCGGGTGCTGCAGCGGTCACGTCAGCTGGCCGCGCAGGACGCGCACGCCCGGCAACAGACGACCGAGACCGGGACGGGGCACCTGTTCGCCCCGCCGGGGCGCCCGTCCCGTCAGGACGGACACCTGCGGGAGTCCGCGCCTTCTGAGGCACAGCTGCACCTTCTCACGCTGCGGGTGCTGTCGTGGGATCGCTGAGTCATGGCTGGCTGGACGGCACGCTGGTGTCGGCCTCGGCGCTTCACGTTGCGCTGGTCGAGTGCGCACTGGGTCCACAGGAAGACGCGCTGGGGCGCGCGGTCCGCCGTTGTCGGCCCGTACTGCGCCGCGCGAGTCTGCAGTTGGGACCGGCGTGTGGGTCGTCGGCCGTCTGGAGGATACTTGCAGGACCACTTACGGGCATCCTGGGCTGGCGCGACACCGACGCCGCGCGCGAGTCGATCGGCGCGCTCAGCGTCCAGGTCGTCCGACTGCAAGGCCCGGACGCACGACCCGGGCCGCGCCAGGTGCTGCTGGTCGCGCTTCCCTGGGGCGTGCTGCCCGGACCCGTCACGCGGGCCGTGTGCCGCCGGGCACTCGACGAGGGCATCCGTTGGGCGATGGTGACCAACGGGCAGGTGTGGCGCTGGCTCGATGGACACCGCCCGCTCGGCCGGCAGTACGTGGAGATCCAACTCGCAGCCGCCCACGCAGACGAGCGCGTCTGGGAAGCCCTCTGGGTGATGGGCCACGCCGCGAACGACCGCCTCGACGGGCTGGAACGACTGACCCGGTCCATGGAGGCCGGAGCGACGCAGGCCGTGCGGCAGGCGGTCGCGGGCGTCCGCAGCGAACTCACGCATCAGCTGCGAGCCACCGACGAGGAAGTGCTCACGCACGTGTTCCGCTGGCTCTTCCTGCTGTTTGCCGAGGCCCGCGGACTGCTGCCGATGCACAACCCGGTGTATCGGCAGGCCTACGCGATCTCGAGCCTGGCGCAATACGCACGCCTGGGTACTCCGCCCTTCAACCTCTGGGATGGCCTGCGGGCCAGCGCCCGACTCGCCCATGCCGGAAGTCTCCATCCGCTCCTCACCGTCACAGCGCTCAATGGCGCCCTGTTCGAGCCGTCGGCCACACCCCGCGCGGCACGCCAGCACCTGCCGGACGCGAAGGTCGGACCGATGCTCGACGCGCTGACGACGGTGACGCGTGGCGGACGACGAACGCGGGTATCGTTCGCCGACCTCGGTGTCGAGCACCTCGGCACGATCTACGAGGACGTGCTGGCCGGGTCGCCCGACATGGTCCGCAAGCAGACGGGCACGTTCTATACGCCGCGCGACCTTGCCGACACGCTCGTGGCCGACACGCTGGCGCCCCTCGTCACCGGACGATCGGCCGACGAGATCCTTGCCTTGCGCGTGCTCGATCCGGCAGCCGGGAGCGGTGCCATCCTCGCCAGCGCCGCCCGCTACCTGCTGGGCGCCCTCGAGGCGGCCTGGGTGCGTGAGGGCCGGGGCGGACCGTTGGACGTCCCCGCCGACGAGCGTTCCGGCGCCATCCGCCGCATCGTCGAACAGTGCCTCTATGGCGTCGACCTGCATGGCCGCGCCATCCAGGTCGCACGGCTGTCGCTGTGGCTCGTGTCGATGACACGTGAGCGTCCACTGACGTTTCTGGATCACCACCTCAGGCAGGGCAACAGCCTGATCGGTACGACGCCGGCCGACATCGTCGCGCGACGGCCGGGGGCGCGTGGCATGCCCGGCTTCCATCGGCGTCAGGGGCCGTCCGCACAGCTCGCGCTCTTCGACCTCGAGGCGTGGGACCGGCAGGCCGGGATGCTGGCGCTCGCGCTCACGCGGTTGACGAGCGGGCCATCCGACACGGCAGGCGACGTGCACGGCAAGACGCGCCGGTTCCGCGCGCTCCAGGAGGATGCGGCCCTGCGGCGGTGGAAGCGCCGGGCCGACCTGTGGTGTGGCGCATGGATGCACGCCGGTCACATTCCCGATGGCCTGTGGTCCGACCTCGACCGGTTCGCCGGAGACGAGCCCACGAGCGCGCCGAGAGAGGCACTCGCGCCGCTTGCCGGGAAGCTCGAGGCCATCGCGCGCGACGTCGGTTGTTTCCACTGGCCTCTCGAGTTCCCCGAGGTCTTCCATGCGCGGACCGACCCTGGCTTCGACGCCGTCATCGCGAACCCGCCATGGGAGATGCTGCGCGCCGACCTCGGCACCAGCGCCGACCGCGCGGCCAGCCGCACCAGCATGATGCAGGCGCAGCGCTTTCTGTCGCGCTGCGGGTCGTACAGCGCCGCGACCACCGGACATCGCAACCTGTATCAGCTGTTCGTCGAGCGGATGCTGCAGATGTGCAGGCAGGGCGGACGCCTTGGCGTGGTCGCACCCTGGGGGCTGCTCACCGAGCACGCCAGTGCCGCGACCCGCCGCGCGCTCTTCGCGTCGGCGAGCGTCGACGCCGTGACCGTGTTCGACAACCGGCGCCGCATCTTTCCGATTCATCGATCCGTTCGCTTCGTGGGCGTGACGGCAACGAAGGGCTCGCCCACGACGGGGCTCACGCTGCGCGCGACCGTCACGTCGCTCGAGGGGCGAAAGGGTTCGGGCCTCGACGTTCCATCACTCCGGCTGGACGCAGGCCTGCTTCGGCGGGCCGATCCCGAGGGGCTGGCGCTGCCCTGCCTGCGGTCGGCACTCGAGGTGCGTGCGCTGGAGGCCATCCTCGCCCGCGGCACGCGGCTTGGTGAGCCGCCCTGGTCGCTGCGGTTCGGTCGAGAACTCAACGCAACGGACGATCGCGCGCTGCTGCGTGACGAGCCGCCAGGACCGGGGCGTCTGCCGGTGATCGGAGGACGACATCTCCGCCCGTTCGCCGCGGTAGTGCCCGTCGGCGGGCCCTCCCTGTCGCAGTCCGACGCGGCGAGCCGGCTGCCGCACGCGGCGTGGCGCCGGTGGCGTCTTGCCTATCGAGACGTCGCGTCGGCGACGAACCGGTTGTCGCTGATCGCCGCGCCACTGCCTCCGGGCGTGCTGAGCACGCACACGGTGTTCGTCACGCGGAGGCCCCCGGGAGGACGTCGACTGCTGTACCTCTCCGGCGTCCTGAACAGCTTCGTCGCGAACTGGTTCGTCCGGCTCTACATGGGCACGCACGTCACGAGCGCCCTGCTGGCCCGGCTCCCGGTACCGGTGCCAGGCACGGCCCCGGAGCTGGCCCGGCGCATCGCGCGGCTGGCCGGGCGGCTGCGCCGCTGCGATGGAGAGGGGATCGACGCACGTGCGGAGTACGCGGAGTTGCAGGTGGCGGTGGCGCGGCTCTACGGACTGCAGCCGGAGGTGTTCGCCGCCATCGCCGAGTCGTTCCCCTTGATCGCGGCCGACGTGAGGGCGCACGTCACCAGGGCGCTGGCCCGTGCGTCAGCCGCCGCCGCGCACGGCGACCCAGACCGTCATCGCGAGCACGCAGAGGACGCCGATGGAGGCCAGCGCGAAGAACCACTCGCGGGTACGCACGAACTCTCCGCACGCGAGGACGACGCGAGTGGCGGGTGTGCCCATCAGCACGAGCAGGCCCGCGTTCAACAGGTGGGCAGACGCCTCGCCCGGCATGACGATCGTGAGCAGGAGCCCCAGGCCGAGCAGGACGGTGCTCAACCCGACGCCGACACCGAGTAGGCGCCCGAGCATGCGTTCGAAGGGAGAAGCGTTCATCCGCGCACCAGCATCAGAATGGCGACGATGAGCAACACACACGACAGCAGCAGTTTCAACCACCGGGCGCGGACGCGGTCACCGATCCACAGGCCGCCCCGCGACCCGACCATCACGCCGACCACGGCTGCCGCCGCGAACTCGGGGATCACGTCGCCTGCCGCGTAGTAGATCGGCACCGACGCGATCGCCGTCACGCCGAGCATCAGAGCACTCGTCGCCGCTGCCACGCGGAGCGGAACGCCGCACCACGCGTTCAGCGTGGGCACCTTGAGAATGCCTCCGCCGATGCCGAGCAGACCCGAGACGTTGCCGGCGATGAACGACATGCCGAGGGCCACCGGCAACCGCCGCACGCGATACGACACCATCTGCCCATGATCGTGGGAGTAGTACTGGCCGCCGAGCCATCCCGTGACGCGGGGCGGATCCTCCAGGCTGGTCCGCCGGTC
>CAYMAG010000010.1:0-24027 GCA_964388335.1 uncultured Vicinamibacteraceae bacterium | reverse complement strand
GGCAGCCCGACGATCAGCGACAGGAACGGCACGAGGAAGACGCCGCCGCCCAGGCCGAGCAGCGCGCCGAGCACTCCGCCGACGGCCCCGAGCGCCGCCACGCCGAGGATCAGCGCAATGGACATCAGGCGGTCGGTCCTCGTCCGGCGGCCCAGGGCTTGAGCACGGCGTACAACGTGTCCATCGCGGGCGTCGGTACGCCCAGCCGGCGGCCGCGCCGGGTCACGTCGCCCGCCAGTGCTTCGTTCTCGATGCGCTTGCCGGCCGACAGGTCGATGAGCAGCGACGAGCGGGTGGACGGGGGCAAGGCCTCCATGTAGGCCTCGATCTTCGCAACCGTGTCGGCCGCGATGGGCACGCCCTCGGCGTGTGCCACGGCTTCGACCTCGCGCACCGCGCGCAGGAAGAGTGCACGCAGGTCGGGATCCTGCCACACGACGCCGGCAGGACGCCGCGCCGCGCCCGTCGTCGCGGCGAACGGGGCCAGGTAGACGAACTTCTCCCAGAGCGGCCGGCGACTGTCGCCCACCGGCTCCGCCTGGATGTCGGCGGCACTCAGCACGTCGGCGAGCGCCTGCACGCGGGGAGACGGCGCCCTCGTCACGCTGAAGGCCTCGCCGAAGGCGATGCGGCGGTGCGTGCCCGTCTGCTCGATGAACCCCGGCCCGACGAGCGCCGTGGCGATGTAGGTCGGGCCAGTCAGCACGGCGTGCTCACCGACGACCTCCGCCACCGCATCCATGCTGCTCACGCCGTTCTGCAACGTCAGGACGACGGTGTCTGGCCCCATCAGCGGGGGCAGCATCGCGAGCGCCTCGGGGTTGTCGTAGGTCTTCACGGCGAACAGCACGAGGTCGACCGATCCGACCGCCTCGCTCGATTCCACGGCGTGTGGGCGCACGATGACGTCGCCCAGCGGCGACCACACCATCAGTCCCCGTTCCACGATGGCACGCAGATGTGCACCCCGTGCCACCAGGTGAACCTCGTGGCCGGCCTGCGCGAGCTTCGCGCCGTAGTAGCCGCCCACCGCACCTGCTCCCACCACCGCCACCCTCAGGACGTTCATTGGCGCCATGTGATCGCTGACCGTCAGTCGCTACCCAGGAGCGTGCGTTCGACCTCTTCGAGGGACGGCACGCCGGCAATCGCGCCTGGTCGCGTGCAGCTGAGCCCGGCGGCCGCGTTGGCGAAGCGCAGGATGCGCGCCGTCTCCCACCCCTGCAGCGTGCCGTAGATGAACCCCGCGCGGAACACATCGCCCGCGCCCGTCGTGTCGACGGCCGCCACCTTGAACCCCGGCGAGTAGATCGCGTCGTCGCCGTCGAGCGCGAGCGCGCCGTCGGCGCCGAGCGTCACGCACAGCAGTCCCTCGTGCGTCCGCCGCAGCTGACGCAGGGCGCTCTCCGGATCGGTCGCGCCCGTGAGGTGCGTGGGAATGTGCTCCGCGAAGATCGGGATGGTGACGGCCTGCACGAGGTCGATGGTTCGCCCCGTCAGGCGGTCGATGTCGCTCGTCACGACCAGCCCCGCCGCACGGGCCATGGTCGCCGCCACGATCGCGGCCTCCTGATCGACGTCGTCCACGTGCAGCAGGCGTGCCGATGACAGGGCCTTCTCCGGAATCTCGTGCGGGCGCAGCCGCAGGCGATCGCTGCGATCCCACAGCACCATGCGCTCGCCGGTGGTCTCGTCCACCATGATCACGGCGTACTGGTTTGGTGCGTCGTGGATGACCGCGTCCGACATGTCCACGTTGTGGTGCGTCAGCTCCGCGCGGATGCGTCGCCCGTTGCTGTCGGTGCCGGTCGCGCCGATGTACTTGGCGCGAAGGCCGAATCGGGCGCAGGCCACGAGGGCCGTGGTCATCTGCCCGCCGCAGCTGATCGTCTGCTGGCGAATGCGCATCTTCGAGAGGTTGCCGCTGGGCTGGGGCGAGGCGGGCAGGCGGTAGACGAAGTCCACCGCGTTGGCGCCCAGGCCCACGACGTCCCAGCGAGCGTCGGACGGTGAGTTCGCAGTCACGCCGCGCAGTATATCGAGGTGGCGGCAAACGCGCGGCTCACTCGGCCTGGACGATCCGTACCAGGTCGTACCGCCCGTCGTCTCGCGCCCGCAACAGCCACAGGCGTCCCGGCTGGCCCTGCGCAATGCGAGGCGCGCCGGCGGGCGATGTCGCGGGTAGCGAGACCACGTCTCCGGGGCGCCGCTCCGCCACGTGCACGGGTGCAACGACGAGGCCGGTGCCATCAATCTCCTCGAGCGCGCCGAAGCCGGTGAGGTCGCCGAGTTCGGCGATGCTGAGCTGCCAGCGCACCTCGCGGCGTTCACCAGCCAGACGCCGCACGACCCGGGTACCTGCGAGGCCCACGTCGCCCGTGTACGGCGCGACGCCTGTGCCGGTCACGATGCTCGCGTTGCGGACCACGGTGTGCAGCAGCCGCGCCTCGTTGCGGGGCAGCCCTTCGTAGACCGCAGGGTCTGCCCGCTCCACGCGCCCGCTCGCCAGGGCATCGAGCGCGCTGATCAACGCCACGAAGTTGAGTTGCACGAGGGTGGCGTCCGGTTCTGGGCCCGGCCAGGGGCCGGTCTCGATCAGCACGACCCCGGTACCCCACTTCGTGATGTTGTCGCCGAAGGCCCGCGGCTCGAACTCGTCGTCGTAGCGCCCTATCAGGCCGGCCGCGAAGGGTTGCAGCGCTTCGACGATGACGCTGCTGGTGCGCCTGGTGAGGCGTCGGAGGTCGTTGTCGGAACGCGCTTCGTCGAAGGCCACCGCGAGCAACGAAATGGCCGCGGGCTTCGGCGGACGGCCCACCGACGTACGCCAGTTCTGGTTGTGGAGGTTGAAACCGATGCGCGGCTGGTGCGCGTCACGAATGGCCTTGAGTGTGCGCCCCTCGGGCGTCTGGAGCAGCAGCGCGTCGCGGTTGATGTCGATGCCCTGAGCATTACGGCGCGTGAACCGCTCGGCGCCGTCGGGATTGAGCATCGGCACGACGTGAAGCGTCAGCTGCGAGAGGATGCGGGCGGCGACCTGTTCGTCACGGTGCGTCAGCAGCCACTGTCCCAGGTCGAACAGGGCCGACGTCGCCGTGGGTTCGTCCCCGTGCATCTGTGACCACAACAGGACCGATGTCGGTCCCGAGCCGATGGTCAGGTGGTGGATGGCTCGCCCCTCGACCGAGTGACCCGCCACCTCGCTGCGAACGAGTCCCCCGCCCTGAGCGACGAGGCGGGCGACCTCGGCTTCGACGGTGGCGTGCGTCACGAGCGGCGGTGGCGGCAGGGGACGACGCTCCTCGGTCCAGGCGTCGGCCAGCGCTCGCGGATCGGGCGGCGGCGTCTGCTGCGAGGACGCCGTGCAGCCACCGGCCGCGAGCAGCGAGGCGAAGAGGCATGCCTTCCCGCGGCGTACTGCGGTGCGCCACGCAAGCGACGGTCCACGGCGGGCAGCAGACGGCCGCCGGTCGACGGTGGACGGTAGTCGGTCGACGGTAGACGGCAGACGCCCGCTCACTGCGTTGCCGGCCTGTCGGGTTTGCGGTCGATGAACGTCCGCCGCCCTCGAGGGCTCTTGGCGATCTCGAAGGCGTCGAACAGTTGGCCCGTGACGGTGCGGGCTTCGTAGCGCAACGCCTGCTCCGACACCGAGATCACCTGATACAACTGCAGGTTCACGCCGGCGCGCGTCGCCCAGTCGCGCCCGGGTCCGATCTCGTACATCTTCGGACCGCTGACCGACACCACGTACACGGTGCCTGCGTCGTCGCGGCGCGGCGCGCCTTCGCCCGCGTTCTCGCCCCGGCCATAGGTGTGGTCGTGGCCCTGCAGCACGAGATCGACGCCGTACTTGTCGAACAGCGGCTTCCAGGCCGCACGGATCTCGGGGTTGTCGCGCTCGGTGGCCAGCGAGAACACGGGGTGATGGAACGCCACCACCGTCCACCGGTTCTTGTTCTCCTTCAGCCGCGCTTCGAGCCATGCGGCCTGTTCGGCGAGCAGATCGCTGCGCTGCGAGTTCAGGACGATCAGGCGCATGCCCTGGTAGTCGAACGAGTAGACCGTCTCGGTCAATCCTTCGGGGCCATCCTCCGGAAGCGCGAACTGCGGCCGCCAGAACTTCGACAGCTCGCTCGGGTCGTCGCGATTGAGGCGTCCGTACTCGTGGTTGCCGACAGCTGGCACCTGGGGAATCATGGCGTTCAGCCACGCGCCAGCGCCGAACCAGTCGCCCCACTCGCGGTCGGCTTCGCCGACGTTCACGAGGTCTCCTGCGTGAAGGATGAACCGTGCACGTGGCGCGTCCTGGAACGCCGACCGGATGGCCCGCGACCAGAGCGATCGGATGTCGTTCTGAGCGTCGCCGAGATAGATGAACTCGAAGGGTGCGGCTTCGGCGTCGGCCGTCCTGAAATGAAACCACTCGCTCCAGGTCGTGCCATCGCCTACCCGGTAGGCGTACATCGTGGCCGGGCGCAGCTGGGTGAACCGTGCCTCGTGGTAGTAGACGGAACGGTCGTCCACCGTCACCGGCGTGGTTCGGGCGGGTGAGCGGCGCGCCAATGCTCCGAAGCGGGGGTTCGCGCTGGCTTCCACGATTTCCGCGAACGCCTCCTCCACGCGAGACCCGGTGCGCCAGGTGACAGCCTGCGACCGCGCGGGATCGTCGCGCCAGGTCAGGACGACGCGCGAGGGCAGGAGGCCGGGGTCGGAAAGAGGGGGAGGCACCTGGGCGGATGGCGCGGTCCCCTGCAGCCACAGGCAGCACGCCACACCGGTGGCCAGCGTGAGGGACAGCGGTCGCATGAACGGCATGATCGCTGATACCGTCTAGCGATGCCAACCCTCGCCGACATGCCCACGCCGTTCGTTGTCATCGATCAGGGAGTGATGCACCGGAATGTCGAGCGAATGCAGGCGCTCGCGACCGCGGGCGGCAAGCGGCTCCGGCCGCACGGCAAGACACACAAGAGTCCGGTCATCGCGGACGCGCAGACGAGGGCTGGCGCCGTCGGGCTCTGTTGCGCGAAGCCCGGCGAGGCCGAGGTGTTCGTCGACGGCGGCCTCGAGGACATCCGCCTCGCGTATCCGGTTTCGCCGGTGCACGCCGAGCGGCTCGTCGCCCTGATGGACCGCGCCCGCGTGTCGATCATCGTCGACAGCCTGGAGGTTGCCGAAGGGTGGTCGGCGGCCATGACGCGCCTGGGCGCGACTTTGCCGATCCTGCCCAAGATCGATGTCGGCTTCCATCGCTGCGGCTTCGATCCCGGGCAGCAGGACGTGCGGCACATCATCCGCACGTTGGACGCGCTGTCGGGCCTTCGCCTGCAGGGTCTTCTGAGCCACGCCGGGCAGGCGTATCTCGCGGCGAGCCGCGAGGAGATTGCTGGCGTCGTGGCCGGCGAGGCGTCGCTGCTCGACCGCATCCGTACCGAGGCCGCCGAGGACGGCATCGCGCTCGAGGAGGTCAGCGTCGGGTCGACACCGTCGGCCGCGGCCAGCATGACCCGGGCCGAGGTCACCGAGGTGCGTCCGGGCAACTACGTGTTCTGCGACCGTACCCAGGTGGCGCTCGGGTCGGCCACCTGGGCCGACTGCGCGCTGACGGTGATCGCCACCGTCGTGTCGAGCGGCGCCAACCGCCTGATCTTCGACTGCGGGAGCAAGGTGCTGTCGTCGGACGGCGCGCGTGGCTTCGTCCCCACCCCGGGCTTCGGCGTGGTGCTCGGCGAAGACGGGCAGCCCGATGACACCCTGCTCATCGAGCGACTCTCGGAGGAGCATGCGACCGTGCGCGTGACCGGCGCGACCAGCCTGCGCATCGGTTCGCGCGTGCGTATCGTGCCGAACCACGCCTGCGTCGTGGCGAACCTGACAGAGCGGTACACGCTCGCGAACGGCTCGGAGGCGGCGGGTCACCTTCCGGTCGCCGCGCGGGGCCGCGTGATCTGACGCGAGCCGGTGGTAACATCCCATCCGCGATGACCCCCAGAATTGACGTCGGCGACGCGCTCGGCCTGATCGAGACTCGAGGCTTCGTCGGCATGGTCGAAGCCACCGACGCCATGCTGAAGACCGCCAACGTCACGTTCGTCGGGTGGCAGAAGGTGGACGCCGGGCTCGTCACCTCCATGGTGCGTGGCGATGTGGCGGCCGTGAAGGCTGCCACGGATGCAGGGGCGGCGGCAGCGAGGCGCGTGGGCGAACTCGTCGGCGTGCACGTCATTCCCCGGCCGGCCGACGACGTCGAGCAGATCTTCCCCATCAGCTGACGGGGCCGCGCAGCGATCGGTGCTATTCCGCGAACACGGCGGTTCCGCTCGCCGAGACCATCAGCATGCTGCCGCCCTGCCCGATGGTCTCGTAGTCGAGGTCGACGCCGATGACGGCGTTGGCGCCCAGCGCGGCGGCCTGCTCCACCATCTCCTGCACCGCGATGTCCTTCGCCTTCCGCAGTTCGTTCTCGTACGCGGCCGATCGGCCGCCGACGATGTCGCGGACGCCCGCGAAGAGGTCGCGGAAGATGTTCGCGCCCAGAATGGCCTCGCCAGTCACCAGTCCGAGGTACCTGGAGACGGGTCGTCCTTCGAGGGTGTGCGTCGTGGTGACCAGCATGTCGCGTTCCGGCTCCTTGTCGAAAGCGGGAGTCTATCTCACCCGGCCGTCACCGATCGGGGGCGATGAACGGGGCCACGATGCGCTCCGCGCGCAGGGCGCCGTCCACGTCCTTCTGCGTGACGCCGCCGGCGGTGTGCGTCCAGAAACGGACCGTGAGTCGACGGTACTCGAGCCGCAGGTCCGGATGGTGGTCGGCAGCTTCCGCGTCGAAGGCCAGCCGCGTCACGAGCGCGACAGCGTCGGGAAAGCTCGTCACCGTGAACGCTCTGCCGATGGCGTCGTCTTCGTGCGTCCATCCAGGGAGCTGCGAGAGAGCGTTGGCAATCTGCGCGACGTCGAGTCTGTCTGACATGGGTAAGCTCAGGGCTACATGCCGAGACGTGCCGGGTGCACGGCCTCGGGGATGGCCTCCGGCCAGCCGAGCACGATGCCCTTGACGAGCTGGGCCGTGAGCGGGGCGAGCAGGATGCCGTTGCGGAAATGGCCGGTGGCGTAGATGAGTGCGGGCCAGCGGCTCGAGGGACCGATGATGGGCAGACCGTCTGGCGAGTTGGGCCGCAGGCCCACCCGCACTTCCGAGAACGTGGCGGACGCGAGCGACGGGACGAGATCCTGCGCGGCGAGCGCGAGGTGTGTCACGCCGGCCACGGTCGCGCGCTGGTCGAAGCCGACGTCTTCCACGGTTGCGCCGGCGAGCACCTCGTCGCCCCAGGGCACCAGATAACACGACTCTCCCCACAGCACACGCCGCAGGGGTGGGCCGGCTGTCAGCAGACGCAGCAGCTGGCCGCGCACGGGCCGCGTCGGCACGGGCGGGTGCCCGTCGAGCGGCAGCGAAATGGACCACGCGCCCGACGTCACGATGACGTGGCCGGCCGTGTGCGAAGCGGCGTGGGTGTCGACGCGAAGGGCGTCCCCCTCGACGCGCACGCGAACGACCCGCTCCGGCTGGGCGAAGCGGGCGCCCCGATGGACGGCCGCCAGGCGCAGCGTGTCGACGAGGTCGCGCACGTGCACGGTGCCGTGGACAGGAACGAGGAGCCCGCTCTGCTGGCCGTCGCCGACGAGCGGCTCGAGTTCGCGCAGCTGCAGCCCCGACACGAGTTCGCATGGAATGCCCTGAGCGCTGAGGCGCGCGGCCACGCCGGTCAGATGCCGAACGCCTGCATCACTGCCGGCCACTTCCAGGGTGCCTTCGCGGGCGTACGGGACATCGAAGCCGGCGTCGCTCCGCACCGTGGCGACGAAGGCATCCCAGATGTCGAGACTGGACGAGCCGAGCGCCTGCAGCGGGCTGCCGGGCTCGGCTTCGATGTGTGGCGCAAGCACGCCGGCCGACGCCTGTGACGCGCCGGCTCCGGGGGTATTGGCGTCGAGCACGAGAACGGAGACACCCTCCCGCGACAACCCGTGCGCCACGGCGCACCCGATGACGCCTGCACCGACCACGATGACGTCAGGATGACCCGTCACCCCCCAAGTCTACTCCCGTCACGGTCGCACGATGTCGCGGAACTGCCCCTGAAACGAGTAATCGGAGACGAACGTACCGCCAGGGGCACGCCGTTCCGCCAGCAGGCCGAAGGCCCCGGAAATGGCCTGCACCGTGGGGTCGTAGGACGCCCGCAGCCCTGTCACGGTGAGGCGACGCGTCACGCCGGGCGAGGCTTCCGGCGAACGGCCCTCGAGGGCGAGCGCATCCGATTCGTCCACGCGCCCCTCGAGCGGCACCACCAGGAGCGGCTCGAGCCCGTCGACGATCGTGCCGCTGGCGATGTCGCCGGTCTGTGTGACGGTGAGCGTGACCGGCGTGAGCAGGACGTCCGAACTCGTGTCGGGGTCGCAGACTGGCGCGGTGGAGATGGGCGCACAGTTCGGCAGCGAGCGCAGCAGCGGGCCGCTCCATGTGCCCGCGAAGTCGGGCACCACGCGTACGGCGACCTGCCCTGCGGCGGACCCCGTCGACGCCGTGATGGTGACGCGGCCGGCTCGCCGACCCGTGACCAGCCCGGCGGCACTGACGGTTGCCACGGTGGCGTCGCTGCTCGTCCAGGCGGCGCCTGTGACAGGTGTGCCTGCCACCGACGCGGTCACCGTCGCCGTGTCTCCGGCCCGCACCGTGGAGGCCGACGTCGACACCTGGAGCACGCCGGATGGCGCCGGGGTCGTGGAACTCGATTCGCACGCGGCGGCGATCAGCAGAGCGAATGGCACGATCGCGGTCAACCAGTGGGCCGGGCGGGGACGAGAGATGAACGACACGCCGCGACTGTAGCAAGATGACGTGGATGCGGGGAAGGGACGCATGACGATCATCGACGGGCACGTGCCGTACGCTACCGTCTGCGCAGGGGCCCGGGAAGCGCGCCATCCGGGGCACGACCCCGCGCGATGGGCGCTGCCGCTGATCGCCGAGGCCAACCGGGTCGCTGCCGGTGTGTGGTCGCTGGCCGTCCTCGACGCGGCCGAGGCCGGCGATCTGTGGCTGGCGCCGCATGCGGGCGAGCCCTGCCACGGCGACACCCTCTGGCTCGGCGACGGCCAGGACCACGTCAGTCGCGGGCAGTCGTTGGCCGAGGCGGCGAACTGGCTGAGGGCTCGGCAGCACACCTACGCGTCGGCCAACCCCTCCTGCTGGGGCCGTGTCGTGGCCGCGCGCGACAGTGCGTGGAGCCCGATCGTGGTCGCCCCGTTCCCCGTCGGCGACCGCATCGCACCTCCGGGCACACCTCGCATCGTGATTGATGGGCTCCACCGGGTGCTGGGGTGGTCGCTGCGCGCGTCCGCCTCACCGCTCCACGTCTACCTGGCCGGTCCCGCCCAGGAGGCGTGAGGGCGCGAACGTCAGCGGCTGGACGGCCGCTGACTGCGGGCAACTCCGGGCGGTGGCCTGTCGGCGCTCGCCGTCGAACGCGCGATACCCGGGCTCGGCGCCGGGGGAGCCGACGCCGACGGGGAGGGTCGTGAACGGATGGTGCCGGGATGGAAACCGGGGGGCGCGTAGCGGATACTGTCCACCGTGACCGGCCCCGGGACGCGGCGTGTCGACGGGAGGGGGGTGATTTCGTGATCGGTCCAGCGCCCACCGCGCTTCTTGACGTGATCAGGCCCGCGCCCACCGCGACGGCCCGAGAACGTCCGGTGCTGGTACACGGGAACATAGACCGGATACGGCACGGCGACCGTCTCGACGAGATACGGCTGGTCGGTGAACCTCCAGCTGTGAGGGAAGGGTTGGTCGAAGTCTGGCAGCCCGTCATCGAATGCGACGGAATCGGGCACGGCGTGACGGCCCACGCGGACGAGCGCGATGAGCACCCGATCGGACAGACCCTCGGACTTGAGGTCGAGGAGATCGGCCGGCGACAGGTCGAAGGGTCCGCCGTCGACCTCGACGAGTGCCACGAGCACCTCGTCGCCGAGGCCCGACCGCGCCAGCTCGACGACATCGCGGGTGGTCAGGTCACCGGCATGGCTGAGCGCCGGCACCGACACGAGGACGAGCGACAACGTCAGAGGGCGAATCCAGGGCATATGGCCTCCGTTCAGCGCGCTCAGGTGCAAGTCATCGGCCAGGGGCGAGTGTCGCCGAATTCGACGGGCGCGTGATCATCTGTGATCTCCGGAGGACGCGAGTGTCCTGCCGGCAGGGCGGCTGACCTCTGGCGACGACCGATGTACCGCTAGATGTTGCGGTTGGCGCAGTTGGTGGCTCGGGAGTGGGCGGCACACCGTTTGCTGTAGAAGAGTGCGGCCTCGTGTCGAGGTCGGGAGTTCGATGACCATGGAAAATCGCACGTTCAGCCCGATCGTCCTTGCCGGCGGCCTGCTGGTGGCCGCGCTCGTCGGATTCGTGGCCGCAAGACAGATGGGCGACAGTGCCCCGGCGCCAGTGCCGCCGGCGGCCGAGATGAACGTCGGCGAGGCTGACGTGTCTGGCCTCCCGCCGGAGTTCGCCGATGCGGCGGGGGCCACCGAGGCCCTCATCGAACCGTTGAGCGAGGAGTCGGACAGCGTGCCGCGCGCCGCCCCCGCCTCGACGCCGCGGAGCGACGCTGCTCGCGCCGCGCCGCCGGCGACTGCCAGCACGCCGGCTCGTCAGGCGCGGCTGCCTGCCGCGGAGCCTGCCGTGGTGCCCGCAGCCTCGCGTGCTCCCGCCCACCCGGCTCCCGCCCCGAGCGCCGAGACTGCAGGGTTCGGAACGGAAGAGCGTCCTGCTGACGTGGCGAGACACGAGCCGACGTGGAGCCGGCCATTCCCGTCGCCCGAAGCCATGGAGAGCCTGCCCAACCGCGCCCCGCCCCGCATCGACGCGCCGCCGCCACCGCCGCAGACCAGAACGGTCACGCTGGCCGCCGATTCCGTCGTCGGACTGCAGCTCGAGCAGACCATCTCGAGCGCATCGGCCAAGGTCGAGGACGCCGTGCAGGCGCGTGTCACGCGTGACGTCTTCGCGGATGGCGTGATGGTGATTCCTGCCGGCACGCGTGTGACGGGCAGCGTGACGCTCGTCGACGAGGGTGGCAAGGTGCGCGAGCGCGCGCGGCTTGGTGTGCGCTTCCACACGCTGGTGCTCGCCGACGGCACGGAGCTGCGGCTGCCGACCGAGACCATCTACCGCGACGGCGAGTCGCCCTCGGGCAGAAGCGCCGCGAAGATCGGTGGCGGCGCGACGGCCGGTGCGTTGATTGGCGCCATCCTGGGCGGTGGCAAGGGCGCGGCCATCGGTGCGGCCGTCGGCGCGGGCAGCGGGACGGCAGCCACCATGGCGGGCGGGCGACGGCCCGCGACGCTGCCGTCGGGGCAGCTCCTCACGGTCAGGCTGTCGGATGCCGTCCCGATCGAGGTCCCACGCTGATCTGCGGCGAGTGCTGGCTATACTGACGGGATGATGGGACGGCATGTCCACCGGTTCCTCGACGCGCGTCACTGACCCGCCGCCATGCCCTCGCACGCATTGGGTGACATGCCGCCCGACGAATTCCGGGCCGCGGGTCACGCCCTGGTGGAGTGGATCGCCGACTACCTTGCCAACGCCGAGCGGTATCCGGTGCTCTCGCAGGTGTCACCCGGAGAGCTGACGGCCGCGCTGCCTGCGGAAGCGCCGGCGGCCGGCGAGCCCTTCGGCCGCATCTTCGCCGACTTCGAGCGCGTGATCGTGCCGGGCCTCACGCACTGGAACAGCCCCACGTTCTTCGCGTACTTCTCGATCACCGCCAGCGCTCCAGGCATCCTGGCCGACTTCCTGTCATCGGCCCTGAACCAGCAGGCGATGCTGTGGCGCACGTCACCGGCGGCGACCGAGCTGGAAGCCGTCACGCTCGGGTGGCTGCGGCAGATGCTGCGCCTGCCCGACACCTTCGGCGGCGTCATCTACGACACGGCGTCGATTTCCACGCTGCACGCGCTCACGGCGGCACGTGAACGGGTCGTGCCCGGGGTGCGGGCGCGGGGGATGTCTGGACGCGCCGACCTGCCGGCGTACCGTGTGTACTGCTCGTCCCACGCGCACTCGTCGGTGGACAAGGCCGTCGTGCTGCTGGGTCTGGGCCACGCAGCGGTGAGACACGTGCCCACCGACGACCAGTTCCGCATGTCGCCCGAGGCGCTCTCGGCGGCCATCGACGAGGATCGGCGCGCGGGAGTCGCGCCGCTGGCGGTGGTCGCGACGACAGGGACGACGTCCACGACGAGCGTCGACCCCGTGCCGGCAATCGCGGACGTGTGCGAACGTGAAGCACTCTGGTTACACATCGACGCAGCCTATGGCGGCGCCGCCTCGCTCGTGCCCGGCATGGCGTGGGTGCTCGCCGGGGCGGACCGCGCCGATTCACTCGTCGTCAATCCGCACAAGTGGCTGCTGACGCCGTTCGATCTCAGCGTGCTCTACTGCCGCCATATGCCGCTGCTGCGGCAGGCCTTCTCGCTCGTCCCCGAGTACCTGCGCACCAGCGAGCCGGACGCGGTGCACAACCTGATGGACACGGGCATCCAGCTCGGACGCCGGTTCCGCGCGCTGAAGCTGTGGTTCGTGCTGCGCTACTTCGGAAGCGAGGGCCTCAGCGCCCGCATCGCCGAGCACATGCGCCTGGCACGCACGTTCGCCGCATGGGTGGACGCGTCACCCGACTTCCAGCGGATGGCCCCGGTACCGATGAGCGTCGTCTGCTTCAGGGCCCGGCCGGCGGCCATCGCGGACGACCCCGCGGCGCTCGATCGCCTGAACGCGCGTCTCATGGACCAGCTCAACGCGTCGGGCAGGCTCTTCCTGTCGCATACGAAGCTCGACGGGGCCTTCACGCTGCGGCTGGCCGTGGGTCACATCCGCACCACCGAGGACCATCTCGCCACGGCGTGGGCACTCATGCAGGACACGCTCGCCAGTATGTAAGCTCTTGGACACGTGTCGCCGCTCGCAACAGTCGATTCCTGCGTGAGATGCGCGTTCGTTCCGCGCAGGCGGCGTCTGCGGGCGGCATCGTGTTTGCAGCCGCAGACAGGCAGTGCCACACGCGTGTCGCGTGTGCTTCACATACAGGAACGGACCATACTCACATGCGCACCAGCCTGCTCGTCCCGCTCCTGGCCGTCACCGCCGCTGCTGCGCTGCCAGCACGGGCGTCTGCCGGTGCACGTTCCGATTCCGATGACAAGGAGACTGCCTCGTGACGCGTGTCCTCTCGCTGGCCCTCGCCGGCGCCCTCGTGCTGGCCGGCCCACGCTCCGCCCGCGCCGACGTCCTGCTCACGCCGTTCGCCGGCCTCTCGTTCGTCGACGGCGAGTCGAAGGCCACGTACGGCGCGTCGCTCGGCATCGGCGGCCTGATTACGATCGAGGGAGACATCGCGCGCACGAAGCTCGGGTCGATCGAGACGCCCGGGTTCGACCTCGACATCACGCACACGTCGTACATGGGTGCGGTGATGGTGCGCGTCCCGGCCGGATCGGTGCAGCCGTATGGCCTCGCTGGCGTCGGTCTGATCAGGCTGGCCGGACGCTTCGATCTGCCGTTCGAAGGGTCGCTCGGCGACGCGACGAAGTCGACGCCCGCGTACACCCTCGGCGGTGGCCTCATGCTGTTCTTCTCGCCGAATCTCGGGATCCGCGGCGACATCCGCTACATCCGCCCGTTCGGCGACCTGACGGTCGGCGATCTCGTGGCGATTCCGGCGACGGTGGACGTGCCGGCGGGCCAGCTCGACGTCACGCGCGCCACGGTCGGCCTCACCCTCAAGTTCTGACGAGGTGTCTTCATGCGTAAACATATACTTCCTTGTGTGCTGGTGCTGGTGCTGGTGCTGGTGCTCGTGGCCGCGGTCCCGGCCTCGGCGCAGAGCAACGGCCTGCTCACGCCGTTCATCGGACTCGCCTTCGACACGCCGACGGACGAGGAGAACCGGCTGGTGTACGGCGGCGCGCTCGGCTTCGCCGGCCCCGTCGTGGGCTTCGAAGTGGACTACGGCTACTCGCCGAACTTCTTCGAAGCGGAGGACGAGTTCGGATCGCTCGGGCGTGATGGGAGCGTCACGACGCTGATGGGCAACGTGCTCCTGTCGCTGCCGAACCGGACGGTCAAGCCCTACTTCACCGCGGGGCTCGGGCTGATGCGCACCAGCCTCAGCTTCGTGGAGGTCTTCGACGACCTCTCGCGCAACGACCTCGGCGTGAGCTTCGGCGGCGGCATCATGCTGTTCCTGGGCGACACCGTCGCGATTCGCGGCGACCTGCGCCAGTTTCGCAGCCTGAACAACGACGAGCCGGAGGGCTTCCCCGATCCGCGCGACTTCGACCTGGGCGACTTCAAGTTCTGGCGCGGGACGGCCGGCCTGACGTTCCGATTCTGAACCTGCGGGAACCCGCGGAAGTCACATCCTGCATTCGCTGGTCTTGCACGTTCTGACCCCACCGTCGGGAGCAGGTCGTGCAGAATGGGCGCAGGACACACCTGACCCATGCACCTGCCCGAGCGCATCACGAGTATTCAGCCGCCCATCATTCCCATCCTCGGCGAGCTGATCCGTTCCACACCCGGCACCATCTCGCTCGGACAGGGCATCGTGTCGTACGGACCGCCGCCCGAGGCGATGGCCGCGCTCGCCACGTTCGGCAGCGACCCGGCGGACCACCGGTACGGACCGGTCGAGGGCCAACGCGATCTGCTCGACGTCATCGCGCAGAAGCTGACGAACGAGAACGGCCTCGACCTTCGCGGGCGACGCATCGTCGTCACCGCGGGGGGCAACATGGCGTTCCTCAACGCCATCCTCGCGATCACCGACCCCGGCGACGAGGTCATCCTGCCTATTCCGTTCTACTTCAACCAGGAGATGGCGCTGACGATGATCGGGTGCCGCGCAGTGGCGGTGCCGACCGACGAGCGTCACCAGCTCGACCTGGACGCGCTCGAGCGCGCCATCACGCCGCGCACCCGCGCCATCGTGACGATCTCGCCCAACAACCCCAGCGGCGCGGTGTATCCCGAGACCGCCCTGCGCGCCGTCAACACGCTCTGCGCGCGCCGTGGTCTCGTGCACATCTGCGACGAGGTGTACGAGTACTTCACCTATGGCGACGCGCGGCACTACTCGCCCGGTTCCGACCCCGGCAGCGTGCCCCACACCATCTCGCTCTTCTCCCTCTCCAAGGCGTACGGCATGGCGAGCTGGCGCATGGGCTACATGGTGATGCCCGAGTCGCTCTTCGAGGCCGTCAACAAGATCCAGGACACGAACCTGATCTGCCCGCCAATCGTGTCGCAGCGGGTGGCGGCGGCCGCGCTGCGTATCGGCAGGAGCTTCTGGGGACCGCGCGTCGATGCACTGCGCAGCGTGCGCGACGAGGTGACGACCGCGCTCCGGGAGGTGTCGGACCTGTGCGACGTCCCCGAGACGCAGGGTGCGTTCTACTCCCTCATTCGCGTGCACGGCGGCGGCGATCCGTTCGCGCTCGTGCAGCGGCTGGTCCGGCAGCATCGCGTCGCGGCGGTGCCTGGTACGGCGTTCGGCCTGACGGACGGCTGCTACCTGCGCGTGTCGTTCGGCGCACTGTCACGCGAAGCGGTGGTCGAAGGTGTCGGACGGCTGGTCACCGCGCTGCGCGCGGAAGTCGCACCGCGGTGATGCGTGCCCCGGGCGAGTGCGCTCAGGCCGCTTCGTGCCGGGTGGATCATTCGGCGGCGGCTGGATCGTGAGCGGCCCGTTATGATGGACGGATGCGCCGTCCACTCCTTTCGTCCACGCTGGCTTTCGGCATCGCGCTGCTCATCGCACCTCTCGCTGCCGCTCAGGGGGCCGCGGATCCGCCGGCACCCGTAGGGCCCCTGCCGAGCGAGGCCCAGGCACAGTGGCAGCGGCTCGAGTACACCGCGTTCGTGCACTTCGGTCCCAACGCCTTCACGGGCGCCGAGTGGGGCACGGGCACCGAGAAGCCCGGCATCTTCAACCCCCGAGCGCTCGACGCGCGGCAGTGGGCGCAGACCTTCAAGGCCGCGGGGATGAAGGGCGTGGTGGTGACCGCCAAGCATCACGATGGTTTCTGCTTGTGGCCGTCGAAGGACTCGACGCACACCGTCGCCGCGAGCCCGTGGCGCGACGGCAAGGGAGACCTCCTGCGCGAGCTGTCGGACGCGGCGCGCGAAGCAGGCCTGAAATTCGGCGTCTACCTCTCGCCCTGGGATCGCAACCACCCCACCTACGGCACGCCCGAGTACAACGACGTGTTCGTCCGCATGCTCGAGGACGTGCTGAGCAACTACGGCGAGATCTTCGAGGTGTGGTTCGACGGCGCCAACGGCGAGGGGCCGAACGGCAAGCGTCAGGTGTACGACTGGCCGCGGTTCCTCGCGACGGTCACGCGCCTGCAGCCGAACGCCGTCGTCTTCAGCGATGCCGGGCCCGGGCTGCGCTGGGTGGGCAACGAGCGCGGCGAGGCGCCGATCACCAACTGGGCGATGATCGACCGCGACCGCTACGAGCCGGGCACGCCGTTCAGCATGGACCTGGCGGAGGGGACGCGGCTGGGCACGCACTACGTGCCGGCGGAGTGCGACGTGTCGATTCGTCCGGGGTGGTTCTGGCGGGCGTCCGAGGATCCGCGGGTGAAGTCGCCACGAGCGTTGTTGCGGCTCTGGGAGGCGTCGGTCGGACGCAACTGCGGGTTCCTTCTCAACGTGCCGCCGGACGACCGCGGGCTCATCCACGAACGTGACGTCAAGGCGCTGACGGGTCTCCGCGATCTCGTGGATCGGACGTACGGCGTGAATCTGAACGGCGGCGCTTCGGCGGCATCCAGCGCAACGCGGGGGGCGGGCTTCGACGCGGCACGCGTGCTCGACGCCGACCCCGACACGTACTGGGCGGCGCCCGACGCCGTCACGAAGGCCTCGATCACGGTGACGCTCCCGCAGACGGTCACCTTCGACCGTGTGGTGCTGCAGGAGCCGATCCGCCTTGGCCAGCGCATCGCGCTGTTCGAGATCGAGGCCGAGACGGCATCCGGCTGGCAACGCATCGGAACCGGCACGACCGTTGGACACAAGCGCATCGTCGTGGTGGCGCCGACGTCGACGCGTCAGGTGCGGGTGACCATTCACGACGCACGCGGTACGGCGGCGCTGTCGACGGTGTCGCTGCACGCCGTGGCACGAGCCGCCGACGCTGCCGCGCCCGCCCACGACGCCGCGCCGTAGCGCGCGCCCGCACCGGCCACCACCTGCGTCACATCGGCGTGACGTGGCCGGTGTACCATGTCGCGCAGCATGCCGACACGACGCCAGTTTCTCGGAACCGTCGCCGCTGCGCCGCTGGCGCCGGTGCTGCTGCAACCGGCCTCGTCCACCACGCCGCTGCCCCGCCATGCCGAACGCCTGATCGTCGTCTCGTTCGACGGCATCCGCGTGCAGGAGATGTTCGGCGGGCTCGACCGAGACCTCTTCCAGGCGATTCTCGAGAAGCGTCCGGTGGAAGAGCATCCGCTGTACGAGGCGTACTGGGCGCCGACGCCCGGGGAGCGCCGGCTGAAGCTCATGCCGTTCGTGTGGGGCGAGCTGGTGGCGAAGCACGGATCGATCGTCGGCAATCAGGCGAGGGGCAGCGTCATGCAGCTCGGCAACCGGCATCGGTTCAGCTATCCCGGGTACGCGGAACTCATGCTGGGCGTGGCGCACGACGACGAAGTGAAGTCGAACGACAACCGGCGGTATCCGCACGAGACGGTGCTCCAGTTCCTGCGGCGCTCGCTGGACGTGGCGCAGGAGAAGGTGGCGCTGTTCGGGTCGTGGGAGGTGTTCGAGTCGATTCCAGCGTCCCGCGATGGCGACGTGTTCACGAACGCTGGGCTCGCGCGCTATGACGTCAGCGATGAGTTACGCGTGCTCGGCGACACGCTCGACCGGATGCCGCCGTCGTGGGGCAGCGCGCGGTTCGATTACCTGACGTTCAGGTTCGGCATGGCCCATCTCGCGCGTCATCGGCCGCTCGTGCAGTGGTTCGCGTTCAACGACACGGACGAGTGGTCGCACGCGGGCAACTACGCGCGGCTGGTGGAGCACCTGCACAGGCTCGACGGCTGGATGCGCGAGCTGTGGACGTGGCTGCAGGCCGAGGACGACTACCGTGGGCGCACGGCGCTGGTCTTCGTGACGGACCATGGGCGCGGGCTGACGCGCGCGGACTGGGGCCGGCATGGGGCGGACATCGAGGGCGCGCAGAACGTGTGGGCGTCTTTCGCGGTACCGGGGTGGAAGGCGCGGGGCGAGCAGTCGGGACACGCGCCGTTGTCGCAGAGTCAGATTGCGGCGACGCTGGCGTCGATTCTGGGGTACGACTGGCGGAGTGCGTCGCCGGGGGCGGGCGCGGCGATGTCGTGGGGTCAGGTCTGAAATGGCCTGGCCGGGGTCAGCGACCCACCTCAGGCCTGACCCCGATCCGCGAAGTACAGCGCCACCGGCGCCGCCACCACCAGCACCCCCACCAGCAGCACCGGCACGAGCCACCGCTCCAGTACGCCCAACGCCATCGGCAGCAGGTCCGCGCCCACTTCCACGCCGCCGACGAGCAGCCCCATCGTCCACGGCATCCCGAGCGTCAGCACCGCAGCGATCAGCGCGACGAGCGCCGTCGCGCCGCACGCGCCAACGACCAGCATCGGACGCATCACCGCCTGCTCGGCCTCGGCACGCGCCCGCACCTGCGCCCGCCACCACACCGAGCCGGCTGACGGCACCCGCACCTCCGCCCGCAGCATGGCGCCGTCCTGCTGCATCAGCATCGCCACCTCGACGAGGTCGCGACACGCGTCGCACGATTCGGCGTGCGCCCGCAGCGACACGTCGCATGCGTCCGGCCAGCGTCCCGAGCTGACCGCCTCGAGCACGTCGTCTTCCCGCGCGCACTGGTGAGGCAACATCACGCGCCCTCCCGGTCCGGCCGTGCCACGACCGGACGACGAAGGATGTCGGCGAACCGCCGCCGCGCCCGGAACAGCAGCAGCTTGATGCTGCCCGCCTTCAGTCCGAGCATCTCGGCAATCTCGCGGTGCGTCGCGCCCTCCGCGTACGCCAGCCACAGCAGTTCCCGCTCCCGCGCCGACAGGCAGGTCATCGCGCGCCCCACGTCGCTCCGCGTGACGGCGTCCTCCGCCATCCGATCTGGCGCCCGCAGCACGTCTCCCCCCGCGTCCGCGTCCGACAGCGTCACGTGCACCCAACGCCTCCGCCGCACCTCGTCCCGCACCAGGTTCGTCGCGATCCGGTAAAGGTAGTTGCGGCGGTGCGCTTCGTCTTCCGGCGCCGTCTCGAGCCGGAGGAACCGATAGTACGTCTCCTGCAGCAGGTCGTCGGCGCGTGCGCTGTCGCGGGTCAGGCGATACAGGTAAGCCCAGACGCCGCGTGCGGAGCGGTCGTAGAAGGCCCTGAACACGGCTTCATCCATGTGGAATGCACGTGTCTCCTCACGGGCCTCGTCGAGGCGGTCGACGTCGGAGACGGTCATGTCAGGCCAGGTCATGAGCCTTGACACCGTCGGGGATGAGTCCGAGGCGCTTCGAGATGAGGTATGCGACGCCTGCGGAGCCCACGAAGCCAATACCGAGCGTCACGCCGAGCACGCCCACGAACCACAGCAGCTGCGCGACTTCCTCGATGACGTTGCGCGCCACCCACTGCAGGCCGAGCCCGAGCGGAATCAGGACGATGCCGATCTGGACGGACCAGAGGATGCGGTTGATCGGCGCGCTGACGGCCTTCGGGCTGGGCGACACGTCGACGATTGCCGGCGAGGCCTCGAGGAAGCGCTGCCCCGCAGGCGTCTGGATGTAGGTCATGAGGTCGTCGTTGGACGCGAGGCGATCGAAGAGCTTCTGGTGCACCTCCACCTGCAGCCGCGATGAGCGCAGCCAGCGGCGGTGGTCCAGCACGGTCCGGACGAGCCAGGCGAGGCCAGTCACGACGAGGAGGATGGTGACGAAGACCGAGAACGTCTGCATCGTGCGGTTCCAGAGTTCGATGGCACGTCCGGCGCCGTCGAGGGGCGCGCGCATGTGCGACTCGCCGACGTAGAACCGCGGGTTGCGCGCCACCTGAGGATGGCGCTGGACAAACGCCGCGAGCGCCGGATAGGACGCCAGGTACGCCTGGTCGGTCAGCAGTGACGGATCGAGCCGCAGCACGTCGCGCAGGGTCGGCGGGTACTGCCGGAGGACCTGATCGAAGTCGTTGCGCAGTTGATCGGCGTTGACGCGGACGTCGAACCCCTGCGGCGCGGATTGCGGCGCGGTCTGGGCCGGCGACGTCTGGGCCGGCGGAGTCTGGGCGGGCAGCGTCTGGGCGGGCGGCGGAACGGCCTGCGTCTGCGCGCCGGCGGCCGCCGACAGCGTCGCGAGACCGAAGACGGCGGTGAACAACAGGGTCGGGAACGAGAAGGGTCGCGTGTGCATGGCCGGTATTACGCGACGGACGCCAAAGGGTTAACAGGCACCCGATGTCGCCTCAGCGTACGACCCGCAGAGTGGTGCCCCACGGGTCGCGCACCGTCCAGCCGTCACGCCCGGCAACGACCTCGTGCCCCGCGCCGGTCAGTCGGCCGGCGGCCGCATCGGCTCGGCCGGCGTGGGGTATCCGCAGCGTCCACTCCAGCAGCTGCGCGTCGGTGTCGCCTGGAGCGGGCGCACCGGCGGCCCAGACGTTCACGCCCAGGTGATGGTGGTAGCCCCCCGCCGCGAGGAACAGCGCGCCGCGCAGACTGGCCATCTCGTCGAGGCCGAGGCCGTCGCGATAGAACGCCGCGGAGCGGTCGAGGTCGCCCACGTGCAGGTGCATGTGTCCGAGCGTGGTGCCCGACGGCAGTCCCGACCACGGCGCGTTGGCCGCATCGGCCAAGTCGCGCAGATCGAGCGGGTCCACAGCCATCACCACGTGGCCGTTGGCCGCGTACGTCCACGTGCTGCGGGGACGATCGCAGTACACCTCGACACCCAGTCCGTCAGGGTCGTGCAGGTACAGCGCCTCGCTCACCAGGTGGTCGGCGCTGCCGATTCGCTCGTCGAGCGACACGAGGTGCCGCACGAACGCGCCGAGGTCGCCACGCGACGGCACCAGGAGGGCGTAGTGATACAGCCCCAGGCGCGAGTGCGGCGGGGTGGGACGCGTACCCTCCCGCGCAACGAGCGTGATGAGCGGCGCGGCAGCGTCGCGCGTGCCGAGCTGCAGCTCGTCGGGCCCGGCATGCAGCACACGGCAGCCGAGCGTCCGCGTGTACCACTGCCGCGATCGCGCGAGGTCGGACACCTGCACGCGAACGCTCACGGGATGCGTGTCATCTGGCAGCGGACGCGGCTCGGACATATGGTCTACTGTACGCCCCGGACGAGCAAACGACGGATGGAACATCACACGCGCTTCGCGTCGGGCCTCGCGTCAGCAGCCCTGGCGGTCACCATCGGGGCGCTCTCGTCGTCTGCCGAGCAGCAGCAGCGCCCACCCTTCCGCGCGACGACGGAGGTGGTGTCGGTGGACGTGGTCGTGACCGGCCGCGACGGCGCACCGATGCGCGGATTGGCCGCCGAAGACTTCGTGGTGCGTCACGAGGGCGCCACGCTCGACGTCGCCGCCGTCGATGAGATCGGCCTGCCGACGGACGCAAGACACAACCCGCCGCTGCAGAAGGACGGCGCGCGCGTCGTGGCGCGCAGCACGGCGCTCGACGCGGGACGGCTGATTCTCGTGGTGCTGGACGATGCGTTCGTCCGGTTCGAGGGAGGGGTGGCGAATCGCGTACGCCGGATCGGCGAGGCGCTCGTGGATGGCATGGCCCCACACGACCAGGCGGCGATCGTCACGGCAAGCGGCCGCCGGCAGTACCACGTGGACTTCACGAGTGATACGGACGTGTTGCGGCAGGCAATCGTCGCGTTCGCGCGCGCGGCCGAGGCCCCGATCCCGCGTGAGTTCGCGGCGCGCGTGGCGGGCGACACGTTCCGGACGGCCGTCGAACTCTTCGCGGCGGTGCCGCACCGGCGCAAGGTGCTGGCGCTCGTGAGCGACGGGACCGCCGTGTCGCCGCAACTGACCACCGGCGTGAACGTGGAGGACACGATGCGGGCGATCAGCGACCTGCAGCAGCTCATCGACGAGTCGAGCGAAGCGGGTGTCACCGTGTACGTGTTCGACCCGAGTTCGACGGAGCACCGCAACTTCCTGACGCGCAACCGGCTGCGGGCGCTCGCAGAACTGACCGGTGGCCGCGCGTACGCCGGCATGAACCATCCCGAACGCGGCGTGACGCAGATGCTGTCGGAAACGGCGGGCTACTACACGCTGCGGGTGTACTCGCCCGCGCCCGGGCGGGAGGTGACGCCGCGCGTCACGCTGGCGTCGCGGCATGCGGGTGCCGAGGTGCGGCTGCTGCGGCAACGGCAGGGCGGGCGGCAGGATCTGGAGGGGCTTGCGGCAGCGACAGCCACCGGCACGCTCGCGGGCGGATTGGTGGCGCTGGGCGGATTGCCGGTGCGGCTGACGGCCGTGCCCGCGTCGGGCGATGGGTCAGCCGACGGAGCGGCGGCGCCCGTGGGGACGGATGCCGCGAACGGCCGGCGTAGCCTCGCGCTGACGATCGACCTGGCGGCGTCGGTCGTGTCGGGGTGGACGGACGTGGCGGTGCAGGCAATCGCGGTGGATGGCGTGGGGACAGTGCGTGCGGGCCGGCAGGTGGGCGGGCCGGTGGCGGCGCTGCCGCTGGTGGAGGGTCAGTGGGTGCGGCTCGAGACCAGCCTCGCCGTGGCGCCCGGGCGGTATCAGGTGCGGGTGGTGGCGGCGCGCGGGGGCGTGGAGGCGACGGCGCGGACGGCCGAAGACGTCGGCAGCGTGTTCGCGTACGTCAGCGTGCCCTGACGCGACGGGTGACGAATGAACTCGGGGGATCGGGGATCGGGGATCGCGGATCGCGGATCGGGACCGCGGATCGGGGACCGCGAATCGGGGATCGGGGATCGGGGGCATCACTCGGGCGCGATGCCCAGGCGCTTGAGCTTGAGGTAGAGGCCCTTCCGTGTGACGCCGAGTCGTCTCGCGGCTTCCGACTGGTTGTTGCTGCAGACGGTCATCACCCGTTCGAGGGTCGCGCGCTCGACCTCCTCGAGGACCAGATCGAGTGGGCGATCGAGGTTGACCGTCATGCGCCCGGTGGGTGTGTCGAACGCGAGCGGCTGGGGCACCGGCGGGCGCTGCAGTTCCGGCGACAGGTGTTCGACTTCGATGGAGGCACCTTCAGGCAACAGGGCGACCACCCGCTTCAGCTCGTTGTTGAGTTGCCGGACATTGCCCGGCCATTCCGCGGCGACGAGGCGCTCGAGCGCGCGGGGCGCGATATCCGGCACGGGGCGCTTCGCGGTCTCGGCGTGCCTGGCGATGAAGTGCCGTGCGAGGGTGGCGATCTCCTCGCGTCGCTCACGCAGCGGGGGGATCGTGAGTGCGACCACGCGCAGGCGGTGGTAGAGGTCTTCGCGAAATCGTCCCTGCCTGACGAGGTCCTGGAGCGATGCGTTCGTGGCGGCGATGATGCGGACGTCCACGTGCTGCGGACGCTCACCGACGGGTTGAATCTCTCCCTGCTCGACGAAGCGCAGCAGCTTCGGCTGCAGTTCCAGGCTCATCTCGCCGATCTCATCGAGCAGCACGGTGCCGCCGTGCGCCTCACGGAGTAGTCCCTTGGTGTCGTGCGTGGCGCCGGTGAATGCCCCCTTCTTCGCGCCGAACAGCTGGCTCTCGACGAGTTCGCGTGAAACGGCCGTAACATTGAAGGGGATGAACGCGTCCTTTGCACGCCGGGACGCTGCATGGATTTCGGCGGCGAGCACTTCCTTGCCTGTGCCGGTCTCGCCGAGGATGAGGATCGGGAGGTCGGTCTTGGCTGC
>CAYMAG010000009.1:68271-88262 GCA_964388335.1 uncultured Vicinamibacteraceae bacterium | reverse complement strand
CTTAACCCAACATCTCACGACACGAGCTGACGACAGCCATGCAGCACCTATACAGTTGCCCTTGCGGGAACCCACTTTCATGGGCGATCAACTGCATTTCGAGCCTGGGTAAGGTTCTTCGCGTTGCGTCGAATTAAACCACATGCTCCACCGCTTGTGCGGGCCCCCGTCAATTCCTTTGAGTTTCAGCCTTGCGACCGTACTCCCCAGGCGGAGTGCTTAACGCGTTAGCTTCGGCACGGCAGGGATCGATACCCGCCACACCAAGCACTCATCGTTTAGGGCCAGGACTACCGGGGTATCTAATCCCGTTTGCTCCCCTGGCTTTCGCGCCTCAGCGTCAGTGTCGGTCCAGAATGCCGCCTTCGCCACCGGTGTTCCTCCAGATATCTACGCATTTCACCGCTACACCTGGAATTCCACATTCCTCTCCCGAACTCAAGCCCACCAGTATCAGACGCAGTTCCCCGGTTGAGCCGGGGGATTTCACGTCTGACTTAGCAGGCCGCCTACGCGCCCTTTACGCCCAGTAATTCCGAACAACGCTTGCCCCCTCTGTATTACCGCGGCTGCTGGCACAGAGTTAGCCGGGGCTTCCTCAGGTGGTACCGTCAGTTCCCCGGGGTATTGACCCGGAGACCGTTCTTCCCACCCAACAGAAGTTTACAATCCGAAGACCTTCATCCTTCACGCGGCGTTGCGTCGTCAGACTTTCGTCCATTGCGAACAATTCCCCACTGCTGCCTCCCGTAGGAGTCTGGGCCGTGTCTCAGTCCCAGTGTGGCCGTCCGCCCTCTCAGGCCGGCTACCGATCGTCGCCTTGGTAGGCCGTTACCCCACCAACTAGCTAATCGGACGCGGGCCCCTCTCCAGGCGCCAGGCCTTGCGGTCCCCGGCTTTGATCTCCATTCATCCAAGAACAGGATGTCATGCGGTATTAGCACTCCTTTCGGAATGTTATCCCCCACCCAGAGGTAGATCACCCACGCGTTACTCACCCGTTTGCCACTTTACTCAGGGCCGAAGCCCCTTTCACGTTCGACTTGCATGTGTTAGGCACGCCGCCAGCGTTGATTCTGAGCCAGGATCAAACTCTCAAGTTAAAGCGTGTGCCACAGCCGCGTTTCCGCAACTGCAGCGAACTTCAACGTTGATCGCCTGTTGATCGGCTCTCTAGCGTTGTTGATTTACAAGTTGTCCTCGCTGCCTGCGACACCCCGAAGGATGCCCCTCACAGCCAGGCTGATACTTGACAGGTTCGTGCTTGCACGTTCTATCCAGTTTTCAAAGAACCGGAGCAGGTTGCCGCCCGTTCGAGCCGCCCCACTGCCGCGTCCGCCGTCATCAAGCGAACTCACCCAGAATACCGAACCATCAGGAACCTGTCAACACCAAACTTTGCTCGGTGTCGAATGCTTCCGGCCTGCAGGTTGGGCCTGCAGGTGGGCCCTCAATGTGGGCCTTCGCCTGCCGCTCAGCGCAACCGCGGACACCAATGAGCGTCGCGATGCTGCCGCGACGTTCGCCCTCGTGCGCCTGGCCTGTATGGCTCGACCGGCCTGGACGGGCCGGTGCGCCTGACCACCGTGGAGCGCGTGCCGCAGCGGGTGCTGCGCAGCTCCAGTCCGGGCGTGACGACCCCCATGGCGTCTGCCACGTGCGTCACCCCGGCGTGGCCGGCGAACAGCTATCCTAGGAGACCACCGACACGATGTCAACAGGAATCGTGCTGGCGACGGTCACACCGGCCGAATCCGCACGATCTGGCGCTTGCCGACCTGCAGCAGCGCGGTGTCGCCCGGACCCGGCGCGTTGATGTCGGTCACGACCTCGCCGTCGAGCCGCACACCGCCCTGCGCGATCTTCCGGCTCGCATCGCTCACCGATGAGGCAAAGCCGACCTCCACGAGCACCTTGCGCAGGAACTGGCCGCGCGAAACCTCTCGCACCGGCAGGTCGCTCGCCCCGACCGTTCCGGCGACGACCGACAGGCGACGCCTGGCGGCATGTCGCGCGCGCACCTGCTGTTGCGCCGCCTCGACGGCCGCCTCGCCGTGGAAGTCGCGCACGATCCGCCGCGCCAGCTCATAGCGGAGGTCCGATGCAGACACGTCGCCCGCGCCGAATCGCGCCTGCCACGCCGCGATCTCTTCGTTCGACAGGTCGGTCAGCAGCGTGAACCATGACCACATGACCTCGTCGCTGCCGCGGAAATCCTCCACCAGCTTCCGGAACATGACCTCGGCAGGCTCGTTCACCCCGATGTAGTTGCCGAGGCTCTTGCTCATCTTCTCGATGCCATCGAGCCCGACCAGCAGCGGAACGGTCATCACCACCTGCGGCTCGAGGCCGTACGAGGGCATCAGATCCCGTCCGACGTTCAGGTTGAACAGCTGGTCCGTGCCGCCGAGTTCGACGTCGGCCTGCAGAAACACCGAGTCGTACGCCTGCACGAGTGGATACAGGAACTCGTGCATGGCAATCGGCTGGCCCTGCTCGAATCGCTGCCGGAAATCGCGGCGTTCGAGCATCTGCGCCACGTTGTAGCGCGCCGCGAGCTTGACCCAGTCCGCCGACGGCATGGCGCCGAACCATCGGTCGTTGAAGTCGATGACCGTGCGGGCGGGGTCGAGGATCTTGAACACCTGCGCCTTGTAGGTCTCGGCATTGTCGGCAATCTCGTCGGCGGTCAGCGGGGGACGCGTCTTCGAGCGGCCGGACGGATCGCCGATCAGTCCGGTGAACGCGCCGATCAGGAAGATCACCCGGTGCCCGAGGTCCTGGAAGTGCTTCATCTTCCGCAGCAGGACGGTGTGCCCGAGGTGCAGGTCGGGCGCCGTCGGATCGAACCCGACCTTCACCGTGAGGGGGCGCGCCGTCTCTGCGCTGCGCTGCAGCTTGGCGCGGAGGTCGGCGGGGCGCACGACATCGGTGCATCCCCTCGTGAGGAAAGCCACCTGCTCGTCGAGCGACAGCATCGGCTGCGATTCGGGCGTCATCGGGTCGTACTATAAACCTCGCGGGCCCACCGGTCCGCGTTCGTCATGCCGCCCACGCCACACGCTCCGTCGCGCCGCGACGCCCTCCGCTGGATGACGGCCGTGGGCGTCGGCCTCGCGGTGGGGTCGCTGGCGCACGGCAGCCTGTACGAACGGCATCACGTCGAGATCACCCGCAGCGCCCTCCCGGTGGTCGGCCTGGATCCCGCGCTGGCCGGCGTGCGCATCGGCTTCATCACCGACACGCACCACAGCGATTTCACGTCGGCCGCCTTCATCGGACACGCTGTGGCGCTCCTGCAGGCGGAGCAACCGGACCTGATCGTGCTCGGTGGCGACTACGTCACGGGGCGCGACCGGCGGTACATCCCGGGATCGGCCGAACCGTTCGCGCCCCTGTCGGCGCGCCACGGCGTCTTCGCGATTCTTGGCAATCACGACGACGACAACGGCGTGCCGCGGGCGCTGCGACGCGCGGGTGTGGTCGTGTTGCGCGATGCGCGGACGACGTTGCGTGTCCGGGGCGCGTCACTCGACCTGATCGGCCTCCGCTACTGGACGCGCGAGCGCGCCACCCTGGCGCGCCTGGCCGAGGGAGCGTCGCCATCCACGCTGGTACTGGCCCACGATCCCCAGCGCTTCGTCGATGCCGCGGCCCTCGGCCTGCCTGCCGTCCTGGCCGGACACACGCATGGGGGGCAGGTCCATCTCCCGCTGCTCGGGGCCGTGGCCGCGCGCAAGTTCCCCATCGCCGCAGGGCTCCTGACCTCCGCCACGACCTCGTTGTACGTGAGCCGCGGCATCGGCACCGTCTACGTGCCCTGCCGCATCAATTGCCCGCCGGAGGTCGCCGTGCTCACGCTGACCGGCCCCGACCCGCCCTCCCCTCGGCGGGCCTGA
Source organism: uncultured Vicinamibacteraceae bacterium (assembly GCA_964388335.1). Lineage (GTDB taxonomy): Bacteria > Acidobacteriota > Vicinamibacteria > Vicinamibacterales > Vicinamibacteraceae > JAEZDP01. The sequence goes on along the minus strand of CAYMAG010000009.1, from coordinate 84,363 downwards.
TCCTCCACGACGAAGCGGCGCCCCTCGACGCGCCACCCGCCGGCGAGCACCCGAGCGATCGCGACCGGGTACAGGCGATGCTCTTCGATGAGGATGCGCGCCGACAGCGTGTCCACCGTATCGTCGTCGCGAACCGGAACGGCGGCCTGCGCGACGATGGGTCCGGCGTCGAGCGCCTCGGTCACGAGGTGGACGGTGGCGCCTGCCACCTTGACTCCGTGCTCGAAGGCCTGCCGCTGGGCCGCCAGCCCCGGGAAAGCCGGCAACAGGGAGGGATGGATGTTGAGGACGCGCTGCGGGAAGCGGTCGAGCAGCGCGGGCCCGAGCAGCCGCATGAAGCCCGCAAGACACACGAGGTCGACCCGGCGTGCAGCGAGCGCGTCGGCCACCGCGACATCGTACGCCTCCCGGGAGGCGGCCTCTCGGTGGTCGAGCACGAGGGTCTCGATCCCTGCGTCAGCCGCGCGACGAAGTCCGGCGGCGTCCGCCCGGTTGGACAGAACCAGCGCGATGGTGGCGTCGAGCGTACCCCCCGAAATCGCCTCGAGGATGGCCTGCATGTTGCTCCCTCGTCCCGATATGAGGAGGCCGAGCCGTCTGGATCCGGGGGTGAAGGCGGGGACGGGCGCAATCGATGACATGGTCGGTTCCGCCATGGTACGCCGAGCCGGGGCCGGTCCGTCGTGCGCCGCACTGCGCACGCCGGCTCATGTTGCCCGTCGCCACGTCGATTACCGCCCCACGGGGGCCGCGTCCAGGCCTCGCAGCGCCGACGGAATCCTTCACACGAGGACGTTTCGGATCACTGCATGGAGTGCAACCCGAACATGTTGCCCTCGGTGTCCACGGCCAGCACGATGTGCCCGTACTGGCCAATCGACATCTTCTCGCGATGGACCTTGCCGCCGGCCCCGGCCACACGTCCACCCTCGACGGCGCAGTCGTCGCAATTGAAGTAGATCATGGTGCTGTTGCCGCCAGATGGCACGCCGGGCATCCGCACGAGCGCACCGGCGCTGCCGGGAGCATCCATCGACATCGGAAACGCCCACATCTCGACGTCGGGGCTCGCGAGCCGTTCGAGCGTGCACTGGAACACGGCCTCGTAGAATCCCTTCGCGCGGTCCATGTCCTGTACGTACAGCTCGAACCAGCCGACCGGATTGCGTGCCATCTGGACCTCCCGTGCGTGACCGCGCTCACGCCACCTCGACACGAGGCGCGCGGCGTCACACGCTCGCGCATGCGCCTGCGAGAATAGCCGAGCGCTCGTTCGGGCGCCACAGGTTTGGGACGAATTCGATCGCTCTGCGTCATGATTGATGGTCGCGCCCCAATGCCCCGCACCCTCGCCGCCGCGCTCCGTCACTGCGTCACTGACCGCTCCCGCACGCGGGGCGAGGCCTACCTGCGACAGGGCCGCGTCACCATCGTCCACGCCAACAGCGCGAGCGTGTCGGCAGAAGTCCGCGGTTCGGTTGGCTATGAGGTGTCGCTCACGCTCTCGGGCGACGTCCTCGAGGCTCGCTGCACCTGCCCGTTCTTCGCCAGCTCGAGCGAGATCTGCAAACACCTCTGGGCCGTGGTGCTGCGGGCCGACAGCGGCCGGTTGCTCGACGTCCCGGCGGATCTCGGTTTCGACTTCGGCGACATCGACGTCTCCGACGACATCGACGAGCTGCCGCTACCGCGCTGGTCAGGGCCCGCGACGGCGCCGCCACGCACGGCCTGGGAGGCGTTCTTCGCTCGCATCACGCCCGGTCCTTCTCTCCCCGGCCACGCGCTCCCGGAGCACGAGCTGATGTACGTGTTCGATCCGCTCCGGTCCACGACGCTGCAGGGGATGCTGGTGGAGTTGCAGGTGCGCGAGCGGAAGAGGCGCGGGGGTTGGACGAAACCGCGCGCGGCGATGCTGACGCGCGAGCAGGTGTCGCGTCTGCCCGACGAGCACGACCGGCAGATCCTCGAACGCCTCTGCGGCGCGCAACCGGCCTATGGCGGCAACTGGGACGGGTTCGGTGCCACGTTGCCGGTGCCGTCCACCTTCGTGCTGACGCCCACGCTGCAGCGCGACCTCGTCCCGCGACTGTGCGGCACCGGTCGTCTGCTGCTTCGCTGGTCCCACGACGGACAGCCCGAGCCGACACCCACGCCGATTGCGCTCGACTCAGCACCCGCCACGTTCCGCCTGCGGGTGACCGGTAAGCCCGAGACCGGCTACACCGTCGGTGGCGTAATCGAGCAGGAGGGACGCGAACGTCCCCTGACCGATGCATTGTTTCTGACCGGCGCGGTGGTGCTCTGGCGGCCACTCGCGCCGGGCGACTCGCCGCGCATCGCTGCCTTCGACACGGGCGGCGGCCAGCGGTGGCTCGCCGGCCTCGTCAGTACGGGGACGGTGAGCGTGCCACGGGCCGGGGCGACTCGTCTGCTCGAAGCACTGGCGGCGTCGAACCTCACGCAGCTCGACTGCCCGGACGAGCTGCGGGTGGAGACGCGCACCACCTCGCCCACGCCCATCGTCCGCCTGCGCCCAGACCGCACCGCCCGTCACGCAATGGCATGGCGGGGACGTCTCGACGTGCAGGTCGCCTTCGCCTACGGGGACGTCGAGGTGGATGGTGCGTCCGGACAGCCGCTCGCCTTCGACGCTGCCGCGCGCGTGGCGTGGCGACGCGACCACGACGCGGAGCGTGACGCGTTGGGCCGGCTGACGACCCTGGGCGTGCGCAGCGTGACCGACTGGACCACGAACAGCCCGCGGCTCGACCTCGCCGAGGCGGCGCTGCCCGGGTTGGTGCGTGCGCTCGTTCCGGACGGCTGGCGCGTCGAGGCCGAGGGCAAGCGCTTTCGCCCCGCGGGCGCGTCGACGCTGGGCGTCCGCTCGGGCATCGACTGGTTCGAGCTGCACGGCCACGTCGCATTCGACGACCTGACCGCCGAGCTTCCGGCCCTGGCGGCCGCGGCACGGCGAGGCGACGCGTTCGTGACGCTCGGCGACGGCTCGTTCGGCCTTCTGCCCGACGACTGGCTGGCGCGTCACGCGCGCGTGGCGGGTCTGGGTGTGCCCGAGGGGGACCACGTCCGCTTCGAGCCGTCGCAGGCCGCACTGCTCGACGCCTGGCTCGCGGAACAGCCGGCTGCCACGTGGGACGAGACGTTCGCTCTGCGGCGCGCAGAGCTGGCAGCGTTCGCCGGCGTAGCGCCGGAGGACGCGCCCCCGACCTTCCGGGGCGCGCTGCGCGACTACCAGCGCGATGCCCTCGGGTGGTTCACCTTCCTGCGCCGATTCGGCTTCGGCGGCTGCCTTGCAGACGAGATGGGACTCGGCAAGACGGTGATGGTGCTCGCGGCGCTCGAGTCGCGTCGGATTGCACGCGCCCAGGCCGGCGACCCGCGTCTGCCATCGCTCATCGTGGTTCCTCGCTCGCTCGTCTTCAACTGGCAGCAGGAGGCACGCCGCTTCGCGCCGGAGTTGCGTGTGCTCGACGCCACGGGCAGCCGCCGGCGCGAAGACCTCGACCGGCTCGCCGGCCACGATGTGGTCATCACGACCTACGGCACGCTCCGGCGCGACATCGCACACCTCAAGGCGTGCGCGTTCGATTACGCGATACTGGACGAGGCCCAAGCCATCAAGAATGCGGCCACGGCGTCGGCCAAGGCCGCGCGACTGCTGAAGGCGCAGCATCGACTGGCCCTCAGCGGCACCCCCATCGAGAACCATCTCGGCGAGCTGTGGAGCCTGTTCGCATTCCTCAATCCCGGCCTGCTCGGCTCGTCGATGGCGTTCGCGGCCACCGGCGCGGGAGGCCGGACGCCCGACGACGGGATGCTGGACCTGCTGGCGCGCGGGCTCCGTCCGTTCATCCTGCGCCGAACGAAGGAGCAGGTGGCCACCGAGCTGCCGGCCCGCACCGAGCAGACGCTGTACTGCGACCTGGAGCCCGCGCAACGCCGCGTCTACGACACCCTGCGCCAGCACTACCGCGCCGCGCTGCTCGGGAAGGGAAGGCAGGGGCCGTCCGGGCGGCAGACGCTGCAGGTGCTCGAGGCGCTGTTGCGCCTGCGGCAGGCAGCCTGTCACCCGGTCCTGGTGGATCCGGCCTACGCGGACGCGCCGTCGGCAAAGCTCGACCTCCTCCTGCCGCGACTGCAGGAGCTGGTCGACGACGGCCGCAAGGTGCTCGTGTTCTCGCAGTTCACGTCGCTGCTCGCGCTGGTCCGTACGCGACTCGAGGCTGCGCGGCTCGCGTACGAGTACCTCGACGGCCGCACGAGGGACCGGGAGGCACGCGTCCGGCGCTTCCAGCAGGGGCCGTGCCCGCTCTTCCTCATCAGCCTCAAGGCCGGCGGGCTGGGGCTGAATCTGACGGCGGCCGACTACGTCTTCCTGCTCGACCCGTGGTGGAACCCCGCCGTCGAGGCCCAGGCGATCGACCGCGCACACCGCATCGGGCAGACGCGGTCGGTCTTCGCGTATCGGCTGATCGCACGTGACACGGTGGAAGAGAAAGTGCTGGAGCTGCAGCAGTCGAAACGCGAACTGGCCGATGCCGTCGTGCGTGCGGACGCCTCGGTTCTGCGTCAACTCAGGCGCGAGGATCTCGAACTGCTGCTGTCGTGAGCGTTGCACCGGCGCGTGGCGCTGGAGAGGCGACCGAGTACCATACAGGGATGTTCACTGCCTCGGCGTATGCCGCGAGCGACGCCATGAGCCCGCTCCGTCCTCTCTCCATCCAGCGGCGAGACGTTGGCCCACGCGACGTCCGGATCGACATCCTGTATTGCGGCGTCTGCCACTCCGACCTGCACACGGCGCGCAGCGAATGGCCCGGCACCGTCTACCCCTGCGTTCCAGGGCACGAGATTGTCGGGCGCGTCACTGCCGTCGGTGCCGAGGTCACGAAGTTCGGCATGGGCCAGACGGTCGCCGTGGGCTGCCTGGTGGATTCGTGTCAGCAGTGTTCGAGCTGTCACGAGGGGCTCGAGCAGTACTGCGACCGCGGCATGACCATGACCTACAACAGCCCGGATGCCCACATTCCCGGGCAGATGACGTACGGCGGCTACTCGACGTCCATCACGGTGACCGAAGGCTTCGTGCTGAGCGTGCCGGATTCGCTGGACCCGGCCGCGGCGGCCCCTCTTCTGTGCGCGGGTATCACGACATACTCACCGCTGCGGCACTGGAATGCCGGCCCCGGCAGGAAAGTCGGCATCGCTGGACTGGGCGGACTCGGCCACATGGGCGTCAAACTGTCGCACGCGATGGGGGCAGAGACGGTGCTCTTCACCACGTCTGTCAGCAAGGTGGCCGACGGCAAGCGGCTGGGCGCCGACGCCGTGGTGATCTCGCGGGACGCGACGGCGATGCAGGCGCACGCCGACAGCTTCGACCTCATCATCAACACCGTGGCGGCCGCGCACGACCTCGATCAGTACACGACCTTGCTCAAGCGCGACGGCACCATGGTGCTGCTCGGCGCACCAGCCGAACCGCATCCGTCCCCCTCGGTGATGCCCCTGGTGTTCCGCCGGCGCAGCATCGCCGGATCGCTGATCGGTGGGTTGAAGGAAACGCAGGAGATGCTCGACTTCTGCGCCGCGCACGGCATCGTCTCGGACGTCGAGATGATACGGATGCAGGACATCGATGCGGCGTACGAGCGGATGCTGCGCAATGACGTGAAGTACCGCTTCGTCATCGACATGGCGTCGATGCGGTAGACGCGGCGGCCGGCCGGGGCGAGGGCGTGCTCAATAGTGCTGCACGAAGCCCAGGTCGGCCATGCGTTGAAAGTCGCTGTCGAGCGACCAGATCAGCGCGCCGAGTTCACTCGTGAGTGCTGCGATCAAGAGGTCGGTGATCGCGAAGTGCTGCCCCGCACGCGCAGCGGCCTGCCCCCACCGTTCGACCTGCGTCCAGGTCTCTTCGGTCGGACGAGCGACAGGCAGTGCCGCCAGAGCACGCGTGAGGGCGGGGCGCTGTTCGGCCGACACGCCAGCGAGCAGTTCGATGCGCACCGGCAGCGGCAGCGCCACGTCATCGGCATCGAGCAGCTTCCCCAGGAGGCTGGCCTCGTCGCTCGCTCGCCTGCGCAACGCCTGCACCCAGACCGACGTGTCGGCGACGATCATCGCGCCCGGTCTTTGGCCCGCATGCCCGCCGGGTCGAACTCGAAGGTGACCTTGCCCATCAGCGCCTTGAGGTCGTCGACGCGCCCACGGCGCACGACCTCACGCAAGGCAAAAATCACGGTGTCGGTCTTCGACGTGTACCCGGTGACTGAACGCGCCTCGTCCAGCAGCACGTCGGGCAGCAACAGGGTCGTCCGTGTGATTGGAGTCATATCCATGACAGCATGAAGTATGCTCCACAGCATACAATAACGCAAGTCGAATATGACCCACGCCGCGACGCCCGTTCACCCACGTCTACCCGGCGTATTGCACCGTGCGGCCGCCAGGCACGATCTCACCGATGACGACCGCCCCTGTCTCACCCGACGCGTGCAGCCGCGCCAGCACGTCGGCGGCGAGGCTTTGCGGGACGACGATCACGAGTCCGATGCCCATGTTGAAGGTGCGCCATGCGTCGGCCGTGGGCACGTCGCCCTTTTCGACCAGCCAGGTGAACACTGCGGGCACCTGCCAGGTGGACCGGTCGATGCGTGCGTCGAGGCCTTCGGGCAGTATGCGGGGCACGTTGTCGGTCAGGCCACCGCCGGTGATGTGCGCGAGGCCGCGTACCAGCCGCGCGTCCACGAGCGGCAGCACGGTCTTCAGGTAGGTCCGGTGCGGCGTCAGCAGGACGTCACCGATGCTGCCGCCAAGCTCCGGCACGACATCGTGCACGCCGAACATCAGGGTGTCGAAGACGATACGGCGGGCCAGGGAATAGCCGTTGGTGTGAAGCCCGGACGATGGGAGGCCGATCAGGACGTCGCCCTGCGCAATCCCCTGTCCCGTGATGACACGGTCGCGTTCGACGGTTCCGACGATGAAGCCGGCGAGGTCGTACTCGCGGTCGAGGTAGAAGCCGGGCATCTCGGCGGTCTCGCCACCGAGCAGCGCGCAACCGTTCTCGGCGCACGCCCTCGCCAGTCCCTCCACGATCTGGACCGCGACGTCCGGCGACAGGCGCCCCGTGGCCAGGTAGTCGAGGAAGAAGAGGGGCCGAGCCCCCTGCACGAGGATGTCGTTGACGCAATGGTTGACGAGATCTTCACCGATCGTCGTGTGGCGATTCATCATGAACGCCACCTTCAGCTTGGTGCCCACACCGTCGGCGCTCGCCACCAGAACAGGGTCGGTCCCGCCGGCTCCGCCGAGGTGGAACAGTCCGCCGAACGCGCCGATCTCCGAGAGCACGCCTGGCGTGAAGGTCGCCTGTGCGAGGCCCTTGATGCGGCGCACGACTTCGGCGCCGGCTTCGATGTCCACACCTGTCGATTTGTAATCCATGGGTCAGAACTCGAGTGCCGTGATGAGCGTCTGGGCGGACTGGCGCGCCGGCGACCCTTCGGGGGCAGCCCAGAAGGCGCGGCGTACCGCAGCGTAGAAGCGCTCCTCGGCATAGTCCTCTTCGAGCATGTCGAACGCGTCACGCAACAGCAGCGTCGCAGGCTGCCTCGGCAGACCGAGCCACGCGTCGAGCAGCAGGGGCACGTTCCGCATCACGGCAGACCCGAGCATCAGCGCCACAGGGGCACGCGCGGGCTCGTTGCTCGGCATCCCAATCTCGAAGAGCGCCTGCAGCGCCGTCGTGTGGCCAGCTGCGGCGAGGTCGGCCATCGCTGCCGCCGACGACCGCACCAGCTCCTGGTACCCGGTATGCTGGACGCCGAACTGCAGCGACTCACGGACGAATCGCAGGTGCGCATCGCAGTTGCGGCCGAGCAGGCAGATCGCGGCGGCAATCACCGGCTGCATCTCGCGCGACGCATCACGCTGCAGCTTCGCCAGCACCGGGATACCCCGCGTGTCGCCCAGCTTCCCCAGCGCACGTACCGCGTCGTCCTGGAGCGGACCCTCGAGGGCGGCGATGCCAGCAAGCTCGTCGAAGGCGTAGACGCCCGCGTGGTCCCCCAGCGCCTCGATCACCGACGCGCGGAAGAAGTCGACGCCGCGCATCACTTCCCGCTTCATCACCGCCTGGACGCGCGCGTCTGTTCCGTGCGCGGCCAGCGCCCGCACGAGCGCCGGGCGGACGAAGTCGGCCTGCTCGGTATCGACGGCGGCAATCAGGCGCGGTACGAGTGCCGGGTCGGGATGCTCTTCGACGTACGCATAGGCTACTTCGCGGAGACGGTCGTTCGGGTCGCCGAAGAGCGACCGCATGAGCGCGGCAGAACGCGGGTCGTTGAACCCGGCGAGCAGGACGAGCGCGCGGAAGCGGACGTAGCCGTCCTTGTGCGCGCGCGAGGCCTCGAGCAGCGCGGGGACGGCCTCCGCGGCCGGCGCCCGTCGCACGATCGCGGATGCGCCGATGCGCACCTTGTAGTCGAGGTCGCCGAGCCGGTCGATGGCCGCGGCAAGCGACAACTCTGGGCCGGTGGTGGACGCCGGCGGCGCGGCGGGCGTCTGCCCGGGCGCCGGAACGGCCCCGGCCATCACCGCCACACTCAGGGCGCACGCGACGATGGAGAGCCTTCGTCGCATGTCAGTCCTCGACCCCGATCGGCACCTTGTCGAGCTTGAGGGCCAGTTGCAGGTAGGCGTCCTGATCCTTGGGGAACTCGACCGGATACGTCGCCGTGTAGCACGACGAGCAGTACGACGTGCGGTCCGACTGCACGGTGCTGAGCAGTCCATCCAGGCTCAGGTAGGCGAGTGTATCGGCGTCGAGGTACGTCCGAATCTCCTCGAGCGTATGCGTGGCGGCGATGAGTTCAGACCGGCGCGGCGTGTCCACGCCGTAGAAGCACGGCGAGATCGTCGGCGGACAACTGATGCGCATGTGCACTTCACGGGCGCCGGCAGCCTTCACCATGCGGACGATCTTCCGGCTGGTCGTGCCGCGCACAATCGAGTCGTCGATGAGCACCACCCGCTTGCCCTCCAGGATGCTGCGCACCGGATTCAGCTTCACCTTCACGCCGAAGTGGCGGATCGATTGCTGCGGCTGGATGAACGTGCGTCCGACGTAGTGGTTGCGGATGAGCCCCATGCGCAGGGGAATGCCCGACGCCTCCGAGAAGCCGATGGCCGCGCAGACGCCCGAGTCGGGAATGGGCACGACGACGTCCGCATCCACCATCGACTCGTCGGCCAGCTTGCGCCCCATCGCGGTCCGCGTCTCGTTGACGCTGCGACCGAAGACGTAGCTGTCGGGACGCGCGAAGTACACGTGCTCGAACACGCAGTGCGCGCGCTGGGCCTGGGCGAACGGTCGAATCGACCGTATGCCCTGGGCCGTGATCACGACCACTTCGCCGGGCTCCACGTCGCGCACATACGTCGCGCCGATCAGGTCGAGCGCACACGTCTCGGAGCAGGCGATCCAGGCCTCACCGAGTCGTCCCAGCGCGAGCGGACGAAACCCGTGCGGATCCCGCGCCACGATCAGGCGATCCGGAGTGAGGACGAGCAGCGAATAGGCGCCCTTCACCTGGTGCAGGGATTCGATGATGGCGTCTTCGGGCGTCGCGGCACGCGACTTCGCGTAGAGGTGCAGCACCACCTCGGTGTCGCTGCTCGTCTGGAAGATCGAACCCTGTGACACGAGGTCGTGGCGCAGCTCGCCGGCGTTGACCAGGTTGCCGTTGTGACAGATCGCCATCTGCCCGTGCGCGCAGTCAATCAGGAACGGCTGGGCATTGGCGAGCCGGCTCTCGCCGGCGGTGGAGTACCGCGTGTGTCCGATGGCGCCGTGCCCGTTGAGCGACGTCAGTGTCCGATCGTCGAAGATGTCGGCCACGTAGCCCATGCCCCGCGACACGGCGACGTGGTGCCCGTCAGCCGCCGCAATCCCCGCGCTCTCCTGTCCGCGATGCTGCAGCGCGAAGAGTCCCAGGTACGCGAGATTCGCAGCCTCGGAGTGCCCGAAGATTCCGAAGATGCCGCATTCTTCCTTCCACTCGTCCACGCGTCCCGCCCTTCCCTGTCAGTCGTGGCTGCCGGTCGTGGTGAGCGCCGCTTCCAGCGCTCCACCCCAGAGTGCGACGAGTGACGCCACGTCGCTGTCGATACTCATGGCGTCGTCCACCGTGATGCGCAGCCGGTCGCCACCGGTCTCTCCGATGGCAGCAACCGGAAGACCAGCCTCCTGGCACCGCGTCAGAACGCTGTCGACGTTGAGCCGCCGCACCGCCAGCAGGACGCGTCCGGCCGACTCGCTGAACAGCGCGGCGTGCGCGACCGGAACGGCCAGGTCGTTGGCCGCACCCGGGAGAGCAACTGCCGCGCCGACGCCGCCGAAGCAGCATTCCGCGAGCGCCACCGCGAGGCCGCCCTCGGAGCAGTCGTGCGCCGCCTGCACCAGCCCCGCCTGCACGAGGGCCGGCAGCACCTCCTGCAGCGCGCGTTCGTGGGCGAGGTCGACCTGCGGCGGCAGTCCCCGGACCTGTCCGTGGACGGCGTGCAGGTACTCGGTCGCCCCGAGTTCGGCGCGCGTCGTGCCGAGCAGGAGCACCGTCAGTCCGGCATCGGGGAACGCGCGTCCGACTACCTTCGATGCGTCGGCGACCAGTCCGACGATGCCGAGCACCGGCGTCGGGAAGATGGGCTGGCCATCGGTCTCGTTGTAGAGACTGACGTTCCCGCCCGTGATGGGAATCTCGAAAAAGCGGCACGCCTCGCCGATGCCCTTCACGGCCTCGATGAACTGCCACATGATCTCGGGACGTTCGGGGTTGCCGAAGTTCAGGTTGTTCGTCGCACCAATCGGCACCCCGCCGGCACACGCCACGTTGCGCGCCGCCTCGGCGACCGCCAGCATCGCGCCCATCCTCGGATCGGCCTGGCCATAGCGGCCGTTGCCGTCCACCGACATCGCGAGAGCGCTCGACGTGCCCTTCACCCGCACCACCGGCGCGCCCTGACCGGCGAGCACGAGCGTGTTGGTGCGCACCATGTGGTCGTACTGGCGGTAGATCCAGCGCTTGCTCGCGATGGTCGGCCTCTGCAGCAACTGCCGCAGCACCTCGTCCGCCGGGCCGAAGCTCCTGAAGTGCGACGCGTCGAGCTTCTGCAGTTCGTCGAGTGCAGCGGGACGACGCGAAGGACGGTCGTACAACGGAGCCTCGTCGGCCAGCGCCTTCGCCGGGACGTCCGCAACCACCACGCCGTGCTCGCGCACGCGCACGCGCCCATCGTCGGTCACGTGGCCAATCTTCGCGGCGTGCAGGTCCCACTTGGCAAACACCGCCTCAACCTCGGCCTCGCGGCCTTCGTCGACCACGAGCAGCATGCGCTCCTGCGACTCCGACAGCATGATCTCGTACGGCGTCATGCCGGTCTCGCGCTGCGGCACGAGCGTCACGTCGACGTCCATGCCGAGGTTGCCGCGCGCACTCATTTCCGACGTGGCGCACGACAGACCGGCCGCGCCCATGTCCTGCAGCCCGCGCACGGCGCCCGTCTTCAGCACCTCGAGGCACGCCTCGAGCAACAGCTTCTCCATGAAGGGGTCGCCGACCTGCACCGCAGGACGTTTCTCCGCCGATGCAGCGTCGAACTCGGCCGAGGCCATCGTCGCGCCGTGGATGCCGTCGCGGCCCGTGCTGGCGCCGACGTAGTAGACGGGGTTGCCGACACCCTCGGCCCGGCCCTTGATGATGGCGTCGGCCTTCGCAATGCCGAGACAGAACACGTTGACCAGCGGATTGCCGGCATAGCAGGCGTCGAATGCCGCCTCGCCCCCGACCGTGGGAATGCCGATGCTGTTGCCGTAGCCGGCGATGCCCGCCACGACACCATCGACCGTGCGGCGCGTCCGAGCGTTGTCGAGCGTGCCGAAGCGCAACGAGTCGAGCAGCGCAATCGGGCGGGCGCCCATCGTGAAGATGTCGCGGATGATGCCACCCACGCCCGTCGCGGCGCCCTGGTAGGGCTCGATGAACGACGGATGGTTGTGCGATTCGATCTTGAAGACCGCGGCGAGGCCATCGCCGATGTCGACGGCGCCGGCGTTCTCGCCCGGGCCCTGCAGCACGCGCGGGCCCTGTGTCGGCAGCGTCCTCAGGTGGATGCGCGAACTCTTGTAGCTGCAGTGCTCGGACCACATCACCGAGAACATGCCCAGTTCGGTCATGTTCGGCTCGCGGCCGAGCATCTCGACGATGCGGGCGTACTCGTCGGGCTCGAGGCCGTGGCGGTCGAGGACGTCGGGGGTAATCGGCGGCAACTGCGCGGCGGGCTTCTGGTCGGACATGAACGTCTCCACGAAACGCGCGTCAGACGGCGCCCGTCGTCCGCAGGCTCTCGACGACCGACGACAGGACCGCCAGCCCATCCGTGCTGCCGAGCGGGGCCTCGCAGGCACGCTCGGGATGGGGCATCAAGCCGACCACGTTGCGCGCCGCGTTGCAGATGCCCGCAATGCCGTTGATCGACCCGTTGGGGTTCGCCGCGTCCGTCACGATGCCGTCGGCGGTGGCGTACCGGAAGATGACCTGCCGGTCACGCTCGAGCCGCTCGATGACGTCGGGCGCGGCGTAGTAGTTCCCATCCCCGTGCGCAATCGGCAGGTTGAGCACCTGACCCGGCGTGCACCCTGCGGTGAAGGGCGTGTCGGCCTGCTCGACGCGCACGGACACGTGCTCGCAGCGGAACTTCAGCCCCCGGTTGCGCAGCAACGCCCCCTCGAGGAGGCCGGCCTCGGTGAGCACCTGGAAGCCGTTGCAGATACCGAGGACAGGCCCGCCCTGTGCGGCGAACTCGGACACGGCCTTCATCACCGGCGAGAACCGCGCCACGGCACCGGTGCGCAGGTAGTCGCCGTACGAAAACCCCCCCGGCAGAATCACCACGTCTGCGCCCTGCAGACTCGTGTCCTTGTGCCACAGGAAGTGCGCGGGCTGGCCGAGCACGTGCTTCACGGCGTGATACGCGTCGTGATCGCAGTTCGAGCCGGGGAAGACGACGATGGCGAACGTCATGGCCATGCTCAGGCCTCGAGCCTGTAGCTCTCGATGACAGGGTTGGCGAGCAGCGTGTCGGCGATCTCTCGAACGAGCGTCGTGGCTTCATCGCTCGACTCGGCCTCGACCCGCACTTCGAAGTACTTGCCCTGCCGGACGTCGGCGACGCGGGCATGGCCCATCGAGTGCAGCGCCTCGACAATGGTGTGGCCCTGCGGGTCGAAGACCGAAGGCTTGAGGGTGACGAAGACGCGCACGGTGTGAGTGGGCAAGGACGGGCTCCAGGCTTCGGGCTTCGGGCTTCGGGCTTCAGGCTTCAGGCCTCAGGGGTCTCTCCGAACACGCGGGTGAAGATTGTATCCACGTGCTGCAGCTGTACGTCGAGGTCGAAGGCTCGCTCGACGTCCGCGGGCTCGAGGACGGCGGCCACGTCGGCGTCGGCCAGCAGCAGCGGCTTGAAGTCGGTCTTCTCGTGGAACGACCGCATGGCGTTGCGCTGCACGAGTTCGTAGGCGCGCTCGCGTGCGAGGCCCCGCTTCGCAAGTTCGAGCAGCACCTGGCCGGAGAACACCACGCCGCGTGACCGCGCGAGGTTCTCGAGCATGCGATCGGGATAGACCACCATGCCGGCGACGATCCGCGTGAAGCGGCGCAGCATGTGGTCGAGGGCGAGAAAGCTGTCGGGCAGAATCACGCGCTCGACCGACGAGTGCGAGATGTCGCGCTCGTGCCAGAGCGCAACGTTCTCGAGCGCCGCCATCGCGTTACCCCGGACCACGCGCGCCAGGCCGCACAACTGCTCACAGCCTACCGGGTTGCGCTTGTGCGGCATGGCCGACGAGCCCTTCTGCCCCTTGGCGAACGGCTCTTCGACCTCGCCGAGTTCGGTCTTCTGCAGCCCGCGGATCTCGAGCGCGAACTTCTCGATGGAGGCGGCGGTGATCGCGAGCGTGCTCATCAGCTCCGCGTGACGATCGCGCTGCACGACCTGTGTCGAGATCGGGTCGGGCGTGAGACCGAGCATCTCGCAGACCCGCGCTTCGATCGCCGGTGGGAGATGCGCGAACGTGCCGACCGCGCCCGAGATCTTGCCGACGGCGATGGCCTCGCGCGCCCGCTGCATGCGGGCGATGTCGCGCTGCACTTCCGCGTACCAGAGCGCGAGCTTGAGGCCGAAGGTCATCGGCTCGGCGTGCACGCCGTGGGTGCGTCCCATCATCGGCGTCCGGCGCTGCTCGAAGGCTCGCACCTTGATGGCCGCCGCCAGGTCCTCGAGGTCCTGCAGGATGAGGTCGCACGCCTGCCGCATCTGCAGCGCCAACGCGGTGTCGACGACATCAGACGACGTCAGCCCGAAGTGGAGCCATCGCGCCGCCGGGCCGACCTGTTCGGCCACCGCGGTCGTGAAGGCGATCAGGTCGTGCTGGGTGGTCTGCTCGATCGCGTCGATGCGTTCGATGTCGAACGCCGCCCTGGCGCGGAGTTCGCGTGCGGCGTCCGCGGGGACGATGCCGGCCTCGGCCATGGCGTCGGCAGCCGCGAGCTCGACCTGCAGCCAGCACTCGAAACGGCGTTGTTCGGCCCAGATGGCCGACATGTCCGGTTGTGAATACCGGCGGATCATCAGGCGACCTCGAGCCTGGTCCGGCTCAGTGCCTGCGCTCCATGTGGGCCGAGCGTGGTCACGCCGACGGGCTGGGCGGCGAACAGGGCGTGCGAGACGCGCATGAGATCGTCGGCCGACACCTCTTCGACGCGGGCGAGAATCTCGTCGAGCGTGACGTGTCCGCCAAAGTACATCTCCTGCCGCGCCAAGTGCGTCATGCGGCTCGACGTGCTCTCGAGGCTCAGCATCAGGCTGCCCTTGAGGTGGTCCTTGGCGCGGCGCAACTCCTCGTCGCACACGGGCGTCGTGCGCAGGGTCTTGAACTCCTCGACGACCAGGTCGACCACCTCGGGCACGCGATCGGCGGCGCACCCGGCGTACACGGTCAGCAGCCCGGTATCGCGATACGCCGAGAGCCCGCTGAACACGGCATACGCCAAACCGCGCTTCTCGCGGATGTTCTGGAAGAGCCGTGAACTCATCGAACCGCCCAGGATGATGTTCAGCAGGTACGACGGATAGCGATCCCCGTGCGTCTGCGGAAGACCCGGCGTGCCGATCACGACGTGACTCTGCTCGAGATCCTTCTCGCGTTCGATGAACGGCGGCGCGCCCCCGGGGACGGCGTCCACCCAGTCGGCGCCGGCATCGGGCACGTCGCCGAAGGCCGGCTCGACCAGCGCGCGCAGTGCGGCGTGATCGAGGTGGCCGGCCGCGGCCACGACGAAGTTGCGGCCGACGTAGGCGTTGCGGAAGTACGCCAACAGCGCCGCCCGATCGAAGGACGACACCGTCTCGGGCGTGCCGAGGATGGGACGGCCAAGTGGATGCCCCTGCCAGTAGTGCTCGGTGAACATCTCGTGGACGAGGTCGTCGGGCGTGTCCTCGACCATCTTGATCTCTTCGAGCACCACCTTCTTCTCGCGCTCGAGTTCGTCCTCGGGGAAGGACGGGTGCAGCACGAGGTCGCTCAGGATGTCGAAGGCGCGCGGTACGTGCTCGTCGAGCACCTTGATGTAGTAGCCCGCGTACTCCTTCGACGTGAACGCGTCGAGGTGCCCACCCATGGAGTCGATGTCCTGGGCGATGTCCACCGCCGACCGGCGGGCCGTGCCCTTGAAGAGCATGTGCTCGACGAGGTGCGCCATGCCGCTTTCTGAGGCCGACTCGTGCCGCGACCCGCGCGCCAGCCAGACGCCGAGACTGACAGAGCGCACGTGCGGCATCGACTCGGTGACGAGCCGGACGCCGTTCGGAAGGGTGTCGTGAACAATCATGGATGGGTGGGCCGGGTGCCCGTGGCGACGCGCCGCGGCCCCCGGAAACAGACATGATATCAGGAGGTGGAAGGAACGAAGGAACGAAGGAACCAAGGGGTCAAGGGGTCAAGGAGTCAAGGAG
>CAYMAG010000009.1:0-68171 GCA_964388335.1 uncultured Vicinamibacteraceae bacterium | reverse complement strand
CAAGGAGCCAAGGAGCCAAGGAGCCAAGGAGCCAAGGAGCCAAGGAGCCAAGGAGCCAAGGAGTCAAGGAGCCAAGTAAGGATGGTAAGCCCTGGACGGGAGCCGGTAGACGGTAGACAGTAGTAGCAATGTCCAGTCCGTCCCCCGTCGCCGCCGTTCCCGACCTCGCCGAACTGGACCCGGCCGAGATGACCGACCTCGTCGTCGGCCTGGGCGGCAAGCCGTTTCAGGGGCGGCAGGTGTTCCGGTGGATTCACAAGAAGGGGGTCACCGACCCGGCGCTGATGACCACGCTGTCACGGCCCCTCCGCGTGCGGCTCGCCGAGGCGACCCGGGTGCAGACCCCCCAGCTCGTCCGCAAGGACGTCTCGGTGGACGGCACCACCAAGTTCCTGTTCAGGTTGGCCGACGGCCGCGAGATCGAGTCGGTCTTCATCCCCGACACGCCGGCACAGACCTTCTGCATCTCGACGCAGGTCGGCTGCGCGATGACGTGCGCCTTCTGCCTGACCGGCACGATGGGCCTCGTTCGCCACCTCACGGCGGGCGAAATCGCCGGACAGGTCCGGGTGCTCGCCGCCGACCTGGGCTTCCTCGACACGCCCTTCAACATCGTCCTGATGGGGATGGGCGAACCGCTGCACAACTACGACGCGACGATGAAGGCGCTGCGGATGCTGGCCGACGAGCACGGCCTGGCCGTCTCACCGCGGCGCGTGACCCTCTCGACCGTCGGGCTCGTGCCGGCGATGGAACGACTGGCCGCCGAGCCGTGGATGCCAAACCTCGCCGTCTCGCTGCATGCCACCACCGAAGCCCAGCGCGACGCCATCGTCCCTATCAACCGCAAGTACACGCTCGCGCAGCTGATGGACGCCTGTCGCGCGTTTCCGCTGAAGAAGCGCAACCGCATCACCTTCGAGTACGTGATGCTCGACGGCGTCAACGACACGCCGGAGGACGCGCGACGGCTCGTGACGCTGTTGCACGGCATCAAGGCGAAGGTGAACCTGCTGCCGCTGAACGCTGCCGAGGGGATACCTTTCGCGCGCCCCTCGGACGAGCGCGTGGACCGCTTCGCGCAGATTCTCGCCGACGCGCACGTGACCGTCTCGGTGCGGAAGAGCCGCGGGCGCGACATCCGCGCGGCGTGCGGTCAGCTCGCGGTCGACGCGCCACCTGCCCTCGCCGACGGACGCACGGTGACCCGCACGGCCCGCGTCGTGGCCGCCGGCGACTGAGCCGCGCCGCTCGCCGTCCCTGGTCTGGCGCCAGGGCGCGTGGAGATGTCCGTGATATCGTGCCCCGCGTCCCAGGGGAACCGCCATGTCCAGATTGCCCTCGATACGTGCGGCCGTGGCCTGCTTCGCCACCGTGGCAGCCAGCGCCTGTCTGCCAGCGGATGGCGTCGCGCAGACGCCGGCCGGCCCCGACATGAACCAGTACTACACGCTCGGTCCCGACTCGCTGGAACGCGAGGGGGTGCCGAAGGGTGAACTGCGCGGGCCGTTCGTGCTACCCGACAGCCCGTCGTACCCGGGCACGCAGCACACCTACTGGGTGCACGTGCCGGCGCAGTACGACCCGGCGGTGGAAGCCGACCTCATGATCTTCCAGGACGGTCAGGCGTTCATCGACCCGAACGGGTCGGTGCGCGCGCCGAACGTGCTCGACAACCTGATCTACCGCCGCGAGCTGCCGGTGATCATCACGGCGTTCATCAACCCCGGACGCACGCCCGAGCAGCCCGAACCGAATCCGAAGCAATGGGGCGACCAGACGACCAACCGGCCACAGGAGTACAACGCGCTCGACGACCTGTACGCCAGGGTCATCGTCGATGAGCTGCTGCCGGCGCTCTCCAGGGACTACAACATCACGAAGGATCCGAACCGCCGCGGGATCGGCGGCACGAGCAGTGGCGCGATTGCCGCGTTCACGGTCGCGTGGCACCGCCCGGATCAGTTCCGCAAGGTCCTCAGCATCGTCGGCAGCTACACCAACATCCGCGGCGGGCACGTCTATCCGGACATCATCCGCAAGAGCGAGAAGAAGCCGCTGCGCATCTTCCTGAACGGCGGCCGCAACGACAACCGTGGTGTCGGGCGTGATGGGACGTACAACCCGGAGCGCGACTGGTTCCGGCAGAACGTGCTGATGAAGGACGCGCTCGAGGAAAAGGGCTACGACCTGAACTACATCTGGGGCATCAACACGCACGGCCAGCGCATGGGCGGCCCGATGGTGCCCGAGATGATGCGCTGGCTCTGGCGCGACCACCCGGTCTCCACCGACGTGAACGACGAGGTCGAGCGCTCGTATCGCGGGCCGGCGAAGCGGTAGGGCGGGCCGGACTCACTCCCCTTGTACTTCTGCAAGAGCGGTGTTACGCTGCGTCTTGTAGAAGTACAAGGGGGACTGTCATGACCGGCGCCGACCGCCTCGACTTGTCGCGGGCACTTCTCGACCTCGCCGCTCCCTGCCTTCCACGTAAGGGCCGGACATCCACGTAGGGGCCTACGGGTGTGAATGCGAATCGGCTGAAGGAGTCTCGCGCATGCTGGTGGAGATCTGGAACGACGTGCGGTATCGCGTCCAGGCGCTGTTCCGACGCGCCGACCTGGATCGCGAGCTGGAACTCGAGATCGACGCGCATCTCGAACGCGAGGCCGCCGTCTACGAGCGCCAGGGCATGACGCCGGACGAGGCGCGGCGGCAGGCACGATTGGCGTTCGGCGCCGTTCAGGACGTCAAGGAACGGAGTCGCGACGCACGAGGCACCGCGCTCTTCGAATCGCTCGTTCAGGACGTGCGCTATGGGTCGCGGCTGCTCGTCCGCTATCCGTTGTTCACGCTCACGGCGGCGCTGTCGCTGGCGGTCTGCATCGGCGCGAACACCACGGTCTTCACGCTGGTCAACCGCCTGCTCCTGCGCGAGCCGCCGGGCGTCGTGGAGCCTCATCGCCTCGTCGACATCGCGCCAACCGACGGCACTCGCTTCAGGGAGCCGGTTGTGCATCCGATGATGCTGGATGGTCTACGTCGGCATGCGGCGCTCCTCGAGGAGGTGTACGGCTACATCGAGGTCCAACCGCTCAGCCTGCGCGCCGCGGAGAGCGCCGAGATCGTCTTCGGTGCGTTCGTCACCACGAACTACTTCAGCGCGCTCGGCGTGCGCCCCGCAATCGGACGCCTGTTCACGAGTGACGATCGTGAGGAGCCCGGCGAGAGCCCGATTGCCGTGTTGAGCCACGCCGCGTGGCTGCGGCGGTTCGACGGCGACCCCTCGGTACTCGGTCGGACGCTGGAGATCAACGGTCAGGCGATCACCGTGGTCGGCGTTGCCGCCAAGGCGTTCCGCGGTACCAGCGTGGCGCTTGCCGACATCTGGCTGCCCACGTCGATGGCCTCGCCGACGGGGTCTCTGCCGCTGGCCGCCGGAGGCCGGCTGCGCCCGGGCGTGTCGATCGCGCAGGCCGCCGCTGAAGTGCAGAGCATTGCCGCGGAGATCCAGAAGACTTTGCCTGGCGGTCCGATCGTGGCCACGCCGGGCATTCGTGACAGGCGCGCGGACGGGCTCGGCGCGGTCGCCGCGTCTCCGCTCCCGCCGGTCGTCCGCGGGCTGGTCGCGGGCCTGTTGACGCTGCTCATGGGCATGGTGTCGCTCGTGCTCGCCATCGCGTGTGCCAACGTCGCGGGTGTCCTGCTGGCGCGGGGCACGACACGGCGGCGCGAAATCGCGGTGCGCCTGGCGATTGGCGCTGGACGCCGACGCCTCGTCCGCCAGTTGCTCACCGAAACGCTGCTGCTGTTTGCGATCGGCGGCGCGGCTGGCGTCGTGCTCGCACGCCTCATGACGACGATGATCGTTCGCGTGCTGCCGCCGCTGCCGGTGCCGATCGACACATCACTGCCGCTCGATTGGCGCGTGCTGCTCTTCACCGCCGGCCTTTCGTTGCTTGCAGCCGTGGTGTGTGGGCTGGTGCCGGCGCTGCAGTCGTCCAGGGCTGACGTCGTGTCGGCGCTGAAGTCCGACGGGCCGGGCGTCTCCGACCGGGGGCGCCTGCGGCACACGTTCCTGGTCGCGCAGGTGGCAGTCAGCGTCGTGCTGGTCGTCGCCGCGGGCCTGTTCGTCGGCGCGACCCGGCGGGCGGCCGCCACCGACACCGGCTTCGACCCGCACGGCGTGGAAGCCGCGGCACTCGACCTGTCGCTCGCCGGCTACTCCGATGCGACCGGACCTGCGTTCGTGCAGGACCTCGTCGCGCGCATCCAGGCGCTGCCGAACGTCGCCGACGCGTCGGCGGCGCTTCTGTTGCCTCGTGGCGGTCAGTCACGCCTGTGTTGCGGCGTAACGGTCCAGGGTGCTGCACCACCGGACGGTGAGGAACGGTTCCACCCGTCGTGGAACTCGGTCGAGCCAGGGTTCTTCGGGACGCTGCGCATCCCGTTGCTGGCGGGCCGGGACTTCACCGGCGCGGACCGCGCGCGGACCGAGTTCGTGGTCATCGTCAGCGAGGCCGCCGCGCGCAGCTTCTGGCCGGGTGAGGACGCGATTGGTAAACACGTGCTGTGGCACACGGCTCTTGCGCCAGGTTCAGGGTACGCGGGAGGGCCGGGCCTCGTCGGCCCCAATCCTAACGATGCGCCGCGTGATCCGATTCAACTGACGGTGGTCGGTGTCGTTGGCGACATGCGCACGGGGACCAGCCAACCGCCCGCGCTCCTCTACGTGCCGTTTCAGCAGCGATACCAGGCCCGCGTCTCGGTCGTCGCGAGGTCGAGAGATAGCGGCCGGCTGGCGCGCGACATCCGGGCCATCGTGGCGGACATCGATCCACGCCTGCCGGTGATGAGCTCGTCGTCGCTGGCCGACGTCGTCTCACCGGTCCTGCTGCAGCTCAGGCTGGCTGCGGTGGTCTCGGCCACGGCCGGACTCATCGGCATGGTGCTCGCGGCGATCGGCGTCTATGGCGTCGCCACGCACACCGTTGCCCGACGCACGCGCGAGATCGGCATCCGCATCGCGATGGGCGCGCAGCGCGCGGACGTCGTCGGACTCGTCCTGCGACAGGGCATGTCGCTCGTCCTCGTGGGCGCCGCGCTTGGCCTCGCGCTGGCGGCCATCGCGGGCAAGCTCCTGGCCAACAGGCTGTTCGGCATCCCGCCTATCGCACCGCTGACGTTCGCTGCGGCAGCCGCGCTGTTTGCTGTCGTCGGCATGGTCGCGTGCTACGTGCCCGTGCGCCGCGCCGCGCGGATCAGCCCCGTCGACGCCCTGCGCCACGAGTGACCCTCGGCTTTCCCCCTTGCACTTCTACAAGAGTGGTGCTACGCTGCGTGTTGTAGAAGTACAAGGGGGACTGCCATGACCGACGCCGACCGCCTCGACCTGCCACAGGGCACACTCGACCTCCTCATTCTCAAGGCGCTGTCGCTCGAGTCCATGCACGGGTGGGCAATCTCCGAGCGGATCCGTCAGGTCTCGCGCGAGGCCCTGCAGGTGCCACAAGGCTCACTCTACCCTGCGCTCCACCGGCTGGAGCGCCGCGGCTGGATCGCGGCCACGTGGGGAATCTCCGACAACAACCGGCAGGCCAAGTACTACGCGCTCACGCGGACCGGACGAAAGCACCTCGCTGCCGAGGCCGATCAGTGGGCGCGGCTGACGGCCGCCGTCGGTTTCGTGCTCGACATGAAATGACACGGAGTACGGCAGGTGCAGGGGCCGGACAAGTCCGGCCCGTACGAATGTGAAGGCGGAAGCGTCTGCAGGAGTCTCGCATGTTGATTGAGCTTTGGAACGACCTGCGCTACCGCGTCCGGGCACTGTTCCGGCGCGCCGATCTGGACCGAGAGCTGGACCTCGAGATCGGTGCGCATCTCGAACGCGAGGCATCGCTCTACGAACGCCAGGGCATGACGCCAGCTGAAGCGCGGCGCCAGGCGCGGCTGGCGTTCGGCGCGCTTCAGGACGTCAAGGAACGGAGTCGCGACGCACGCGGCACGGCGTTCTTCGAGTCGCTCGTCCAGGACGGCCGGTACGCGCTCCGCAGCCTGCGTCTGCGCCCCGCATTCACCGTGGCCGTCGTCGGGACGCTCGCACTCGGGATCGGCGCCAACGCGGCGATGTTCGGCATCGTGGACCGGCTCATGTTTCGCACACCGGCGGCCCTGCGCGACGCCGATCGCGTGCATCGCGTACATCTCCGCTGGACGCAGGACGGCCGCGAGCGGTCCGAGCGGCACACGTCGGTTCCTCGGCTCCAGGACTTCGTCCGCGACACCACGACGCTCGATCTGGTAGCGGCCTTCCAGGTACGAACCGCGGCCTTGGGGCAAGGCGAGGACACGCGGGAAGGCCGCGTGGCGATCGTCAGCGCGGGCGTCCTCGACTTCTTCGACGCGGCGCCGCCGCTCGGCCGCTGGTTCACCCGAGACGAGGACCAGCCGCCGCTGGGCGCTGCGGTCGTCGTCCTCAGCAACGCGTACTGGAAGGCGCACTACGGCGGTCGCGCCGACGTGCTGGGAGAGCAACTGCACGTCGACCGTCTGCAGGCTACGATCATCGGCGTCGCGCCGCCGGGCTTCACCGGGATCAGCGATGCCGGCGCGCCACTCGTGTTCGTGCCCATGAGCGCCTTCGCGCACGCCCTCCGCGGCGGCCCGGCGTACGCGTCGTCGTACAACTGGAATTGGCTCGAAGTGCTCGTGCGCCGCAGGCCCGGCGTGACGATGGCCGACGCGACACGCGACCTGACCGAGGCCTTCAGGCGGAGCTGGGACGCCGAGGACGAGGCGCGCGGCCGGACGAGCGATCGCGCGCGGTCGCAGGCGACGGCCGACCTCGGTCCTGTGCACTTGGGGCGCGGACCTGACGCCCAGCTCGACGCGCGGGTGTCGCTGTGGGTCCTCGGCGTCGCCCTCGTCGTTCTGCTCGTCGGCTGCGCGAACGTCGCCAACCTCTTCCTGTCGCGCGCCGTCAGCCGGCAACGTGAGGTTGCGATGCGGCAGGCGTTGGGCGTGAGTCGCGCGCGCCTGACGCGGCAGTTCCTCCTCGAGAGTCTCGCGCTCGGCATACTCGGCGGCCTCGGGGGCCTGGTCCTTGCCTGGCTTGCGGGCGGCGCGTTCAGGACGCTGCTGCTGCCTGAGGCCGAGACGGCTGCCGTGATGACCGACACACGCACCGTGCTTTACACCTTTGCGTTGGCGGTGCTCGCCGGAGGCCTGACGACCCTCGTCCCCGCGGTCATGGCGGCGCGCCTCGACGTCGCCGCCTCACTGAAAGCGGGCGGTCGCAGCAACACGCGGCCACGATCGCGGGTCCAGTCGGCACTCGTGGTCGTGCAGGTCGCATTGTCCGTATTGCTGCTCGCGGGCGCTGCGCTGTTCGTGTCGAGCCTGCAGCGGGCGCAGACCCATCGGCTCGGCTTCGACGTCGAACGACTGCTCCTGGCTGGCGTGAACTTCCGTGGCGTACAGCTGCCCGACGCGGAGATGCAGCACTTGGTCGCGCGGATGCTGGAGACGGCCCGGGAGATACCTGGCGTGAGGCACGCCTCGATGGCCGTATCTGTGCCCTTCTGGACCAGTGAAGGTCGTGCGTTGTTCGTCCCCGGCGTGGACGACGTGCGACAACTCGGAACGTTCACCCTGCAGGTGGGCTCCAGCGACTACTTCGCCACGACCGGCACACGGATCCTGCGAGGACGCGCGTTCAACGACACGGATGGCGACGGCGCGATGCCCGTGGTCGTCGTGAGCGACGGCATGGCGCGCGCCCTCTGGCCTGGCCTCGAGGCCCTCGGGCAGTGCCTCCGTGTGGGCGACGAGCACGGGCCGTGCCGGACGGTCATTGGCGTGGCCGAAGAGAACGCCATGCGTTCGCTGGAACCGTCGAGCGAGTTCATGTATTACCTGCCGGTCGCGCAGATCCCGGAATCCACAACGGCGCAGGTGTTCATCCGCGTCGCTGAGGGCCAGCCGCCGCCGCTTGCCGTGGCGCGTGCGCGTCTGCAGGCCCTGTTGCATGGCGCCGCGTACGTCAACGTCGTGCCACTCGACGACATCGTCGCCCCGCAGTACCGGGCGTGGCGCGTAGGCGCGACGGTGTTCGTGGCGTTCGGCGCGCTTGCGGCCATCCTGGCGGCGCTTGGGCTCTACAGCCTGGTGGCCTACGACGCCACGCAGCGAACCCAGGAGTTCGCCGTGCGCCTGGCGCTCGGCGCGCTGCGGCACGACATCATGCAGCTCGTCGTGGGCCGTGGCGCTCGCCTCGCGGCCATGGGTGTCGCCGCCGGCACGGTGTTGTTTCTGACCGTGTCGCACCACCTGGAGGCGCTGATGTTCCACCAGTCCGTGCGCGACCCGCTGATTCTCGTGAGCGTGGCTGCGGCGCTCGTCACGGTCGCCGGCGTCGCGAGCGCGATCCCCGGCTTGCGCGCGACGCATGTGAACCCGAGCGTCGCATTGCGTTCGGACTGACGGCGGCCCTGCCTCCATCTCGGGAAGGGCCGGGCAAGCCCGGCCCCCTACACGTGCGGGCGGTTCTTCCCCATGCGTTCGTGGGCCGGCACGAACTCGTGCGCACACTGCGCCGCGGCGCAGCCGATCTCGCCCGCCAGGACAACCGCCCCCATGACCTCCGCGAGCTTCTGCACCTTCCCTTCGCCGCAGCAGTCCACCATTGCCAGCGTCGCGCGGAACGCAGGCAAGCCTGTACCGCCACCGACCGTCGCGACGATGAGCGATGGCAGCGTCACCGACACCTCCAGACGGTCCGGCCCGGCGAAGCGGCAATCGACGATCGCCTGCGAGCATTCGCTGATGTACGCCGCGTCCTGCCCGAACGCCAGGAACATCGCCGAGAGTCCGTTGGCGGCGTGGATGTTCAACGCGCACGACCCGTGCAGCGCGAGCAGGTTCTTGTAGTCGGTGATGAACGCCGCGAGCGTCTCGAGCGAGGTACGCGTGAGGCGCGCGAGCACGTCGCGCACAACCACGGTCCGCGCGATCACCTTCTTGCCCTTCTGGCGCACCGGAATGAACTTCTTGTCTTCGGGATACGGGACGACCGCAGCGTCGACCAGGCCCGCGTGCGCGACGACGTGGTCCGACAGCACGCTCGCCGCCTTGCTTGCCATGTTGCTGCCCATCGCGTCGCCGGTCCGCGCACGGAACGACACCAGGACGGTCGTGCCAACGCAGTCGTATCGCAGCTCGACGACGTCGAGGTGGGCGCTGGTGCTCTCGACGACGCGACGCAGCTCCGCCTCGTGCGCGCGGCACCACTCGACGAGCGCCGCCGACCGCGCGAGCGAGGCCGTCGTGAACTGCGCGCCGCGCAGGAACCCGTCATCCCAGACGAGCGTCTCGCAGCCGCCCGATTCGTTCATCACGCGGGCGCCGCGCGAGTACGACGCGACGAGTGTGCCTTCCAGCGTGGCCATGGGCACGATGAAGCGGCCACGGGCGTGCTGTCCGGTGATGTCGATGGGACCACACAGCCCGAGCGGAACGGGCACCGCGCCGACGAAGTTCTCGATCTTGCCCCGCACCTGCTCGGCGGTCAGCGCGGTCTCGAGCGACTCGCAGCGCTCGGACGTGTCGGCGAGCAGCGTGCGGATCAGGTCGACCCGCGCGTCGTAGTCGTCGCGTGGAATGGACGTGGCTGGCGGGTTGCCGGGACGCGGCGGCGTCATGTCGTCGTCCCGCCCGGCGGCAGCGTGCGCTTGTCGACCACGCGCACGGCCTTGCCTTCGCTGCGCGCCACCTCGCCCGGGCCCACCAGCCGCACATTGCAGGTGATGCCGAGGCTGCTCTGGACTTCGAAGCTGAGACGCCGTTCGAGCTGCACGAGCCCGTCGCGATCGCCGACCGCATCCGCTGCGACCTCGACGAGCACGTCGAGTTCGTCCATTTCGTCGCGCTGGCGGTCGATGACGATCTGGTAGTGCGGCGCCGTCTCGCCGACCGTCAGCAGCACGGCTTCGATCTGCGACGGAAAGACGTTCACGCCGCGCACGATGATCATGTCGTCGGTGCGCCCTACGATCCGGTCCATCCGCACCGTCGTGCGCCCGCACGCACACGGCTCGCGCATCAGCCGCGTCCGGTCTCGCGTGCGGTAGCGCAACAGGGGCAGGGCCTCCTTGGTGATGCAGGTGATGACGAGTTCGCCCATCTCGCCATCCGCCAGCGCGTCGCCGGTATCGGGGTCGATGATCTCGGGGATGAAGTGGTCCTCGAGGATGTGCATGCCCTGCTTGAACGTACACTCGCACGACACGCCCGGCCCGATGATCTCGGACAACCCGTACATGTTGAGCGCCGTGATGCCGAGGCGCGACTCGATCTCGGCGCGCATCGGCTCGGACCACGGCTCGGCGCCGAAGATGCCGACGGCAAGCGGCAGCGACGCCGCATCGACGCCCTCCTGCGCCATCGTCTCGGCCAGCAGCAGCGCGTAGGACGGCGTGCAGCACAGCACCGTGCTGCCGAAGTCGCGCATGATCATCAGTTGCCGCCGGGTGTTGCCACCTGATACGGGGATGACCGCGGCGCCCAGCCGCTCGGCGCCGTAGTGGAAGCCGAGGCCGCCGGTGAACAGCCCGTAGCCGTACGCGTTGTGAACGACGTCGCGGGCCGTGACGCCGGCGGCGGCATAGCAGCGCGCCATCAGCTCGGACCACAGATCGACGTCGTTGCGGGTATAGGCGACAACGGTCGGCTTGCCCGTCGTGCCGCTCGAGGCATGGATGCGAATCACCTCGTCCATCGGCACGGCGAGCAAGCCGAACGGATAGGTGTCGCGCAGGTCGCTCTTGGTGGTGAACGGCACGCGGGCCAGGTCGTCGAGGGACCTGAGCCCGGCAGCGGAGACACCCGCGCGCTGGAGCCTGTCACGGTAGAACGGCACGGTCGCCGCCAGCCGTTCGACGCCAGCCCTGAGACGCGCGATCTGCAACGCGCGCATTTCCGCAGGCGGAAGCGCTTCGACCTCGTCGCGAATGTACGAGTTCACGGTGGGCGTCGCCATGAGCCCCCTCCCCCGCTGCGCAGCGGTTGGACGGATTGCTGTTCGGTGGCGGCACTCTATGCGACCGCGGGCCGGAGGTCAAACCCGAGCCGCGCCGTGCCGGCCAGGAGGCGGCAGTGTGCGCGGGCTGGGGAACGGCCGTCCGCGCGGGCCTTGGCGCCGGCCGTCCGCGCGGGCTGAAGCCCGCGCTCTACACTGACGCTGCGGGGCGTGATGGTAGAGTGAGCGCCATGCAATCGCGCCTGCACTTCGTCTTGGCGTGCGGCCTCGCCACCCTGATGACGGTGGGATGTTCCGCACCGACCTCCGCACCCGCGACGGCGGAGACGCCACCGTCTGCTCCCGACCCCAAGGACGTGCTCGAACGGGAAGCCGAGCGCGTGCGACTCCTCACGGCTGGCGATCTGGACCAGCTCGCGACGGTGCTCTCGCCCACGCTCACCTACACCCACTCGAGCGCGGCGCTCGACACGAAGGAGACGTTCCTCGAGAGCCTGCGCAGCGGCGCCACGGTGTATCGGTCACTGACACATCGCGATGTCGATGTGCGCTTCGTGACGCCTGATGTCGCGATCCTGAACGGCTTGTCGGTGGCCGAGGTGACCGTCGGTGGCGAGGAGAGAACCGTGCCGCTGCGGTTCACGATCGTCTACGTCCGCAAGGACGGCGAGTGGCTGTTCGACGCGTGGCACTCCGCGCGCCTGCCGGACTGACGCGCCGTTTGCGGCTCGTGCGCTCGCCAACGCGGGTCTGAAGACCCGGCCCCCACGCGGATGTCGTGCGCCCGAGGGCGCGGACCGTCAACGACGCGCGAAGCGTCAGTCCGGCGGCGCCGGGGGCGTCGCCACTACGCCCTCCCAGGGCGTGCCCATGTTCGCATGGCCTGACGTGAACCCGGGCCGACGTGGAGCGCCCGCTCCGCGACGAATCGCTCTCCGCCCTCGGTACCGCACGCGGCGCTCACCACGCTTTCGAGGAGCGAGGCGAAGCGGTGTCCCACAATCCCCTATTCCGCCCTGAGCGCCATGGCTGGCTGGATGCGGACGGCGCGCCGCGCCGGCGCCCAGGCGGCAACGAGCGAGACGATCAGGATGGCCGACGCCGCCAGCAGGAACGTCGTGGCGTCGCGTGCCGACACCGCCGTCAGCAGCCGCGCAACCAGCGTGGCAGCGATCCCAGCCAGCGGGAGGCCGACGAGCAGTCCGAGGCCAGCGAGACCGAGCGTGCGCCCGAGCACCATGGTCCGGATCGTCGCAGGCGATGCGCCAAGTGCCATCCGCACGCCGATCTCGCGCGTGCGGCGGGCGACGTGCTGCGACAGCACGCCGGCCATGCCTGCCACGACGAGCACGATGGCGAGGCCACCGAACCATCTGCCGCCCAGTGCCATCAGCCGCTCGCGAAGGAGGGACACGTCGATCTGCGCGTCGAGCGTCCGCTGCGCCACCGCGAAGTCGCGACCGGCGGCTTCGATGGCGTCGCTCAGCATCGGCTCCAACGCCGCCTGGTGGCGACGCGTGCGGACGATGACGGTCGGAGAGACGAAGGGGTGCTGGAGCAATGGGACGAAGACGAACAGCGGCGCGTCGGTGTGTACGTCGGCCAGTCGCGCGTCGGCGGCAATGCCGACGACCTCGACGTCCTGGAGCCGCGGATCGAAGCCGATCCGAACGGACCGCCCGATCGCTGCATGCGGACCGCGCAGGGGCCGAACTTGCCCCGTCCGGTCCGCACCATCGCGTTGCCAGGCCCTATCCGCACCATCCCGGAAGGGCCGGACTTCTTGGGCACCGTCTTGTCCGCCGTAGCCCAGGGGGCGAAGGTGGAAGCCTTGGCGAAGGTGCCGTCCGGCCCTTCCCTCTGCAAACAGCCGCTCAGCGCTCGCCGACGACAACATCGCGACGGGGCGACTGTTCGCGTCGTCGGCCCACGTGAAGGCCCGACCCGCCACGAGAGGCACGCCCATCGTCTCGAAGAAGCCCGGCGACACCCACATGATGGTGGCGTGCACGCGGGCGCCCTCCGGCGCATCGCCGGCCGTGACCGGCAACCGCTCTTCGCCGACATCGAGGCCCATCAACGGCTCCGGTACCGACAGCGCCGCGGATGCCACGCCAAGCACCGCGGAGGTCCGCTCGACGAGGTCGCGCGCATAGCTCTCCCTGTCGAGGCCATCGTACGCGCCGGGGCGCGGCAGGAGCCGGGTCAGGTGTACGTCTGCCGTCGGGAAGCCTGTACGGTCGCGCAACGTGGCGAGGCTCGTCGTGACGAGGCCAGCACCGACAAGCAGCACAGTGGCCACCGCGACCTGCGCGACGACCAACACGTCGTTGGCGCGGGACGTTACACGGCCGCCGGACCGCATCGACGAGCAGCCGGCACGCGCACGCTGGCGCGTCTTCCACACGGGCAGCAGCGCCATGGCCGTACCGGCGATGGCCGCGGTCGCCGTGACGACGACATACACACGCCAGCCCGGCGTCAGATCGAGCGGCGGGACAGCGGGCCCGATCCACATCATGTCGACGAGGGCGTGAGACGCGGTCCACGCGACCGGCAGAGCGATCAGCGTGCCCGTCGTCGTGAGCATCAGGCTCTCGGCCAGCAGCAGGCGCGCGATCCGGGCCGGCGAGGCGCCCAGCGCCATACGTGTGTCGATCTCCCGCTGCCGCGCCAGCGGGCGCGCCCACACCAATCCAGCGAGGTTCACGCAGATGGCCAGCAGCAGCACGCTCGTCGACGCCACCAGCAGGTGGAGCGGCGTGGCGTACCAGTCGCGCATGTACGAGAACCCGCGAGCGGCAGGGGCGACCTCGAGCCGGCGCCCGAGGAACTCGTCGCGCTCGACACCCGTGGCCGTCGGCGACACCACTTCTTCGAGCACGGCTGGCCAGACGGCCTGAAGCTGGTGGCGCGCGGTCTCGAGAGAGACACCATCGCGGAGCCGGCCGATGCCGCGCGCAAGAGGGATGACGAAGTCATCCGGCAACGGGAACAATGCGGTTACCGTTTCGATAGGCAGGAAGAAGTCGACCGCCGAGACGAGCTCCACGCCAGAGAAGCGCGCGGGCGCGACGCCGACGATGGTGAACGGGATCTCCATGAGTCGGACGGTTCGGCCGACGACATGCGGGTCTCGGTCGCAGCAGCGCTGCCAGTAGCCGTCGCTGATGACCGCCACGTGTGCATCGATGGCGACGTCGGTTGGATCCCACAGCCGGCCGACAACGGGACGCACGCCCAGCGTGTCGAAGTAGCCCTCGCTGGCAAACACCGCCCCGTGCTCCGTGGGACGGCCGTCGTCGAGTGTCGTGACGCCGCTGGCGACGTAGCCGGACATCGAGGCGAACGCGTCCTGGCGTCGATCGAGGGCCTGCAGCGCAGGCAGCGGCAGATATCCGGGGTCGAACGTTCGCGCCGGAGAGACCGCCGTCATCGATACGAGCCGCTCGGGGCGTTCGACGGGCAACGAACGGAGCGCCAGCGCGTCGAGCAACCCGAAGAGCGCGATGCCGCCACCGATGCCGGTGGCGAGCACGACGAGCGAGAACGCCGTGAAGCCGGGATTGCCGACGAACGTGTGGAAGGCATACCGCACGTCACGTCCGATCTCGTCGAGCCAGGCGCCATGACGCCCCGCGCGAACGCGCTCCTTGGCCTGCTCGAGGCCGCCCAGCTCCAGCATTGCCAAGCGACGTGCGTCGGCCGGCGGCATGCCATCGCGCACCTTCTCGGCGATCGACATGTCGAGGAACGCCCGAAGCTCCTCATCTAGGCGCTGTTCGACGTGCTGCCTCCGGAAAAGCCAGCTCAGTGCGGACACCACACGATGCAGCAGCGTCATGCGTCCTCTCTAGTCCCCTGGAAACGTGATGCCTCACACAAGTCCCGGGCGGGGCATCCCACCTGGCGGCGTTGCTCCTCTGACAGATCCGCCAATCTGCGCGCTCTTCGCGCCTGGCCAGGCGGGCGCCGCGCTCCGGGACGTATGCAAGCCATCACGTTTCCAGGGGACTAGCGCACGTTCTCCGCTAGCCGGCGTTCCAACTCATCCAACCGATCGTTGGTCGTGTGCCACCGGCCCTCTTCGGCCGTGAGGCTCTGCGTCATCACCGCTTCGCGCTGTCTCAGCTCCTGCTCCATCTGCTGCAACCCGGCGAGCCTGGTGCGCAAGCCCGGAAGCTCTCCTTCGAGCGAGCGGTGCCGGCCTGGATCCGACTCACTCTCGATCTCCTGTTCGAGCTGCTTCAGACGTGTGGCCGCAGCTTGGACATCCCGTGCCGCCGCTAAGACCTGCGTTCGCAGCGTCTCGACTTCCCGCGAGATCCGCCACATGCGCTCTTCCTGCATCGACGCCCGCAGCCCCGCGAGTTGGAGAGCCGCGCTGGTGTGCGCGACCCGCTCGAGGGACGACCGCAGCAGCCGGACTTCGGTGAGTAGAGCGTGCAGCACGTCCGGCTGCTGACCGGAAGCGTTGACGCCAATCAGGAGCAGCACGCAGATGGCGAAGCAGATCTTTGCGACGTTCGACATGTTTCGATTTCTCTCCCTTCGTAAGGATCCCAGCCAGGCCTCGAGCCTCGAGACGACGCTCACTCGTGCCGCAACGCCGTCAGCGGATCCACGCGCGCTGCACGGAGCGCGGGGACGCAGGCGGCCAGTAGCGCGGCGGCCAGCAGACGCACGACCGCGCCGCCGATGGTCGCGGGATCGGCCGGCGTGAGGCCGAACAACATCGACTCGATCCAGCGCGAGGCCATCCACGCGATGGGCAGGCCCACGACGACGCCAATCAGGACGAGGCGCGCACCACCGACGAGCACGAACGCCACGACGCGTGCCGCCCGTGCGCCGAGCGCCATGCGAATGCCGATCTCCCTGGTGCGCTGCACGACGCTGTACGCCAGCAGGCCATAGAGCCCGACGCACGCCAGTGTCAGCGCGAGCACGCCGAAGGCGCCCGCCAGCGTCGCCATCATGCGCTCCTGTACGATCGTCGCCTCCACTTGCGCCGCAAGCGGACGGATCTCGATCGGCGTGCCCGGCAGATGCGCCTGTAGCGTCTGCCTGATGTCTGAGGCTGCGCGGTCAGGCGTATGCACGCGGACAGCGAGCGTTGTCGGGAAGTCTCCTGGGACCTGTGCGTACGCGACGTACACGATGGACGGCGGCTTGGCGCGCAACCCCGAGGCATGGACGTTCGTCGCGACGCCGACGACCTCGAGGTCCCGCCGTTGCCCTCTCACCGTCGCCGTGAGGTACTCGCCCACGGGGTGGCGATCGCCGAAATGCTCGCGCGCATACGCCTCGTTGACGATGGCCACGGCGGGGCCATCCGCCGAGTCGCGCTCGGTGAACGCACGCCCCGACCGCAGTGGAATGCCCATGGTCGTGAAGAACTCGGGTCCGGCGCCAACGAAGAGCGTGTTCTCCTTCTCTGGCACCCCTTGTCCCGCGGGCACCGCAGGTTCGCTCCAGAACGCTCCGCTCAACGGCGTGTGCGTCGCCCAGCTTGCCGCCACGACGTCAGGCAGGCGCGTGACATCCTCGAGCAGCTCCTGCGGCGCCGCCGTGCGTCGGGCGTCGAGCGGTGCCAGCAGCACGCCGTCCGCAGTAAAGCCCGGATCGAGGTCACGAAGATTCTGCAGCGTGCGGACGAAGAGGCCGGCGCCCGCGAGCAGGACGAGCGACAAGGCGACTTGCGCGCTCACGAGCGACGGCAGGAGCCGCGACCGAGACGTACTACTTCTCGAGCTTTCCTTGAGCGCACCCGCTGGTGCCACCGCCGTTGCCCGCAAGGCTGGCGCGACACCGAACAGCACACCAGCGGCAACCGCGACCGCGGTGGTGAAGGCGAGCACGTGCCAGTTGGGCGTGAGATCGAACACGACAGCAACCGGGCCGGTGGAGATCAAGGCAATCAGAAAGCGACCGGAGATCCATGCGAGCGCGATCCCGCATGCTGCTCCGATGAGCGACAACATCGTGCTCTCGACCAGAAGCTGTCGCACGATACGGCCACGCCCCGCGCCGATGGCCAGCCGCACGGCGATTTCGCGCCGCCGGGCGGATGCTCGCGCCAGCATGAGGCTCGCGACGTTCGCGCAGGCGACCAGGAGAACCACGGCGACGACGGCCATCAACACGAGCAACGGCGTGCGAAACATCGTCCGCAGATAGGTGTAGCCGGTGCCTCCGGGCTCGAGCTGAAACTCCATCGCGGCCATGGCCTGACGTCGAGACGCCGACCAATGTGGCGCAATCACGGCGTCGGCCATCTGCACCCATGCGGCGTTCAGCCGTGCGACGGCCGCCTCGCGCGAGAGTTCGGCACGCGGCCGCGCGAGTGCCCGCAGCCAGAAGTTGCCCGGGCCGAGCAACGGCGCGGCACTCGGGCTCACGTGCGGCAGCACAGCGAACGCCATCGTGATATCCGCCGTCTGGCCGACGATGGTTCCGGTGAACCCGAGAGGGCTGACACCGACGATGGTGACGGAAAGCCCGTTGACCACGATGGTGCGTCCGACCGCGTCGGTGCTGCGCGCAAGTTCGCGTTCCCAGTAGCCGTAGCTGACGACCGCCGTCAACGGCGCTCCGGGCTCATCGTCTTCGCGTGTCAGGAGTCGACCGACCACCGGCCTCAGGCCAAGCGTCTCGTAGAAGCCGCCCGTCACCAGCGCGCCAGGCACGTGCACGACGCCATCGCGACCGCCGACATCGAACCTGTAGCCGCTGAAGCCCGCGACGCCCGTGAAAATGTCGTGTTGCTCGGCCAGCGCGCGGACGATCGGATACGAGAAGGCGTCGCCGCCGGGCCCGGTCGCGCCAGGCTCCCTGAGCATGACCTGCACCAGCTCCTGAGGACGCTGCACCGGCAGCCACCGCAGCATCAGCGCGTCGAGCAGGCTGAAGATGGCCGTGTTGGCCCCGATCCCGAGTGCCAGGGTCGTCACGACGACGACCGTGAAGCCGGGATTGCCGACGAACGTGCGGAAGGCGTACCGCACGTCGCGGCCGACCTCGTCGAGCCAGGCACCATGGCGTCCGGTGCGCACGCGCTCCTTGGCCTGCTCGAGGCCGCCGAGTTCCAGCATCGCGAGCCGACGCGCCTCGGCCGGCGGCACGCCGTCGCGCATCTTCTCGGCCACGGACATCTCGATGAACGCCTGGAGTTCCTCGTCGAGATGCTGCTCTGCGCGCGATCGACGACACAGCCAGTCCAGGACCGAGGCGAGGCGGTGCAGCAGCGTCATGCTCCCTCCAGCACACTCGTGATGGCGAAGGCGATACGGTCCCAGCGCTGGCGGTGCTGTTCGAGCTGCTTCCGTCCAGACGGCGTGAGCGTGTAGTACTTGGCCTTGCGGTTGTTCTCCGTGGGCCGCCACTCCGCCTTCAGCTTGCCGTCCTGCTCCAGGCGATACAGCGACGGGAACAACGAGCCGGGGTTGACCCGGAAGTTGTCGTGACTGAGGGTCGCGAGCCGTTGCGAGATGCCGTAGCCATGCATCGGCTCACGCGTGAGGATGGTCAGAATCATCAGGTCGAGCGTGCCCTGGGGAATGTCGAGCTTGTCCATCGAGCCCTCATTTAGGTCAACAAGATGAATGACGGCTCCGATGGTGCCGCAGTTCATTTAGGTTGTCAAGAGGACTGTGCCCTGCTCCCGCTGACGCCCGGGATGTGACCGCAGGACGCGGGTGGCTTCGCACGCGCGTTCGTCGAACGCCTTACGATCGCCCGGTCGTAGCCGTTACAATCGCCCGGTTGTAGTCGTTACAATCGCCAGGCTCAGCCGCCTCAGTCGCTCGACATGGTCGGCCACGGTCTTCACGACCACCAGCATGGGCACCGCGAGGATCGTGCCCCACGCTCCCCAGAGCCATGTCCACGACAGCACACCCAGGAACACGACCAGGACGTGCATGCGCTCCGCGCTCCCGAGCAATGGCGGTGTCAGGAGCCAGCGCACGCGCCACCTCGTTCGCCACGTCTGAAGACGCAAGATTGGGTGGAAATGGATGGACAATCGGAGGGCGCTCTGGCATATTTCCCGGCCCTGTCGGTGTGGAACTCGGAGGGAGTCACCCATGCTGCTGCTTCACGATCTGGTCACCACTGCCGCCATGGTTGGCGAAACGAGCGGCAAACGCGCCAAGATCGATCGTCTTGCGGCGCTCCTCGCGCGCCTCGCGCCTGACGAGGTCGACGTCGCGATCGCGTTCCTGTCCGGCAGATTGCGGCAGGGACGGATCGGTATCGGGCCAGCAGCCATCATGGAGGCGAGGCCGCCGGCCGGCGCCAGCACAGCCACCCTGCGGCTCATCGACGTGGACGGGGCGCTCGAGGGCATGGCGGCGACGAGCGGACCGGGGTCCACCGCCGCGCGCGTCCGGCAGCTGCGTGCTCTTCTCGACCGCGCCACCAGCGACGAGCAGGACTTCCTGAGACGTCTACTGTTCGGTGAACTCCGCCAGGGTGCACTCGAAGGCGTGCTCCTCGAGGCGGTCGCCCAGGCGAGCGGCGTGCCGGCCCCGGCGGTGCGACGGGCCGCGATGATGGCCGGTGAACTGGCGCCGGTGGCACGCGCGGCGCTGGTCGATGGCGAGACAGGTCTCTCGCAGTTCGCCGTGCAGATACTCCGGCCGGTGCAGCCGATGCTGGCGCAACCAGCAGCCAGCATGGACGACGCATTCGACCAGCTCGGGGACCTGGTGGCGCTGGAGTGGAAGCTCGATGGCGCGCGCATCCAGGTGCACAAGGCCGGCGACGAGGTCAGGGTGTTCTCGCGCAACCTGCGCGACGTCACCGCCGCGGTACCAGAGGTCGTCGAAGCAACCCGGGCGCTCGCCGTTCGAGAAGTCATCGTCGACGGCGAAGTTCTCGCGCTCCGACCGGATGGCGCGCCGCACGCATTCCAGGTCACGATGCAACGCTTCGGGCGGAGACTGGATGTCGACCGCCTGCGCGCGGACCTGCCGCTCACGCCGTTCTTCTTCGACTGCCTCTACCTGGACGGCGAATCGCTCCTGGACCAACCGCAGACCGGGCGCTTCGAAGCGCTCGCATCCGTCGCCGGTTCCTTACTCGTGCCGGGCCTCGCGACGCCAACGCGCGCGGAGGCCGAACGATTTCTCGACGACACCTTGCGGCGAGGGCACGAGGGCGTGATGGTCAAGGCGCCTGGCGCCACATACGCCGCGGGTCGGCGCGGCCAGCACTGGCTGAAGGTCAAGGTCGCCCGTACGCTCGACCTCGTCGTGTTGGCGGCGGAATGGGGACACGGGCGCCGGAAGGGCTGGCTGAGCAATCTGCATCTCGGCGCGCGCGATCCCGTACAGGGCGGATACGTGATGCTGGGCAAGACCTTCAAGGGCATGACCGACGAGATGCTGACGTGGCAGACGCAGAAGCTGCTGTCGCTCGAACTCGCGCGCAGCGACTACGTCGTCCACGTGAAGCCGGAGCTCGTGGTGGAAGTCGCCTTCGACGGCGTGCAGGAGAGCCCGCACTATCCAGGCGGGCTCGCGCTCCGCTTCGCGCGGGTGAAGGCGTATCGCCCCGACAAGACAGCCGACGAGGCCGACACCATCGACACCGTCCGCCGCATCCACAGCGGCGCGCCGGGCCCGTCGTAGGGACGCATGACCTGGCATGGCGCCACGGTGAGGGGATGAGGAGTGATCACCGCGCGAGGCGTCCAGTGTCGAGCAACGCAGCGACGGCCGTTGACGTTCACATGCGGGTCAGCCTTCGTGGTCGCTTTCTTCGCGGTGGCCCAAGCCGGTTTGCCCACGGACGTGCCTCAGCGCAGCTGCAACTCCGCCGCCGGTCGCGCCGTTCCTGTCACGTACTCGTGCGTCGCCCGCAAGCCGTCCTTCAGCCCACGGTAGTGAACGCGTGCAAGCGCGGCCTCGTACGGCAGCCACTCGAACGACGCATGTTCCTCCGGATCGAGCACCACCGTCGTGGCCGCCGCGTCGGTCTCCACGGCAAACACGCTGATGATCTGGATCTCGTGAAAACGTCGATTGTAGATCGTGTACGTGTGCTCGGCCGCCCATACGGCGTTCGCCGTCAGGCCATACGGGGCCAGCTTTCGATCCAGCGCGGCAGGCACCGATTCCCCGTCCTGGAAGACGCCGCTGGGGATCTGCCAGAAGCGACCGCCGTTGAAGTAGCGGTCGGCCTTCTGCTGCGACGTGTGCAGCACCAGGAACTCGACTTCGCGATCGCCACGGCGAAAGACCCAGACGTCGTACACGGCATGATTGAGTTGCATGGGTTCGAGATCAGTCATGGTCTCTGATGACTACCGTCATGGCCAGGTGCCCGGAAGCGATAGGCGCTGATCTCGCGGCCATACCACGGCCGGCGCGAGATCAGCGTGAACGCCGGAGCATGTGCGTCGAGGGCGGTGGTAATGCGCGCGTACCGCTCGGGGACGAGCATATCGCCGTGAACGACGACGTAGCGAACGTGGAGCTGTGCGAGCACACGCAGGGCGTCCGGGCTCGGTACGTCGTTCAGCTGTGTCGCGTGTTCGAGGTACTGCGGCGGGAAGAACCCGCTGTAGCCGTTCACGAGCAGCTGCCAGTGAAAGGTGGAGTAGTACATGTAGATGGCATCACGTCTCGCCATCGGGATGTCGACGATCGTCGCGCGGGGTGGATCGTCGCGGCGGCGCACGATCGTCGTTCGTGCCGGGTCGCCCTTGTCGCGCAGGATGTCGGCGTAGGCCTCCGGTGGTGTCGATGGAACGGACCAGAGCTGGAGTGGTTGCACGCGACACTCCGCGAGCACGACGGCAAGCAGCGTCGTCGCGAGCGCACGCCGTCGCCAGCGCGATTGAAGCACGCCGCTCAGCCGAGCGACGCCGAACCCCGACAGCACCGCCAGAGAGAAGCCCATCATGATCGCCATGCGGGCTGGTACACGCAGGCTTCGGAACACGAACAGGGAGTCGTACAGCCAGCCGTACAACCAGCCGTGCACGCCGCGTGTCATGTCGATGGCGAACAGGAGGCCGAGCGCGTAGGCCATCCTGGTCACCGACCACGGTGGCCAGAGCGCCACGACCACCAGCGCGATCGGCAGCACGCCAGGGAACAGCCGGCGTTCCGGCAACCCGTGCACCGTCAGACCTGCGTAGAGGACGTTCGTCGGCGGTGGCGCGAGGAAGTGTTGCCACTCCGCGCTGCCGACACGCACCTCGTCGCGGGACCGTTCGCCAACCACGTCGCTTGCGCGGCTGTGGGCGATCGCGGCCGGCGCCACCATGGCGGCCGCCAGCGCAGCGCCTGCCGCAAGGACAGCGATGCGCCTGCGCGCGACCGCCACGTTCGACAGCAGGATCGTCGTCCCGACCACGACCATGTAGCTGGCGAGGAACAGCCCGTTGTACATCGACGACAACGCCTGACAGGCGAGCGCCACCCCGACGAACAGACCGTCGCGAAGGCGGCCGTCGCGCATCACGCGGTGGAATGCCCAGAGCGCGAGGGGCATCCACTGCGTCTGCAGCAACTGGAAGTGCGCGTAGTGATCGAACCTGAACGGGAGGAAGGCGAAGATCGTGCCCGCAACGAGCGCGGCGGCTGCGCTGCCGGTGAGATCGCGAACGAGCAGTGCCATGAAGACGCCCGAGAACACGAAGGCGCCACACAGCAGCAGGTTGTAGACCAGAACGGGTCCGGCGCCGAGCCAGAGGAGTGGCGCGCCGATGAGGCCGGGCGCCAGCATCGTCTCCGAGTAGGCGAGTGTACGCGGCCGAGGTGCGAAGATGTTGCCGTTGAAGATGTGCGCCGGCGCGAACGGCAACTGGTGGGCGATCCAGGCCAGGGCCCACGTGTTGAGCAGCGGATCGTGCGGGTCGTTCACGCCGTCGTGGAGGCGCAGCACCTGCGGATACGTCATGACCGCCGTCAGCAGCGCAAAGAGCAGCACGGCGCCTGGTACGAAGCAGCGCCCGAGCCGAGGAGACGTGCGGGAGGAAAGAGTCACGCGGAGATGTTACGCGCTGGTACTCATGGGAGGTGTTGGGCGTGACGCTGCCGTCGGCGTCCAAGTGGTCCGCGCGCGGCTGCGTGCATGGTCGCGCGATTCCCGGAACTCGAGGAACCGTGGACAAGCCAGCGAACCTCGGCTGCGACCGCAGCGTGGCGACGAAGCCGCACAGTCACGCCACCGCCAGGCAGGTCGTGAAGGAGTGCGGACTCAAGACCTGACCCCATGCCGCGGACGCGGTTCCGTGAGAGACTCGGCGTGCCGGAACGAGACTGCGCTGCGCTCCCATGCCCATCGACGTCAGGCCCGCAGACCTCGCCGTCATCACCGCCCTGCGCGATGCGTACCGTGACGAGATGGCGTGTCAGATCATCCACGATTCGATCCACGTTCGCCCGGGTTGGACACAGGAGTACGCGATCGAACTCGATGGCGCTCTGGTCGGATACGGATCGGTCGCTGTCGGTGGCCCGTGGAAAGCGCTCCCGATGTTGTACGAGTACTTCGTCGTTCGCGAGTGCCGCACGCGGCTGTTCGAGTTGTTCGAGAGCCTGCTCTCGACGTGTGGCGCGACTCGCATCAAGACGCAGAGCAACAACCGCCTGCTGACCGTCATGCTCCAGACGTTCGCGATAGACGTGCACGCCGAGGCGATCCTGTTCGAGGATGCCGTGGCGACGACGCACGCGCCTGCCGGGGCGCAGGTCCGTGCAGCCACACCAGACGACGCCGAGTTGCTCGCGGCTCGCGATCTCGATCGCGACGCGGCATGGCTCGTGACGCTCGATGGCGAGATCGCCGGGGCGGGCGGCGTCCTGTACCACTACAACCGGCCGTATGGCGACATCTACATGGCCATCGCCGAGCCGTTCCGCCGGCGAGGACTGGGCGCGTACCTGGTGCAGGAGCTGAAGAAGGCCTGCTACGCGGGCGGCAGCGTGCCCGCGGCGCGCTGCGGCGTGTCGAACGTCGCGAGCCGCAAGACCTTGCAGAAAGCCGGCTTCGTACCGTGTGGCCATCTGCTCGCCGGCATCGTCGCCGAGTGACACCGCACGCAGCGGCTCGAGTATCGATCTCAACTTACTTGTGCCAGTCGCCGCGCAGGAACGCCAGCGCCGTCTCTGTGAACCGTAATCTGTCGGGGCCGAAGATCGGACCATGGCCGCCGTTGGGTACGACCTCGCCACGGCGCACCGCTGCGTCCGCACGCAGGAACTGCCGAAGCAGTCGGGGTTCACGCCGCACTTCCGCATCTTCTGCCTCGCGACTGCCGGGCGCGAACGCCAGGACCACGCCTTCGTCGTCGACGCACTTGCGGAGCACATCGCCACGCTGCTGGCCGCGCTCGATCGCCTGGAGGCCCACGGGTACGCGTTTCCCGACCGTCGCGTCGCGGTGTTCGCCACCGACGCCGCCGCGTCGCTCGGCGCGCGAGTGGCAGCGGCGGTACCGGACGGCATCCCGGTGAGCCGCGCCGTACTCGAGCACGCGTACTACCACCGCCTGCGCTTTCAGATCACCGCGCGCAGCACCGCGGGCATCGAGGTGCCGCTCATCGACGGCGGTGCGTTCGACTGGGTCGGCAAGCTCGCGTCGAACCGCAGCCTGGTGTATGTCGCCAGCGGCATGGGCTCGCAGATTGCCGCGCTGCTGTATCGCCCGCGCTGACGTCACTCTGGCCGGACTCTTCGTGGGTCAAGGGTCAGCATTGCCAGACCCGCGGGCACATCGTCGTCGCCTGCTAAGTACTGCGTTTCACGCCACCAAAGACAATAACGCGTGGGCCCTCCAGGCGCCGCGCATCGGTCAGACGATCCGGATCGTGAGGGGGCGCCCACCCCACCAGGGGATGGGCGTGGCGTGTCCGATCACGCCGGCATCGATCAGCAGCGGATTGTGCGCGCGCCGGGGGAGCGTGACGGTGACCTCGTCGTCGGTGACGTCGACCCGCGCGGTGGTGTCGAGGAAGCGGCGAAAGAGTTGGCGCGCGTGGGCGCGTTGATAGCCCCGGAGCGGCTGGGCGAACTGGCGGTAGAGGTCACTGGCGATGACCGTGAGCAGGACATCGACGTCGACATTGAGGGCGACGGCCGAGGAGAGCGCATCGAGGTGAAAGAAGTCGATGGCGTCCGCCAGGCCGTTTTCGATGAGCATGCGCCGCGCGTAGCGGGTGATGGTCGTCTTCGGTGATGCCGTGCGGTCGTTGGTCAGCAGGATCGTCGGGGCGTCATGGCCGAGGTCGCGGATGAGCAGTTGCCGGAGGGGCACCTCCGGGCAGTCGCGGAGTGTGATGCGCTGCTCGACGACGCGCGGGGTCTTGAATTTGCGATGGGGCACGTCGAGGCGCACGGTCCGCCAGGCGCTCCGCGGCAGCGTGGCGATCGTGGCGAGCAGCTGGGGGGACCGCTGCCGGAGGGTGAGGAACGTGATGCCGAGATCGTGCAGCGTGCCGAGCGTCTCGTACGTGGTGAGCTTGGAGTCGAAGACGAGCTGCCGCGGGCGTTCCCCGGAGCGGGCCTCCCAGAACTCGACGAACCGGAGCACCTCCTGGCGTTCCTCCCCCTTCCGGATGTCCGCGTTGGCGTAGCAGAAGAGCTGACCGTCGGCATCCTGCGCGAAGAACGTGAGCACGGCCTTGCGCCGCTGACTGCGGCGCGGCACGTAGTGCTTCTCGACGAACGGGTCCTCGCCGAAGTACGAGATGGAATGGAAGTCGAGATTGAAGGAGCGCGCGTCGATCAGCTGGGCGGCGCGAAGCCGCTCGACCCAGCGGCTCAGGAGGCGCACGATCGCCGTCCGGCCCAGCCGCGTCGAGTACTGCCAGAGAAAGGTGGCGTTGGGGAGGGCATTGAGACCGGCGGCCAGGGCCACCCCCTCGTCCAAGACGAGGTCCATCCCGTGACTGCGCCGGCGTGTGCCCACCAGCTTGAGCAGCAGCGCCGCCCGGAGGGCGTGGGTGGCCGGCAGCATCCGGGTGCCCGGGAGCGCACAGGCCTCGACGAGTCCATCGAGATCGACGCGGGCCAGGAGCGGCAGCAGGAGAAACAGGCCGCCGAGCCGGGTCGTGAACCGGCGCGGCGCCAAGGAGAACGCGCGCACATCGGCGATCGCATCGGCGATCGGCCGCGGCCCGGCCGGCCGCTCGTCGTCGAGCCGGCGCGGGAGCCGCGCGAACCCCTCCTCACGGAGCACCTCTTGGATCGCCGTGACACTGAGGCGATCGGGGCCCGTGCGTTCGAGTTCGTCGCGAATGTCGTAGACGGAGCGGTTCTGTTTGCGGAGCGCGATGACGCGCGCGCGGACGGCGTCTTTCCGCGGCTGGGTGCGGGGGCCGCGGGCCAGGTCGCGGAAGAAGTCGCGGTCCATGACGTGGCGAAACCGCCAGCAGAGGATGCGAAAGGAGCCGGGCTGGTAGCCGAACCGGCGAGCGGCGTCGGCCGAGGAGAGCCCCTCGACGAAATAGGCGCGCAACGCCTCGTACTGCCGGTGGCGCGGGTGGTCCGGCTCCGTGAAGAAGCGCGCGTCAGGCGTTATCGGATCTGGTGTTCTGTCGATGGAATGACGCTACACCCTCCTGGCCATCGCGTCAAGCGCAGCGCGGGCCGATGCGGCCCTCTTCGCCTGAACATCGGCGCACAACGAGCCGCGCCTCTGGAGTCGGCGCCACGACGACGATCGCATTCGTCGCCTTTCAGGACACCCTCTCGATAACGCCATCGATCGACCTCCGCCCACCAGAGTCCGCATCGGGAGCGACGCGGCACCTGTGGCCTCGGTCTCCCGTTATCCGGACTGGTGGTGTGAAAATTCAGGCTAAGTGGACGCGCGCGGCGATGCGCCATTCGCCTTGGACCGTGGGCCTCGAGCCGGACGCCCGCAGCGGTGGCGACACACGCGAACTGCGGCTCAGATTCGACTTGCCCTCCGGCTGGGCCGTACGCCCGGGGACGATGCGACCATAGACACAACACGGCCGAGGGGACGCGACGCTCGGCGTGCCCGCCGTAGCGAGCACGTCCTTGGTGGCGCACGCCTGGAGGCGTGACCTCTACAGCGTTTCGAGCGCTCGGGCGCGGACGAAGGCGGTGGAACGTGGTGCAGGCCGAACTGGTGCCGATGGAGCGCGTCGAACGGATGGTCCTCGTTCTCCGAGGCCACCGCGTCATGTTGGATGAGGATCTGGCTGGCCTCTACGGCGTGCCGGTCAAGCGGCTGAACGAGCAGGTCAGGCGGAATCTGGAGCGATTTCCCGAAGACTTCATGTTCCAGCTCACTGCGGAGGAAGCCGGCGCTCTAAGGTCGCAAATTGCGACCTTGAACGCCGGCGGTCGCGGACAACACCGCAAGTACCTTCCGTACGCGTTTACGGAGCAGGGCGTCGCCATGCTGTCCAGCGTGCTCCGGAGCCCGCGCGCGGTTCAGGTGAACATCGAGATCATGCGCGCGTTCGTGCGCCTGCGGCAGATGCTTCAGCAGAACGCCGGGCTCGCCCGCAAGCTGGCGGCGCTCGAGAAGAAGTACGACGCCCAATTCAAAGTCGTCTTCGACGCGATCCGCGACCTGATGACGCCGCCAGTAAAGCCGAAGGCCCGCATCGGATTCGGGAAGGACGGCAGATGACCCTGCGCGCCCGGGCCGCGCGGACCTGCGGTCGGGGCCTGCTGCAGCGCGCTTGGCCAGGCAGTGCCGACACGGCCGTACCGAGTCGAACGGCGCGGAACGTTCCGCTGGCATATCATCCACGGCACGCGCGCCGCGCCGGGCGTCACCACCTTGTGAGCCTGGTGGTGGGCCACCGGTGGCATGCGCTGATCTCGAACATGGTGAGCGTGCTCGACCCGGAACGCTCGCCCTCGTCAAGCAGATCGAAACGGAGCCGACCCCGGACGGCGTCTACTTCAACGGCCGGCGCTGACCTGCCCTGGCCGACGGCATGGGCTCGCACATGGCCGCGCCGCTGTATCGCCCCTGACTGCTGCTGTGGGCGTCAGCGCTTCTGCTTCCACATCCGCGGGTCAAAGGTGAACGTTTCGGGTGGGCGGATGATCAGGTCGTCGAAATCCACATGCGCAGGGTTCAGGATGTAATTCCGCTCGCGGGGAATCACGGCGGATGGCACCGACAAGACAGCCGTGCGTGCCTCGCGGAGCCACCGTTCGCCGATGGACGGCAGCACCGCTGGCCTCGGATACGCCCGCCAGGTCTCCGGCAGGTCCGAGATTGCTACGGACTCGACAGGGATGGAGGACGCGACTTCGATCTCGATGGCAACGAGATCATCGGGCTCGAGGTCGGGATCGGCGTGCACGAAGCGCTCCAGGGCGGCGAGCGACAGCGTGGCGGACGTGAAGACTGCGGGCAGCCCCCGCGGTGTCCAGCGGCTGCCGAAAAGGCGC
Organism: uncultured Vicinamibacteraceae bacterium; assembly: GCA_964388335.1. GTDB lineage: Bacteria > Acidobacteriota > Vicinamibacteria > Vicinamibacterales > Vicinamibacteraceae > JAEZDP01. The sequence continues at coordinate 39,734 of CAYMAG010000009.1, read as the reverse complement.
GGCCCGTCGCCGTCGCATGCCGCGTGCGCACTCGTGGCGATGCGCCAGACATGCATATCCCGCCGCGGCTCACTCATGTTGAGAACACTGCGGGCGTCCGGTACCACCGCATGTCTGCCACGCGGGCCTCAACTCACGATGCCGTGGGCGATGCGCCCCAGGACGTCTTCGACCTCTTGCGTTCCGACGTCGGTGTCGAGCAGGTAAAGTGGCGTCTCATGGCCCAATGCGCGGTTGGGCCGCCGCAGCCACGCCGACGCCTTCTCCTCGGTGCCGAAGACGTCGACGGCCTGCGCCGCAACCCGCGCCAGCCTGTACAGTCGGTCCGATTCATCGGCCGCCAGTCTGCGCGACTGCCGCCGCCGCGCGAGCGTGCGAGGCGGCATCTGCAGGACACTCGCGGTCTCGGGTGCCGACAGACCGAGACGCTCCCCGACGGACTCGAGCGATCGGTATGGCAGGCCCTGCTTGATCCGATCGCGGAGTTCGGTCGATGACGGACTCGTCCGGCCTCTGAAGACCTTCGAGCCGCCCAGCACGTCGATGACGTATTCGGTCGTGGTCATTCGTTCCGTTCCTTCTGCCAGATGGCATTGTACGACAATGCCATCTGGCTCACCACAACGCGCGATCCGTAGCCTCAACGACCGCTCACGCTACCCCACCCGCGCGGCTACGGTATCCTACCCGCGTGGACCGCGACGAAATCCTTCGCGTGTTGCGCGCCTTTGAAGCGGCCGGGTGGAATACGTGCTGATCGGGGCAACCGCCATGGGGTTGCACGGAGTAGTTCGAGCGACCGAGGATCTCGACCTCTTCATTCGCGCGACGGCCGCGAATATCGATCGGCTCCGCGTGGCGCTCAAGGCAGCGTATGCCGACGACCCGCACATCGACGAGATCTCGGCCGACGATCTACTGGGCGACTACCTCATGCCTCATGCTTCATGCCAGGAGGTCGAACAGCGATGGGCCCACATCCAACCACGTTGGTAGATCGAACGGTGTGGCGCGCGACACTCCAGCCAGGGCATGACGGTGCGGGCATCCGGCGTGCGCCCCACAGGCAACGTGACGACGTAGACATCCGGCGCTCGACGTCCATGCATGAGGCATGACCGCCTACCCTTCACGCAGTACCGTCGCGGGATCGAGGCGTGCGGCGCGGCGTGCGGGTATCCACGCGGCGAGCGCACCGACGGCCGTGAGGACAATCGCTGCGCCGGCGAACGTCACCGTGTCGCGTGCTTCGAGCTGGAACAACATCGTCTCGACGTACTGGGCGGCCCAGAGACCGGCGCCCAGCCCGAGCGCGACGCCCGCGGCGATCAGCACACCGACGCGCTGGAATACGAGCCGCACGATGCTGGACGGCGCGGCGCCGAGCGCCATCCGTAGTCCAATCTCCGTCTGACGCGCGCGCACTGCGTGGGCGACGACGCCGTAGAGACCGATACCCGCCAGCAGCAGGGCCAGGCCGCCGAAGAATCCCGACAACATCGCGATGAGCCGCTCCTGCGTGAGCGTCGCGTCGACGAGCTGGTCGAACGTCCGGAACGTGAACGCCACCGACGCGTCGACCTGCGTCAACGCCGCGGCGACATCGCGCTCCAGCGTCGCGCGCTGCCCCGGTGTCGCGGCCGCCACGGTCAGCGCCACGCGCGAAAAGGTCTGCGGGCGCTGCGCCAGTGGCAGGTACATGGTGGGCGTCATGCCTTCGCGTGGGTTGCGATAGACCGCATCGGCGACAACGCCGATGATCTCGAACCGCCAGTCCGGACCGATTGGCACTGTCTGCCCGACGGGCTGCTGGCCGGGCAGGAACCGGCGCACGAAGCTCTCGTTGACGATGGCGACCGGTGTGCCGCCGATGCGATCGCCGGCATCGAAGTCGCGCCCGCTCAGCAGCGGCATGCCCATCATGGCGAACCAGCCGGGCGTCGTGGCGTTGAGCCACACCATGTAGCTGCGATCCGCCGGAGGCGCTGGCGAGTCGCCGACCCAGTTGTTCCACCCGGCGCCGCTGATGGGCGTGAGCCACGACGTGCCTGCCGATCTCACCCCAGGCACGGCCGTCACCGCGTCGAGCAGCCGCGCGGCAAGCGCACCGCGCTCCTCCGGCGGCACGCTGGTCTGGCGGAGATTGAGGTCCACGACCAGCAACGGCTCGGGCGTGAAGCCGAGCGGCACACGGCTGAGCGTCGTGAAGGTGCGGAGGAACAGGCCGGCCGCGATCACGAGGACCAGCGACAGCGCGACTTGCGCAACGACGAGCGTGCCGCGGAGTGCGAACCGGCGATCGCCAGCGATCCCGCGGCCGGCATCCTTGAGCGCCTCGCCTGGCGCAACGCTCTCGAGCCCGAGCACGGGCGCGACACCGGCCACGAGCGCCGACAGACATGCGAGCGCAGCAGTGAACGCCAGCACCCGCCAGTCGAGGGCGAGATCGAGAAAGATTGCACCGCGCCACGTGCTCAGTTGCTGGACGAGCAAGGCGCTGCTCCACGTCGCAAACAACAGCCCGACCGCCGCGCCGATCGTCGCCACCAGCAGGCTCTCGATGAACAGCAGGCGGGCGAGGCGCCAGCGTGCCGCGCCCAGCGCCAGTCGTACGCTGAGTTCGCGGCGCCGTGCCAACGCGCGCGCGAGCAGCAGGCTCGCGATGTTGGCGCACGCGATGAGCAGCACGATCCCCACGGCGACCACCATCGCAAAGAGCGGCGTCTCGAACTGCCGGCGGAGGTCCGACTTCCCGGTGGCTGCGGCAGTCAGCGTGAACGGCTCGTCGAGATAGCGGGCGCGCATCGCCTCCGACCAGTCGGGCATCGTCGCGTCGCGAATCTGCGGCTGCACGCCCCTGAGCGCGGCAGTGGCGTGCTCGACGGTCTGGTCCGGCTTCAGCCGTGCGATGACTTCGAGCCACCAGGTCGATCGTTCTGTCAGCAGGCTGGCGTCGCCACCGCGCAGGATCGCGTGGGCCGCAAAGGGGACCATCAGCTCTGCGGTGCGGCCGACGTCGACGCCGAAGAACCCCGGCGGCATCACGCCGACGACGGTGACAGGGACGCGCTGCAACGTGAGCGAACGCCCGATGACGTCGGGTGCGCCCGCGAAGTGCTGCTGCCAGAAGCGGTAGCTGATGACCACCACCGGCCCATCCGGTGCCGTGGGGCTGTCGTCGGCAGACGCGAGCATGCGGCCGCGCGTGGCCGACACGCCGAGCAGGTCGAAGAAGCGCCCGCTGACATAGGCGCCGTCGACCAGCTCCGTCTGTCCGCCCTGCGAGAGGTCGAAGCTCTCCTCCGCCCACGCGACCGTCCCATCGAAGAGCTCGTCGCCAACGCGGTTGATCTCATCCCAGATGGGATACGTCCACGATCCGTTGCTGAGCAGCGCGAGGCTGCCGGGATCGCGCACGGGCAGCGGACGCAGCATCAGGCTGTTGAAGATCGAGAACAGCGCCGTGTTGGCGCCGATGCCGAGCGCGAGCGTGCCGATGGACACGAGCGCAAAGGCCGGGCTCTTGCGCAACCCGCGGAACGCCGCGCGCAGATCCTGCCACACGCTGTCGATCGTGCGGACGGCCCATACGTCGCGCGCGTCCTCGACGGCAAGCACCACGTTGCCGAGCGCCCGACGGCTCGCGGGCGCGGCGTCCTCTGGCGCGAGGCCATCACGTTCGAGCGCGTCCTGACGATGCGCGCGATGCGTCTCGATTTCCTCACGAAGATCGGCGTCGTTGTGCGAACGGCGGAGAAGATACAGCAGTCTGCGGAACAGTGTGTTCATCACGCGTCCTTAACGTTGCCACGGGCTACACCCATGGCCTCCAGATCGACTGCGGCCCAGGCGCACGGGCTTCCACCGTCCTCCTTCGCTATGGCGGATAGTCGGCCGATGCGTGGGCCCGGCCGTCTGCCGGCATACGATGTGGGCCCGCCTGCGCTCGAGCTCCCATGCATGAGGCACGAAGCAACCTGTCGCGCCAAAGCTCGGCGCCACGCGGCGAGCGACGGCGGATGAGGCATGACGTCTATCCCTCTCTCAGCACCGTCGCCGGGTCGAGCCGCGCGGCACGGCGCGCGGGCACCCACGCGGCCAGGACGCCCACGACGACGAGCACGGCGGTGGCGGTCGCAAACGTCGATGTGTCGCGCGGGTCGAGTTGGAACAGCATCGTCTCGACGTAGCGCGCCGCCCAGAGCCCGGCGCCGAGCCCGATCGCGACGCCCGCGGCAATCAGCACACCGACGCGACGAAACACGAGCCGCACGATGCCGGCAGGCCGCGCCCCGAGCGCCATACGCAAGCCGATCTCCGTGCGCCGCGTACGAACGGCATGGGCGACCATCCCGTAGAGCCCGATGCCGGCCAGCAGAAGTGCCAGGCCGCCGAAGAATCCCGACAGCATCGCGATGAGCCGCTCCTGTGTGACTGTGGCGTCCACGAGCTGGTCGTACGTCCGGAACGTCAACCCGATGTTCGGGTCGACTGCCTGCAATGCGTCCGCCAACGTCGCTTGCACCAGCGCCCGCTGGCCAGGTGTCACGGCGACGGTGAGCGTGACATTGGTCGCACCCTGTGCCCGCTGGGCGACCGGCAGGTACAGCGTTGGCATCATGCCATCGCGCGGGTTGCGATAGACCGCATCAGCGACAACGCCGACGACTTCGTATATCGCGTCCGCAGCGCCGCCGAGCTGCACAGTCTGACCCAGGGGCTGCTGGCCGGGCAGGAAACGACGCGCGAAGCTCTCGTTGACGATGCCAACCCTCGGGGAACCGACACGATCGTTCGCATCGAAGTCGCGCCCGCTGCGCAACGGCATGCCCATCGTGTCGAACCAGCCCGGCGTCGTCGCGTTGAGCCACGTGTTGTAGCTGCGGTCCGGAGGTGTCGGCGAGGCGCCAACCCATGTGTTCCACCCGCGCCCGCTGACGGGTGTGACCGTCGATACCGCCGCCGACGTGACGCCAGGGACCGCCGCCGCCGCGTCCATCAGGCGCTCGACGAACGGTCGACGCTCCTCTGAGGCCTGGCCGCTCGACAGCAGGTTGACCTCCACCAGGACGAGCGCGTCTGGAGTGAATCCCAGCGGCATGCGGCTCAGCGTGGCGAACGTGCGCAGGAACAACCCGGCGGCGACGATCAGCACCAGCGACAGCGCAACCTGTGTCACGACCAGTGCGCCGCGCACAGCGAATCGGCGGTCGCCCGCAATGCTTCGTCCCGCGTCCTTGAGCGCTTCACCCGGTGCCACGCTCTTCAGGCTCAGGACGGGCGCCACGCCCGCCACGAGTGCCGACGCGCACGCCACGACGACCGTGAAGGCAAGGACACGCCAGTCGAGCGCGAGATCCAGCGACACCGTGCCGCGCCATGTGCTCAGTTGCTGCACGAGCAACGCGCTGCTCCATGTGGCGAACGCCAGCCCGAGCGCGGCACCGGTCACGGCCACGATGAGGCTCTCGATGAAGAGCAGCCGTGCCAGCCGCCAACGGGAGCTGCCGAGCGCCAGCCGCACGCTGAGCTCACGTCGTCGCGCGACAGCACGCGCGAGCTGCAGGCTTGCGATGTTCGCGCATGCCACCAGGAGTACCAATCCCACGGCAACCACCATCGCGAAGAGTGGCGTCTCGAAGCGGCGGCGCAACTCGGACGTGCCCGTCGCGGCGGGCACGAGCGTGAAGGGCGCGTCGAGATAGCTGGCGCGCCGCTCTTCCGGCCAGTCGGGCATCGTCGCGGCGCGAATCTGCGGCTGCACACCCCTGAGCGCGGCGGTCGCGTGCTCGGCGGTCTGGTCCGGCTTCAGCCGCGCGATGACTTCGACCCACCAACTCGATCGTGCCGTCCGCCAACTGTCGTCGCCGCCGCGCAGGATCGACTGCGCGGCAAAGGGGATCATCAGATCCGCCGTTCGGCCGACGTCGACGCCGAAGAATCCCGACGGCATCACGCCCACGACGGTGAAGGGGACACGCTGCAGCGTGAGCGAACGGCCGATGACATCCGGTGCGCCCGCGAAGTGCTGCTGCCAGAAGCGGTAGCTGATCACCACCACCGGCCCATCCGGTGACGTGGGGCTGTCGTCGGCAGGCGTGAGCAGACGGCCGCGCGCGGCTGGCACGCCGAGCACATCGAAAAAACGTCCGCTGACATAGGCGCCGTCGACCAACTCCGTCTGACCGCCCTGCGACATGTCGAAGCTCTCCTGCGACCATGCGACGGTCCCATCGAAGAGCTCGCCGCCGACACGCCTGATCTCCTCCCAGATGGGGTACGTCCACGATCCGCCAGCGAGCAGCGCAACGTTCCCGGGGTCGCGCACGGGCAACGGGCGCAGCATCAGGCTGTTGAAGATGGAGAACAGCGCCGTGTTGGCGCCGATGCCGAGCGCGAGCGTGCCGATGGCGACGAGCGCGAAGCCCGGGCTCTTGCGCAACCCGCGAAGCGCTGCGCGCACGTCCTGCCACACGCTGTCGACCGCGCGCACCATCCACACATCGCGCGCGTCCTGGACGGCAAGCGTCACGTTGCCCAGCGCGCGACGACTCGCGTGCGCCGCGTCGTCCGGCGCCAGGCCGTCACGTTCGAGCGCGTCCTGACGATGCACGCGGTGCGTCTCGATCTCCTCACGCAGATCGGCGTCGTGACGCGAGCGGCGGAGGAGGTAGAGAAGGCGGCGGAGGACTCTCATGCTTCATGCCTCATGTTTCATGCTTCATGTCAATGCGTCGATCATCCGAGGCCCACGTCGGGATGACGATTCCGTTCAGAGCCACGGGCTGAAGCCCCTGCCCTCCAGATCCGAAGGCCTGGTCCCGCATCGTCGAACTGGAGCGCACGGGCTTGAGCCCGTGCGTATACCCCACCGTCCCTGCCAGCATCCGACGTAGGCATCCTGCGCTCGACCTCACTTGCATGAGGCATGAGGCATGAGGCATGACTACGTCGTGCCTAGCACCCGCTGGATCGCGCCGACCATGCGGTCGAACTCCGCGCGCTCGGCCGCGAGTTGCTTACGGCCGGCCGCGGTCAACGTGTAGTAGCGCGCGCGGCGGTTGTTCTCGGATGTGCCCCACTCGGCCTTCACCCAGCCGTTGAGCAGCAGCCGCTGGAGCGCGGGATACAGCGCGCTCTCTCCGACCCGCAGCACGTCGTCGGACGTCAGACGCAGGTGCTCGACGATGCCGTACCCGTGTTTGGCACCGCTCACAAGCGTCTTCAGGACCAGGAGCTCGAGCGTGCCGGGAAGGAGATCGGAAGGCGTGTTGGTCAGTCCCATCAGTTCTTGATGGGACTGTATAGGAGCGAGTTCAGCCTGTCAACTCCCATCAATGGGTGATGGCTCTGGAGCGTCAGACCTCAGGCGGCGTGCGACGTCCGGTGTACAGCGTTCTCATCCAGGAGGTGTCGATCGCGACGCCGGGCCACTCATGCGTCAGGCTGGGGGAAGGACAGGTACCGACGGACGTCGAGCGCCCCGTGGAACACGCCGAGAATGTCGATGTTCCGCTCCACCGTGACAAGGTAGGCGATTCGGTAGTGACCGTAGAGCAGAACTCTGACGTCTGGCTGCTCTTGATATCGATAGCCCGCCTCGGGGAAGGCCCGTAGAACTTCGACGCGTTCGTGAATGGCAAGGACGGTTCTGTAGGCCGCCCCTTCGTTGTCCTGAGCGATGTAGTCGTAGATGTCCTGCAGCCAGCGACGTGCTTCAACCGTCCAGACTATTTCCGCCACGACTCGAGGGTTGCCCTCATTTCCTCATGGCTGATCGTGCGGCCCGCGTGAACGTCGGCCAAGCCACGTTCGACCATCGCCGCAAACGCCAACTCCTTGAGAAGTTCCTCGTAGGAGCTGTCATCGGGCTGCGCGTCGATCACGCGGCGCAGTTGCTCCTTGGGCGAGCCAGGTACCGTGTCCATTCTCAGATTCTAGCGCGCCTCCGGTCCAGCCGAGCCCCGGCCCGCAACGGTCGCTCGAGCCGCCGGGACATGACTGACCGCGTCAAGCTCCGGCGTCTCAAGGGATCCAGCGCGCGCAGCGGTTGTTCTCAGACGTGCCCCACTTGGCCTGTACCTACCTGTTGGGCAACAACCGCTGGGGCGCGGGACACAGCGCACTCTCACCCACGCGCACACATCGTCCCGACGTCGGGCGCAGGTCCTCCACGATGCTGTAGCCATGCAGGGAGGTGCGGGCACGTCTTCAGGCTCAGGAGTTCGAGGGTACCGGGAGCAGATCGGAGGGTGTGTTGGCGAGTCCCATCAATTCTTGATGGGACTGCATCGCCTCGTGGCGACGACTGTCAACTCCCATCATGAATTGATGGGGACAGTTGTTCCGTAGGGGACGTCAAGGTTCAATCTGACCTTTCAGTAATACCCGATTGAGACATATGTGTCCTTTCTGCAAGGACACGTATGCTATCCTGCTGGCGTGGCGCTGCACCCTGTTCTCGCCGAGAAGCTGAGCGAGGCCATGCTGCCCGACAGGCCGTTCGCATTCACGCGACGCGACGTTCGGCTTCCCGCGCTGCCTGGCAAAGTGCATTCGGTGATCGGCATGCGCGGAGCCGGAAGGACCACGTACCTGCGGCAACTGCGTGACGCCCGTCGCGCCACGGTCCCACCGGAACAGGCCGTCTTTCTCGGATTCGACGACGATCGGCTGGACGGACTGGCGGTTGACCAGCTCGGATTCCTGCTGGAGGAGTACTACCGCCGGCTGCCGGCGTTGCGCGGACGCGAGACCGTGCTCTGGCTGCTGGACGAGATTCAGCTCGTGCCCGGCTGGGAACGCTTCGTGCGCCGCGTGCTCGACACCGAGGCCGTCGAGATCGTGGTCTCGGGGTCGTCGGCGCGCATGCTCTCGCGCGAGATCCATACGTCGCTGCGCGGCCGCGGACTGCCGACCGTCGTCCGGCCGTTCAGCTTCCGGGAGTTCCTGCGGCACCGCGGCGAAGAGCCAGCACACGAGGCCGCACGCTGGACGGCCGCGACGCGATCGCTCGTCGAGAAGCGCTTCCGCGAATTCCTGGTCGAAGGTGGGTTCCCCGAGGCGCAGGGCCTGCCAGCGGCACTGCGCATCGAACTTCTCCAGGGCTATGTCGACACGGTGCTCTTCCGCGACATCGTCGAGCGCTACGCGGTGTCGCAGGTCGCCGCGCTGCGTTGGCTGGTGCGGCAGTGCCTGCGCAATCCAGCCGGCAGCGTCAGCGTCCATCGGCTGTATGGAGATCTGAAGGCGCAGGGGCACGGCGTGGCGAAAGACGCGCTACATGCCATGTTCGGTCACCTGTTGGACGCGTTCCTCCTGAGCGCAGTGCCTCTCGCTACCGACTCGGAGCGCCAGCGCAACTCGAATCCCCGAAAGGTCTACCCTGCCGATCCTGGCCTGATCAAGGCTTTCGACGCGAGCGGACGCGCGAACCTGGGCCACGCGCTGGAGACCGTGGTGCTGAACGAACTGGAACGCCGCGGGGCGGACGTCGGCTACGTGAAGACGCGCGACGGACTGGAGGTCGACATGCTGGCCAGGTATCCGGCGGCCGGCCCCGAGCTGATTCAAGTGTGCGCGGACCCGTCCGCACCCGAAACACTCGCGCGCGAGGTGCGTGCGCTGCGCGCGGCCGCCGACGAACACGCCGGTGCGATTCAACGCCTGCTCGTCCTCGACCGCGACGCGCTGGCCGTGGCGCGCGCGCCAGGCGTCAGCGTCCAGCCCACGTACGAGTGGCTATTGGCAACGCCAACCGATGAGTGATCGGTGTTCTGGCGGGCACTCGCTGGTGTGGAGCTTGCGGCACGTGTCATGCCAGGCGCTTCCACTCGCGTATGCGCCATACGGGTCGCATGGATCCGAGCACGCCCCGCGCAACCCTGACGGCCGACGTGACGCTGCTCGATCTTCTGATCACGGCTTCGAGAAGAACGAGATTCTCGACGGCTTCCACTGGCGCGCGTTGCCACTGCCCGACGAACACGCTGCGGCCGCGAAGTTCGGCGCATTCCTGGAGGAGGCGCGCCGATGGACAGGCGCACCTGTTCGCCTGGAAGACGGGACGTCACGACAGATTGCGGCGTGGCCGACCTCGAGATTCGTCAGGCAGGACGAGGCATCATGGTTCGTGCGCGCGCCCCGTGGTTCGACGCGTGGTGGCACGACGAGGCGACCTGGGCCGGCGACCCGATGGGCGCAATCGAGGACTGGCTCGAAGAGGAACGAGCGACGTCGCAGCACCGCTGAAGCGGCCGCCGTCTACGCGGCGGCGCGTGCCAGCCACGCACGTCGCGAGGCGCGTCAGCGGAACCCGAAGTCGATCGCGCCCCGCGCGATGAGGTCCCACCGCACCACGTCGATACCCCGTCCGATCGAGCGCCGCTCAGCGGCCGTGCACACGACCCAGCCGCGCGTCAGACCCAGATCTGCCATGCACTGGCGCAGACCGGAGACGGCGTACTGATCGACGCTGGCACCCAGTTTGATCTCGACGGGCAGAAGGTGCCGGCCGCTCTGGATGAGCAGGTCGACCTCCGCGCCCGCCTGCGTACGCCAGAAGAACACCTCGGGACGAATCAGCCGGTCCGCTGCCAGGGCGCACAGCTCCTCGATCACGAGCCCTTCGAAGGAGCTTCCGCGACGCAGGCATACCTTGTATTTTTGAACACGAACTTCACAAATACAAGGTATGAAACCTGCGAGGAAACGCTTACTGCTTCTTCGTGATGCCGAACTCGCCAGTCAACTCGCCGGTTGAACTGCCCCGTGGCGGTGCCCTCTCTGAACGTGCCGTCCAGGACGATCAGCACGGCACTGTCGCACTGCTTTCCAAGTTGGAGCTACCGGTCAACGTGTCCCCCACAGCGCGAAGCGCAACGAGGGACCGTCCCCCCGACCCGGAGGCCATCTGCATTCCGCACTCGGCGTCCCGTCGCGCGCCCCGACGCCCATGCATGAAGCATGAAGCATGAGGCCGTCACCTGTTTCGTCTACTGCCGCGCAGGCTCCTACCCGGTCATTCGTGACGCAGGGCGACGACAGGGTCGACGCGCGTCGCACGCCAGGCGGGAACGACGGACGCAAGCGCGGCGGCCAGCAGCAACGTGCCGATCGGCAGCGCGAGGCTCCAGACGTCGAGCGGCGTGATCTCGAACAGCAGGGCGGTCACGAAACGTGAGAGGTACAACCCGCCTCCGAGTCCGGCGGCGATCCCTGCCAGCGTCGTGATGCCCGCATCGGCGACAACGGTTCGCACGACGCCGATCTGCCGCGCACCGAGCGCCAGGCGAATGCCGATCTCGCGCGTCCGCTGGACGACGGAATAGCTCAGCACGCCGTACAGGCCGACCGCCGCGAGCACGAGACCGACGAGGGCGAAGAACCCGGCGAGGAGCGCGAGGAGGCGCTCGCGCAGGAGCGTCTGCGCGACGAAAGTGGACTGCGGTGTGATGGTCGTCGCGCGCAGCAGCGGCGTGGCGGCGTTGACCTCTTCACGCAGGATCGACGCCAGTGCCTGCACATCGCCGGCCACGCGTACGTGAACGGTGCCACTGCTACGCAGCGGGATCGGGATGTAGATGGTCGCCTCCGCCGGCTTGCGCAGGTCGTGCCGCGTGTCGGCGACGACACCCACGATCTCGTACCGGACGAACCCGTCGCAGTTGTTGAAGAAGCACGTGTCGAACGTGCGGCCGACCGCGCGCTCACCACGACCGGCGTACCGGTTGGCGAACGCCTCGTTCACGACGACCACGGTCGCGCGCTCGCCGTCCATGTCGCTGCGCGCGAGCGACCGCCCGTCCCGCAGCGGAACCCCCATCGTCTCGATGAAGCCGTCGGTGACCGGCAACATGGTGGACTCGATGAAGTCGTGCTCTGTTCCAGGCACACGGACGCCCCCATGCGTCCATGCCCGGCCGAGCAGGTTGAGTTCCGACGAACTCGCGTCGCGGACCCCGGGCACGGTGCGCAGCCGATCGAGCACCTCGAACAACGCCGCACGCTGGCGCTCCGCGTCCACCGGCCCGGTCGGCTCCACCGACACGAGCAGGACGTCCGACGTCGCGAATCCCGGGTTCACGCTGGACAGCCGCGCGAACGACAGCACCAACAGGCTGCCAACGAACAAGACGGCGAGGCTGAACGCCACCTGCGCGGCGACGAATGGGCGCATCACACGTGTCCGCGTGCCGGATCGCACGCCACCGCTCGCGAGCGCCGTCACCGGCGCCACACCCGATGCACGCAGCGCGGGCGCCAGCCCGAAGAGCATGGTGACCAGCAGCGTTGCGGCGCCGGCAAACGCCAGCACGGGCCAGTCGACGCGAAGGTCGAGTGCTACCGGATCGGACGGCGGCGCCAGCATGCCGACGACCATCGGCCCCACGAGACGCGCGATCAGTATCCCGAGCAGGCAGGCGGCGGCCGCGACGAGCGCGCTCTCGACCAGCACCTGCTGGATCAGGCGGCCCCGGCCGGCGCCAATGGACACGCGCAGCGACATCTCGCGCTCGCGTGAGGCCGTGCGCGCAAGGAACACGTTCGCAACGTTCGAGCCGGCGACGATGAGAACCAGCCCGGCGATCGCGGCCAGCACCCACAGGGGCCGCTCGAACTGCCGGCGCACGGGCGACGGCCCGTTCAACGCCGTCCGCACGTGCAGCGGCGTGTTCGCGAAGCGCGCCACCATCTCGGGAGGGCGGCCTCGCCCGATCTGCTGAGCAAGGTCACGACGGAAGCCCATGAACGCAGGCTCGAGCGCGGCATGCGCGTGTGCCGCCGACACGTGTTCACCAAGCCTTCCAAAGATGCGGAACCAGTTCCGCTGCGGACTCGCGAACGCCTGCGGCGGCGCGGACATCATCATCGGGGCCCACACGTCGGTCGGACGTCCCGGCTCCACGCCGCCGAACCGCGGTTGGGCGACGCCGATGATCTCGAGCTGCTGGTCCTCCAACGTGAACGCTCGCCCGATGACGGCCGGGTCACCGCCGAACCGTCGCATCCAGAACACGTGGCTCAGCACGGCCACCGGATGTGCGCCGGGCTGCCGGTCATCGTCTGTACCAATCAGACGGCCGCGCGCGGGCACCACGCCGAGCCGGTCGAACGCGATGCCGCTGACATGCTGGACGCGCACCTGTTCCTTGGCGGCGGCGGGGCCGTCGAACCTCGCTGACCGCATCACCTGTGTGCTCATGGCGAACAGGTCGACGCCTTCGGGTGCCGCCTCTCGCAGGTGCTCGAAGATCGGATAGCTGAACGTCTCGCCTTCCGGGCGCTCAGGCTCGTACGTGGGGAACGCGAGGTAGACCAGCCGTTCCGGGTGCTGCACGGGCAGCGGCCGCAGCATCAACGCGTCGATCAGCGAGAACGCCGCGACGCACGCGCCGAGCGCCAGTGCCAGCGACGTCACCGCCGTAGCCGTGACGACCGCGTCCTTGCGCAGCGTGCGCACGCCGAGGCGCACGTCGCGGACGAGCGAGTCGAGCCATGGCAGGAACTTCGCGTCGCGGCTCTCCTCGCGCAGCCGCAACCGGTTGCCGAAGCGGCGCATGACCTGTGCCGTTGCCTCTTCGCGCGTCATGCCGTTGTCGACCAGTTCGCGGATGCGTTCGTCGACATGGAACTGCAGTTCCTCGTCCAGGTCGCGGTCGAGCGCGTCGGCGCGGAAGACGTTGGTGATCCGTGACCAGAACGACATGGGGCGTCTCCTACGGGCTTCGGGCTTCGGGCTTCGGGACAAAGAGCCGGGCAAGCCCGGCCCTACTACGCGCGCCTGGGATGGAGGCCACGCGCCGGGCGAGTCCGGCCCCTACGCGTGTTTCAGGATGTGCCCGACCGCGGCGGTGATCGTCTTCCAGCGCGCCTCTTCTGCCGCCAGCTGCTTGCGTCCTGCCGCAGTGAGTTCGTACACGCGCGCGCGGCGGCCGGTGTCGGTCGTTCCCCAGCGCGCCTTGATCCAGCCGGCTTCCTCGATACGGTGGAGCGCCGGGTACAGCGAGCCCTCCTCCACGCGCAGCGCTTCGTCCGACATGCCTTCGATCTGTGTGGCGATGCCGTAGCCGTGCAGCGGTCCGCGGCGGTCGAGAATCTTCAGCACGAGCAGCGGAAGTGAGCCCTGGAGGGCGTCATGTCGAGCCATGCAGAGTATTCTTAATTAGATATCTTAGGCTGTCAAGGCGACGTCGCATGTCATAGGCGTTGTTGTCGGATGGTGTGACCCACGGCTGACGCTAGTGCCGTCATGCGTCAGGCGTCAGGCGTCATGCATGGGTCACCACCACGGTTGGCTATGCGAAAGGCCATCGGTGCTCAGCAGCGGTTCGCGCCGTGTCCGTGGACCGTAGACCGTGCCGACAGTCGGAGAGGCGTTCTTCCCCCCTCCGTGCGATGTGGGTCCGCGGCGCCCGACCTCCATGCATGAGGCATCAGGCATGAGGCATGACGCGGGGCGCCGCAGGCGGCCCTACCCAGCGGGATCGCTGATGCTGGGGGCTCCGGTCTCCACGCGTCCCGCGAAACGCCACTCCAGCCCGGGGCTCGAGACGATGACGTCGTACCAGTGCCCGCTATCGGCCGTCGGCCACGCGCGACGGACCTCGGCGCCAATGGCCACCGCCAACGTCATGTCAGCGGCGCCGTACGCGTTGTCGCGCACGGTGACGTCCACGGCTGCGGCGCCCGGATTGCGCACGACGATGTCGAGGCCGGGCCGTGCGATGTCGTCCTGCAGCACGACCACGGGCGGCACACGGCCGGACTCCATGGGAGACGAAGCGCGTACAACACGTAGGAACCCGTTGGGGCCGTGCACCTCGAGGTCGCAACCGTCGCGCGCGGACCACGTGTCGGAAAGCGACTTGCCGGCCTCCACCGTATACCGCCGAGGGATGCGATCGAGATGGTGCCGGTCGTAGACGTGAAACACGGCGCCTGCACGACCGGTGTTGCGGAACGTCAGCGCCACATGGCCGGCACCTGCGTCGAGGTCTGCGTCCACGTGCAGCGTATAGGGCAGGGCGCGCGACGGCCGCACGCCAGGCTCCTGGCGCGCTGGCACGGATCGCGCCGGCGGCACCGGCATCGGACGCTGGATGTGCTCGAGCACGATCGCCGACGCACCCCGCGCGTCAGGCAGCGCCGGCACCACGGGATCGTTCGGCGCCACGAAGTCGAACGTCGACACCAGGTCACCGCACACGGCGCGGTGCCACGGGCTGATCGCAGGCACGGTGATGTCGAAACGCTTCTCGAGGAACTGTCCCACCGACGTGTGATCGAAGACCTGCGAGTTCACCCAGCCACCCTTGCTCCAGGGCGAGATGACGTACATCGGCACACGCGGGCCAAGGCCCCACGGCCGCAGCGGGCCATCGACGACATCGCCGGGATGGCGGTACTTGCGGCCCGGGTCGAGGAAGTACTCGCCTGCGAGATCGAGCGTGGCGCCACCGGCCAGCGAGCCATCGGGGTTGTACGACGGCACGGCCGGCGGAGGCACGTGGTCGAACTGCCCGTCGTTCTCGTCGAACGTCAGGAAGAACACCGTCTTCGCCCACACGTCCGGGTTCGCCGTCAGCGCGTCGAGGACGAGCGTGGTGAACTCGGCGCCGTGCGCGGGCGTCGACGGGCTCGGGTGCTCCGACCACGACTGCGACGGCAGGATCCACGACACTTGCGGCAGCGACCCGGCCTTGACGTCGGCGGCGAGGTGATCGAGCGACCAGTGCCGCATGCCGCGCTCGTAGATCGGCGAGCCCGGCACGCTGGTGCGAAAGCTCTCGAACGCAAGGCAGCCGTGCATCGCACCCGTCCAGTTGTCGTTCGGATTCTGGTAGATGCGCCAGCTGATGCCGTGCTCCTCGAGCACGTCGGGGATGGTGGACCACCGGAACGCCGACCCCGCGTAGGTGTAGCCCGGCGACGGCAGTGCGCCCTTGATCCAGCACCGCAGGTTGTTCGGCTCCGAGTCGTCCTCGGTGCAGTTCTCGCCGCGCGCGCGCACCTCGGGGTTGTAGTTGGACCCCGACCAGAAGACGATGCGGTTGGGATCCGTGCCGGTCGTCACGGAGCAGTGATAGGCGTCGCAGATGGTGAAGGCCTCGGCGAGCGCGAACTGGAACGGGATGTCGGCGCGCTCGTAGTAGCCCATCGAGTACGCGGTCTTGAACTTCGGCCACGCGCCGAAGCGGCCCTGGTCCCAGGCTGCCTGCGCGTCGGCGAAGGCGTGCGGCGTGACGGGTACGCGAAGCGCGCTGGTCGTCGCGGTGTCGAGGTGATACGGCGGCAGCTCTCGCTCGCCGTCCGACTGCCGCCACACCGGCCGCCCCCCGGTCAGCGGAATGGGATGGCGATCGCCGAAGCCTCGCACGCCGCGCAGCGTGCCGAAGTAGTGGTCGAACGAGCGATTCTCCTGCATCAGGATCACGACGTGGGCGACATCGCGAATCGTCCCCGCTCTCACGGCGGCCGGCACCTGGAGCGCGCGCAGGATGGGGGCCGGCCACGTCGCCGCCACGGAGGCGGCTCCGGCGGCCTGGGCAGCCAGGCGCAGGAATTCTCGGCGATCGCTCGGCATCGGTGCTGGCTCTCCGTCCAGGGTCGCAGGAGACGACTGCAGCATATCGCATGGATGTGACGCGGCGTCCTGACACGCGCGGGAAGGGGCGTATCCTCCATCTCTCGTCGGGCTCCATCCGGACTACGCCACGGGCGTCGTCGGCATCGCGTCCTACCAATACGCGCGCCACGGCAACGCGTATTCCCTCTCGTTCGAGCGACCGGAGCTGCTGCTTCCGAACTTCGGCACCAGGGAGGTGGTGGTCTACAACCCGCGCGACGAGCACCTGTTTCCGAGCCACGCCAGCTGGATCCTGATGTGGCCCTACGAGACGCTCGTGACGCGGCAGGGCTGGTATGCCAGCTTCGACGCCGGCCGTCCGCATTGGCGCTACGTGTGGTTCGACTGACGCGGCAGGCTGAGCGGCCGACGTCGAGTACGAGTCGAGCACGCGGACGCGGCAATACCGAGGGGCGGCACGCCGGTTCGCCACGGTGGCGAGTGTTTCTCAACGGCTGCGCGTACTGCGTGGCCCAAGGGTGGCCGCGCCTTCATGATTCACCGCGCCTTGCGCGCAGGTTCGCCCACCGCCGCGCGGATCGCACGAATCGACAGGAACATCGGCGTCGGGGCAGGACGCGCATCCGACCGACCCTCCACCGCGTCAACGGGGACGAATCCGTACGTGGCGTAGAAGGCCTCGGCAGCCGGTCTGGCATCGACGATTACCCCTACGCACCCGTAGTCGTCGGCCATCTGCAGCGCGAGTTGGAGCACGAACCGGAGAAGCTGCAAGCCGAGGCCCTGTCCCTGAGCCGATTGATCGACGGCGAGGCGAGCGAGCCGGAGTACGGGGAGCGGGTACCGCGGAAGCTTTCGGCGGGCTGCGACTGGCAGGTCGTCAATCTCGACATGCGCCGCCGCAATGGTCGCAAACCCGAGAATGGCTCGGTCGTGGACGGCGACGTACGTGACACCCAGGTGGTGGCGAAACTGGTTCTGTCCGGCGAAGTGATGAAGGAAGCGGTCGAGATCGGCGTCGCCCGAACGAAACGGGATGCGATCGTCGTCCTCGCGGAGGGCCCTGATCTCCAGCAGAGTCCCCGACGCGCGATGTTCGAACATTGGGGTGCTAGCCACGCAGCAGGCTGCGCAGCGCGCGCGATGGCTTGCCCGTCTCGATCTGTTTCAGGATGGCCTGACCGGATCTCCTGGTCACGACGAGCGTCGGATGCACGACGACGTCGGCGGGCAATGCCTGCAATGCCTGGAGGTGATGCCGAAGCGCTTGTTCGACGAGGTGGCCCTTCTTGACGCCGGTCGCGCGAACGTGGCGCTCGAGCAGCTCGATGGTCGTGCGCGACACGACAGCCGAGATTTGAGTCTCTCTTTCCATGTCGAAGCGAGCATACTCTACATTTCTGTAGAACGTCTGGTCGACTCGCGATCATGGCTCGGGCAACGCGTGACGACCTCGGCAACGACGTCGCGACGCAGCTGCGGCTTGTCGGTGTGGATGATGCGGCCCACGCCATCACGAGCAGGCACATTCCAGAGCACACCAGCCTGTGGGCACACGTTTCGGTGCGGCGAGAGCGAGATGTCCAGTACTGATCGACGCCGTGGAAAGTGGGCCTCGCCCGGCAGCGCGACCGCGTCGATCAGAAGATCTGCCCGATGGAGAAGTGCCAGCGCGCCGACCCTCGGTCGCTCGTGCTCACGGGGAAGCCGAGGTCGATGCGGATCGGCGCCAGCGGCGTGCGGATGCGCAGGCCGAAGCCCGCGCCGACGGCCAGGTCACGGAAGACGATGCCAGTCTCCTCGGCGAACGTGTTGCCGGCGTCGATGAATCCCACGCCGCTCAGCAGCCAGAACAGAGGGAAGCGCACCTCCTCGTTGAACACGACCAGCTTGGTCCCGCCGACCGGTGAGTCGAGCAGGTGGTACGCCGACAGCGAGTCCTGCGCATAGCCGCGCACCGTCTGGGTGCCGCCCGCCGTGTAGAACAGGTCGAGCACGCTCAGGGGCGGCCGGCCACCGAACGAGTGGAGGTTGCCCCACCGCACGTTGGACGCCAGCGTGAGCGGTCCCACGGGCTGGTAGTGCGACGCGCGCACGGTGGTGCGCAGGTAGTCGAAGTCCGATCCGAGGGGACGCAGCCCCCACACGGAACTCGTCGAGAACAGCCAGCCGCGTCTGGCGTCGAAGAGATTGTCGCGCCGGTCCACGACCACGGCGCCCACAGGGCCCGCCAGGTAGCCCTTGAAGTTGAACAGGTTCTCACCGCTCGCGGCGTCCAGGAAGCGCAGATCGCGGTGGTTGAACCCGTAGCCCCAGGCGATCTCCACCGGCGTGCGCACGCGCCACCGCTGCTCCAGCGACACCGACGTCTCGTCGTCGCGGAAGACCACCCGCTCGGTCCGGGCCCGATCCTCGCTGCTGCTGTTGACATAGAGGTTGGTGCGGATGCGTCGGGACCCGAGCCGGGGAACCGAGGCGAGCAGGCGCGCGCTCCTGAAGCTCGGCTCGTAGCGGAGGCCTGCGCCGAGCGTCCATCCCCGGCCAAGGAAGTTCCGGTCGCGCAAGTCGGCCGCGACGCCGCCCGACGTCAGGCGCTGGTCGAACAGCGGCTGGTACTGGTTCGTCGCCTCGATACCGTACAGGAGCAGAAAGCGCTTCGACTCCTGCAGCGTCACGACAGCGTCCACGGGCACCGTCGACGCCGTGACGGCACCCTCGACCGGCACGAAGGCGACGTCGGCCGAGCGGAACGTGCCGATGTCGTAGAGCTGGCGCCTGGTCGCGTCGGCGACCGCCGGGCTCGCCGGCGACCCCGGCTCGATGCGCGTGGCGCGCTCGACGGTCTCTTCTCGTGTGCTCTGGACCCCGGTGGTGCGCACGGCTCGCACGACGTAGCGCGGGCCCTCGTGGATAGTGACGGCAACGTCCACTCGGCCCTCGGCGGGGTTCACCGTGGACCGCAGATCCACGACCACGTCACGATGGCCGAGGTTGCGATAGTAGCGCTCGAGGGCGATTCGTGCGGTCCGTTCCCTCCCGGCGACATACGTGGCGCCAACACCGAGGTTGGCGGCCGCGGACAACGCCACGGGGTCGCCTCCAGTCACCTCGAGCGACGCGATCCGCGCCTGCGGTCCTTCCACGATCCGGATCGGCAGCGTGGCCTCTGCGCCGGCGAACTCGATGGCGTCCGCGATGGCGGTCATCGCCAGGTAGCCGCGGTCTGCGTAGGCAGCCTGCAACACCTCGAACAGGGGTGCGGGATCCAGCCACGGAGACTCGAGGCCGGCGTCCGCCCGCGCTACCGCGAGCAGGTCCTCGCTGCTCAGCACGGTGTTGCCAGAGAAGGCGAGACGCCGATCCGTCGAACGGATTCCGGGTTCCACGCGAATCGTGGCGGTCACCCGATCTGGCTGCGAGTGGTCCACCTCAGCGGCCACCGTGGCGCGCAGGAACCCGATGGCGATGAGATGCTCGCGCATCACTCGGACCAGGTCGTCTTCGAGGAGGTTCACGAGGACGCTGTCCGACCACACCTGCCGCAGCCGTTCCTCGACCTCCTGCGGACAGGCGTAGCCGATGACGGACAGCACCGTGTGCGGTCCGCGCGTGACGCGGTAGTCCAGCGACACGCGTCGTTGGCCGCCCTCGGCGTCGAGCGGTCGTCTGGTCGGGACGACCCGCGCCGAGAAGTACCCGTGCTGCTGGTAGTGCCTGGCGATGCGTTCGCGGTCCTCGAGCCAGCGTGCGAAATCGAACGCATCACCCGCCTGCAGCGACGTCGCCGAGAGGACGTCGGCAGCGGCGAAGCCCGGCGCCCCGCTGATGGTCACCTCCGCCACGCGTTCCGTCGCCACACGCGGCCGCGGGGGCGCTCGCGGGGCCGAGACGCCCGGGCCGAAGAAGATCTCCTGGCGGAACTCCCCCGAGTACTCGACGTTGTCGCGCGAGACCGCGCGGAACTCGAGCCCGGGACGCGGCCGGTAGATGATCACCCACGTGAGTTCGTCGTCGTCGAGGTTGTCCGACAGCACGAGTTCGAAGCGGCGGCCGAGCCGCTTCGACACGGTGAGCCGCAGCGCGGGGTCCACGTCGCTCGAGACGAGCGACAGGTCGTCGGTGGTGCTCACGGTCACCGCATCGATCCCGACGAACTGCCCGACCAGCCCCAGCACGTCCCCCGACACGGCCCCGACCGCGGCCTGGTCGGACTCCGCTCCCGTCTCGCCGATGGTCTGGCGCTGTCCCGTGACCAGCAACGACTGCAGGTCGCGCTCGCCGAGCGGCGGGTCGGAACTGAGGGCCGTCTCGATCTGGTCGGCCGTGCCGGACAGCTTCAGGAACACGTCGTGGTCGGCGACGCGTGTCTCTCCAGACACATCCAGCCGGGGCATCAGGCCGCGCTCCGGGCTGAACTCCAGGCGGCTCTCGCGCAGCCGGTACTGCCGTCCGCCGAACTGGATGCGCCCATCCTCGGCCACGGCCACCTGGCCCTCGAGCGCGGGACGACTAATGGTGCCCGTCAGCTGCAGGTCTGGCAGCAGCTCGATGCGGGCGACGCTGTTGGTGATGGCCAGGGGACCCTCGGTGGAGAGGGCCACGTCGAGTTCAGTCGCAGCCAGAGTCGCGGGCAACTCGACGGGCGAGCCACCCGACCGGTCGATCAGCAACGCCGCGATACGGGCAATCTCGGTCGCCGGCTCGCGATAGGTGGGCGCGGTGATGGTGACCTTCCCCGACAAACGAGCGCTACCAGCGGCGTGGATCCACTCGAGGCCGGCGTCGAGCTGGCTGCGGAGCCCCCGTGGCAGGTCGAAGAATGCGCCGCGCACGTTCACCGCCAGCGACTGGGGCGCCGCGGTACCAGGCCCGATCGGGACGCTCCCCTGGAGCGTCGCCTCGCCGCCGTTGAACTGGCCTCGAAGCTCGCCGACGTCGATGCGGTCTCGTTCGAGCACGATGTTGCCCGACCATCCCGCCAGCGCCATCCGCCACGACTGGACGACGAGGCTGCCGTCTTCGATTCCGATCGTGCCGAGCACCTTCCGCTGTCCTGGCGATCCCGACAGCTCGAGGTCGAACATCCCTCGTCCATCGATCCGAGCCGGCGTGAACAACGTGAGCGGCGCCAGCGATCCATTGCCGTCCAGGGTCAGGCGTCCGTCGAGGCCCTCGGTCAGGGCGACGGTGCCCGACGCCGTGAACGTGGACTGCGGACCGTGCCACTCGAACTGGTCTACGTGCAGGAGGCCGCGCTCGACGCGCAGCTCGGTAGGCCGCTGCGCATTCAGCGCGACGCCGCCGACCGCGATGTCGCTGGTCTCGTCTCGGAGGGTCGCACGAACCGCATCCAGGCGCGGGAACTCGGCGCTGCCCTCGATCGTGAGGTTCACCGTGCCGCTGGCGACAGGTGCGTCATCCCACAGCATTGCCAGGACGGCGCCGACCGCCGCGCCAGACTTCAGCCAGAAGGTCGCGGGCCCGGCAGCGACGAGGCGCTCGTCGGTGGGCTCCCCTGAAAGCCATGCCACCGGGACCGTCCCACGCGCCTCGACCGGGCCGCCGAGGACGGTGCCGCGCAGCTCGCGGACGCGCAACGTCGCCGTATCGACATCGACGAGGGTTGTCGTGTCGCGCACCAGTTCCTGCCCGCTGCGCGTGACCGAGGTGAGCGCGAGCGACACCTGGCCGGTCGGGCGGATGTCGGCCACGCGATCGCCGACCAGGATTTCCGCCGTCACCGTGCCGGCGACCTCGACCCCCTCCGGCAGGATCTCCGGCACGCGTGCAGAGATGTCGCCGAGCAACACGTCGAGGGAGACCGCCACGCCCGCTGGACCTGGTGAGGCCGACGCCTGATGGAGCGTGAGCCTGCTGGATCCCCACGTGAGCTGCATCGGCTCGTCGACGCGCAGCCGCTCATCCTGCAGGTGCACACGCCCGGCCTGCGCGAGCGCCAGCGACTGCTCGCGGATAGTGCCCTCGAGCTTCGTCACTGACAGCGTGGCGTCCGTCGTTCGGACGTCGCGCACGGTGCCGGTGGCCTCGATGGTGGCATCGATGGATGCGTCGACTCGGTCGAGCACCGTGTCGCTCACACCCGCGAGACGGGCGAGTCCTCCGACGTCCGCGTCGGTGAAGGCCAGACGGCCTTCGAAAGGCCACGACTCGTCCAGCGTCAGACGCGCCGTGAGGGTGGCGCCGTGCGCCGGGGCGCCGGCAGAGAGCAGGGCCACCCCCTCCATGGCTTCAGCGCGTGCCGTGAGTGAGCCCAGGGTGCGTCCCTCGATGTCTGCGGCACCGACCTCCACGGTCAGCGTGCCGTCCGGCCGACGAGCGGTTCCGGTCACGCGCGCGGTGAAGGCGACATCGGCGAGTTGCCCGCGCCGCGAGAGGGTGCCGTCCTCGGCCGTGCCGAGGACATCCAGCGAGAGGGCCGTGCCCTCGAGGTCGGCGGTCATGGTCGCGTCGGCGAGGTGCCACGACCCCGATCCGCTCAGCACGCCGCCGGGCTGGGTGGCTCGCACGTCATCGATGACGATTCGGCCCTCCGCGAGGGATGCGCGGGCAGTCGCGGTGTCGAACGCGACGCCGTTGACCGCCAGCGCAGACCCGGA
The DNA here is from genome assembly GCA_964388335.1 of uncultured Vicinamibacteraceae bacterium. Classification (GTDB taxonomy): domain Bacteria; phylum Acidobacteriota; class Vicinamibacteria; order Vicinamibacterales; family Vicinamibacteraceae; genus JAEZDP01. The sequence continues at coordinate 16,529 of CAYMAG010000009.1, read as the reverse complement.
GAGCCGCGAGGTGACGGCGAGGTTCCGCATCGATCCGGTCCAGGCGCCCGACGCGGTCACGGTGCCGCGCGGGCGCCACGTGTCCGGCAGCGTGTGCGCGAGCTGCGCCATGTCCTCGATGTGGATCTCGAAATCGCCCTGGCCGGACCCGCTACGCCATGGCAAGGCGCCACGCAGCGTCGCGCGATTGCCGAAGGACTCCAGGTCCAGTGGTGACAGCGAGACGGCTTGCGCATCGAGCGTGACGGTGCCACTGAGTCGCACGGCGTCGATCGCGCCCACGCGCACGCCGGCAGCGGCGATCGTCCCCATCAGGCGAGGTGCCCCGAGCGTCCCGTCGATCGTCCCGTCGAACGCGACGCGTTCGGAGGCCACCGTGGTTGCCGTTCGAACCGGCAGCCCCAGACGTTGCAGCTGCGCGAGCGTGGCTCCGACGTCCTGCCCGTGGATCGATAACGTTCCGCGAACGGTCGAGTGGTCGAGAAGTTCGGGGTCCACGTCGACGTCGGCTCGAAGTGCAGCGGCGGCATCGCCGTCGAGGGCCTGGCGATAGTCGATCTGCCACCGGCCGGCCCGGCCGTCGGCCGCGATCCTTCCACTGGCGGTGTCGTCCGGTGCGGCGGTGGCGGCGGTGGCATCGACGTGGCCCGCGATCGTTCCCAGGCGCGGGGTCAGGCCGTTCCACGCAAGCTGGGCCGACCCCGACAGGGCCGTGCGCGACTGGTGGGCCAGGGCTCGGGAGAACAGGCCGGCGACGAGGTCGGCGCCGACGTTCGTCCAGCGGGCACTGAACTCGCTCGGCTGATCGGCATGGAAGGCAAGGGTGCCGCGTCCCTGCAGCGTCGCCTCGGATGACGAGAGCGCGAAGGTTTCGGCAACCAGACCGCGCTTCGACACGCGGCCCGAGGCATCGAGCGCGGCCGGCGAGAGCGATCGCCAGGTGAGGTCGGTGCTGCTCACGGTGTAGAACACATCAGGCGAACGCATCGGCCCGCGCACGTCTCCTCGTAGGTGTGCGCGGCCGGTCCAATCGGGCGCGTCCCTCCACCAACGATGGAACTGCTCGAGATCTGCGTCGCCTTCGTAGCGAAGGTCGAGCGCTTCGTCAAGGGCGAGCGGGACGCTCCCCTCGGCACGCAGTTCACCGACGGATGAGGACGCCGTCAGCGAGCCGGTCACACGCCCGTGATGGTCCAGCGCAACGCGCGCTCCGGCGCGGTCGAAGACCACGCGGATGGCATCGCTGCCAGGAGACACCACCACACCGCCGATGGCCGTGATCTCGCCATGCAAGGTGCTCGGGCCGCGCCCCTGCAGGGTGCTGGAGATGCCGCGAACCACCAGCCGCACCTCGTCCTGGTCGCCCATGGCGACGTCCAGGTCGAGGTCGTCGACGTGGGCGGCGCCGATCGAGAACGGCGGCAGCGGCGAGCCGGCCGCCCGCGCGGTGGCGCGTGGTCGAATGGTGGTCGAGTCGACAACGATCTGCACATCCTGTAGTCGAACGCTGTCGAGATCGAGGCGCCCGCGCAACGCGGAGGCCGCGAAGTCGAGACCCACGTGGGCGGCCCGCACGATCGGCCGGCGGGGTGTCGAGAGTTCGGCGACGGTCAGGCCCTCGGCCGTGACGCTCAGAGAACGCAGGCGGTAGTCGAACCTCGCGGCGCGAATGTCGAGGCCGTGTCGGCTGCGCGCCCACGCCGTGGCGCGCTCGAAGATCACCGCCTTCGCCCAGGGCGTCGACAGGCCGAGAGCGATCACCAGGATGCCGAGAAGGAGCCCGGCGATGAACCGAATGGCTCGTGTCTGCCACCGCACGCGACCATTCTGACACTCGCCGGAGATCTCTCGCGCGCGTCGAAGCGGCCACCTTCGCTGACGCCGTTCGGATCGACGGTACGGTGACGTGCGCCGGTTCACTCCGAGGGAGGCGACGAACCGCTGGTCGATACCTGCGCGTCGCTCATTCCTGGCGCAGCGCCTGCGCGGGCTGGATGCCCAGCACACGCCGCGCAGGGATATAGCAGGCGACCACCGCGACGAGCATCAGACCGAGCGCGACCGTGAGGAGTGTCGCCGGGTCCGATGGCGACACTCCGACGAGCAGGCCACGCAGCAAGCGCCCCGCCGCGTAGATGCCCGGGACGCCGATGAGCACGCCAAGGCCGACGAGCAGCACGCCTTCCCGCAGGACGAGGCGCACCAGGCGTCCGTGCTCCGCGCCGAGCGCCATTCGCACGGCCAGCTCATGGCGCCGGCGCGTGACCGAGCCGGACACCACACCGAACAGACCCATGGCGGCCAAGAGCAGTGCGCCGAGAGCGAACCCGGCGATGAGCACCGCGCTCATACGCTGCTGGCGAAGCGCGTCGCCCACGATCTCCTCCATGGTGCGGACCTCTGCGATCGCCAGCTGCGGATTGATGCGGCGGATGACCGCGCGCACCTCGGGAATCAGCGTGGCCGGGTCTCGCTCCGTTCGTAGCGCGAACGACAGGTCGCGGGCGCCGGCATCTTCGGCCCTGACGAAGAACTGCGGGCGATCGTCGCGATGGACGTCGTACATGCGCGCCTGATCCACGACGCCCACGATGGTAAGGAAGTCGTCCTCACCGATCGGGATTCTGGCGCCGATGGGATCGCCCGTGGGGAAGAACTGTCGCGCAAGCAGACTATCGATGAGCACTTCGCGTACGCCATCCGTCCGGGCCGGCTCGAACGAACGGCCCGCGACCAGCCGCATGCCCATCGTCTCGACGTAGCCTGCGCGCACGACGATCCGGTCGGCCAGCGGGTTGTCGCGCGACTCATCGCCGGTGACCCCTGGTGCGCCGGGAATGGTGATGGTTCCCTGAGTGGCTCTGGCCGTGAGCGGCAGCGACGACGCCGCGCCGACGTTGGTCACGCCGGGAATCTCGCGGAGCGCGTCGTCGACGCGGTCCTGGAGCACCATCACATCGGTGGCCTCGGGTACGAGTTGGGCCGGCATGGGCACGCGGACCGTGAGGACGCCCTCCGGATCGAAGCCTGGATCGGCGACGAGCAGACGCTCGAAGCTGCGGGCGACCAAGCCGCCGGTGGTCAGTAACACGAGCGACAACGCGACCTGCACGATGACCATGCCGCGTCGCATGCGGCCGTGTCCGCCACCGCCGCGCACCGCGCTGCTCGCCAGCAGCGACGACAGCGAGCTGCGCGCCGCCCACGTGGCCGGCGCAATGGCGGCAAGGATGCCGAGCAGTACGCCAGCGCCGACAACGACGGCGGCGATGCTCCAGTCGACGACGACGGCGTCGCGCCGTGGGAGATCGAGCGGTGCGAGGGCCGCGAGCGTGCGCGCGCCCCAGATAGCCGCCAGAGCGCCCAGCGCGCCGCCAAGGCCACCGAGGAGCCCACCTTCGAACACGGTGGCGCGGACGAGAGCGACGCCGTTGGCGCCGAGCGCACGCGACACCGCGTACTCGTGCTCGCGCTGCGCCGCGCGTGCCAGCAGCAGCGACGCGAGGTTGACCATCAGCACCAGCACGAGGAATGCTCCAGCCACGCCGAGTACGATGAGGGCGGGGCGGACACGCGCGACGAGGTCTGGCTTGAGGGCCACCGGATAGAGCCTCAGGCCCTGACTCCGGAAGTCGCGCTCGTCCACGCGCTTGCCGACCGCGTCGACAGCCGCGGCCACCACCTCCGGCGAGGCGCCGCGTCGTGCTCGAATCAGCCCGGCATACGAGCCCCCACGCGGATTGACTTCCGCGAGGTCGACATCGAGCGTCGTGTAGGCATCGGCGGCGCGCGGTGGCCCGAGACTCGCGTTCTGCACGAACGCAAAAGTGCGCGGCATCACGCCGATGACGGTATACGCCTCGCCGTTCAGGCGCACGGTCGTGCCGACGATCGACGGATTGGCGCCGAGCCGATTCCACAGGGTGTAGGTGAGCACGATCACCGGCGGACGACCGGGACCACCCTCGTTTGGCGCAAAGCCGCGTCCGATCGCCGGGTGCACGCCAAGCACGTCGAACACGTTGGGCGTCGTCGCGAGCACCCGAATCTCGGTCGGATCCGTGCCGTCGCCCACAGTGAACGTCGTGAGCATCCGCAGCGTCCCCACCGCGGCTTCGATGGGGCCGCCGATCTTCTCCAGCTCGGTGATGTCCGTGCCGCCGAGCCAGCCGCGATTCAGGTCGAAGATTGGCCCGTAGTCGCGCCAGACGTAGTACAAGTCGTCCGGATCGGCGTACGGCATGGGCTCGATGAGGATCTTCTGGACGGCGGTGTAGACGACGGCGAATGCCCCAAGGCCGACTGCCAGCGTGCCGATGGTGGCCGCGGCAAACAACGGCGCCCGGATCAACCGGCGCGTGGCCAGCTCCATGTCGCGGCCCCAGTTGCCTGCACGACGCCAGGCGACGGACGGCCGCAGCCGCTCGCCGAGCCCGTTGCGCAGCGAGTCGGAGAGCGATCGCGCCCACACGCCGGCCAGCCGCATCGTGCTGCCGCTGTCGAGTGCACCGCGCGCACGGTCGCGGTACGTGTCGGCCATGGCCGTGCCCATCTCGTCGCGGAAGTCGGCAGGGTAGAACCGCATGAGCAGCCTGAACCAGCGCTCCGATGCACGCAGGAGCCGGCCGCCGCTCATTTCGCCTCCCTGGCCAGCCGTCGGGGACGTTCCCGCGCGCACGCTCGCGTCGCGTGAAGGGGGCGGAGCTGGCGGAAGGGAACGCGCGTCACTCCAGCGACGCGCCAATGTCCGATCGGAACTGCTTGCCGTCGAAGGCGATCGATGCCGCGGCCCGATAGGCGCTGGCACGCGCATCGGCGTACGTACGGCCGGTCGCGGCGACGGTCAGCACGCGGCCGCCGCTGGTGACGAGCGCGTGGTCGCGCAGCGCCGTCCCGGCGTGGAACACGTGCACGCCGTCCAGGGCTTCCGCGTCCGGTATGCCCGTGATGGGCCGTCCCGTCACGATGGGGCCGGGATAACCTCCCGACGCGAGCACGACGCCCACGCAGACCCCTTCCACATCGGGCACGGCCTCAGCGGCCAGGTCGCCCAGGGCCGCGGCGCGGAGGAGCGGCGCCAGAGGGCTGGCGATGACCGGCATGACCACCTGGGCTTCGGGGTCGCCGAATCGGACGTTGAACTCGATGACCTTCGGGCCGTCCGGCGTCAGCATCAACCCGCAATAGAGGAAGCCGCTGAACGGGCAGCCTTCATCGCGCATGCCTGCCAGCACCGGCTCGACGATCTCGCGTTGCACCCGTTCGGACAGCGCCGCATCGACCAGGGGGCTCGGCGCGAACGCGCCCATGCCGCCAGTGTTGGGACCGCGGTCACCGTCGAACGCGCGCTTGTGGTCCTGCGCCGTACCGATGAGCAGGCCCCGACGGCCGTCGCAGAGGACGAAGACCGACACCTCGGGCCCTTCCAGGCGCTCCTCGATGACCAGGCGACGTCCGGCGTCACCGAACGCCGCGTCGCGCATGGCAGCATCGATGGCCCTGCGAGCGTCCGCCGCCGTCCCGGCCACGGTGACGCCCTTCCCCGCCGCCAGGCCATCGGCCTTGACCACGGCGACGCCGCCGAACTCGTCGACGGCCGCGTAGGCGGCATCGGGATCGGCGCAGACGCGGGCCCGCGCCGTCGGCACACCGTGCCGTGCCATGAACTCCTTCGCGAACGCCTTGCTCGTCTCGAGCCGGGCCGCCGCCTGCGTCGGCCCGACGACGAGGTGGCCCGCTGCGGCGAGCGCATCGGCGACGCCGCGCTCGAGCGGTTGCTCCGGACCGACAACCGTCAGGTCGATACCGGCACGGGTGACGTAGTCGACGACCGTGGAGGTGTCGAGCGGGTCGAGCGGAACGAGCGCACCGCAGGCCGCCATGCCGGGGTTGCCTGGCGCGCAGTACAGCGCCGTGACCGCTTCTTCACGCCGAAGCTTCCAGGCGAAGGCATGCTCGCGCCCGCCGGAGCCGAGGACGAGGATCTTCATGTGCTACACTCGGCGATTGCTGTATCGGACACCCGGGCCCGAACGGGCCCCCACACACGCGACGAAGGGGGGTGAGCGAGCGTGGCCGAAGTCAAGGTGCAGGAAGGTGAATCGATTGAAAGCGCCCTGCGACGTTTCAAGCGCAAGGTGCAGCAGGAAGATATCATCAAGGATATCAAGAAGCATTCGTTCTACCTGAAGCCGGGAGACAAGCGCCGGGCCAAGCAGGCACTCGCCCGGAAGCGCAGCCGCAAGAAGCAGCGGCGCGAAGCCGAGTAGGACCGCAGGGGCTGGACGAGAGTCCGGCCCCTGTACCCGTTCTGCCGCCTTGACCGGCGATTGGCCGAGGTGCTACTGTCGGCCTTCCTGACGGGCATTCTGGAGCGGTTCTGAGCGTTTTCTGAAATAGCGGGGAGCAACGGCCATGCAGATTGACGAGCGCGTCGTCGGCGACGTGACGATTCTGGATCTCAGGGGCAAGATGACGCTCGGCGAGGGCGACGAACTGCTGCGGGAGAAGGTGAGCAGCCTGGTGAGCCAGGGTCAGAAGAAGCTCATCATGAACCTCGATGGCGTCCCGTACATCGACAGTGCGGGCCTCGGCGAGATCGTGCGTACCTACACGACGGTGAGCCGGCAGGGCGGCAAGCTGAAGCTGCTGAACCTGACCAAGCGCATCGAGGACCTGCTGTCGATCACCAAGTTGCTCACCGTCTTCGAGGTGTTCGAGGACGAGGCAGAAGCCCTGCAGAGCTACGCGGACTGAGTCGAGCTGACGCCGCGCGCGGCGTCGTTGTCCTCACGTGACCGTTCCTCCCGCTACACCGGCGCCGCGGCCTACCGTCGCGGCGTCTCTGTTTCGGGCCCTCCGGCCCGCGCAGTGGACCAAGAACCTCATCGTCTTCGCCGCCCTGATCTTCGGGGAACGGCTCTTCGAGTTCGAATCCGCCGTGCGCGCGGGTGTCGCCTTTCTGACGTTCTGCGGACTCTCGGGCGTCGTCTACCTCGTCAACGACGTCGTCGACCGCGAGGCCGACCGGCAACACCCGGTGAAGCGCCTGCGTCCGGTTGCCGCCGGGGCGCTGCCCGTGGCGCTTGCGCTGAGCGCGGGCGCCGTCATCACCGTGGTGGCGCTTGCCGCGTCGGCCTGGCTGGGCCGGGCCTTCCTGCTGCACGCCGTCGCGTACCTCGCTCTGCAGGCCGCCTACACCTTCGGCCTGAAGCGGCAGGTCATCCTCGACGTGCTGGCCATTGCCATCGGGTTCGTCCTGCGTGCGGCGGCCGGCGGCGCCGCGGTGGGCGTCCACGTCAGCCAGTGGCTGCTGCTCTGCACCATCCTGCTGGCGTTGTTCCTGGCACTGGCCAAGCGGCGCCACGAGATCACCTTGCTCGGTGACGGCGCCCTTCAGCATCGCGCCATCCTCGGCGAGTACACGCCGTACCTCGTCGACCAGATGATGGCGGTCGTGACGGCGTCCACGCTCATGGGCTACGCTTTCTACGCCGTCAGCCCGGAGACAGCCGAGCGATTCGGCACGCCGTGGCTGGGGCTCACGATTCCGTTCCCGCTTTACGGCATCTTTCGCTACCTTTATCTCGTCCACCGCCGCAGCCAGGGTGGCAGCCCGACCGAGTTGCTGCTGGCCGACCGCCCGCTGCTTCTGTGTGTCGCCCTCTGGGCGCTGGCCGTCGTGGGCATCATCTATGTCCCGGCCTGACCCGCATCACGGCTGACACACTGGTTCGATTACGACCATGTCCGACTTCTCCGTACGTGCCGACTCCGTGAACGTCGAAGAGATCATGCAGCAGATTCGCGCGCGCATTAAGGAGAAGCGCGGCGCCGACTACACCGAACAGGAAGTGCAGGAACTCGCGAAGGTCAAACTCGAGCGCTTCCTCGACCCGCAGGCGGTGCGGTCGGACCTGCTCGATCACTACCGGCGCCAACGGACGGTGACGCCTCTGGCGAGCGTCGAGCCGGGGCCGCCGATCTATGCGTTCGACCAGGAGACCATCTACGCCTCGTCGCGCGGTGTGGCGGGACGCGCCCTGCGGGCGATCCGCAAGCTGCTGAACCCGGTGCTGAAGCTGCTGTTCAACCCGAACCCGCTCATCCACGTCATGAACATGCAGGCTGCGCTGAATGGCTACTACTCGCGTTCGATGGACCGCATCAGCGAGAGGTTCGTGCAGCGCGACCAGCTCGATGGACTGAACTTCGAAGTGTTGAACAACCTCGTCGTCGAACTCACCCGCCTGGGCATCGAGAACCGCAATCTCAAGATGCGGGTCGAGTCGCTCAACACGCGTCTCGATTTCGCCGAGCGCCGGGGACGGGCGCTCGAAGGCGTCGTGCAATACAAGGCTGGCGCGTCGCCGGTCTCGCTGACGACGCTCGAGCCCGTTGAGGGCGGCGAGGAAGACGCAGACAAGGCCGGCCGGCGCAAGCGGCGGCGCCGTGGCCGGCGGCGCAGCGGCGAGGGAGACGGTGAGGGACGTGACGCTGCGACCGAAGGCAGGGACGGCTCTCCGAGCCGTCCGTCGGCCGAAAGTCCAGAGACGTCTGTCGACCCACGGACGCCGGTCGACGTGCCTGCTGCCGGGCCCGGCAACGGTCCCGACACTCCTCCCGCCGAATCGTGAAGCTGGCGGTCGTCGTCCAACGCTACGGCGCCGACATCAACGGCGGGGCCGAACTCCACGCCAGGTACATCGCGGAGCGGCTCGCCGCACGCCACGACGTCACCGTCCTCACGTCGTGCGCCCACGACTACGTCACCTGGCGCAACGAACTGCCGGAAGGCGAGTCGGCGGTCAATGGCGTGCGCGTGGTGCGCTTCCCCGTCGACCGCGAACGCGAGCCGGACGAGTTCGGCCGGCTGTCGTTCGACGTCTTCGATCGCGAGCACTCGGTGAAGGACGAGTTGAAGTGGCTCGACGCCGAGGGCCCCACGAGCACGGCCCTCATCCGGCACATCGAGCGGCACGCGTCCGACTTCGATTACCTGTTCTTCTTCAGCTTCAGGTACTACCACAGCTACCACGGCATCCGGGCGGCGTCCGACCGGGCCATCCTGGTGCCGACTGCCGAGCGCGACCCGGTGATGGGCATGGGCATCTTCCCCGCCATCTTCCGCGGCGCGCGGGCGCTGATGTACAACTCGCACGAAGAGCGCGCGATGATTCAGGCGGCCTCCGGCAACCACGACGTACCGGGCGTGGTCGTCGGTGTCGGCTCGGCCGTGCCCGAACGCGCCCACCCCCAGCGCTTCAGGCAACGGTTCGGCCTCGACGGCCCGTTCGTGCTCTACCTGGGACGCATCGACGAGAACAAGGGCTGTGCCGAGTTGTTCCAGTTCTTCCAGCACTACCTGTTCAACACACGACGGCCTCTGACGCTGGCGCTGGCAGGCAAGTCCATCCTGCCGATTCCTGAGCACCCCCTGATCCGACACCTGGGGTTCGTCGACGACGACGTCAAGTTCGACGCGCTGGCGGCCTGCGAGGCGCTGATCATGCCGTCCTTCTACGAAAGCCTGTCGATGGTCGCACTCGAGGCGTGGGCGATGGGACGGCCCGTGCTGGCCAACGCACGCTGCGACGTGCTGCAGGGACAGTGCCTGCGCAGCAACGCCGGCCTGTTCTACGCCGACTACCCGGAGTTCGCAGAGACACTGCACGCGCTCACGACCAACCGAACCGTCAACACGGCACTCGGCCGCAACGGCCGGGCGTTCTTCCGCGCGCACTACACGTGGCCGGTCATCGACGGCAAGTACGACGCGATGCTCGACGCGCTGCGAGCGAGCGACGTCGCCGGACGTCCGGCCCGCATCGAGCCGCTGCCGGGCTGGCTGGCGCGGCAGCGGGGCACCCTCGCGCCTGCGCGCGAGGTGCTTGCGGGTCTGCCGTCCGGTCCGGTACGGGAGACGCCAGCTGCGGCGGCGGCCCCGGCAACGCACGCCAGCCCACGCAGTGGTCCCCGCCGTCGAGGAGCTTCCAGGCGCCCCGGGCGCACGGGACGATAGGACGATATGGCGCAGGCAGTGCACCAGGTGCTCGCAACCCTCGGCTATGGCGATGCCATCGGCCATGAAGTGCTGGGCATCCAGCGCGTGCTGCGCGCCGCCGGCTTCGCGTCCGACATCTTCGTCGAGACCGCCGATCCGCGCCTGCTGGATCTGACGCGCGACTATCGCGACCTCGTCGACGTCAGTGACCCGGACAACGTCCTCATCCACCACTTCTCCATCGGGTCGCGCGCCAGCCGTGTCGCGTACGCGCTGCCCGACAAGATGGTCCTCGTCTACCACAACATCACCCCGCCCGAGTTCTTCATCGGGGTGCATCCGCTGCTCGTACAGCTCTGCTTCATGGGCCGCCGCGAGTTGCGCGCCTATCGTGACCGTTGCGTGCTGGCGCTCGGTGACTCGCGTTTCAACGCCGGGGAGTTGGACGACGTCGGCTTCCCACGCACCGGCGTGCTGCCGGTCGTGCCCAGCTTCGCGCATCTCGACGGCGTTCCCGATCGCCGGCTCGCCGCCGGCTTCGACGACGGGTGGACGAACATCCTGTTCGTCGGGCGGATGATTCCCAACAAGCGGATCGACGATCTGATCCGCACGTTCCACGCCTACAAGACGCAGTGCAATCCGCGGGCACGCCTGCTGCTCGTGGGCTCGTACGGTGGCTTCGACCTGTACTTCGCCATGCTGCAGCAGCTCGTCGCTACCCTTCGTATACCCGACGTGCACTTCATGGGCCACGTGAGCAACGAAGAGCTGTCCGCCTACTACGACGTCGCCGACGTGTTCCTGTGCGCGAGCGAGCACGAGGGCTTCTGCGTGCCGCTCATCGAGGCCTTCCACAAGCGGGTTCCCGTCGTGGCTTACGCGGCGACCGCCGTCCCCACCACCATGGACGGCGGCGGTGTGCTCTACACCGACAAGTCACCCGTGCACGTGGCGCGCCTGCTGCACGCGATCGTGGACGCGGCCGATCTCGCCGATCGCATCATCGCGTCGCAGGACGCCGCGCTGGAGCGGTTGCTGGCCCAGGACTTCGACGGTACGTTGCTGCGTTTCGTGGACCAGGCGCTTGCCGCACCGGCGGGAGAGGCCCCGGCTGTTCCGTTCGACTTCTGGGAGCAGTTCGATCTGGCCGAACAGCTCGAAGAGGTGCGGATGTACCGGCCGTCCGCCCTGCGCGCCCTGCCCGATGAAGACGATGCGGGCGAGCGAGACGAGCGCGCGTGACGGCATGACCATCCACCAGTGGGTGCCAGCGGCGCACAAGGGTGACGCCATCGGTGACTCCGCGCGGAAGACTCGCGACCTCCTCCGCCGGCGCGGCCACGCCTCCGAGATCTTCGCCCTCACCATCGACGAAGACCTGCGACACGAGGTACGGCCGTTCTCCGACCCGGAGGCACGCCGGGGCGATGTCACGATCTTCCACTTCGCGCTGCCGTCGGTCATGACGCACACCTTCGCCGCGCTGCCGGGCGGGCGCGTGCTGCAGTACCACAACATCACGCCCGCGCACTTCTTCGCGGGCTACGACGCCAGCATCTACCGCCTCGCGATGCTCGGGCGCGCCGAACTGGCCACACTCGTGGGCCATGTCGACCTCGCCCTCGGTGACTCCGACTACAACCGACAGGAACTCGAGGCGCTGGGCTTCGCTCCCACGGGCGTGCTGCCGATTGCCGTCGACACGGCACGCATCACCAAGGCCCCGCCACGACCGGCGCTCGAGCGTGTCCTGGCCGACGGGCTGATGAACATCCTGTTCGTGGGCCGCATCGCGCCGAACAAGAAGATCGAGGATCACATCCGCCTGGCCGAACACTACAAGCGTTACGTCGACACCAGCTACCGCTTCATCTTCGTCGGGCGGTACGACGCGGTGCCGAGGTACTACGCGACCATTCGCGCCCTGATGGAGCGCTATCAGATGCCGGCCGACCGCTTCTGGTTCACGGGCCCCGTGCCGGATGCCGACCTGGCCGCCTACTATCGCCACGCGAGCGTGTACGTCTCGCTGAGCGAACACGAGGGTTTCTGTGTGCCGCTCGTCGAGGCGATGGCCGCGCGCGTGCCCGTGCTGGCCTACGGCGCGGCTGCCGTGCCCGAGACCATGGGAGGCGCGGGCTGCGTGTTCACGCCGAAGGACCTGGAGTACGCAGCCGAGTTGATGGGACTGCTCACATACGACGACGGGCTGCGCCGCCGTATCATCGAAGGCCAGACCGCACGGCTCGGCGCGTTCAGCGACGCGCGCCTCGACGGTCACGTCGACGGCATGCTGGCGCCGTTCGTCTGAATCCGGAAGGACACATTCGTGAAGATTGCTTTCATCGTGCAGCGATACGGCACCGAGATCCTCGGCGGCTCCGAGTATCACTGTCGCCTCATCGCCGAGCGCATGGCGGCCCGCCACCAGGTGGACGTGCTGACGACGTGCGCGCGCGAGTACATCACCTGGAAGAACGAGTATCCGGAAGGGACGGACCGTATCCGCGGCGTGAACGTCCGGAGGTTTCCGACCGCACGCACGCGCGACATCGAGGCGTTCAACCGGTATTCGGACTGGATCTTCAACTACCCCCACACGCCGGCCGACGAGATGAGGTGGCTCGAGGAACAGGGACCCTGGTCGCCCGCCCTGCTCGAATATCTCGAGAAGCACGAGAAGCAATACGACGTCCTCATCTTCTTCACGTATCTCTACGCCCCGACCGTTCTGGGCCTGCGCGTGAACCCCGCCAGGAGCATCCTCGTGCCGACGGCGCACGACGAACCGGCGATACATCTAGGGCTCTACAAGGAAATGTTCACGAAGCCCGCAGGCATCGCGTACAACACCGAGTCCGAGAAGGCCTTCCTGACGCGAACCTTCGACATTCGCGCGGTGGCAGTCGAGACGGTCGGCTGTGGTGTCGACCTGCCGGAGCCCGACGGTCAGGGCAAGCCCCGGCGCGGCGTCGATGCGCCGCTCGAAGGGCCGCTGGTCCCGGACGCCGCCGCCGAGACGGTGGAGGACGGCGATCGCGCGTTCGACCCTGAACGGAGGCGTGGACGGGGCCGCAGCCGTGGTCGCGGACAGCGCGCTGCCGCGTCGGAGCCGGAGGATCAGAAGGCGAGGGGCCAGGCCTTTCGCCGCCGGCATCGCCTGTGGGGCCCGGTGGCGCTGTACGGCGGCCGCATCGACCCCGGCAAGGGCTGTGAAGAGTTGTTCGAGTACTTCACGACGTATGCCGACGGCGGCGGCGACGCGACCCTCGTCCTGATGGGCGTCAAGCTGATGCCCATTCCCGAGACGCCCTACATCCGCTTCGCCGGCATGCTGTCGGAGACCGAGCGACTGCAGGCGCTCGAGGCGGCCGATGTGGTCATCGTGCCGTCACCCCTCGAGAGTCTCTCGCTGCTGGCACTCGAGGCGATGGCCGTGGGCACACCGGTCCTGTGCAACGCGCGCGCCGACGTGCTCGTCGAGCACTGCCGTCAGAGCAACGCCGGCCTGTACTACGCCAACCGGGACGAGTTCGTCGAAGCGATGGGGGTGCTGTTCGCGGATGCGAGCCTGCGCCGGCGCATGGGCCGGAACGGTCGTGATTACGTGCACCGGAACTACCGGTGGGATATCATTCTCGGCAAGTACGATCGCATCATCGCGGGGATGCGATAGCTCATCCTTACTGCATGCAACACCTCCCGCACTTTCTCGACAGCTCAATCGGGTCGATTCGGCGAGCGCTCCTTGGCACGCTGCTCGCGGCAGGCGTGTTCGTGTCGGGCGGAGCGGACGCTCGAGCCCAGGCCACGCTCGTCAGCGTTCGGCCAGGTGAGTCGATCGGGATCGGTGGCACCCATCCGCGGATCAGCGCCGACGGCACGCGGGTCGTGTTCGTCTCGAACGGCGTGCACCACCCGGGCGGTCCCCTTGATTCCCCGGGGCCGCCGATGGAGACCACCTTCCTGATCAAGGATCTCGAGTCAGGCGCCCTCTCCGTCGTCCCGTTTCCCCAGCCCGTGACAGGATCGAGCTACGCGATTGACGCGCAGGCGACCCTCATCACCAACGGTCCTGCCGGCTCGGGACTCACTGCTGTGTTGTACCGCTACGACACCGGCACCGGCCTCGTCCAGGCCCTGGCCACGAACGCCGTCGAGCCTGCCATGAGTGCCGACGGCTCGGTCGTCGTCTGGCGCACGCCGTGGCGCAGCAATGCGGGGCTGCCCCAGGTCATCGCGCCTGGGCCTGGCACGCCGGGCACCCAGCCGTTGTCCCATCGCATCTGGTGCCCACGCAATCGCTGCGACAGTCGCGCATTCGGCCTGAGTGCTGACGGCAGGGTGGTGAGCTACTTCACCGAGGAGCACGGCGTACCCACCCTCGCCATCTACGACATCCAGCGCTCGAGCACGCCGACGTTGTCGCTGCGGCTCGAAGGTCGGCCGATTGGCGGCCCCTCGTTGTCGGGAGACGGCCGGTTTGCGGTCTTCGCAGAGTACGAAGGTCCGCCGAACGACGACGTCGTGCCGGTGTCGGACACGTACGTCAAGCTGTTCGACCGCACCACGGGTCGCGTCGTGCCGATCGGCTTCGACGAGCATGGGCAGCGCGCGACGCGCCGGCAGGGGGAGGCCGTGATCACGCCGAACGGACGCTTCGTCGCGTTCACGGTATTCGGCGCCCCCGGCGAGGCCAACCGCGTGTACGCCCGCGACCTCGCCACCGGCATCAGCGTACAGGTCAACGCCGGCCTGCCGGTGCCACCGGGGTTCGACGGACAACCGTCGATCGATCCGACCGGACGCTACGTCGCGTTCCACGCCGGGCATGGCAATGGCGACGTCTACCTCTACGACCTCGACCAGGACGGCGATGGGATGTGGGACGCCTGGGAGGCGCGGTTCGGCCTCGACCCCTCGAACCAGGCCGATGGCATGCTCGACAGCGATGGTGATGGTGTGCTCAACGTCGACGAGTTCACCGCGGCGTCGCATCCCACCGCGTTGTCCACGGCAACGCAGCTGTTTGCGGAAGGTGCGCACGGCGCGTTCTTCACGACGCGCGTCAGCCTGTTCAACCCCGCACCTGAACCGGCAGCTGTGACGGTGCGCCTGCTGAGCGGCGCGGGTGAAGCCAGCGGTATCTCACTCGGCCTCGCGCCCGGAGGACGCGCCGAGATCGACCCGTCGACGCTGCCGCACCTGGTCGCCGGTGAGTTCGCAATCGCGGTCGAAAGCAACCAGCCGATCGTTGCCGACCGCCGAATGACCTGGGACACGGTGACAGGCTACGGCAGCCATGCGAGCACAGGGACGCCGGCCCCGTCCACGACGTGGTACTTCGCCGAAGGCGCCACGATTGCTGGATTTCAGGCCTTCTACCTGCTGCAGAATCCCGGTGAGGATCCCGCGCAGGTGACCTTCCAGTACCTGCTGCAGGATGGTGCGCGCGAAGTCCGCCACCACGTGGTGCCGGCGCGCAGCCGGTTCACCGTGTGGGTCAACCACGAAGGCGCGCCGCTCGATGCGGCCGAGTTCGCCGCGGTCGTCACCGCATCCACCCCGATCGTCGCGGAACGGGCCATCTATCGCGACGGCCCCGGCCAGCCGTTCGCGGCGGGCAGCAACGCGATGGGCGTGACCGCTCTCAGTACCCGATGGACGTTCGCGGAGGGTGCGACGGGTGACTTCTTCGACACCTTCATCCTGGTGGGCAATCCAGGTGACACTGACGCCAACGTCAGGGCGGAGTTCCAGGCGGCGAGCCACACCGGTGGCCTTCCCGCACCGGTCGTGAGGTCGTACAGGGTGCCGGCCGGCAGGCGCCTGACGATCTGGGTGGATCACGTCGACCCCGCGCTGGCCGACACCGCGGTCAGCACGACCATCACGTCCGATGTCGGCGTCGTGGCCGAGCGTGCGATGTGGTGGCCGGGCTCGCCCGACACCTGGGAGGAGAGCCACGCAGAGTTCGGCGCCACCGACACCGGCTTCCGCTTCGCGATCGCAGACGGTGAACTGGACGACGCCACCTCGACCGACACGTTCCTGCTGGTGAACGCCGCCGTCGGCGGCGAACCGGCCACCGCCCGGGTCAAGGTACTGCCGATGAAGGGCGGCGCGATCACCAGGGACGTCCCGCTCACCGAAGGGCGTAACACCATCTGGATTCGCTCGCTGTTTCCCGAGCTGAACGGCCAGCGGTTCGCGGTCACGGTACAGTCGCTCGACAGGCCGGCCGGCCGGGCACCGATCACGGTAGAAAAGGCCATCTACAGCCGGGCATTCAGCGCCGGCGCGGCCTCGCTGGCGACGCGCGTGGCGCCTACCGACGAGCCGGCGACCGCGGGACTGGAAATGCGGTTCGAGCACGTCGACCACCCTCGACTCCGGGAACTTGCGCAGCGTGAAGGCCTGCACGAACTGGTCGCTGGCCTGGCATCGCCATTCGCACGGATTCTGGCGGTGAAGGACTGGGCGGCGGGCCAGTGGCCGGCCGGCAACCCTGACCCGTACCCGC
>CAYMAG010000008.1:80551-91717 GCA_964388335.1 uncultured Vicinamibacteraceae bacterium | reverse complement strand
TCCTTCGTCCCTTCGTTCCTTCGTTCCTCACTTCCTTCGGTCCTTCGTTCCTTGGTTCCTTCGTTCCTTTATTCCTCTCCCCTCTTTCCTTCCCCCTCCCTACCTCTTCACTTCCACCTCAATCACCCGCATCGGCGTCCTGCCCGGGTTGGCCACCATGTGCGTCGCGTTCGCCTCGCGGAAGCCGACGGTGCCCGCCTGGAACTCGACGGTCTCTTTCGTGCCGCTCGGATCGACGAACGTCAACGCGCCCGGCGTCAGGATGACGCCGACGTGCGCGAGGTCGTGGGTATGCATCCCGGTGTCGACGACGCCCACCGGGAACGTCACGTCCTTGACGCGCACCATGTCGTTCTCGAGCACGACCTTGCTCTCGTACGTGACCCCCGCCTGCACCGCGCCCGCCTTCGCAAACAGCACCGGGCCGCCCGTCATCGCCGCAACCGCCACCACCGCGCCGACAACCACTCCGCCCGCAAACAACGTCCACGCTCGCATCATCTGTCTCCCTCTCTGCCACACCGATTGCCCGGCTCGGAGCCTCCCGCTTCGCACGGCCGGCTCACAGCGCCTCGCGCTTCGCACACGGCCGGCTCGGAGAGCCGGCCTTACGTTACTCGATCAACATGGCGTCGCCGTAGCTGTAGAAGCGGAAGCGTTCCGCAATCGCACGCCGGTACGCCGCCAGCACGTGCTCCCGCCCGCCGAACGCACACACGAGGAACAACAGCGACGACCGCGGCACGTGAAAGTTGGTGATCAGCGCCTGAACGACTCGGAACTCGAACCCCGGATGGATGAACAGTTCCGTCGCCGCACGTCCCGGCCGCACGGTGCCGTTGCCTGCGCGCACCGCGCTCTCGAGCGCACGCGTCGTCGTCGTACCGACGACGACCACACGGCGGCCGTCCGTGCGGGCGCGGTCGATCGCCTCGGCGGCGCCGGGTTCGATCGAGTAGGTCTCCGCGTCCACGTGGTGGGCCTCGACCTCGTCCACGCGCACCGGCTTGAACGTGCCGTAGCCGACGTGATGCGTGATGCTTACGCGTTCCACCCCGCGAGCCTCGATCTCCGCGAGCAGCGCCGGCGTGAAGTGCAGCCCGGCCGTCGGTGCGGCCACGGACCCATGCACGCGGTTGAACACGGTCTGGTAGCGCTCCTGATCCTCCGGCCGGTCGGCGCGGTGGATGTATGGGGGCAGCGGCATGTGCCCGATCGCCTCGATGACCTCGTCGAGCGGACGCTCGTCACACGGGACGAGCCGCACCGTGCGCCGGCCGAACCCGTCGCGCGCCAGGACCTCGCCGTCGATGCATCCACCCGCGCCTTCGAGCACGAACCTGGAGCCCGCCTTGACACGCTGCCCCGGATGCACGAGTGCCTCCCACACCAGCGGCTCCACCTCCCGGATCAGCAGGCACTCGATCCGTCCCCCGCCAGGCAACCGGTGCCCGAGCAGGCGCGCGGGGAACACGCGTGTGTCGTTGACCACCAGCACATCGCCGCCACGCAGCCAGTGCCCAAGGTCGCCCATGACACCCATGGACGTCTCGCCCGTCGCGCGGTCGAGCCGCATCAGACGCGATTGCCCTCGTTCGGGCGGTGGCTCCTGCGCGATGAGTTCGGCAGGCAGGTCGAAGTCGAAGTCGGCGACGCGCATGGCTGTCAGCCGAGGCATTGTATGCGGCGGCCATCCCTCGTGCGCCTGGTCGCGCCGCGCCATGTCATACTTCGCGGTTGTCGCCGCCCGATGCATCCGGCGGGCGACCGTGGACACATGAAAGTCTGGCCAGGCTCCCCCTATCCGCTCGGTGCCACGTGGGACGGTATCGGTGTCAATTTCGCCCTGTTCTCCGAGAACGCGACGGGCGTCGAACTCTGCCTGTTCGACTCGCCGTATGCCGGACGCGAGGCGCACCGCGTCGCCCTGCGTGAGCGGACCGAGCAGGTGTGGCACGGCTATCTGCCCGACGTCCGGCCCGGCCAGCTCTATGGCTACCGGGTCTACGGGCCGTACGACCCGCGGGCCGGTCATCGCTTCAATCCGGCCAAGCTGCTGTTCGACCCGTATGCGAAGGCGGTCGGGCGGAACGTCCGCTGGCACGAGAGCATGTTGGGGTTCCCCATCGGCTCACCCGACTCACGCGACGACCGTGACAACGCCGCCTACGCGGCGCTGGCTGCCGTCGTGGATGCGGCGTTCACGTGGTCGGACGATCGCCCGCTGCGCCGTCCGTGGCACGAGACGGTGATCTACGAACTCCACGTGCGTGGGTACACGAAGACGCATCCCGCGGTGCCCGACGAACTCCGTGGCACGTACCTCGGCCTCGCGTCGGAGGGCGTCATCGAGTACCTGCTCGACCTCGGTGTCACCGCCGTCGAACTGCTGCCGGTGCATCACCATCTCGACGACTGGCACCTCCTCAAACAGGGCCTCTCGAACTACTGGGGCTACAACACGCTGGGCTATTTCGCACCCGACCTCCGCTACTCGGCCAGCCGGTCGCCGCAGGAGTCGGTGCGCGAGTTCAAGTCGATGGTGCGCACCCTGCACGCGGCAGGGCTCGAGGTCATCCTGGACGTCGTCTACAACCACACGTGCGAAGGCAGCCACGAGGGTCCGACGCTGTCGCTGCGCGGCATCGACAACGTGTCGTACTACCGGCTGTCACCTGGCGATCTGCGGTACTACGAAGACTTCACCGGCACCGGCAACACGCTGAACATGCGCAGCCCGCGCGTGCTGCAGCTCATCATGGACAGCCTGCGGTACTGGGTGCTCGAGATGCACGTGGACGGCTTCCGCTTCGACCTGGCCAGCGCACTCGCTCGCGAGCTGCATGCCGTCGACAAGCTGGGGTCGTTCTTCGACATCATGCATCAGGACCCGATCCTCTCGCAGGTCAAGCTGATCGCCGAGCCGTGGGACCTCGGCGAAGGCGGCTACCAGGTGGGCAACTTCCCGGTCGGCTGGACGGAATGGAACGGCCGCTATCGTGACTCGGTGCGGCGGTTCTGGAGCAGCGACGGCGGGCAGGTCTCTGAGTTCGCCACGCGGCTCGCCGGCAGCAGCGATCTCTACGAGCACACCGGGCGCCGGCCGAGCGCAAGCATCAACTTCGTCACGTGCCACGACGGGTTCACGCTGACCGACCTCGTCTCGTACCGGCACAAGCACAACGAGGCCAACGGCGAGGGCAATCGGGACGGCGAGTCGAACAACCACAGCATGAACTTCGGTGTGGAGGGCCCGACCGACGACCCGGCGGTCGTTGGCGCACGGGCTCAGCAGCGCCGCAACCTGATGGCGACGCTCCTGCTGTCACAGGGTGTTCCCATGATCAATGGCGGCGACGAGATCGGACGCACTCAACACGGCAACAACAACGCCTACTGTCAGGACAACGACATCAGCTGGGTGCACTGGAATCTCACGCCGGACGACGAGGAGTTCCTCGCGTTCACGCGCCTGCTGGTGCAGTTGCGCCAGCACCACCCCGTGCTGCGGCGGCGACGGTTCTTCCAGGGGCGGCCGCTGCGCGGACAGGGCGTCAAGGATCTCGCCTGGATCGACCCGTCGGGCGTTGAGATGACCGACGAGATGTGGACCAGCATGAACGTCCGCTGCCTCGGCGTGCTGCTGAGCGGCATCGGACTGGACGAGACCACGAAGCGGGGCGTGCCGATCACTGACGAGACGCTGTGCATCCTGCTCAACGGCGCGGCCGACCCGGTGCCCTTCGTCATGCCCACACTCCAAAGCAGCGCTCCCTGGTCGCTGGTCTTCGATACGTCGCTGGCGACCGTCCCCGTACCGACGCTACTCGACGGTCAGACGTACCCGCTGGCGGGACGCTCGGTCGTGCTGCTGAGCGCCGACGAGCGCCAGACGCAGCCGATCCGGTACGATCGCAGGCGCAGGCTTCCGGCCCTCACGCCAGCGCCCGACGCGTCGACGGCCCGTCCTTTCCCTCCCGAGTAAGGGTTCCAAGTCCGCCGGGAAGGCCCAACAGCCGGGCGTGGCTTCGGTCGCGCCCTGGGAGCAGTGTTCTGATGCGTGTGCCATGGTCGCCCCGACTGGGCGCCAACCGGGCAGGTTCTGCCGTTCAGTTTCGCGTCGCCGCCCCCGCCGCCCGTGCGGTCACCCTCCATCTCGACGGTGTCGGTGAGCGCCGGATGCTCGCCGAGGCGGGAGGGGTGTTCGCACACACCGAAGCCCGGGTGTCCGCCGGACAGCGCTACACCTACACGGTGGACGGCCAGGGTCCATGGCCGGACCCCTGGTCGCGCTGGCAACCCGAGGGCGTCCACGGGCCGTCCGTGGTCATGGACCCTTCGAGTTACGCGTGGAACGACGACGGATGGACGGGTGTGTCCCGCAGGCATCTCGTCATCTATGAACTCCATGTGGGCGCGTTCACGCCGGAGGGCACGTTCGCGTCGGCGATGGCACGACTGCCGGCGTTGCGCGACCTCGGGGTCACAGCGGTGGAGCTGCTGCCCGTCGCCGCCTTTCCCGGCAGGCGCAACTGGGGCTACGACGGTGCCGCACTGTTCGCGCCGTCCGAGCAGTACGGCACGCCCGACCACCTCCGCGCGTTCGTCGATGCGGCCCATGCGCTGGGCCTGGCCGTCCTGCAGGATGTCGTCTACAACCACCTCGGGCCGGACGGCGCCTACCTCGCCGCCTTCATCCCACAGGTGCTGACCGCGCGTCATCCCTCCTCATGGGGGCTGGGCATCGACCTCGACGGCCCTGACAGCGGGCCGGTCCGGCGGACATTCCTCGACAACGCCCTGCACTGGCTCATCGAGTACCACATGGACGGCCTGCGTCTCGACGCCACCCACGCGCTGATCGACGAGAGCGACGAGCACTGGCTGGCCGCGCTGTCGCGCGAGGTGCACGAGACGCTGGGTGCGTCGCGCCCGGTGCACCTCATCGCCGAGGACGACCGCAACCTGTCGACGCTGGTGCGCCAACGCGACCAGGGAGGATACGGGCTCGATGGCGTCTGGGCAGACGATTTCCATCACGTGGCGCGGCGGCGCGTGGCTGGTGACCATGAAGCCTACTTCCAGGACTTCGCAGGCACGACCGCCGAACTCGCCACGATCCTCCAGCAGGGGTGGCTGTTCACGGGCCAGTACTCGTCCTATCACGACGAGCCCCGTGGCGGCCCGACGGACGGCATCGCACTCGACCGCTGCGTGATCTGCCTGCAGAACCACGATCAGATTGGCAACAGGGCTTCCGGCGGGCGTCTGCATCACGAGATCGATCCCGATACATGGCTGGCCATCAGCACGCTGCTGCTGATGGCCCCGGAGACGCCCCTGCTCTTCATGGGCCAGGAATGGTCGGCGAGCACCCCGTTCCTGTTCTTCACCGATCACGCCGACCCGCTCGGGCGGCTCGTGACCCGGGGCCGACGGGCAGAGTTCGAGGCCTTCTCGGCCTTCGACGCAGGCGACTCGCCACTCGCCATTCCAGACCCGCAGGCGGTGGAGACATTCGAGACCTCGGTGCTCGACTGGGACGAAGCGGCACGCCCGGGGCACGCTCGTCCGCTGGATGCCTACCGCACGCTGCTCGGACTGCGTCGAGACCTGGTGTTCGACGCGCCGCGCACTCCGGACGCCGTGCGCGCGGACGCTCCCGACAACGACACGCTGCTCTGCCGGCAACCCGCCGCGGATGGCGAACCGCTCCTCGTCGTGGTCAGCCTCACGCGCGGACGTGTCGCGGTGGATCTATCGACGCACGACGACCGGTCCTGGAAGGTCGTCTTCGACTCGCGCGGTGCGCCGGAGTCTGTCGCGCGCCTCGAGCAGCGGGACGGACGCACGACGGTGGTCCACGAGGCACCCTTCGCCGTGGTGCTGCGGCCAGTCGCAGGAGGTCAACCATGACCAGCTCCACACCCGGGTGGTACCCGTCGAGCACCTACCGGCTGCAGCTCGGTCCGACCCTCTCCTTCGACGGGGCAAGACAGGCGGTGCCGTATCTGGCACGGCTCGGCGTGGGTGCGCTGTACCTGTCGCCCATGCTCAAGCCGCGTCCCGGCAGCACGCACGGCTACGACATCTGCGACCACACGGCGGTGAATCCTGAACTCGGCACGTCGGATGACCTCGCGGCGCTCGCAGGCGACGCTCAGCGCCACGGGATGGGCATCATCGCCGACATCGTCCCGAACCACGTGGGTGTCGACCCCGCGGTGAACCTGTGGTGGCGCGAAGTGCTCGAGAACGGGCCCTGCTCCTCGTACGCCGAGTACTTCGACATCGACTGGGAGCCGGTCACGGCACACCTGCACCAGAAGGTGCTGCTGCCGATTCTCGGCGACCAGTACGGTACGGTGCTCGAGCGCGGCGAACTGCGACTGTCGTTCGACGCGGGCCAGCTGGCGCTGCACTACTACGACCAGACGCTGCCGGTGAATCCCCGGCAGTCGCCGATCGTGCTGAACCTCGCGGTGCCGTATCTCGAGGCGCTGGTGGGCCTCGATGCACCGGAACGCGTCGAGTTCCTGAGCATCCTCACCGGCCTCGACAACCTGCCGCCCTACACCGACACGAGCGCCGAAAGCATCGCGGTTCGCGAACGCGAGAAGGGCGTCTTGCGGCAGCGGCTCGGCCGGCTCGTCGAGGAGGCCCCGCGCGTGGCCGAGGCCATCCACATGGCTCTCGCGGTGGCGAACGGGGTGCCCGGGTCACCCGACTCGTTCGACACGCTGCACGCGCTGCTCGAGGCGCAGCCCTACCGCCTGGCGTCGTGGCGCACGGCGATGGACGAGATCAACTACCGGCGGTTCTTCGACATCAACGAGCTGGCCGGCGTACGCGTGGAAGAAGAGCGCGTCTTTCAGGCCACGCATGCCTTCATCGCCGCTTGGATGGCCGCGGGATGGGTCAAGGGACTGCGCGTCGATCATCCGGATGGGCTGTTCGATCCGGCCGGGTACTTCGCGCGGCTGCAGCGGCTTGCACGCGAGGCGCGAGGCGACAGCGCGCCGTTCTACGTCGTGGCCGAAAAGATCCTGTCGCCCGGAGAAGACCTGCGGCCCGACTGGGAGGTCGCGGGAACGACCGGCTACACGCTGCTCAACGACGTCAACGGCGTGTTCATCGACGCGCCCGGGCTCAAGACACTGCGTCGTGTCTACGCGCGGGCCACCGGTGAGCGCGAGTCGCTGGCGGAGATCATCTACGAGAGCAAGAAGCTGCTCGTCAACACCGCGATGTCGAGCGAACTGGGCGTGCTCGTCGACGCGCTCAGCCGCCTGGCGCGGGCACACCGGCACACGCGCGATTTCACGCAGAACAGCCTGCGCGACCTCATCACCGAGTACGTGGCGAGCTTCCCGGTCTACCGCACGTACGTGAATGCGTCAGGCTGGACGCCGGCCGACGAAGCCCTGATCGACCAGGCGATGGCGCGTGCGCGCCTTCGCAATCCCGCGATGGAAGGCACGCTGTTCACGTTCCTGCGCGCGGTGCTGCTGCCAGGGCCCGTCGCGGACGGACCGGCCACCGGTCCTGGACATGCCCCTCAAACCGACGCCGATCGCCAGAAGCGGCTCACCTTCTCGATGAAGCTGCAGCAGTACACCGGGCCGGTGCAGGCAAAAGCGCTCGAAGACACGTCGTTCTACCGCTACAACGTGCTGGTCTCGACCAATGAGGTCGGATCGGAGCCGGCGCAGGCGGTGCGGACCATCGAGCAGGTGCACGCCGCGAATGCGTCACGACAGGCACGCTGGCCGTTCGAAATGACGACGCTGTCGACGCACGACACCAAACTCGGCGAAGACGTGCGGGCACGCATCAACGTCCTGTCGGAAGTGCCGGGTGCGTGGCGCGAGGCCTTCGGGCGGGTGACGCGCGCCGCCGCGGGGACGCGCACGCTGGTGGATGGCGCGTGGGCACCCGATCGCAACGACGAGTATCGCCTCTACCAGGTGCTGGTTGGCGCATGGCCGACCCTGCCGCCAGATGCCGGCGCGATGCCGCCCACGTTGGTCGAGCGGCTGCAGGCCTACATGCTGAAGGCCATCCGCGAAGCCAAGCGCCACACGAGTTGGCTGACGCCCAACGAGCGATACGAGCAGGCGACGCTGCGGTATGTCGCCGAAGCACTCGCTGGCCGCGTGTCGCGTCGCGTGCTGGCGGCGCTCGCGCCCCTGGCCACACGCGTGGCGCGCCACGGCGTGGTCAACTCGCTGTCGCAGACCGTGCTGAAGCTGGCCGCGCCGGGCGTACCCGACACCTTCCAGGGAACGGAGGCCTGGTCGTTCGTGCTGGTCGACCCGGACAACCGGCACCCGGTCGACTTCGGCGCGCTCGCCCAGACGCTGGCGGCCAGTGAGGCGCTTCGCGCGGACGGGATGGTGATCGACGAACCGGGGGGGCGCGCGCTGCTCGACGCGTGGCACGACGGCCGCGCCAAGGTGCTGGTGACGAGCACGTTGCTGCAGGCGAGGCGGGCCGCGCCCGCACTCTGGGTGAGCGGACACTACGCGCCCCTCACGATCGAGACCGCGGTCGACGCGTCGGCGATCGGCTGGGTGCGTGAGCACGACGACCAGACCGCCTTCGTCGTGGCGGCCGTGCGCACGGCCCGTCTCGGTTCGCATCAGTGGCCGATCGGTGCTGCCTGGGGGCCGTCACGCGTCCTGCTCCCGGACCGCTGCCACACGGCGCGGGTGCGCGACCTCTTCACCGGCGAGATTCACCCGGTCGTCGAGACAAACAGCGAGCGCTGGATCTTCCTGTCACAGGCGTTCGCGGCGCTGCCGGTGAGTGTGCTCGTCCCGGCGTGACGAGGACGGGAGGATGGACGCTTCTGTCATGCTTCATGCTGCATGACTCATGCTTCATGCTTCATCAGATCTCTTGGGGATCGTCTTGCCGATCTCGTGCGAGCACACGGAGGTGTCGTACTCCTGTATGCGGCCGTGACGGTTGCCTGGACCTGGCCGTTGGTGACGCATGTCGGCGGTGTCGTGCCCCACGACCTTGGCGATCCGCTGATGTCGATATGGCTGCTGTGGTGGAACGCGAGGGAGCTGGCCTTCACTGGCGAGTGGTGGAACGGCGCGTTCTTCCATCCTGCTGAAGGCGTCCTCGCGTTCTCGGATCACCGCGTCGGCATCAGCCTGCTCACAACTCCTCTGATCTGGTTGGGCGCGACACCGCTCGCGGCCTATGCCGTCGCGTTTGCCGCAAGCTTCTGGCTTTCCGCTTCAACGGCCTATGCGCTGTGTTTCACCGTCACGTCGAATCGCGCGGTCGCGTTCGTCGGAGGGCTCGTCTTCGGCTTCAATCCCTATCGCGCCGGCCATCTTGCCCACATCGAGTTGCTGGCCGCCTACTGGCTGCCCGTGATCCTGCTCGCACTCCATCGCTGGGTGGATACGCGCCAGACTGGCTGGCTGATCGTGTTTGGCGCAGCCTTGCTCCTGCAGGCGCTGACCGGAGGGTACTACTTCGTTTTCGTTCTCGTCCTGCTGGCCCTGTGGCTTGCATGGTTCTTTCGAGGTGGCCGGGCGGCGGACCCCATCTGGCTCGGCGCCACCATCGGAGTCGTGCTGCTGGCCGTTGCGCCGATCCTGCTCCGCTATCACGCCGTGCACCAGGAGATGGGACTGCGGCGCACGATGGCGGAGATTCACCTTCACAGCGCGGACGTCGCGGGGCTGCTGACCGCACCGCCCCTTCTCGCGGTGTGGCCGTCCCCGCAGCATTGGCAGACGCCGGAAGGTATGCTGATGCCCGGAGCGCTCGCCGTACTCGTCGTCGTGGTGGCACTGGCGCGCCGTCGCGCGCCGGCACACGCCCGTGGCCACGACCTCTTGAAGTACGCACGCCTGTCGACTCTGGCAGGCGCGTTCGTCTTCGCTGCGTTGGCACTCGTGCCACTCGTCGCGGGGCCGGTTGCGCTCCGCGCGGGAGCGTTGACAGCAACGATCAGCGCTCCGCACAAACCGCTGTCGATCGCCGTGCTTGGCTGGTGATCTGGGACGTGCGGCGGCTGTGACCGGGGTCGTCCTGTCGTCGGGTCTGCACTGGGGTGACTTTCCTCGTGGCGTCGCTGTGGACGTGTCCAGCGACGGGATGGTGTGGAAGGAGGTCCAGCGGGCCAGCGGTGCGGCCGGGGCCGTGACGGCGGCGTTGGCGTCTCCCACGACGACGTCCATGGTCGTGCTGTTTCCGTCGGGGCGAGCCAGGTACGTACGCGTCAGGCAGACAGGTCGCTCGTCGTTTCACTGGACCATCGTCGAACTGCGGATCCTCGGGGAGCCGGTCGCGAGGCACGCAGGGACGGCTGGGGCCGGGCCTTCGAACCAGACGCTGGCTCCACGGCCTTGACAACCTCGTGACCGTGCCGCATGCTGTTTTACCTGTCTAGCTAGGGAACATGCCACGAACGAAGAACGACATCCTCCAGGGCACCCTGAGCCTCCTCATCCTGCAGACGCTGGACGCGCGCGGGTCGTCCCACGGGTACGCGCTCTGCGGCCACATCCAGTCTGCGTCCGCCGGCCTGCTGCGCGTGGAGGAGGGGTCGCTCTATCCCGCGCTGCACCGCATGGAGCAGGAAGGCTGGTTGGCGGCCACGTGGCGGGTCACCGAGAAGGGCCGCAAGGCGAAGTTCTACAACATCACCGCACGCGGACGCCGGCAGCTTGCCGAGGAAATCGACAGCTGGACCAGGCTCACGCAGGGCGTGGCCCTCGTGCTGCGTCCGTGCTGACGGAGCGGGCGCATGGCCTGGTACACACGTGTCGCCAACGTCTTCCGCATACGCACACTGTCGGTGCAACTCGATGAGGAACTCCAGTTCCATATCGCGGAGCGGATCGACGACCTCGTGGCCGCGGGCATGAGCCACGAGGACGCACGCGCGACGGCGATGAGAGCATTCGGGAACTACACGGCGCAGAAGATGAGGACACGCGATATGGACATCAGCAGGTGGGTGGAAGCGTTTGTCGGAGATCTGCGCTACGGCGCGCGCCAGTTGCGGCTGGCCCCGGGCTTTGCGACGGTGGCCGTGCTGTCACTCGCCCTTGGCATCGGCGCCAACTCGGCGATGTTCCAACTCGTCAACGCACTCGGGCTGCGAAGCCTGCCCGTTCCGCACGCTGCGCAACTGGC
>CAYMAG010000008.1:4308-80451 GCA_964388335.1 uncultured Vicinamibacteraceae bacterium | reverse complement strand
TCGTCAACGCACTCGGGCTGCGAAGCCTGCCCGTTCCGCACGCTGCGCAACTGGCCACCATCGGCAGCGGTCCCGACTTCCACATGTCCGGCTGGGGATCGGGCCGGCACCGTGTCTTCACCTACGCGCAACTCGAGCAGATGACCGCGCGTCAGGAGGCGTTCAGCGGGGTGATGGCGTTCGGCACGACGAACTTCAATCTGAGCCGCGGCGGGGAGAGTCGATACGCGCAGGGGTTGTGGGTGACGCCCAACTTCCTGGACGTACTCGGTGTTGTGCCGCTCGCCGGCTCATGGGTGTCGGCGCACACCGACGCGCGTGATTGCTCCGGCGCCGGCGCCCTGCTCAACTACGACTTCTGGCAGCGCGAGTACGGCGGCGACGTGGGCGTGCTCGGCCGCGACATCAGCCTGAACGGCCGGCCGCTGCCCATCCTCGGCGTCACGCCGGCGTCGTTCTACGGCGTGGAGCCCGGACAGCGCTTCGACGTCGCGTTGCCGGTCTGCGCGGATGCGCTGCTCAGCGACAGCGGCGTCGGACGCCTGACCAACGACACGGCGTGGTGGTTGACGCCTATCGGACGTCTCAGGGACGGCTGGTCCGTGGAACGCGCCTCGGCACACATGCGCGACATCTCGCCGGGGATCTTCGAAGCCACGCTGCCTCCCTCCTATCGACCCGACACCGCCGAGCGCTATCTGCGCAATACGCTGCTCGCCGCGGATGCGTCCGCCGGCGTGTCGTCGATTCGGCGGCAGTTCGAGAACCCGCTCCTGATCCTCCTGACGATCACCGGCCTCGTCTTGCTCATCGCGTGCGCCAACCTCGCGAACCTCCTGCTGGCGCGCGCCAGCGCCCGCCAGCGCGAGATGGCGCTGCGGCAGGCCATCGGCGCGTCGCGCGGGCGGCTCGTCGGGCAACTGATGGCCGAGAGCGCCCTGCTCGCGGGCCTCGGCACGCTGCTCGGCGCATGGCTCGGCTACGTGCTCAGCCGCGGCCTCGTGCGGTTCATCGACGGCGGCAACCAGCAGACTCATCTGCCCATGGCGCTCGACTGGCGTGTGTTCGCCTTCACGGCCGGGCTGGCGCTGGCCACGTGTCTGCTGTTCGGGCTCGCACCCGCGTTGCGCAGTACGAGCACCGCTCCAGCCGAAGCGATGCGCGGCGGCCGTACGGCGGCCCTCACCGAGCGTCACGGCTTGCGGCGGGCGCTCGTGGCGCTGCAGTTCGCGCTCTCGCTCGTGTTGCTCGTCGGGGCGCTGCTGTTCGGCCAGAGCCTGCGCAATCTCGTGACGATCGACACCGGGATGGACAGCAACCGTGTGTTGATGGCGTCCGTCTCGGCCGAATTGCCGCACCTCGATGCCGACCACCGCGCGGCCATCCTCCGTCAGCTCGAGGAACGGGTCCGCGAACTGCCAGACGTCGCCTCCGTCGGCGCGGTCGCGATCGGCCCGTTCAGCGGCTCCGGCTGGAACCAGAGCGTGCAGGCCGAGACGTCCGATGTCGTCGTCTCCTGGTTCAATCGCGTAAGCCCTGGCTATTTCGAGACGATGAGGACGCCGCTCGTCGCTGGCCGCGGCTTCACGCAGCAGGACGACACGTCGGCCGCGCAGGTGGCCATCGTCAACGAGAAGCTCGCGCGCGATCTCTTCGGCGATGCGGACCCGCTTGGCAGGACGTTCCGCTACCAGGCCGCGGTTGGAGAGGACGACCCCATCTACCAGATCGTCGGCGTCGTCAAGAACACGAAGTACGGAGGCCTGCGAGAAGACGTCCGCGCGATCGCCTTCCTCCCGCTCGCCCAGGACGAGGCGCTCAACGACGCCACGCTCGCCATCCGGGCCCGCGGGCCGTTCAATGCCGTCATGGCCGGAGTGCGCGAGGAAATGGCGCGCCTGGATGGCGGGTTGCTGGTGCAGTTCAATGTGTTCGACGAGATGGTCGCTCGCTCCATTCTGCGCGAGCGCCTCATGGCGAACCTCTCCGGCGGCTTCGGCCTGCTCGCCGCGATCTTGTGCACGCTGGGGCTGTACGGCGTGATGGCCTACATGGTGGCCCGCCGGCGCACCGAGATTGGCGTCCGCATGGCGCTGGGCGCAGGGACGGGCGACATCCTCCGCCTGATCGTCGGCGAGGCCGGCAGGCTCGTGGCGGTGGGCCTCGTGCTCGGGCTGGCCGGCGCCTTCGCCGTGTCGCGCTACGCCGAGTCACTGCTCTTCGGCCTGCAGCCGAATGACGTGATCACCATGGTCGTGGCCTCCGTCGTCCTCGCGGCAACCGGGCTCGTCGCCGCCCTGGTGCCGGCACAGCGCGCCGCGCGACTCGATCCGGCCGTCGTGCTGCGAGACGAGTGAGGAACGCCGGAGGAGAGAGGCCAAACGATGTAGGCAGGGTCAGGTAGCGCCCGCCTCGCCGACCTGTCCGCCGTGAACCTGGCACCTGGCGTGTGCACGACGAGACCTGACCCCACCGCCCCCACCGCGTCAGCCGGCGGTCGGCGCGGCCTGCAGCGACAGGCTCACCTTCACCTCGTCGCCCACGAGGAACCCGCCGGTCTCCAGCATCGCGTTCCACGTCAGACCGAAGTCCTTGCGGTTGAGCGTGATTTCCGCCTCGAACCCGAGTTTCTCGTTGCCCCACGGATCCTTCGCCGACCCGAGGAACGCCACCGGCAGCGGGATCGCCTTCGTGACGTCGCGGATGGTCAGGTCGCCGTGGACGATGAAGGCGTCCGGGCCGGCGGTCTCGATGCTGCGGCTGATGAACGTCATCGCCGGGTACTTCTCGACCTCGAAGAAGTCGGCCGAGCGCAGGTGCGCGTCGCGCTGCGGTTCGTTGGTATCGATGCTGGCGGCCTGCACGCTGAACGTCACCGAAGACGTCGTCGGCGCGTCGGCGTTGTAGTCGATCGTGCCTTCGAAGTCGGAGAAGCGGCCTCGGACCTTCGTGACGAGGTGACGGACCTGGAAGATGACCTCCGAGTGCGACTTGTCGAGGGCGAACGTGCGGGTGGTGGCGGGTGCGGTTGACATGGTCGGATGCTCCTTGTGGTGATGGTGGTGACGGTTCGCTTCATTTGTGAATCAGTGTGTAAACACGTATAAGCCGCGCAAACCGGCAGCTCAGGGCGCTTCAGAGAGGTCTCAGCAGTGCGCCTCCCGTACTGCCGCCAGCAGCGTGACGAGTTGCTGGAGTTTCTCGGGCTTCAGGTGGCCCAGCAGACGCTCGTGGAGCGCCGTGACCCGTGGGTCGACCTCGTCCAGCAGCGCCAGGCCCTTCGCCGTGATGCGCGTGGTGACGTAGCGGCGGTCACGGTCCTCTCGGTCGCGAACGACGAGCCCGGCGTCTTCGAGGCGGTCGATCAGCCGGGTGACGTCGGGCACGCGGCGAATCATGCGTTCGCCAATCTCGGCCCGGCACAGCCCGTCGGCGCCGGCGCCCCGAAGGATGCGCAGCACGTTGAACTGCGTCGCCGTGATGGGCTGGCCGCGAAAGACCTCGTCCACCGCGTGCTCGAGCAGCGCCGCCGTACGTGCAATGCTCAAGTGCGCCTCGTGCGCGACGCTCTCGAACGGGCGCGTCATCTTGAGTTCGTGCTGCAGCGCGGCGGCCATGACCTGATATTATGTGTTATCACACTAATTGTCAACACACATGTCGACGGCGCCGCCCGGTATAGTGCTCGGATGCCCCGACTGCTCTCGCTCACCGTCTCCACCCGCCCGGGACGCAAAGGTCCCCTCGTCGCCCGCTGGTTCGAGGGCGTCGCCCGCGGCCACGGCGCCTTCGACCTCGACCCCGTCGATCTCGCCGACATGGGCCTGCCGCTCTTCGACGAGCCCGAACACCCGCGCCTCCGTCGCTACCAGCACGAGCACACGAAGGCATGGAGTGCCCGCGTCGAGGCCGCCGACGCCATCGTCTTCGTCACGCCCGAATACAACTTCACGACGCCGCCGTCGCTCCTGAACGCGCTCGACTACCTGCTCACGGAGTGGGCGTACAAGCCCGCGGCCTTCGTCACCTACGGCGGTGTCTCCGGCGGACTGCGCGCCCTCCAGACCACGCGCCTGATGGTGTCGAACCTCAGAATGGTGCCGCTCGTGGAGTCGGTCTCGATTCCGCTCTTCACCACGTTCATCGACACGGACACCGCCACCTTCCGCCCCGACGCCAGGTTCGAGAAGGCCGCCACGACGATGCTCGATGAGCTGCGCCGCTGGACGGACGCGCTGCGCATACTGCGGGCGCCCGCGCCTTGACCGACTGCGGTCCTGAACGATGCCCGTCCGGCGACAGTTCCGCCCGTCCAAGAATGCCCACACCACACACCCACGAGGGAGATCGCATGACTTCACGTATCGCTGCCCTGTGCGTCACCACCGCTCTCGGCCTGACCGTGGCCGCCGCAGGCATCGCCACCTTCGCGCAGTCCACCGCCTCCGGGCCCGTCCGTCACGTCGTGGTCTTCAAGTACAAGCCGACGGCCACGCCCGACCAGATCCGCCAGGTCACCGAGGCGTTCGCCGCGCTGCAGCAGAGCATTCCAGGCATCACGGCGTTCGAGCACGGCGTCAACAACAGTCCCGAGAACAAGAACCTGGGCTTCACGCACGTCTACCTGATGACGTTCACCGACACGGCCGCGCGCGACACGTATCTGCCGCACCCCGAGCACCGCAAGTTCGGCCAGCTGCTCGGACAACTGGGCATCCTGGACGATGCGTTCGTCGTTGATTACGTACCGTCACGGTGACGTGGCGGCATCTGGCGCCCAGGGGGCAGATCGCCAATAATGCCCCCGGCATGACCACGACGTCCCTTGCAGACCTCCCCGCCGCCGAACTGGCCGACGTCCACGCCCGCATCCGCGAGCGGTACGACGCGTTCAGGACCCGCGGCCTGAAGCTGGACCTCACGCGCGGCAAGCCCGCGTCTGCGCAACTCGACATCTCGTCGGCGTTGCTCGATCTGCCCGGTGCGGCGGACTACACGGCGGCGGACGGTACCGACTGCCGCAATTACGGCGGACTTCAGGGCCTGCTCGAACTGCGCGCGCTCCTCGCGCCGCTCTTCGGCGTGACGCCCGCCCAGATGATCCTCGGCGACAACTCGAGCCTCGGCCTGATGCACGACACGATCGTGTACGCGCTGCTGAAGGGCACGTGTGACAGCGTGCGTCCATGGTCGGCCGACGAACGCGTGGCCTTCCTCTGCCCGGTGCCTGGCTACGACCGCCACTTCGCCATCTGCCAGGAGTTCGGCATCGAGATGATTCCGGTGCCCCTCACTGACGACGGCCCCGACATGGACGACGTGGAGCGCCTCGTCGCCGCCGACGCCGGTATCAGGGGCATGTGGTGCATCCCGAAGTACAACAACCCCACCGGCACGGTGTACTCGGCCTCGACGATCGACCGTCTCGCCGCCATGGTCACGGCGGCGCCAGACTTCCGCCTGCTCTGGGACAACGCGTACTCGGTGCACCACCTCACCGGCGACCGCATCGAGATTCCGAGCATCGTCGAGGCGTGCGCGCGCCGTGGACATCCGAACCGCGCGTTCGTGTACGGATCGACGTCGAAGATCTCACTCGCTGGCGCCGGCGTGTCGCTGTTCGCTTCGTCTGCCGACAACGTCGCGTGGTACCTGCAGCGGATGGGCAAGCGCACGATCGGCGCCGACAAGGTGAACCAGTTGCGGCACGTACGCCTGTTCGGCAGCACGGAAGGCCTGCTCGAGCACATGGACAGGCATCGCGCGCTCATCGCACCGAAGTTCGCGACGGTGATCGACGTCTTCACGCGTGAACTCGGCGGGACCGGCGTGGCGAGCTGGACGGATCCGAAGGGCGGCTACTTCATCAGCCTCGACGTACTCGACGGCTGCGCATCGGAGGTCGTGCGGCTGGCGAAGGAGGCGGGCGTCGAGCTGACGCCGGCCGGTTCGACGCACCCGTACGGCCGCGACCCGCGGAACCGCAACATCCGCATCGCGCCGACGTTTCCGCCGGCAGCGACCGTGGAACCGGCGGCCGAGGGCGTGGCCTTGAGCGTCCTGCTGGCCACGACGACCACCCTGATGGACGCGAGGACACGATGACGACAGCCGGCGCCTCGCCCGGCGTGCGCCTGACGCTGCCGACGCCGGAGCGCAACATCGCGGTGGACGCCTACCGCGGCTTCGTCATGCTGCTGATGATGGCCGAGGTGCTGCGCCTCGCACGGGTCGCCGGCGCCTTTCCCGACAGCGGCCTGCTCGGCTTCCTCGCCTACCACCAGAGCCACGTGGCGTGGGTGGGCATGTCGTTGCACGACACCATCCAGCCGTCCTTCTCGTTCCTCGTGGGGGTCGCGCTGCCGTACTCGTTCGCGAGTCGTCTGGCCAAGGGCGGCACGCACGGCACGATGTTCGTGCACGCCCTGTGGCGGTCGCTGATCCTGATCTTCCTCGGCATCTTCCTGCGGTCGATGGGACGCGAGGGGACGAACTTCACCTTCGAGGACACGCTGACGCAGATTGGCCTCGGGTACCCGTTCCTGTTCCTGCTGGCCAACAAGTCGGCGCGGACGATCTGGGCCACGTTCGGTGTGATTCTGTTCGGGTACTGGCTGGCGTGGGCGCTCTATCCGGTGCCCGGCCCGGGGTACGACTACGAGGCCGTCGGCGCCGGCGCGAACTGGACGCACAATTTCACCGGCTTCATGGCGCACTGGAACAAGAACGCCAACCTCGGGCACGCGTTCGACGTGTGGTTCCTGAACCTCTTCCCCCGCGAGAACCCGTTCATCGCAAACCGCGGCGGCTACCTGACGCTCAGCTTCATCCCGACGCTGGGCACGATGATTCTGGGGCTGGTGGCCGGACGCTGGCTGCGCGAGAGCGCGCCGACGATTCCGATGCGCAAGCTCCTGCTTGCGGGTGTGGCCGGTCTGGCGCTGGGCGTACTGCTGCACGCCGCCGGCATCAACCCGGTCGTGAAGAAGGTGTGGACGCCGGCCTGGACGCTCTTCAGCGGCGGCACGTGCTTCCTGATGCTCGCGGGGTTCTGCTGGCTCATCGAGGTGCGGCGTCATCGGACGTGGGCGTTCCCGCTGATCGTCATCGGCCTGAACTCGATCGCGGCGTACATGATCGCGCACCTGTTCGACGACTTCTTCGTCTCGGCGTTCAGGACGCACCTCGGAGCCGATGCCTTCGCTCTCTTCGGCGTGGGCTGGCAGCCGCTGCTGCAGGGCATGGCCGTGCTGCTCGCCTTCTGGCTGATTCTGTACTGGATGTACAAGCGGAAGCTCTTCTTGAGAATCTGAACGGCGCCGCGGATCGCCCGTCGCGGCGTCGCAGGTCAACGATTCAGATCGGCTTCCGCCGCGATGTACCCGAACGCGTTCCAGCCAGCACCGGCGACGATGCGCTGGTAGAGCGCGCGGGCTTTGGCGGGATCACCGGTGACCGCGTAGTAGTTCGCCACACCGTAGCCTTGCGTGGCGACGGTCGTGTCGTCCGCGCTCGCGGAGTCGAGCAGCAGTTCCGGCGGCAGCTCGCCCTTGTACATCAGCAGCCGGCGATGGTACGCGCCGTTCTCGAGCACGTCCATCGTCCGCGTGATCCTCGTGAGCACCGCAGCCGCTTCGCCACGCCGGTCGAGGCGCATCAACGTCATCCACAGCCAGTCGGTCGCCGCCACCACCGAATCGTCGTTGCGCGAGACCTCCAGACAGCGCCTGTAGGCCTCGAGGGCCTGCGCGTAGTGCCCCTGCAGGTAATGCGCGAGGCCGAGGTGGTACCAGATGTTGAAGTGCAGCGTGCTGCGCGGCACGCCCGCGGCGTTGGGAGCCCCGTCGGGTTCGACTTCGTCCGGCCGCCCCGCAATGAGTGACGCCGCCTTCTCGAAATCTGCCTGCGCCTTCGCGAACTGGCGCGTCGTGATGAAGCGATGCCCACGGTGCCGGTACATGCGCGCGTCGTCTGGATACCGCTCGATGCCCTGCGTGAAGGTCGCGATGGCGTCCTGGTACCGCCACAGGTACGCCTGCCTGCGTCCCCGCCAGATGATCGCCTCCGGCGTCATGGTCTTGGCAACGGACTCCGCGATCTCGAGGTCGCGCTCGAGCTGCGCGCGGTTCGGCAGCGGGTCGGGTGGATAGAGCGGCCGCCCGGCGAGCGACGTCGCCTCGGGCGCGCGCGTCTGCGCGGCGAGAGGCGCAACGAGCACTGCGAGCAGGATGACCAGGCGAGTCGCAACGCCCTTGGCAGGGACGACCGTCCCGCCTTCGCGCGTGCCGCTTCGGCGCGCAAGCCGAGCCGTCCGCCGGTTCATTTCAACGCCGCCAGGAACTCGACGAGGTCACGCACCTCGCGCGGCTCGAGCAGCAGGCCAAGCGGCGGCATCGCGGAGATCGGATCGGTTCGCTCCGAGATGTCCGCCTTCGCGACCTTCTGCTCGACCCCGGGCGTCCCCACCATGAGTGTGACGTGCGCGTCGTTCTCCTCGCGCAGCATGCCTTCGACGCGCGTGCCATCACGCAGCGTGAGTGCCACCAGGCCGTAGCCCGGCGCGATACGGGCACTCGGCGCGACGAGCGACTCGAGCAGCTGCTCGCGTGTGAGCACCGAGCCGATGCGCGTGAGGTCGGGACCCACATCCGACCCCTGGCCGCGAATCGCGTGGCAGCGCGAGCACTCGGCGAGCGGGTTCTGCATGAACACCTGTCGCCCGCGCCTGACGTCGCCGCCGCGCACGAGGCCCTCGCTGAACGCCTGCACGAGGGTGTCGGCCTTGCGCGCCTGCTGGAAAGCGTCGATCTGACGCTGAAGTTCGGGAGCGCCGTCGCGCTGCACCGCGTCGAGCAGATCGATCTGCAGCTCCGGCTTCATGCGGCCGGCCGACAATTCACCG
This sequence comes from uncultured Vicinamibacteraceae bacterium, assembly GCA_964388335.1. GTDB lineage: Bacteria > Acidobacteriota > Vicinamibacteria > Vicinamibacterales > Vicinamibacteraceae > JAEZDP01. Next base: position 71,549 of record CAYMAG010000008.1, on the reverse strand, counting down.
ATGTAGGTGCCGAGTTGCTTCCTGGAGTCACTGCTGTTCAGCCTGCCCAGCACCTCGAGCGCACCCTGCTGCTCGGTGACGGTGCCACGCTCGAACACGGAGGCCGCGTAGCTGGCCTTGGCAGCCGGCGACAGCGGCAGGTCTGGCAGCAGGCCAAGCGCCGCTCGACGCACGCTCGCGTCCTTGTCCGCGAACGCGGTCTGCATGAGGCCGTCCATCCCCGGTACCTTCAGCGCCTGCAACGCCTCCAGCGCGGCGACCCGCACGGCCGGATCCGAGTCCGCACGCAGCTGCTCGCGCAGCACGGGCTCGGCGCTGCGCACGCCGAGGCGGAACGCGGCCTGGGCCATCGCCACCTTGAGGTCGGCACTGACCGGCGCGGCGCCGGCAGCCGTCATGGCCTCGAAGAGCTTCTGCAGCGCGACGGTGGCCGCCTCCGAACCGCGCGCACGACCACTCTGCGCAGTGCGCCCCGCCGGTGCGGCCTCCTGCACGTCGAATGGCTCGAGGTAGTAGCCATCCACGCGGTCGAGCGGTGACGGCGCGGACCACACACCCAGCGTCGCGATCGCTTCGACACGCAGGGCATCCGGCGCCGGCGTGGCTGCGAACGCTGCCACGCGCTGCACCGCGGCATCGGTGCCAAGGCGCAGGTTGGCGTTGATCGCGCGACGGATCAGCGGCTCATTGGCGACGCGTGTCGAGCCGAGCAGCGCCGCCAGCTGCGGCACCGCGGCCACGATCGACCCGTCGTCGTTGATCGCCCGCGCGGCTTCGGTCACGACGTACTCGTCGGCATCCGACAGGAAGCGCGCGACACCGGCGTGCTGCATGCGCCGCAGCGCGACGACGGCAGCGACGCGCACGGCACGGGACTCGTGCGTGGTCAGTCGCTCGAGCGCCGCGGCGTTGCCAATCGACGCGAGTGCCAGGCTGCCGGCATGGTGAATCGCGGTGTCGTGCCCGTCGTTGTCCGCGAGCATGTCGATGAGCGGCTCGACGGCGCCGGCGTACGCGATGCGGCCCAGCGCCTCGGCGGCGAAGAACCGCGCCCGCGGCGCCGTGTCCATCAGCAGGGGCAGCAACTCCGCCCCGGCTGCCCCGTGACGCACATCGCCGATCAGGCGGGCGGCCTGCGCACGAATCTCGCCGTCCGGGTCTTTCAGGAACGGCCGCAGGGGCGCGGCGTGCGCCGCGTCCCTGCGGGCCAGTTGGGCCACGCCCCACATGCCGTGCAGGCGCGCGTGCATGCTCCGGCTGCTGCGTGCGGCGGCGAGCAGCGTCTGCACGTCCCCGCGGCGCGCGAGATCGAACTGCGCCTTCTGGCGGACGCGCATGTCCGCGTGGGCGAGAAGTTCCGACAGCTCCGATGCCTCGCGCGAGGCGAAGGTCTCGACGAGCAGCGACTGCACCTCCCTGCGCATCGCGCTGCCTGCTTCTGCAGGCGCGTCCAGCTTCCAGAGGCGGCCGTTGTCCTTCGAATCCCAGCCCGTAATCCAGTCGGTCAGGTACAGCGCGCCGTCCGGGCCGATCCTCAGCCCCACCGACAGGATGCCCCGAAGCAGTACCTTCTCGCTGTCCATCGCGAACGTGGCGCCATCCTCCTTCAGCGTGAAGGCATAGATGCGCGCGTTGGCCGGAGCACCGGGGAAGCTGGTCACGAAGAAGTGGTTGCGCCAGGCGTCCGAGAGCGCAGTGCCCGGGTTGTACGCCATGCCGGACGGCCCCGCATGCCAGTTCGCAATGGGCGGCAGGATGTGCGCCGCCTGTCCGTCGTGACGCGGCTTGAAGATCTGCTCGGCCATCCAGACGTTGTAGCGGTTGTTCTTCTCGTCGGTGTACTTGCCGTACTGCCAGTTCGAGCGCCAGCCGCTGTCGGCGCCGTACGGAATGTACACGAGGCGCTCCGACTCGCCCGGGTGGTCGCCGTCGTTGTCCACGCTGATCAGGTTGCCGCGATCGTCGAACGAAAACTCCTGCAGGTTCCGGATTCCCATCGCGAACACCTCGAAGCCGGATCCATCGATTTCCGACCGCGCCACCACCCCCTGATTCGGGTAAGCCCATTCTTTCCCTTTGTCGTCGACGACGTGCATGCCCATGTCGCCGACTTCCCAGTACAGGCGTCCGTCCGGCCCCATCATGACGCCCGACACCCCGTGGCCGCCGAAGGTGGGATGCGTGCTGAAGCCTTCGCTGATGGTCGTCCGCTGCTCGAAGCGTCCGTCGCCGTCCGCGTCGCGCAGGCGGTAGACGCCGGGGGGAACGCCGACGATCAGGTCACCGTCGTGGTACATGATGCCGCCGGCGATGTCCCAGGTGGGATCGTCGTTGAAGCCTTCCATGACGACCTCGGACAGGTCGGCCATGCCGTCGCCGTCGGTGTCGGTGAGGCGGTAGATCCGCTCCTTCATCGCCTTCAGGTCGTGGATATCGCGCGATCCGTCGCCATTCAGGTCGTCGATCCAGGTGTTCTGCTCGCTGCGGCTCGGCGCCATCTCGCGCTCATAGAAGGCGCGCAGGTCCTGGAGGGTCTTGAGTGTGTGCGCGACGGTCATCCAGTCGCGGTGGCCGCGGATGTCGAGGGGCAGGTTGTTGCGCGTCGTGCTCGTCGCGTAGAGGACGCCCCGGGGGTCGAGGTCGATGGCGACGGGATCGATGATGAGTTCGGTGGGTGCCCACAGGCTCAGCTCCAGGCCTGCCGGCACCTCGACGTTGGCCTGCGTCCGCGCCTCCCGGGCCAGCCGCTGGGCGTCGGCGGCGGTCAACTGTACGCGCTGCGGAGGCGATTCGCCGAGCAGGGGCGACTGGGAAGCGCCGCGCAGCAGGCCGTGGAAGGCCGTCGGCACGACGAGGATCAGGGCGAGCAGGCACACACGTTGAAGCATCAGGACATCCCGTCGAGGAATTGGTGGTTCCGACAGGATAGCGCGGCACGATCCAGCGGGCGAGTGCCCAGATGCTGACGGCGCCGACCCACGGGCCCGCCTGCGCCTTCACGGCGCTCGTCAGGTTCCTGAGGTGCACGTACGCCAGGCCGCCGAGGCGGCCCGTCTCGCGCGCCGCCCGCAGTAGGCCATCAACTTCAGGTTCACATCGCCGGCGTCGGTATCGGCGAGCTTGAAGCCCGCCGGGCCGAACCTGCCTGGCGAGACCACGATGATACCCTCGCCCTGTCCCGCTCTTCGCTGGCAGACCGGTCCGGAATGGCCGGCTGGTGGTGCTTCATTGCCGCCTGCGGGGTCACGGATGTCGATGCAGGGGTTACACTCGCGTCGATCAGCGGTCGTCCAGAACACCCTACCAGCAGGAGGCAGGGCCAATGCGCTTTCCAGGTTTGCTCAGGCACGTGTGCGTACTCGTGGCATCCATGCTCGCGATCTCAGGCGACGCACTCGCGCAGGGCACACGTCCGGTCCCCCAGCCCGACGCCCTGGAACGGATGAACGAGTCGATTGCTGCGCTCACGAGGAAGGTCTGGCCGAGCGTTGTCCAGATCCTGGTGACGAGCTACGGCCCACGTGAGGAGTACTCGGCGGGTGAAGCCGGAGTAGTCGTTGGCCGGCGGCGCGGGGTCGGATCGGGGTTCGTCATCGATCCCGACGGATACGTCATCACGAATGCGCACGTCGTCGCCAACGCGCAGCGCGTGCAGGTGCTTCTGCCTACGGCCGCCGCCGACGGGTCGATCGCCACGGCGCTCTCGCCGAAGCAGCAGACCGTCACTGCCCGCATCGTCGGAATCAGCACCGAGATCGATCTCGCGCTGCTGAAGATCGACGGCATCACGCTGCCGGCGCTGAGGCTGGCCACGTACTCGGACGTGCGGCAGGGCGAGACCGTGTTCGCGTTCGGCAGTCCGTCGGGCCTGCGCCACACCCTCACGCACGGACTGGTGTCGGCTGTCGCGAGGCAGCCCGATCCCGACTCGCCGCTCATCTATCTGCAGACCGACGCGCCGATCAACCCGGGGAATTCGGGCGGCCCACTCGTCAACGTGCGCGGCGAGGTCGTGGGCGTCAACACGTTCATCCTCTCGCAGTCGGGCGGCAGTGACGGCCTGGGCTTCGCGATCCCGAGCGCGACGGTGCGCACGGCGTTTCGCCAGCTGAAGGAGTTCGGCCAGCTGCGGCGGCAGGAGGTCGGCATGAGTCTGCAGACCATCACGCCGGAGATGGCGGGCGGTCTTGGCCTGGCGCGTGATGCCGGACTCATCGTCTCGGACGTCTGGCCAGGCGGACCGGCCGAAGCTGCGGGTCTGCAGGTCGGCGACATTCTCGTGTCGGTGGATGGAGAGCCGGCCGAGAACCTGCCGACGGTGATCTACAACTTCCGCCTGAGGGACTCGACCGAGAACGTGCAACTCGTGGTGCTGCGTGGAACGGACGAGCACGCGCTCGGAGTCGCCGCCGTCGAGCAGACGAGCGACTTCGACTCGATGGCGGCACTGGCCGACCCCGAGAAGAACCTGGTCGCCGATCTGGGCATCCTGGGCATCGAGATCGATCCCCGTGCGGTCACCCCGGCGAGCGGCCTGCGGGATCCGCACGGGATTGTCGTCGCCGCGCGCGCGGCGGGCGCCCGGAGCGAAGTGCCCCTGCTGCCGCGCGACGTCATCCGCAGCATCAACACCACGAAGGTGTTCACGCTGCATCAGCTCCGGACCGCGCTCGGCCAGTTGAAGCCGGGTGCCCCAGTGACCCTGCACGTGCAGCGCGACGGGCGGCTGACGTACGTGTCCTTCACATACGAGTGATGCGTCGCACGCTGGCGGTCGCGTGTCCCGGGTTGACGGTCCTTGGCCTGGCGGCAGGCCAGGCCCCCCCAGAACGACGCGAGAGACACGTGTCCATGCGTTCGGCGAACCTGCCGCGCCGCATCAGTCGCGGCACCGCTACCGCCGAGCCGTGGCCCGGCGCGCGGTGACCTTTCGGACGCCACGGGACCGGGCCGCCCGCTTCCGGACGACGGGCTGGCCAGCCTGACTGGATGGCTGCAGTGCAGCGCGCACCGCCCGATACGCGTCGACCACCCGCGCGCCGGCCTTGTCGCTGCGCGTCGGATGTGCCGTGTCGGTGAGCAGCTTCCGGATGGTGGCCTGTTTCAGCGTCGGATCGACCTGCAGCAGCAATGCCACGATGCCGCTGACGATCGCGCAGGCCCACGACGTTCCCAGCATCTGCGCATACCCATCGGGTCCGGACGGAAGCAGCATGTCTCCAGTCGCCGTAACTGGTCCACTCGGTGGGGTCCCCGTCGGCGCCCGCTGCCGGCGCGATTCCTCATCCTCGGGAGTGCGTCGGGCGAGCTGCCGCGCCAGAGTTCGGAGAGCCTCGCCGGTCTCCTGCAGCCGGTCGGGGTCCTCCAGTACGCCGTGGTCGGCCTGCCCCGCCGCGATGGCAATCCCGACGTCGGGTGTCCCCATGCCGCTGACGCCTGGCAGGCGGATGCCGGTGCGCGATTCGTAATCCTGCGGATACGCAACGACGATGTAGTTGGAGGGTGGTCCAAGGGCCGGGCAAGTCCGGCCCCGACCCTGGCACTTGCGCGACGGGCGCGGCGCGCCAATAATCCGCGTCACGGCCTGCGCTGCGAGTGGCAGTGTCGTACGCCAAACCCGCCCGGCGCGTGCGGCACCGGTGCGAACCCTCGAGGCTCTATGACGCTGTCCACGCTCGACTGGGCGATTGTCCTCGCCTACTTCGCCATGACGCTCGGCATCGGCGTCTGGGTGGCCCGCCGGGCGGGCCGCAATTCTTCGGAGTTCTTCCTCTCGGGACGCGAGATGTCCTGGTGGCTGCTCGGGTCGTCGATGGTCGCGACGTCGTTCTCCACCGACACGCCCAACCTGGTCACCGACCTGGTGCGCAGCCACGGCGTGGCGGGCAACTGGGCGTGGTGGGCGTTCCTGCTCACGGGCATGGTCACGGTCTTCCTCTACGCCAGCCTCTGGCGGCGCTCCGAGGTGCTGACCGACATGGAGTTCTACGAGTTGCGCTACAGCGGCAAGGCCGCGGCGTTTCTCCGCGGGTTCCGGGCGATCTATCTCGGCGTGCTGTTCAACGTCATGATCATGGCCAGCGTCACGCTGGCCGCGATCAAGATCGGCGGCGTCATGCTGGGGCTGACGCCGCTGGAGTCCGTGCTCGCCGCGATGGTCGTGACCGCCGCCTTCAGCTCACTCGGCGGTTTCCGCGGGGTCATCCTCTCGGACTTCGTCCTGCTCATCGTGGCGCTCGTCGGCGCGTTCCTCGCGGCGTACGTCGCGGTGACGCATCCCGCCGTGGGCGGGCTCGAGGCGCTGTTCGCGCATCCCAACGTGGCGGGACGGCTCTCGATCGTCCCGCCATTCGATCTCTCGACACCCGAGAGCCGCGACTTCCTCTTGGGCTTTCTCGTCGTGCCGCTCGCCGTCCAGTGGTGGAGCGTGTGGTACCCGGGCGCCGAGCCGGGCGGCGGCGGGTACATGGCGCAGCGCATGCTCGCGGCGCGGACGCAGACCGACGCGATGAAGGCGACGCTGTTCTACAACGGCGTGCACTATGCGGTACGGCCCTGGCCGTGGATTCTCGTCGCACTGGCGTCGCTGGTGGTCTTCCCCGACCTCGAGTCGCTGCAGCGCGCGTTCCCGCACGTGCCGGCCGACAAGATCGGCCACGATCTGGGGTACTCGGCGATGCTGACGTTTCTGCCGAGCGGCCTGCTCGGGCTGACGCTGGCATCGCTGCTCGCCGCGTACATGTCGACCATCTCCACGCACCTCAACTGGGGCGCCTCCTACGTCGTCCACGACGTGTACAAGCGGTTCATCCGTCCGGAGGCAAGCGAGAAGACGCTCGTGCTGGCCGGGCGGCTGAGCACGGTCGCCATGATGGTGCTGGCGGGAGTGGTGTCCTTGCAGCTGACCAACGCGCTTCAGGCGTTTCACATCATCCTGCAGGTGGGCGCGGGCACGGGACTGCTGTTCATCCTGCGGTGGTTCTGGTGGCGCATCAACCCGTGGAGCGAGCTGGCGGCGATGATCGCGAGCTTCATCGTGGCCCTCATCTTCCAGTTCGGCAGCTTCGCGGCCGACTGGCCCGAGTACCAGCGCATCTGGGTCGGTGTGCTCGTCACGACGGCGATATGGGTGAGTGTCACGCTCGTGACGCCGCCTTCGGACGAGCGCACGCTGCGCGAGTTCGTACGGCGCACCAATCCGGGGGGGCCTGGCTGGCAGGCGGTGGTCGATCGGGCGGCGCAGTCGGGCGCGCCGGTCGTACCGGCCTACGATGGCGTCAACGTGCCGCGCGGACTGCTCTGTGCGTTCCTCGGCGCGGTCGCAGTGTACGCGGCCATCTTCGCCGCCGGCCTGCTGCTGTATGGGCAGTGGCGCGTGGGCACGCTGCTCGCGGTCACGACCGTGGCGTCGACCTGGGCCCTGCTCGCCGTCTGGCGCACGATGCCGGGCGATGGCGGACGGGCCTAGCGTCTTGAAGGCCCCAAGGCCCGATACCGTTGCGCATCGGGCTATCATCGGCTCATGGATGAGGACGCGCACGCACGCTCATGACCGGATGAGCGAAGAGGACGAGAAAGGCCCTGGGGGCCTCGGTTTCAGGCGCGGGCTCACCAATTACGGCGACCCGACGTTCAGCCTGTACCTGCGCCGGTCCTTCGCCCGCTCGATGGGCTACAGCCGCGAGATGCTCGACAAGCCCATCGTCGGGATTTGTCACTCCGCGAGCGGCTACAACCCGTGCCACCGTGACATGCCGGCGCTGATCGAGGCGGTGAAGCGCGGCGTGCTCGCTGCAGGCGCCCTGCCGATCGACTTTCCGACCATTTCCCTGGGGGAAACCTTTCTCTCGCCCACCAGCCTCAAGTACCGCAACCTCATGTCGATGGACGTGGAGGAGATGATCCGCGCCCAGCCCATGGACGCGGTCGTCCTCATCGGCGGGTGCGACAAGACCGTGCCCGCCCAACTCATGGGGGCAGCGTCCGCCGACATCCCGACGGTGCAGGTGGTGACGGGGCCGATGTCCACCAGCCGCTACAAGCAGGAGCGCATCGGCGCCTGCACCGATTGCCGGCGCTTCTGGGCGATGTATCGCGCCGGCACGATCACCGACGACGAGATCGACCATGTGGAGGGCCGTCTTGCCTCCACCACCGGCACCTGCGCCGTGATGGGCACCGCCAGCACCATGGCCTCGATCGCCGAAGCCCTCGGCATGATGCCTGCGGGTGCCGCGGCCGTGCCCGCGGTGGACGCCGACCGCCTGCGCATCGCGGAAGCCAGCGGCAGGCTCGCGGTCTCGCTCATCGGCAGCGCCCTGCGCCCCAGCCGCATCATCACGCCGACATCGGTCGAGAACGCGCTGCGCATTCTGCTCGCCATCGGCGGATCGACCAACGCCATCATTCACCTCACGGCCATCGCCGGCCGGCTCGGGATCAAGGTCGATCTCCAGCGCCTGAACGACCTCTCCGACACGACGCCGGTGCTCGTGGACTTGAAGCCGAGCGGCTCGGCGTACATGGACGATCTCGCCTACGCCGGCGGAATCCCCGCCGTGATGCGCGAGTTGAAGCCGCTCCTGCATCTCGACTGCGTCACCATCACCGGTGAAACCGTCGGCCAGCGGCTCGACGCGTGGGACCCGTGGGTCGACCGCGCCGTCGTGCGGTCGATGCAGGACCCTCTGCAAGCCGCAGGTGGCCTCGTGGCGCTGTTCGGTTCGCTCGCGCCGGGGGGCGCCATCTTGAAGCGCGCCGCCGCGGACTCCGCGCTCTTCGAGAAGGAAGCGCGCTGCGTCGTCTTCGATTCGCTCGAGGACCTCTCGAGCCGCATCGACGCGCCGGATCTCGACGTCACGGCCGATGACATTCTCGTCCTCAAGAATGCGGGGCCCACGAGCGACGCCTGCATGCCGGAAGCTGGCTACTTACCTATTCCCAGGAAGCTCGCGAGCGCGGGCCTGAAAGACATGCTGCGCATTTCCGACGCGCGCATGAGCGGCACGGCCTTCGGCAGCGTCATTCTCCACGTCTCGCCGGATGCCGCGTCTGGCGGCCCGCTCGCGCTGGTCGAGAGCGGTGACAGGATTCGCGTCAGCGTCTCCAGGCGGTGCGTCGATCTGCTGGTGGACGAGAAGACGCTCGCCGCGCGCCGCGCGAGACTTCCCCTGGCGCCGCCTCAGGCCGCCCGCGGCCACTCCTGGCTGCACGATCGGTTCATGACGCAGGCGGAAGACGGCTGCGACTTCAGCTTCTTACGCAAGGAAGGCGTTACGCTTTGACTTTGAGGAACCGCACGCAGAGCGCCAGCGCCGCCGACAGCGCCATCGAGGCGGCCAGGAAATACAGCGCGCCGGCAAATCCGCCTGTCGTCTGGCGAATCCATCCGATGGCATAGGGCCCAAGGAATCCCCCGAGGTTGCCGAAGGAATTGATGAGCGCAATGCCGCCCGCGGCCGCCGCGCCCGTCAGGAACCGGGGCGGGATGCAGAAGATCGCGGGGCGCGCGCCGCTCATGCCGATGACGGCGACGGAGACTCCGGCGACCGCGAGCCACAGCGAGTCGAAGATCTCCGACGACAGAAACCCGAGGCTCGACACCGCGCAGCCGATGACATAGTTCTTGATGTATTTCCGCGACCGGTCGAGGAAGCGCGACCACAGGATCAGCGCGATCGCGCCTAGAAGATAGGGGATCGCGGAAATGAATCCGATGCCCATGGTCGCAAGGCCGTAAGGCCTCAGGATCTGCGGCAACCAGATGTTCACGCCGATCGAGCCGGTCACGAAGAAGAAGTACGCGAACGAAAGCACCAGCACGCGGGGGTTTCTGAGCGCGCCCCACAGGTCCTTCCTGGTTTCGGGATGAGTCTCCGCGTCGAGCTGCCCCCGCAGGGCCGTCTTTTCCGCGTCCGTGAGCCAGCGCGCGTCTTCCGGCCGGTCCGAGAGGACGTGAAGCGTGATCGCGCCCAGGACGCAGGCCGGCAGGCCCTCGATGATGAACAGCCACTGCCAGCCGGTGAGGCCGCCGATTCCATCCATCTGCAGGAGCGAGGCCGAGATCGGACCGCTGATGACCAGCGACAGTGGCACCGCGACCACGAACCAGGCGAGGATCCGTCCCCGCACCGCTACCGGGAACCATGTGGCGATGTAGAAGATCGCGCCTGGAAAGAATCCGGCTTCCGCAACGCCGGTGAAGAAGCGAATGACGCTGTAGCTCACGGGGCCCGCAGCGAACGCCGTGCCGGCTGAGGCCAGGCCCCAGGCGACCATGATGAACGCGAGCCAGCGGCGCGCGCCGAACGTCTGCAAGGCGACGTTGCTCGGGATCTCGAAGAGGCAATAGCCGACGAAGAACATGCCCGCCGCGAAGCCGAACTGCTCCGCCGTCAGGCCAAGATCGGCATTCATCGTCAGCGCCGCGAAGCCGACGTTGGTCCGGTCGATGTAGCTGATGACGTAGGCGACGCAGAGCAGGGGAATCAGCCGCCACCCGGCTTTGCGGACCGCGCGTTGCGTGACGGCGTCCATGGTTCCAGCTGCAGCGTCCGCCATGAGTCCCCGAATCGATGACACGGGCCAGTCCAGGCATGGAACAAGGTGGCGATGAACGGATACCCCAGCGAAGCGAGCCGCGCTGCTGTCCGACGCGCCGAGAGACTCTTCCGTCTGAGCCTTGTCCGTAACCTGCCGCCTACCGAAACCACCGCGCGCGAATCGCGGCCCCACCGCCGAAGGACAGCAGCCCAGCGGCCAGCGCCTGCTGCGGCCGTTCGCTCCAGACGCCCCCGCTGTTGGACGGCGGCGTCCAGGCGTCCGGTGCGACGAGGCCGAGTGCCGGCAGTGGCACGAGCGTCTTGAAGAACACCGCGACCAGAAGCACCGCCACCGAGAGCCCCCAGAAGCCCAGATCCTCCACGTCTCTCCCGAGAGCATGCCGATCGGCCAGACGAACGCGGTGCAGACCGCGCCCAGTCCGAGTCATGATCACGGAGGACCATGGCCTCGCCGAGTGCGGTCGGGGCAAGCCAGGTGATCAGGAAGGTCGACGCCAGCCCGCGTCGGGCAGCAGGATACCCACGGCGCCGACGAAGACGCGTGCAAGGGGTCGAAACAGAGGAGTGCACTCCGGACAGGATCGAGCCTACACACGAACCCGTCCCACACGGGGCCGGACAGCCGTCGGTGTCGTGATGTTCTTCGTCTTGGCGTCCGGGCGCAGGTGCTTGGGCGCGTCGTGCAGTCCTTCCAGCTCGACGACCTTGTGCCACTCGCTACCGCCGTCAAGCTCGTACGTCGATCCCAGCGGACCGAGATAGCCGTAGTACACGCAGTGCTTGAACCCCTGCCTGCGCAGATAGGCTGCGCCTTGTGCGGCCAGAGATTCGTCGTTGGGAGCGATATTGCTGCTCATGAAGCTCTGGTACTGCGCCGGCGTGATGACGTTCCCGTCCAGGGCTCGGTTGAACTGTTCGCTCTTGTTCTCGATACGTGTGACTTCCTGTTTCAAGTCGTACTTGAGCAGCTTCGTTCCGCTGTGGCAGGAGTAGAACTTGATCGCACCGGCGAAACTCGTCTGCAGGCCCATGTCAATCAGGCGCTGGCACGCGTCGGTGATGGGCAGCTTCCTCTCATCGTCGTCCCTCCCCACAACGGCGACTTTCACCTGGACGTATGGCGCCCCGGGATTGCCATGACCGCGCATGTAGATGACCGCCTTCGGATCGGCGCTGATGCGAACGAGCGTCGGGTGCGGAGCCGAACCGGGGTCATAGACCACGATCTCGAATTTGTTCGCCTTGACCAGGTTCCACTGAGTCGTCTTGTCCACCCATTCCTTGCCCTCCACCGCGTCCCAGGGGATGAACACGATGTGTTCCGAGCGCCGGCCGATAGCCTTGTCCTTACGCGCGCCAAACAGACCGCCGACTCTGACTCCGTCGGGCTGACGGTTCAGTGCCATTGACCCACCTCCGATCGAATGGCATGCATTGTACGCCCGAGTACATCCCCGAGCGTCCGCTGTTGCGGATGGTGGCCAGTGGTTCGACGGGTAACGCCGTGGAGCGGAGGGCGATTCGACAGCCTTCTCTCCGCGCGTGTCGTGTGCGCGGACGGGTCCGTCCGCCTCGCGTCGGCCATCTCGGAGCCCGATCTGTTCTGGGCCATCCGGGGAGGGGGCGGCAACTTCGGCATCGGCACATCGCTCGAATTCCGCGCGCACCCGGACGCGAACGTCGCGCCGGCGGCCGCCCCGCGGTGTAGGGCGCCCTCCAGGCCGCGCCGCAGGGGTCCTCTGCGGCTCCGCTTCTTGCTGTTCACACGCTTGACGGTTGCCCCGGGGGCACCGGCAGCTCTCGCACGGGTCGAATCTCGATGCTGCCGTAGCGCGCCGGCGGAATGCGCGACGCGGCCTGCACGGCGTCGTCCATGTCACGGGCCTCGAGCAGGTAGAACCCGGCCAGCTGCTCACGGGTCTCGGCGAACGGGCCGTCCGTCACGGTCGTCGCCCCGTCGCGCACGCGGACGGTCACTGCCGTCCGTGTGGGCTCGAGCGCGGACCCACCGAGACGATGCCCGCTGGCCGTGATGTCCTCGCCGTAGGCCACGCACTCGTAGTTGAGCGCCAGCCAGGCGTCCGGCGACATCTGCTCCATCTCGGCTTCGTTGTAGTACACGAGACACAGGTACTTCATGCGGGTTCTCCAGGGCTGACCGCTTCTCGCAGCCGTCCCTCCAGGAACCGGCGCTCCGGCTCCAGCTTCGTCAACGCCAGCGCGCGGGCGTACGACTCACGCGCCTCGTCCATGCGACCCAGCCGCCGGCACAGATCGGCACGCGCCGCGTGCGCGAGGTGATAGTCGCGCAATGCGCCACGGTCCAGCAATCCGTCGACCAGCGCGAGACCCGCTGCTGGCCCGTCTCGCATCGCGACGGCCACCGCGCGGTTCAGTTCGACGACGGGCGACGGGGCGGTGCGCAGCAGCACGTCGTACAGTCCGACGATCTGCGCCCAGTCGGTTCCGGGGACGTCCGGCGCTTCGGCGTGCACGGCCGCAATCGCCGCCTGCAACGTGTACGGACCGTATCGGCGCGAGCGCAGGGCTTCGAGGACGAGCGCCGACCCCTCCTCGATCATCGCGCGGTCCCAGAGCGAGCGATCCTGGTCCTCGAGCAGCACGATCTCGCCGCCAAGCGACGTGCGCGCCGCCCGTCGCGCCTCGTGCAGCAGCATCAGCGCGAGCAGCCCACTGACCTCGGGCTCCGGCAGCAGCGTCACCAGCAACCGCGCCAGCCGGATGGCCTCCGCCGACAGGTCGTGCCTGATGAGCACGCCGCCTGCCGAGGCGGCGTAACCCTCGTTGAACACGAGGTAGACCACCTGCAGCACGCTGTCGAGCCTCTCCGGCAGGGTCTCGAGGGACGGCACCTCGTAGGGGATGCGCGCCGCCTTGATCTTCTGCTTCGCCCGCACGATGCGCTGCGCCAGTGTGGGTGGCGGCACGAGAAACGCGCGCGCGATCTCCTCGGTCGTGAGGCCACACACCTCCCGCAGCGTGAGCGCCACGCGTGCCTCTGGCGTCAGGGCCGGATGACAGCAGGTGAAGACGAGGCGCAGGCGGTCGTCCTCGATTTCTTCCGCATCATCCATCTTCACGAGCCCAGAGCCGCCATACATCGTGTCGACGATGTCCTTCCGGGCGGCGTCGAACCGCACACGCCGCCTGATGGCATCGATGGCCTTGAAGCGGCCGGCCGACACCAGCCAGGCTCGAGGGTTGGCAGGCACACCGGCGGCGGGCCACTGTTCGACTGCGGCCCTGAAGGCTTCGTGCAGGGCTTCTTCGGCCAGTTCGAAGTCGCCGAGCAGACGGATCAGGGTCGCCAGCACGCGACGCGACTCGTCGCGGTACAGCGTGTCGATCACGGTGGCGAGGTCGTCGGCGCTCGTCATGAAGACGCGTCACCCTTGGCGGGACAGCGCCCCACGATGACCATGGGTCGATCGGCGGGGCCGGCCATCGACAGCCCGGGCGTGAGCACGTCGAGCTGTGGTTGAATACACGGCATGCGTCAGGTACTGGTGGGCTTCTGCTGTGTCGCCGTCGCCGTGGCGACCCTGGATGTTCGTGCGCAGGTCGCTCCGGCAACGGGTAGTGTCGCCGGTTTCGTCGACGAGCGGCAAGCACGGCAGCGCGATCTCGAGCAGCGCTTCGACGCGGAACTCTCCGCCGACAACCTGAAGGACTGGATGCACCAGCTCGCGGCGCGCCCGCATCACGCCGGGTCGCCCCACGGCAAGGCGAACGCCGAGTTCATGGCCGCGCAGTTCCGATCGTGGGGCTACGACGTCGTCGTCACCGACTACCAGGTGCTGTTGCCCACCCCGAAGGTCCGCCTGCTCGAGATGGTGGCGCCGGCGCAGTTCACGGCGTCGCTCGAGGAGCCTGCCCTGGAGGAAGACGCCACATCACGGCAACTGGATGAGCAGCTGCCCGTGTACAACGCCTACTCGGTCGACGGCGACGTCACGGGCGAACTCGTGTACGTGAACTACGGCGTGCCGGCGGACTACGAAGAACTCCACCGCCGGGGCATCGACGTGAAGGGCAGGATCGTCCTCGCGCGCTACGGCGGGTCGTGGCGGGGCATCAAGCCGAAGGTCGCGGCTGAGCGCGGCGCCATCGGCTGCCTCATCTTCTCTGACCCGCGCGACGATGGCTTCTTCCAGGGAGATGCGTACCCGACTGGCGGCTGGCGGAGCGATCGCAGCGCCCAGCGCGGCTCCGTGTCGGACATGCCGACCTACCCCGGTGACCCGCTGACGCCGTTCGTCGCGGCCACGAAGGACGCGAAGCGCCCGCCGTTCACCCAGGCCGAGACGCTGACGAAGATTCCGGTGCTGCCGATCGCCTGGGCCGACGCGCTGCCCCTCCTGCGCGCCATGACGGGCCCGGTGGCTCCTCCGGAGTGGCGGGGTGCGCTTGCCACGCCGTATCACCTCGGTCCCGGCCCCGCGCGCGTCCGACTGAAGCTCGAGTTCAACTGGCAGCTCGTGCCGGCCTACAACGTCATCGCGACGATGACGGGCAGCGAGTTCGCGGACCAGTGGGTCGTGCGCGGCAATCACCACGACGCCTGGGTGTCTGGCGCAACCGATCCGGTGAGCGGGATGGTGGCCGTGATGGAAGAGGCGCGCGCCATCGCGACGCTGGCGCAGTCGGGATGGAAGCCCAGGCGCACGCTGGTCTTCGCCGGGTGGGACGCCGAGGAGCCTGGCCTGCTCGGGTCGACCGAGTGGGTCGAAGACCACGCCGAGAGCCTCAGCGCGAAGGTGGTGGCTTACGTGAACTCCGACAGCAACTCGCGCGGGTTCTTCAGCGCGGGCGGCTCGCACAGTCTCGAGCGCCTGGTGAACGAGGTCGCGCGCGACGTGCCCGAGCCGAAGACCGGTGGCAGCGTCGGCGACCGCGTGCTGGCCCGCACCATCCTCGCGGCAACGCCCGAGGCGCGCACGATGGCGCGTGACGAGCGGGCGTTCCCGATCTCGGCGCTCGGCTCCGGTTCGGACTACACGCCGTTCCTGCAGCACCTGGGCATCGCGTCGCTCAACATCGGCTTCGGCGGCGAGGGCGAGTACGGCCAGTACCACTCGACGTACGACTCGATGGACCACTTCCTGCGCTTTCAGGATCCAGACCTGTCGTACGGCATCGCGCTCGCGAAAGTCGGCGGGCGGGCCGTGCTGCGGCTGTCCGAGGCCGATCTCCTGCCCTTCGATTTCACGCGGTCAGCGGCGCGAATCGCGACGTACGTGACCGAACTGGAGAAGCTGGTCGAGACCATGACGAGCGAGACCGCCGAGCACAATCGGCGAGTGGACGAAGGCGTGTTCGCACTGGCGGCGAGCCCGTACGCGACCTACGTGCCTCCTACGAAACGCGACGAGGTGCCGTCCTTCGACCTGACCCCGTTGCGCGAGGCCGTCGACCGGCTGCGCGTAGCCGCGAGACGCTTCGATGCAGCGGCTGCGCAGGCCGTCTCGGCGCCGGACGCGTCGGCGCTGGCACGCGCCAACGCCGTCCTGCTCACCGCGGAACGCGCCCTGACCCGCCGCGAGGGGCTGCCGCGGCGCCCGTGGTTTCGCCATCAGGTGTACGCGCCCGGCCTCTACACCGGGTATGGCGTCAAGACGCTGCCCGCCGTCCGCGAAGCGCTGGAGCAGCGGGCGTGGGACGAGGCGCGTGAGCAGATCCCACTCGTCGCGGCGACGCTCGAGCGTTACGCCGCGGAGGTCGAGCGCGCGGCCGCTGCGCTCGAGTAGCGATGCGACGCCTCACGACGAGCCTCCCGACGGGTCGCGCCTGTGGCGTCGCGGTGCTCGTCGTGGCACTCGTGGCGTCGATCGGCGCCCAGGTGCCGAGCCGGCCCTTCGGTCTGCCGAATGTCCCACGCGAGTCGGCACCGAAGGTGGGCATGTTGCTCGTTGCGTCGCGTGAGCTTGGCGATCCCAACTTCGTCGAAACGGTCATCGTCCTGACCGGCTACTCCGCTGAGGGTGCCGTAGGACTCGTGCTCAATCGTCGGACGACCGTTCCGCTGACGCGCGTCTTTCCGTCGCTGGCGAGTGGGGCGTCGCCGCCGCATGTGGTGTTCCAGGGCGGCCCTGTCGAGGTGGCGACCGCGCAGGCTCTCAGGCGTGGGGCGGGCCGTCCCGGCCTCGGGCGGCACGTCTCCGACGACCTGCAGGTGTTGGGGACGCCGGATGCCCTCGAGGCGCAGTTCGCTGATTCGACACACCCGACCGTGGTGCGCGTGTACCTCGGCTATGCGGGGTGGTCGGCGGGACAGCTCGATGCCGAGGTTGCCGCGGGTGCCTGGCATGTGTTTCCGCCCGACACCGCCGTCGTCTTCGACGGCAACCCCGACACGCTCTGGATGCGCCAGATCCGGCGCACTGAGTGGCGTCAGGTATTCAGACCGCGCCCGCCGGACACGCTGCGTGGACGTACGTCGTAGCCGAACTCGCCGAGTCGTACCTGCGCGAACTGCCGCTCGAGGTCGCGCCCTGGCCGGCGCGCATCGCCGCCAAGGCCATCGACGTGGCACTGGAGCGGCGCCAGCGAGCGTTCGAACTGCTCTCGAAGACACGCGTCGTGCGCCTCTGAGCTGGCCAAACGCGTGCGTAGTACCATCGACCTCCATGGACGCCGCTGCCGCCACGCGACCGTCGAGCGTCTCGGCGCCGGTGGTGATGCTTGTCACGTCTCGGGTGCTGGCACCGGCTCGTAGGGGGCCGAAACGTCTCGCGAGCCGGGCCAGGCCAGTGTCGCCAGCGACAGCATCGGGCCGGTCATCGCGGTCGTGGCCAGCGCCATCAGCACCAGCATCGTGAAGATCTCGGGGGTGAGAATGCCGAGGTCGTACCCGATGTTCAGCACGATCAGTTCCATGAGACCGCGCGTGTTCATGAGGGCGCCCAGCATGACGCTCTCGCGCCAGCTCATCCCCATGACGCGGGCGGCCCCGACTGTACCTCCAAGCTTGCCGGCCGTCGCGATGCCGATGATGACGAGGCACGTCGCCCATGCGGCCCAGGTGTCCAGCAGACCGATCTCGGTCCGCAGCCCCGTGTAGACGAAGAACAGCGGCAGCAGGAACACCGAGCTGAAGCTCTCGAGGCGCTCGCGCAGGGCACGCCGGAGGGCCGGCACCATCGGTATCATGGCTCCCGCCAGGAACGCTCCGAACAACGCGTGGATGCCGATGATCTCGGTGGTCCACGCCGAGGCGAACAGCACGCCGATGACCAGGGCGAGGCGGTCGCGCGAGAGTCCAGGCGGGCCCCCGCGGGCCGTCAGCAGGCGCGCGAGCAGCGGTCGCACGACGAGGAACATGCCGAGGACGAAGACCACCGACAACCCCAGCATGGCGCCGAGAATCGCGACGGCGCCGCCTGCCGTGACGACCGTCACGATGAAGGCGAGCAGACTCCACGCCGTGACGTCATCGACGGCGGCACACGTGAGCGCCGTCACTCCGAGCGGCGTGTTGGTGAGCCGCCGCTCGTCGAGGATGCGGGCCAGCACCGGGAACGCGGTGATGCTCATCGCGATACCGAGAAACAGCGCGAACGCGTGGAAGGGCACCCCGATTGGCGCGTACGCCGTGTAGAGGCCGAACGCCGCCACGACGCCCAGCACGAACGGCACGATGATGCTGAAGTGGCTCACGGCGACGGCCGCGTGGGCACGGGCGCGCAGGTGACTCGGATCGAGTTCGAGCCCGACGACGAACATGTAGAGCAGCACGCCGACCTGACTGAGCATCTGCAGGATGCCCCACGACGACTCCGGGAACAGGAATCCACTCGTCTCCGGCGCATACGCGCCCAGCAACGACGGACCCAGCAGGATGCCGGCGGCGATCTCTCCGACGACAGGCGGCTGGCGGAACAGGGTGGCCAGCCCTCCGAGCGCCCGGGCGGCGGCGACGATCACGATCAGCTGGAGCAGCAGGCGCGCGAGAGGGTGGCTGGCGTTGGCGACGACGTGCGCCAAAGGCGTGAGCCGGATGCCATCCCCCAGGGCCAGGTCGGCCTGTGGAGGCAGGACCGTGGCGCCAAGATGCAGGAGCCCCGCCACGACGAGGATGAACACGGCCAGGACGCCTCCATACACCGCAACGTGTCGCTTGATCATGAGATGATTCGCTTTCGCATCGCGTACAGCACGATCTCCGCCGTGCTGTGGAGGTTGAGCTTCTGCATCAGGTTCGCGCGGTGTGAGTCGACCGTGGAGACTGCCAGGTTCAGCACCTGCGCCACTTCCTTGTTGGACCGGCCTTCAGCGAGCAGCTGCAGCACCTGGCGCTCGCGCTCCGTGAGCAGGTCGTAGGAATCCTGGAGTCCGCGCTGGCGGAGGTTCCTGACGTAGTCCTCGAGCAGGGTCTGCGCGATGGCCGGACTGAGGAACGACTCGCCGGCGGCTACGGCGTGAATGGCCGGCAGCACGTCGTGCTCGGCGGAGTCCTTCAACAGATACCCGCGCGCGCCGGCGCCCAGGGCACGCAGGACGTAGCTCTCGTCGGAGTGCATGCTGAGGATGAGTGCGCGCGTCGACGGCGCCCCTTTCCGGATCGAGGCGATGGCATCGATGCCGTTGAGCGACGGCATGGCGATGTCGAGCACCACGACATCCGGCTGCAGCTCGTGGCAGACGGCCACGGCCTCGAGCCCGGTGGCCGCCTCGCCCACCACCGCCACCGCCGGGTCGTCTTCGATGACGCTGCGCAGCCCTTTGCGCACGATGCTGTGGTCGTCGGCCAGCACGACGCGCACGTCAGGCATGGCTTTGCACGCCCGGCATGGGAAGCGTGACGGTCACCGTCGTGCCGGTTGCCGCCCCGGAGCACACGTCCAGCGACCCGCCGAGTTCCCGGGCACGCTCGGACATGCCGAGGAGACCCAGCCCCGAATCGGCCTGGTGCAGGACGCCCGGCATTCCCGCGCCATCGTCGTGGACCTCGAGCACGAGCCGGTCACCGCACGGCTGCAGCAGGATGCCAACGCTGCTGGCCTTGGCGTGACGCGCGCAGTTGGTCAGCGCCTCCTGCACGATGCGGTAGATGGCCGTGCGGTAGTCGTCGGGCAGACTCCCCTCCTCCACGTGCATGGTCACGGTCACGGGAATGTCGTTGCGCCGTGAGAACTCGCGGGCCTGCCACTTCACCGCGGGCGCCAGACCGATGTCGTCGAGCATCGAGGGACGCAGGCCCATCGCGAGGTCGCGTACCGACTGCACCGTGGTCTCGAGGGTGTGCGTCAGCCGTGCCAGCGTCGCGTCGAACTCCGGCGTCGAACGGTCCGCGCAGCTGCCCAATCTCGACAGTTCCATCCGCAGACCCGTCAGGATCTGGCCGACTTCATCGTGCAGTTCCCGCGAGAGGGCCCGCCGTTCCTCCTCCTGCAGGTGGACGAGCTGATGCGACAGGCGGCGAAGCTCGGCTTCAGCCTGCTCGGACGCCTGCCGGTGCACGTCCGCACGCCGCTCCAGGTGCGACAGTCGCCCGATGGTGACGATCGCGATCACGGTTCCGAGCGAGGCACTGGTCAGCATCGTGTGGAGCACGAACCGCTTCAGCTCGTGCTCGCTGGCGGCGAGGCCCTGCTCCTGGCGGCGCACGGCTTCGTCGTGGAACTGGCCGATCTGGTCGGCCAGCGACAATGCCGCGTCCCGTTTCGGCATCACCTGGCGGCGCAGGAAGGTGCTGCTGCGCGCGCGCTTCTCTTCGAGCGTCCACGTGAACACCGGCGCGAACGACTCCCAGTAGCTGTCGACCTCGCGGCGGAGTTCCGCGAGCTGGGGCAGGGGGCTGGCCGCGAAGAAGGTCTCGAGGCGAGTCAGCTCGTTCGACGCAGAGGCGCGAAGTTCGCGAAGCTCGGCACGATAGCGATCGGCATGTTCCGTGGAGGGGTCGAGCAGGAAGTCTCGAAGCAGGACGCTCGAGACGCGGATGCCGCCGCGCACCTCCTGCAGGCTGCGTTCACCTTCGCGGTATTCACCGTTGAGCACCGCCATCCGCAGATAGATCTCGTCCACCTTCTGCCGGGTGGCGTATCCCGCGACGACGATCAGCAATACCAGGGCACCCAGCGCGAGCGCGAGCACCGGGCCAGCCGACCGCACCGGCCGGGGAGCTGGGGCGGTCCGCCCATGCGTCATCGACGGAACCTCTCCGTCCGGCCTGCTGGCCGGTCCTGAGGACGACCGTCGCCACGGGAGCCGTGAGCCGGTTGCGACTGCGGTGGGAACTCGTGCCGCCATTCCGGCATCGTAGGAGACTGGACCGCCTCGCGGCCATCCCCTAAACACGGGAGGCAGGGCGCGACGGGGCGAATGTGCAAGAATCTGAGCGCGAGACCAGATGATGCAGACCGATCCCGCAGGACAGACCTTCGACGCCGTGATCGTCGGGTCGGGCGCCTCCGGCGGCTGGGCCGCGAAGCTGCTCACGGAAGCGGGACTTCGCGTGGCCGTGCTCGAGGCCGGCCGGGCGCTCACCGAGGCCGATTACAAGGAGCACGTCCCCGCCTACGACCTCCCCTACCGCGCGCGCACGAAGCGTCCGCTCGAGCGCGAGCGACCTCGCCAGTCGGGCTCGTACGCCGTGCGCGAGTGGAACGCGGACTGGTACGTCAACGACATCGACGAGCCCTATGTCGACAGGTCGAACCCCGGCTTCCTGTGGGTGCGGCCGCGCGTCGTCGGCGGCCGGATGAACATCTGGGGCCGTGGCTGTCTGCGCATGGGCGACATCGACTTCAAGCCGGCGTCGCACGACGGCGTTGGCGTCGACTGGCCGTTCGGCTACGACGAGCTGAAGCCGTGGTACGACCAGGTCGAGGCGTACGTCGGCGTGTCGGCGATGGAAGAAGGCCTGGCCGAACTTCCAGACGGCCCGTTCCAGCCGCCGATGGGACTGACGTGTGCGGAGCGGGAGGCACGGGCCCGCGTGAAGAAGACCTTCGGTTACACCCTCACGCAGGGACGCACGGCCAACCTCACGCGTCCGCTCAACGGTCGTCAGGCCTGCCACTACTGCGGGCCCTGCGAACATGGCTGCATCACGCACTCGTACTTCAACTCGGCCTTCACGACGATGGCCGATGCGATGAAGACGGGCCGGTGCACGCTGGTGACCAACGCGATGGCCTACAAGGTGCTCGTCGATCCGGACACGCATCGGGCACGTGGCCTGCTGTACATCGACCGGGTGACGCGCCAGCCGAAGGAGATCTACGGCCGCGTGGTGGCGCTGTGCGCGCAGACGCTCGAGTCGGTGCGCATCCTGTTCAACTCGGCGACGCGGCAGGCGCCCAACGGTCTCGCGAACTCGAGTGGAGTTCTTGGTAAGTACCTGATGACGCACTTCGCCGGCAACGGCGCGTCCGGCGAACTGCCCGACGTCATGGTGCAGCCCGCGACCGGCGGCGCCGTGCGCCCGTGCGGCACGCTGATGGTGCGCTTCCGCAATCTGCCGGGCCGTCCGGCCATGCAGGACTTCGTCCGTGGCTACGGCATGACGACGTCGGTGGGGGCGGGCTTCGACCTCGGCGCCGGCGGCTTCGGCGACTCCTACAAGGCCGCGATCCGCAAGCCCCGGCCGGCCGTGATGAGCATGTTCGGCTTCGGCGAGTGCCTGCCGTATGCCGACAACACCGTGACGATCGACCCCGACGTCGTGGACGCGTGGGGCATCCCCGTGGTGACCTTGAACCTCAGCCCGCGGGAGAACGAAATGAAGATGCACCACGACATGGCCGTGGCTGCCGCCGAGATGCTCGAGGGCGTCGGAGCGCGCAACATCCAGCTGCGCTTCGAGATGCGCGGGCAGGCGCACGAGGTCGGGGCCGCGCGGATGGGCGCCGACCCGAAGACCTCGGTGCTGAACCCGTATCTGCAGGCGCACGACATGCGCAACCTGTTCGTGATGGACGGGTCGTGCTACCCGTCGAGCGCGTGGCAGAACCCGTCGCTGACCATCATGGCGATGGCTGCACGCGCCACCGAGTACATGAAGGAGCAACTGCGGCAGGGTGAACTGTAGCGCACGGATCCTCTGCGTCTCCGTTTCTCCGTTTCTCCTGTGCATCCGTTGCCTCCGTAATCTCCGTGACCTCTCGGACCGCGCGTGCACGCCACCATCCCTGACGGGACGATGCACCAGCAGAGCGGACGGAGGGAACGGGTGCACAACGAAGACACAGAGAAGCGGAGTGCCAAGCCACGCCCAGGTTGGCCAGGTGTTGCACGGATCCGGCTCCATGGAGCGAAGCCCGCAGCGACGTGACAGTGGGGCACAATGGGAGCGATCCAATGCTGATGCCGTGTGGAGACCTCGCGGCCCTCATTCTGCTCGCCGTCACGTCGGGCGCGCCCGCGATCCACCAGACAGCGGTCCCCGTGCTGCGCGCGGCACACGTCCCATGTCTGCACGTGGTCGATGGGACCGGCGCCGCCGAAGGTCAGGCGACGGACCCGCGCGCCGTTGATGCGTACCGTCGCGCTGTCGAGCTCGAGGGCCGCGGCGATGCCGAGGGTGCGCTGGCGCTGCTCTGGACCGCCTCCGGCATCGCGCCACACGACGTGGAGATCCAGACGCGCCTGGCCGAGGCGCTCCAGCGCGTCGGGGCGCTCGACGCTGCCATCGATGCCTGGCGGGCGGCCCATGCGGCACGTCCTGACGACCGGCGGGCAGCGCGGGGCCTGGTGCTGGCACTCGTCGCCGCGGGTCGCAGCCCGGAGGCCGTAACGCTGGCCCGCGCCGCGTCCGACAAGGCGCGCGGCGACGCTGACGCTCTGTTCACGCTCGGGCTTGCGCAGTCCGAGCAGGACGTGTTCGCGGCGCTCGACACCTACACGCGCGTGCTGGCGCTGGCGCCGCACCACACGCTCGCCCGCTACAACCTCGCGCTGGTCCTCAAGCGCGTCGACCGCCTGGACGAGGCCATCGCCGAACTGCGGCGCGTGATAGCGTCCGAGCCACGACCCGAAGCGCACTACGCCCTCGGCACGGCCTGGTGGCACCGCGGCGACGCCGCACGAGCCACCGCAGCTTTACAGGCCGCGATCGCCGCCGAACCCGGTCACGCCGAGGCACATCAGATGCTCGGCGTGGTGCGCGCCGCGCAGCACGACTGGACCGGCGCGGCCGCCGCGCTGCGGCGGGCGCTCGCGTTGCGCCCCGACGTGCCGGGTACCCACGAAACGCTTGCCCGTGTGCTGCGCGCGTCGGGCGACGAGGAAGCGGCCCGCATGCACTCGGCCGAGGGCGAGCGGCTGCGGCGCGAGTCCGAACGCGAGCACGAGGCACGCGTGTGGACATCGGTCGGCACCGTGCGGCTCGAGCAGGGCGAGGCCGTGGCTGCAATCGACGCCTTCCGGCGCGCTATCGCAATACGCGAGACGTACGCCCCGGCACACTTCCAGATGGGGCGAGCACTCGATCGCCTGGGCGAAGCGGAGGCGGCCAACGGGGCCTACGCGAGGGCGCAGGGGCTGAATCCTCACCTCGTTCGCCCTCCGCGCCAGACTCCTGCGCGCCGAGCTCGGCCGTAATGACAGGCCGTAATGCACAGGTTGTCTAACCATCGGGTTCTGGTGTATGAGAGTGGGCACACCTAAACAACACGATTGGTCCGCTGCGACGCGGTCGCCGGTCGAGGTTCACGTGCTTCTGGGGCTCAGTAGGGAGGGACCATGGCGAGCGCGCAATCCTTTCAGGCTATTCGGGCGCTATTCTGTGCGGCAGGAGTGCTGGGGCTTGCCGCCACCGGCACGGCGCAGGAGTTCCGAGCGACGGTGCGAGGACAAGTAGTCGATTTGAGTGGCGCAAGATTGCCGGGCGCCACCGTTTCGGTGCAGAACACCGAGACGAACGAGCTGGCCACGACCACGACCAACGAGCAGGGCACCTACAACATCCCGTTCCTGCGACCAGGGCCGTATACGGTGACGGTGGAACTCTCCGGGTTCCAGAAGTACGTGCGCAGCGGACTGCAGCTCGAGGTCGGCCAGACGGTCACGATCGACGCCTCCCTGGGGGTGGGCGACAGGACGGAAGAAATCACGGTCACCGCTCAGGCCGTCCTCGAGACGAGCAACGCCAACCGCGGCGACGTGATCGACAACCGGCGCATCGCCGAGCTGCCGCTGCAATCGCGTAGTCCGATGGCGCTGGCCGCTCTGGTGGCCGGGGTGAACTACAACGCGCAGGCCATTTACCTGCGGCCGTTCGACAACGGCGCCCTCGCCGACTTCTCGATGAACGGCGGCGCCAACCGCAACAACGAGTTCCTGCTCGATGGCGCGCCGAACAACGCCAACCAGGGGGGCAACAACATCGCGTACGTCCCCCCGGCCGAAGCGGTGCAGGAGTTCAAAATCGCCACCAATACCTACGACGCGCAATACGGCCGCACCGCCGGCGGCGTCGTGAACATGACGCTCAAGTCGGGCACCAACAACTTTCACGGCGTCGCCTACGAGTTCCTGCGGCGCAAGTGGCTCGACTCCAACTCGTTCCTGCTCAATTCCCGCGACGCGCCGAAGACCGATCATTACCTCGATCAATACGGCTTCAGCGTCGATGGTCCGGTTCGCATTCCCGGTCTCTACAACGGCCAGAACAAGACGTTCTTCCTGTTCACCGGTGAGCGCTACCGCGAAGGCACGCCCGCCCCGTTGTTCAATACCACGCCGACCGAGGCCATGCGCCGTGGCGACTTCAGCGACTACCGTGACGTCAACGGCAACCTGATTCAGATCTACGACCCGGCCACCGGGCGCGAGGTCAACGGCATCTGGGTGCGTGATGCGTTCCCAGGCAACATCATTCCGCAGGACCGCATCGACCCGGTCGCGCGGCAGATCATGGAGTACTACCCGCTGCCAAACAACACCACCGCGGGTGTCGCCCCCTGGCAGCAGAACCTCGCCTACGCCGAACACATCAACAAGGATGTGTTCTGGAACTGGGTGGCCAAGGTGGATCACAACATTGGCAGCAACAACCGGACGTTCTTCCGGTGGGCGGAGAACGAGCGCAACGAACTGCGCAACACCTCGCCGATCCGCAGCGGTCCGGCGCAGGACGGACAGCTGCCGCTGATCCGTGCGAATCGGGCGATCGTCGGCGACTGGGTCCGCATCATGGGCGGTAGCGCGGTCCTCAACATGCGCGGGAGCTATACGTACTTCCTCGAGTTGGGCCGATCGGACGAGGGCTTCGGCTTCGACGCCACCCAACTCGGCTTCCCGCCAGACCTCATAGGCCAGCTGCCACAGCAGATCTTCCCGCGCGTGAACATGGCGGAATACGTCCAGCTGTCGCGTGGCCAGGGCGAGAATCGCAACTACATCTGGTCGCTCCAGCCGAACATCTCGCTGACCCGGGGGCGTCACAACATCCGCGCCGGCCTCGACTTCCGCAGCACGCACGTGGCGGGCCGGAGCGTCGGCGAGGCCGGCATGCGGTTCGACTTCAACCGCGGGTTCACGCAGCGTGAGTTCAACCGAGCCGACGTGCTGTCGGGGAGTTCGTTCGCGTCGTTCCTGCTGGGCGCTCCCTCCGGCGGCGTCGTCGACAACAACCTGCTGCCAGACTACCGGTGGACCTACACCGCGCCCTGGATCCACGACGACTGGAAGCTCACCGACCGATGGACGGTGAACGCCGGTCTCCGCTGGGACTTCAACAGCTCGGTCGGCGAGGACCAGAACCGCTTGAACTACATCTTCGACCCGTCGATCGCCAATCCGGTCTCGTCCGGCATCGACCAGGACCGCTTCCCAGGCTATGAGGTGCGCGGCGGCCTGACCTTCGCCGGCGTCGACGGCAACCCCGAGAGGCCCTGGGCGTTCGACGGAAACAACGTCCAGATCCGCTTCGGCACCGCGTACCAGCTGAACGAGAAGACAGTCCTGCGCGGCGGCTACGGCCGGTACTACCTGAACCCGACCGGGCAGGGTCATATCCAGGGCTTCAGCATCCAGTCCATCCTCGTCCCCTCGGTCGATGAAGGACGCACCCCCACGTACGCGCTCGGCAACCCGTTTCCGTCTGGTGTGGATCAGCCGCCCGGCAGTTCGCTCGGGCCCCTGACGTTCCTCGGCCGCGGCCTCTCGTACGCCAATCCCGGCTTCGTGGTCCCCAAGGCCGATCACTTCTCGTTCGGCGTGCAGCGCCAGTTGCCTTGGGGCGTGACGCTCGACGCGAGTTATGCCGGCAGCCGGTCCACGCAACAGGAGAGCGAGTTCCGCGGCATCAACGAACCGGGCCGCGACCTCCTGGATCGGTGTGACGTCACCCAGGGCGGTTCGCGGGACTTGTGCGACGAACAGCTGCCGAACCCGTTCTACCAGGTGCACGGCTTCGAGGGCACGGCCCGCTTCACGAGTCCGACGTTGTCGCGGTTCGAGTTGAGCCGTCCATTTCCGGCGTTCGGCGGCATCACCGAGACGCAGCGCAACGACGGCACGATCAACTACCACTCACTCCAGCTCGTCACCAACAAGCGCTGGTCGCGGGGGCTCGTGGTCAACGCCAACTACACCTTCGTGCCCAAGTACGAGCAGATCGGTGCCTCGTCCGGCTGGACGCAGGCCGCCCCCGAGATCGGCGGGCTCAACGCGTTCATCGACCCAGGTACCAGAGAACTCGTGCGCGGGCCCTACTGGACGCACCGGCGTCACCGCATCTCGCTGTCGGGTGTGTACGAGTTTCCGTTTGGCGAGTACAAGACGGGGCTGTCGAAAGCCCTGCTCCATGGGTGGTCGGTCGCCCCGATGTTCCTCTACCAGTCGGGTCAGCCCTGGAGAATTCCGCAGAACACCGAACTCGTCGGCGACCCGTCGCTGGATCCCACGAAGGACGGGCAGTTCATCTACGGCGTGCAGCCCTGCGTCGGGCAGCGCAATGCCTCGGGCGGGTACACGCTGTTGGCCTATTCGGTGAACTATGGCTGCACCCAGCCCTTCTTCTTCGTCCGCGAGCCGTACCAGGCGCGCGAGACGCAGGTGTTGGACACGCGCATCAGGCGTCCGGGCTACTGGCAGCTCGATCTGAACTTCGCCAAGACGACGCAGATCACCGATCGGGTGCGGTTCCAGCTGCGAATCGAGGCGTTCAACGTCTTCAACAGCCCGATGTACGACGAGCGGGATTTCAACCGCAACACCGCCTCTGACGACTTCGGCCGCATCAATCGCAACATCACAGGACAGTCGAACTTCCAGCGGTTCATCCAACTCGGGTTCCGGCTGATTTTCTGACCGGCCCAGGCTGCCCGACGTGACCGTCGGGCAGCCTCCAGCCCGTAGCCTGCAGCCTGCAGCCTGCAGCCAGTCCGAGGCTGCAGGCCGTAGTCATCGCCCTTCTTCCGTGCGAATCACCTGCGCCGCCGTCGTCCTCCTCGTGCTCGCAATCCTGCCCGCGGCCGAGGAGCAGGCGGACCCGCGCGTGCGCCACGGCGACGGCGGACACGCCCGGCGCATCACGTGGCAGGACGTCGCGTCGATACACTCGCGCCTCGCCTCTCGCGGGTTCACGGCAGGCGACTTCGCCACGCGGATCAATGGACTCGCAGAGGACAACGTCCAGCGCGTTCGCGCGGGCGACCTCGACCACCTCGTCTTCTACATGCTTCAGTCCCGGGGCTTCACCGCCCGGCCTGCGATCGAGCCGGCCCTCAGCGCGAGGTCGCTCGTCCAAGGCATGGACGGCCCGGCGCGCGAGGCGTTCTTTCGCGACCCCGCGAGCGCCCGGGGCCGTGTCAGCGACGACGTTCGTGCACGCGCGGCCGCCTTGCTGCGGGCGTTCGCGTCACCCGGTGCCGACCAACGCCTCACGTACTTTGCGCGCCTGCTTGCCGATGCGGCCCCGGACTCCCGCGAGCGCGAAGGGACGCTCGTCCGCGAGTACCTCCGCGTGATGCGCTTCGTCTACGAAAAGGAGTTCGGGTCGGGCCGATCGAATGCCGCCGCAGTGGCCAGCCTGTATCGCACGCGCGGGCTGAGTACAGACACCGCCGTGGAGGCAGGGTTCCTCGTCGCGCAGGGCCTGGGCGTGCTGCGCGGGCTCGACCCGGCGCGGCGTATACGTCGCGTGCTGATCGTCGGTGCCGGGCTCGATCTCGCCCCACGTACGGCCCTGCTCGAGGCGGCGCCGCCCCAGAGCTACCAGCCGTGGGCGGTGCTCGATGCGCTCGTCGGCCTGGGCCTGTCCCGGCTCGACGACATCGACGTCGTGGCCGCCGACATCAACCCGCGTGTGGTCGATCACTTACGCAACACGCGAGCGGTTCCGCCCGCGCTGATCCTCCTGACCGGCATCGGCGACGAGGGCCCGGTCACGCTCGCCCAGGGCTACCGCGAGTACTTCGCGGCGCTCGGGGGTTCGATCGGGCGGGTAGAGGCAGCGCCGCCACACAGGGGCCACCTTCACAAGCGCCTCCACGTGTCGCCGGAAGCAACGCGCGTCGTCCGGGCCGAGCGGCTCGACGTGGTGACCGAACGGCTCGTCCGCCGCAGCCCTGGCGGAGGCGGGCTCACTGGCGAGGCCTTCGATCTCGTCGTGGCGACCAACGTGTTCCCGTATTTCGACGATGACGCCCTGATGCTCGCCGTGTCGAACATCACGGGCATGCTGACTGTCGATGGCCTGCTGCTGCACAACGAGGCTCGCCCGGAACTCCACGAGATCGCGGCAGCACTTGGCCTGCCGCCGTCACATTCCCGGCATGCGGTGATCGCCACCGTGAAGGGCGCACCGCCGCTGGGCGACAGCGTCTGGCTGCACGGCCGGCCCACCGCGGCGAAGCCCTAAGTACTGCGTTTCACAATTGCGGTGACGTATTCGGGCGTCGAGGCGCCCGGATCGCAAGGCGCGACGACCGAGAATATCGGGCAATATTCGAGGGAGGAGCAACGCAGCGAGCCAGGATGCATCGGCGGCCGATACGTTGCCGTGATTGTGAAACGCAGTACTAAGGCGCCTGCCCCGGGGCTGGCGTGCCCCGCCCTTCCGTCAGCGTGACCAGGCGATCGATGCCCTCCACCGGGAACGCCTCCTCCGCGCCATTCGGCCACCGAACCACGACGCGAGTCACGGCGGTGGCACCGCCCAGGCCGAAATGCAGCCGGAAATCGTTCTGCGCGTAATAGCTCCCCCCGCCGCGCACCTCGTCGACGAACATCCGCCCACCAGACGACACGGTCACCCGTGCCCCAATCGCGTTTCGGTGCGACACCGTGCCGATGAGTGCGACGCTCAGCCAGTGGCCGGCACCGGGGCCAACATCGAGTCGGAAGAGGTCCGGCGGGGCGTGCATGTTGTTCACCACCACGTCCACGTCGCCGTCGTTGTCGATGTCGCCGAACGCCGCGCCACGGCTGGCCGCAGGTGTCGTCAACGGCGGGCCGAGTCGATCGGTGATGTCTTCGAACCGGCCATTGCCACGGTTGCGGTAGACAACCTTGCGCTGGGCGTACCCGGCTTCGCCGGCAAGAGCGGCCACCTCGGGATAGACGTGTCCGTTGACGAGGAACAGATCGGGCCAGCCGTCGCGGTCGAGATCGAGGAACCCCACGCCCCAGCCGAGCCAGCGCGTGTTGACGCCGATGCCCGCCGCGAACGTCCGATCTTCGCAGTCGCCGTCGCCCGTGTTGGCATAGAGCGTGGACGTGTCGCCCGCGAAGTTCGTGCGAAAGATGTCCATCGTGCCGCTGCGGTCGAAGTCGCCGATGGCGATGCCCATGCCGGCCTGCGGTCGCCCGTCCTGGCTGAATGCGCAGCCCGCCTGGATGCCGACGTCGCTGAACGTCCCGTCGCGGTTGTTCCGATAGAGTGTGCTCGGCTTCGAGTCGTTGGCCACGTACACGTCGGTCCAGCCATCGTCGTCGAAGTCGAGCGTCGAGACGCCAAGACCATACGTACCGTGCGACCGCGTGATGCCCGATCGCTCCGAGACGTCCTCGAAGCGTCCGTCGCCGCGGTTGCGGTAGAGCATGTTCGTGGCACCCGGCAGGCCCGGAGGTCCGCACGCCACGGGCAGGCCCTTGTAGCGACAGAGACCGGACTCGGGACGCGGCGTGGCGTCGAGGTCCAGGTCGATGTAGTTGGCGACGAAGAGATCGAGATGCCCGTCGCGGTCGTAGTCGAGAAAGGCGCAGCCCGATCCCCAGCGCCGCGGCGTCGTGAGCCCGGCACGCGCGGTGACGTCCTCGAACGTTCCATCGGGACGGTTGCGGAACAGGCGGTTCTGGCCCCAGTACGTCACGAGGATGTCGTCGCGACCGTCCGCGTCGTAGTCGCCGACGCAGGCCGCCTGGCCCCAGCCGGACTGACGCATGCCCGTGCGGTCAGTGACGTCCTCGAAGGTCCCGTCGCGGCGATTGTGATAGAGGCGAGCGGTGGGCTCCTGCCCTGGCGGGAAGCCCTCGAGCGTGGTGCCGTTGACGACGAACACGTCGAGCCAGCCGTCCCCATCGATGTCGATCAGGGCGACCCCGCTCCCTGTCGTTTCGAGGAGATATTGGTTACGATCACGGCCACCGTACACGGTGACACCGTGCAGGCCGGCCTCGCGTGCGACGTTCACGAATGCGAACGGCAGCAGTTCGGGGGCCGTCCCCGCGAACCCGATGCCCGCCGCGAGCACTGCGGCCACGACGGCCAGAGCGAACGGGACCCGCCCGACCCCATTCCTCGCTGGCCGGACGTCGTCTGTGGTCGCCATGATCCTATCTTGGCCCAGGAGGCATTCGGCGCGGACAAGTCGGACGCGCCCGCCGCCGTCCTGAATCACCGGAGCGCCGTGCGTGAGCATGGGACGGAGCTACAGTGATGACCGGGTGCCGGTGTTGCACCGATCCTCTGCGTCTCCGTTTCTCCGTTTCTCCTGTGCATCCGTTGCCTCCGTAATCTCCGTGACCTCTCCGACCGCGGGTGGACACCGCCGTCACCGACGGGACCGTGCGCCAGCAGAGCGGACGGAGGGAACGGGTGCACAACGAAGTCACAGAGAAGCGGAGTTCCAAGCCATGCCCAGGTCGTGTTCGGGCGTCGAGGCGGATGCCGACCCGGCAAGGCGGGACGGTCGAGAATGCGTACAGTTGTGACCGGGTGCTGGTGTTGCACCGATCCTCTGCGTCTCCGTTTCTCCGTTCCTCCTGTGCATCCGTTGCCTCCGTGATCTCCGTGGCCTCTCCGCGGGCAGGCCCCGTGGCCTGTAGCCGTGGACGTCCCCGTCCGCCTATGCCTGCGCGAGCACCGCGTCACAGATGCGCGCCACGTGCCGGTCATCCGTGCCGCAGCAGCCGCCCAGCACGTTGATGTGCGGGAACTGCTCGAGAATCGCCGCATACCGCGCGCCGAGGTCATCCGGATCCCCGGCGTCCAGGTCGGGTGCGGCGTCGAGTTCCGCGTGGCTGCGCGTCGAGGCGTTGGCGCGTATCCCGCGGATGCGTGCCGTCCATCCGCCGTGGCGCTCGAGCACGTGCGAGAAGTGCACCGGGTGCGCGCAGTTGATCATGTAGTACGCCGGTGCGGCGCCCGTCTCGGCGTCCACGGTACGAATCGCGTCCCGCAGGCTCTGCCCGGTGGGCAGGCTGCCGTCCGTCTCTACCGTGAACGAGATCGCGACGGGCAGGCCGACGGCCCGGGACGCGCGCACGACACCCAGCGCCTCGGGCACGTTGGTCATCGTGATCGCTGTCACCTGGTCGACCCCGGCCTCGGCGAAGACGCGCACCTGCCGCGCGTGATAGGCCTCGGCCTCGGCCGCCGTCATCACGGTGCCCGGGTCGTAGCCGTCGCCTCGCGGCCCGACGCACCCGCTGAGCACCATGGGCGACACCGTGCCCGCGTACGCGCCGCGAAGCTCCTTCAGCAGGGCGATGGCGTCGGCGTTCGCGACGTCGACCTCCGCCTGGCTGTAGCCGACTTCGTGCGCCCAGTCGGTGCTCGCCCGCCACGTGGCGCTCTCGAGCACGAAGCCGGTTCGCTTCTCGCGCGCCAGGTCGAGGTACCGGGCGTAGTACCGTCGCAGCGTCTCCCGCCCTTCCGGATCCCTCAGCAGGATGAACGCGGCGAAGCACGGCAGGTCGAGCCCGTCGTGAAAGATCAGTGTCGTTTCGATGCCGCCGTCGGTCAGGAACAGCGTGCGGTCGTCGAGTTGCGGTAGCCGTGTCGTCTTCATGCACATTTGCCAGAACCTCCTCACGAGTCCTACGCTAGCGGCCATTCCGGTCGACTGGAATGCCTGAAGCGCCGGGGTTCTTGCCCGAGACGCCAGGACTGCGGGCTTGCGCCATGGATCCCCTGCTCGAGACGTTACGCACGCTTCGGTTCGCTGGAGGCGTCTTCCTCGAGGCCGTCTTCCGTGCGCCGTGGTGCGTGTTGTCGCAGGTCGAGCCCGAAGACTGCGGGCCGCATCAGCCGCTGCCGCCGCAGATCGTCGGCTATCACTACGTGACGGAAGGCGAGTTGTTCCTGCAGGTGGCCGATGGCCCGCCGCAGCAGGTGCGCATGGGACGCATCGTCGTGCTGCCGCGGAACGACCCGCATCGCCTCGGCAGTGACCTGTCGCGGCCGCCCATGTCGGCTGGTGCGCTCATACGCCCCGGAGCGGTGGGCGAACTCCCGCGCATCGAGGCGGGTGGCAATGGGCCATGTACGCGCATCCTCTGCGGTTACCTCGGCACGGACGCCCCTGCGGGCCCGTTGCTCGACGCCCTGCCTTCCGTGCTGACGCTCGATGTCGGGGACGCGGTCACCGCCGCGTGGATCGAGAGTTCTCTGCGCTACGCGGCACAGGAGTTCGCCGTGGGACGGCTGGCGTCGCCGGCGATGCTCGGCGCGCTCGCCGAACTGCTCTTCATGGAGGCGGTGCGGCGATACGTGGCGGCGCTCCCGTCCGGGGATGCGACGTGGGTCGCCGGTCTGCGCGATCCGCTGGTGAGCCGTGCGCTGGCGCTGCTGCATGCGCGCCCGCGCGAGGCCTGGACCACCCCGGCGCTCGCGCGCGAAGTGGGAGCATCGCGCTCGGCGTTCGCCGACCGCTTCACGAAGGTGATGGGTGAGCCGCCGATGCGATACCTGACGCGCTGGCGGCTGCAGAAGGCAGCGCGGCGGCTTCGCGACACGACGGACGGGGTGGCTCGCATCGCGTTCGAGACGGGATACGAGTCGGAGGCGGCGTTCACGCGGGCGTTCCGGCGCGAGTACGGCGCGCCGCCCGCGGCCTGGCGGCGCGAGCAGGCGAGCCACCGGGAGGCCTGACGCACCAGACCGACCAGCGTGCCGATCATGCTCATGGCAGGCCAGACGTCACCGAGCGCGCTGAAGATCTTCGCGCCCCACCGGTTGCGGTCGAGTGTCAGCAGGCATGCGTACGCCGGCTTCGAGGTACGGCGGCCGATCGGCCGGTTTCTTCAGCGTCCGTCGAGCGCGATCTCGAAGATCCATGGCCACAGCTTGCCGGTGACGAGCAGGTGGCCTGACGCCTGGTCGTACGCGATGCCGTTGAGCACGTCGACGCCCCGGGCTTTCTCGGTGGGCGTGAGCAGCGTGGAGAAGTCGAGCCAGCCGGTCACCTGCCCCGACGCGGGGTCAATCCTGGCCACACGGTCGGTTGGCCACACGTTGGCGTAGACCACGCCGTCCACGGCCTCCAGTTCGTTGAGGCCGGCCACGGGAAGCGTTCCGGCGCGAACGACCAGGCGCCCCGTCTCCTCCAGCGTCTCGGGATGCCAGAACCGCAACGTGTCGGTGCCGTCGCTCATGATCAGGCGCGCACCGTCATGGGTGAGCCCCCAGCCCTCCCCCGTGTAGGTGAACGTCCGCAGACGCTCGAACGTGCGGCGGTCGTACACGAACCCCGTGCCACTCTGCCACGTCAGCTGGATGATACGCTCGCCGACGACGGCGATCCCTTCGCCGAAGTAGCGCGGCTCGAGCGCGATGCGCTGGCGAACGTCAGCCGAGCGCAGGTCCACCCGCCTCAGGGACGACTGTCCGTGCAGGCCCGTGCCTTCGTAGAGTTCACCGTCGACCAGTTGCAGGCCCTGCGTGAACGCAGACCGGTCGTGCGGGTGCGTGCGCACGACGCGGTAGGCGAGCGCGGGCGGCCTGGCGGGCGCCGTGCCGCTGGTCTGCGCCGGCGACTGGGTCGAGGCTGCCGGATCGACCGTGGCAGCAGACGGGGCCGGCGCCGACCCACAGGCCAGCGCCATGGCACTGGTGGCCCCGAGCAGGGCCAGCACGCGGACGAACGACGAGCGGAAGGACATTGGACCTATCCTACAGGCGCTGCCACAGTATGAAGGCGCCCATCACCACGAGCAGCGCCGCAAAGCCCTGCTGGAGTTGCTGTTGAGGCACACGCGAGCCAATGGCGTTGCCCACGACGCTCCCGAGCGCGCCGACGGCGCTGAACGTCCAGATGACGTGCCAGTCCACCGACAGTCCGACACGCGCGAGCACCTGCAGATACGTGGCGAAACCGCTGAATGCGGTGAGCGCGATGATGACGAGGCTCGTGCCGACTGCCACGCGCATCGGCAGGTGTCCGAGGACGACGAGGGCCGGCACGATCAGGAAGCCGCCGCCGACGCCGACAAAGCCCGTGAGCAGGCCCGTCGCTGTGCCTTGCAGCACGACGAACAGCGCAGGCACCTGCGGCGGCGCAGGTGCCGTCGCGGGATCCGCGCGGCGCCGGAACATCGACCACGCAGCCACCCACATGACGAAGGCGAACACGACGAGTTGCGTCGTGCCCGAAACGAAGCCGGCCAGCCAGGCGCCCCCGTACGAGCCGATCATGCCCGGACCGCCGAACAGGACCACGCTTCGCCCGTCCACCCGTCGTCTGAACGCGGCCAGGCTCCCACCGACCAGCGCGATGCTGCCGACGACCGCCAGCGAGCTGGCGATGGCGACTTTCTCGGGCAGGTGGACGAGGTAGACCAGCACCGGCACGGTGACGATCGACCCTCCCGACCCCAGCAACCCGAGGACGAGCCCGATGGCGAGGGCACCGCACCACGCGAGCAGAGGCACGTCTGGGTGCGCTCAGCGCGCCGCGGCGTCCGCGGCGGGTTCCCAGGACGAGAACGTGCCGTCCACGAGGACGACATCGCGCCCATGCCGCGCGAGCAGTGCGGCCGATGCCGCGGCACGCACGCCGGTGGCGCAATAGACGTGGACGGGGCCGGGGCCGGAGTCGTTGATCTCGGCGAGGCGGCCGAGCAGCCGCGTGTGGGCGATGTTCACGGCGCCCGGTACGTGGCGGGCGGTGTACTCCGACGCCGACCGTACATCCAGCACAGGCAAGGACCCGGCCTGTCGCCTGCGCTCGAACTCGTCGAAATCAATCGACGGGATGCGGCGCATCACCTGCCCGTCGGCCTGCAGATCCGCGAGCACGGACACCGGAGCCCATCCCTCCACGTGATCGAAGCCGATGCGCAGCAGATCACGAACGGCCTCGTCCACGCGCGCCTCGTCGATGAGGAGCACGATGCTCTGGTCGGCGTCCAGCATCGACCCGACGACGGTCGGGAACGCGTTCGTCAGCGGGGCATGCAGGCTGCCGGGCAGGTGACCGGCAAAGAACTGCCGGCGATCGGCTCGCGTGTCCACGACCTGCAGGTCACCGCGTGCGAGGCGTGCCGCGAGGTCCGACGCGGCGAGGCGTGGGGGACTCGGCACGTCGCCGACGACAGGTGGCCCGAGTCTGTTCAGCCGCTTCATCGTCGCGAAGTACATGGGCGGCTCGGGCTGGTCGGCCAGGATGAAGGCGACGAACGCGGCTTCGCCTTCGGCGACCTTGCGCAGCGCCGGCGACGTCAGCCGCTCGTAGCCGACGGTCGTGGTTGGCATGGCCCCCAGTGCCTTGCCACACGCGCTGCCGGCCCCATGCCCGGGCCACACCTGGACGTGGTCGTCCACCTGGGCGAGCCCGAGCGCCGACGTGTAGAGCCGTCGCGCCGCGGATTGCATCGAGCCGGTCACGCCCACCGCAGACTCGAGCAAGTCGGGACGTCCCAGGTCGTTGACGAACAGGAAGTCGCCAGACGCGAGGGCGACCGGCGTCGACGCGCCGCCGCCACGGTCAGTCACGACGTAGGTCAGGTGCTCGGGTGTGTGTCCCGGCGTGTGCCACGCTCGAAGCTCGACATTGCCGACCGGCAGCGTGTCTCCGTCGCGCAGCAGCGTCGCGGCGACACCGTCCTGCGCGGGCCACGCGTACTGCCAGTCGGTGCCACCCTCGCCCGAGAGGTAGACCCGCAGACCAGGCACCCGCGCGGCCAGCTCGCGCGCGCCCGAGAGGAAGTCGGCGTGGATGTGCGTTTCGGCGACGGCCGCCAGCCGCAGGCCTTCACGCTCGGCCAGAGCCAGGTAGCGGTCGACATCGCGCTCGGGGTCGATGAGCAGCGCGTCACCCGTGCGCTGGCAGCCAATCAGATAGGCATTCTGGGCGAGTTTCTCGTCGACGATCTGACGAATCAGCATGGCGCGCATCTCCCGTCGCCACCCTGCAGGCCGCGACGTGTACGCCGGTCAGTGTACTCCGCGGCTCAGGACCAGGGTCCTGAGCCAGTCCTGAGCCCGACTACCGGCCACACGCTACACTGGCGGCGCATGTTTCTCGTGGATCACGTGATTCTGGTCGGCGGCATCCTGCTGGCAATCGGCATCGTCTCCAGCAAGGTCTCGGCGCGGATCGGATTGCCGGTGTTGGTCATGTTTCTCGCCGTCGGCATGCTCGCAGGCGTGGACGGCCCCGGCGGCATCGAGTTCGACAACTTCGTCGTGGCCCACGCAGTCGGAACGCTTGCGCTCGGCGCCATCCTCTTCGACGGTGGCCTGCAGACGCGGACGGCCTCCCTGCGCGCCGTCTGGAAGCCGTCGCTGCTGCTGGCGACCGTCGGCGTCTTCGTCACCGCCGCCGTGACGGGTCTGGCCGCCTGGCAGATCCTCGGCGTGTCGCCCTGGGTCGGCCTCCTGCTCGGCAGCATCGTGGGGTCCACCGATGCGGCCGCCGTGTTCTCGGTGCTCAGGTCACAGGGCGTGAACCTGCGGCATCGGCTCGCGGCGACGCTCGAGATCGAGAGCGGCTCGAACGATCCGATGGCCATCTTCCTGACCGTCGGCCTTCTGCAGCTGTTGGCGGATGAGGTGACGTCGGCGTGGGGACTGGTCTCGCTGTTCGTCCTGCAGATGGGCGTGGGCTCGCTGGTCGGCCTCGGGGTGGGTTGGGCGTCGGTGGCGATGCTCAATCGCATCAACCTGGCCGCCATGGGACTGTATCCCGTGCTGGCCGCCGCGTGCGGACTCATCGCATTCGGGCTGGCCGCCGAGCTGAACGGCAGCGGGTTCCTCGCGGTCTACATTGCCGGTGTGGTCCTCGGCAACAGCCGGTTCGTGTTCCAGCGAGGCACGTTCCTGTTCATGGACGGCATCGCGTGGGTCGGCCAGATCGCGATGTTCGTCGTGCTTGGCCTGCTGAGTACGCCATCCGATCTGGTCGACGTCGCGGTGCCGGCGCTGCTCATCAGCGGCGTGCTGATCCTCGTGGCTCGCCCGCTGGCCGTGGTGCCGTTGCTGCTGCCCTTTCGCTTCAACGCGCGCGAGCACGCGCTGGTGTCGTGGGTAGGCCTGAAAGGCTCGGTGCCCATCATCCTCGCGACGTTCCCGATGATGTGGAACCTGCCGGAAGGGCGCCTGCTGTTCAACGTCGTGTTCTTCGTCGTCCTGATCTCGGCCACGCTGCAGGGCTGGACGCTGCCGCTGGTCGCCTCGCGGCTCGGCCTGCAGGACGAGGAACGGCCGCCGACCAGCGTCTCGCTCGAGCTGCTCAGCCTGCACGACGTGAGCGCCGAGATCGTCGAGTACGCCGTCGCGAGCGGTTCGGGCATCGCCGGGCGCACCGTCAGCGAGCTGTCGCTGCCCACCGGCGCCCTGATTGCCCTCGTGTCGCGCGGCAAGAACCTCGTCGCGCCCAAAGGCGCCACGCGCATCGAGGCCGGCGATCACCTCTTCGTCATCGCGCCCGCCTCCGCGCGCGGGGCGGTGGACGCCGTGTTCTCCGACGCGCCGCGCCCCTCCTGAGCACGGGTAGGCGCCAGGCCCAGAAACGCCTCCAGGTCGCCCGTGATGTCGGCCGCGGCCCAGACCTTGCCGTACACCAGACGCAGGTGGTCGGCGGGCACGAGTCGCATGGCCACGCGATTGGCCAACTGCTCGGTCTGCAGGTACGGGTGAGTCGTGTGAATCCAGACGTGCCCGAGTTCGTGCGCGACCAGCGCGTCCACCTCGGCTTCTGACAACGTCACGAGAAACGCACGATCGATCGACAGTAGAAAGGCGTTCTGGCCGGTCACGCGCTGAACTGACGCCATGCGGGGGTTGCGGTCGACGACTTCGACGAGGACGTCGACCGGAATGGCAAGACGCGTCCGCAGACGGTTGACGACGCGCTGCAGGTCGGCTGTGCCACGAGGTCCGTGCGCAGCCTCGGCCGCAGCCGTCCAGGGAATCCCGAACACCAGCATCGACACTCCGACCGCAAGCGATCCGGCAAAAAGCAGGTACTTCTTGCGTACCAAAACAGAACTCATCCTCGGGCCGCCTTCCACGAAGAATCTCAGCTCGACCACACTCAACGTACTGCAGGAACAGGGCTTCGTCACATCTCGCGAAACTGGCCCGGCACTTGCTCCATCTATGGCCAACGGCGACGGCACGTCGTTCGACGTGCTCGACGCCCTCGTCGGCAATCCACAGGTTGCCCAGCGCGACCTGCTCGATAAGGAGATTCCTCGATGAAGAAGCTCAACCAGACTCTGGCGGTGTTCACGGTGACGGCACTACTCACGGGCGCCTCGACGGCATGGGCCCTCCAGGATCCGTTTCCGGAGCCAGCTCCGCAGCAAGCGCCTGCTCCGCAGGAAGACGACCAGCAGACCCGAGCGGCCACGGGTGAGCTGGTGAGCGTCGACACCGACGCCATGACCATCACGCTGAAGAGCGCCGACAATCAGGACTGGACGTTCCGCTACACCGCGCAGACCGAGATCGTCGGCGCGCAGGACGGCGTGTCCGGCCTGGCCACGAAGGCGGGTTCGAACGTGACCGTGTACTTCACAGGCGAGGATGACGCGCGCACGGCGACGAAGATCGAGGTCGCCGAGTAACGACGTCACCCGTGCGTCGGTCCTGTCGGGGCCGACACGACGACAGTCAGCATGCGGCCGGAATCGCACGTGGCGGTTCCGGCCGTTCTGCGTGCACCGTCGCTGCCAGCCATGATGGCAGCGTGCGGCCGCCCCTGCAAGCAGAGCCGCGCGAGCGGGTCGTCCAGTCGTCGCGCGCTCGCATCGCCCGGTAACACGCCCAGGGTCGCGCACTTGCATCGCCCGGGCCGCGCGACCATAGTGCTTGGCGGTGCGTTCCCTTTCAGCCGCGACCGGCCTCGGCTTCGGCCTTGCGTCGCATGCCCTCGCGGGCGTTTCGCCGTTCATCGTCGCTGCCACGATCAGCCGGGTCGGTCTCATGCCGGCCACGGCGCTCATCTACGTCGGGGGCGCCGCATTTCTTACGCTGCTCGTGCTGCTGGCCCCGCGTCTGCGCACGGTGCTCGTCGAAGAGAGCCGAGTGCTCTGGCGTCCTGCGTTCCGATGGCGCTTCGCGGGAGCGTTGGCAGGGTTCCTCGTCGCCGGGGTGGCGTACTACCAGGGCCTGAGCCGAAGCGGACGCGTAGCCGAATACGTGTTCCTCACGAGACTCGACTGGCTGATCCAGGCGCCCGTCGCCATCCTGCTGCTGAAGGAACCCTGGACGCGCACCGGCCTGCTCGGAGGCGTCATCGCGCTGGCCGGAGGGGTCGTGCTGGCGTGGACGGGCTCCATCGGCGCGAGCGGCGTCGCCGCCGCCGCACTCTACATCATCGCGTCACTGACAGGTTACATATGTGCCACGCCGCTGACCGCGGCACGCGCGTTCGCGGGCGCCGGGACGCTGACCGTCTGGCGACACGGCGTCAACACCGCGGGCTTCGTCCTGCTGGCCGTACCGACATGGCCACCCGCCATGGGCGTCCCGACCGATCGCCAGACGATCCTGCTGGTCTGCCTGGGCGCCATCGTCATCGTCGCGCTGTTCCTGCTGCGATTCGCGGCGCTCACACGCATCCCCCTGTGGATGCTGTCAGCGCAGGCGCCCGTTCAGGCAGCGGTGGCCGTGACGGCGTCCTGGTTCACCGAAGGACGCCTGCCGATGACCACGCTCATGGCCATCGGCATGGTCGTGTTCGGGGAGTACGTGGTCGCGACGAGACGACCCACGTCGGTGTCCTGAGGCCGCCGGACGGTCAGTGCGCCGTGCAGCCGCGTCGACGACCAGTTCCGTGCCGGTGACCAGCTTCGCCTCGTCCGACGCGAGGTAGACGATGCCCCACGCGATGTCGTCCGCCCACGTGACCTAGACGGGAACCTGCAGGTCGGGCATCGGCTTGCCCGCGAACAGCCGCTGCGTGGGGCGGCTCATCCAGCGAGCCCACCGCACCGACGTCTGA
The DNA here is from genome assembly GCA_964388335.1 of uncultured Vicinamibacteraceae bacterium. Lineage (GTDB taxonomy): Bacteria > Acidobacteriota > Vicinamibacteria > Vicinamibacterales > Vicinamibacteraceae > JAEZDP01. Next base: position 30,406 of record CAYMAG010000008.1, on the reverse strand, counting down.
CGCCGGGCGCTGTCGCTGGAGATGCCGGTGTTGGCATACATCTGCCGGTACAGCTTCGATGCCAGCACGAAGGCCAGGCGGCCCTTCATCGACGAGATGCACCGGCTGCGCGCCCACACTTTGGGGAGGCTGTAGAAGCGATCCCAGACCTGCTGCGTCTGGTTGCGAATCTCGTCGGGCGACATCGACGGGTGCCCCATGTAGAACTTCGGACGCCGCTCGGCAGGTATCAGCCAGTGTCGGGTGATCGGAATGCCATCCACTTCGGGCGGGCTGTCGCCGAAGCTCTTCTCCCACTTGTCGAAGTCGATCGTGCCGGGAAACGGCGTCAGCATGACGAACTGGGCGAACGTGATGTCGGCGAGTTCCGCGACTTCGGCCGTGGCGTCGAACGTGTCGATGCGGTCGCTCGGCAGGCCGAAGATGAACGAGCCGAGCACGTGCACGCCGTGCTCCCGGAACACGCGGAGCCGGGTGGCGAGCGCATCACCGGCCAGGTTGAAGTTCTTGAAGATCGACTTCAAGCCCTCCGCCGTCACCGACTCGACGCCGACCAGGGCGCCCTTGATGTTGGCCGCACGCATCGCGTCGAGGAACTCGGGGTCTTCCGCGGCCTCCATCGTGATCTGCGTGAAGAACACCGAGTCCGATGGCAGCTTGGCGAGTGCGGCCATCAGGGCGAACCGCTCGGCACGGAGTGCCTCGAGTTCGTGCAGCCGGGTCGGGTCCTTCAGGCGGCGGGCCTGCTCCATGTCCTGAGAGGACACCGGATAGAAGTTGTCGTCGGCGAGCGCAATGAACCGGAAGCCACGCCGCCTGAGTTCGACGACTTCGCCGATCACCGACGAGGCCGTGCGGTTGCGCGGCACCTGTCCGTCCGTGCGCCAGACCGAACAGAACGAGCAGTGCTTGGGACAGCCGCGCACGGTCTGGACGGACGCCCACATGTACTTGCCCTGCGACACGAGGTCCCACCGCGCCGGCATGAATCGGGCGCCCTCGACGCGCCCGCCCTGGTAGAGCGGCAGCGGCACGCCCCTCTCGCAATCGGCGAGCACCTGCGGCCATGCCAGGTCACCGTCACCGGTCACGACGGCGTGCGCAGCGCCCCGCTCACTCACCTCATCGGGGAAGAGCGTGGCATGAATCCCGCCGAAGACGACCAGGGCGCCGCGGGCGCGGGCCTCCTGTCCGATCGCATAGCCCCGCAGGGCGTTGCCCGTGTGCACGCTGATGCCGACGACGTCGCCCGGCTCGACGGCCGCCGGGTCGAACCGCACGAGTGACTCATCGACGAGGATGGGCGTCCCGAAGCGCTCGGGAGTCGCAGCCGCGAGCACGAACAGCCAGCGCGGCGTGATGACAGCCATGCCGAACGTGATGTCACTGGGGTTGACGAGATGCACACGCACGGGCAGGAACCTCTGGAGCGGTCGTCGCGGGGCAGGCAGCCGGGAGGGCCGCGAAGCTCTTCAACGCAGGATCTGTAGTCTACAGCATCGAGTCGTTCCCGCTGTCGGATACGACTTGCATGACTGCGACCCGCCCTTCGAAGGCAGACTGGACCTGCTGCCCGCCGGGACGGTAAAGCGTGCCGTACCCGCGGGATAGCGCTGCCGAAGCTGGCCGGACGGCGGGATGCCGCGCGATCGCGTGGCCGGTGACACACTAGACTCAGGAGCGACAGGAGGAGTCACATGGTCGAGTTCAAGCAGATTCTGTGTGCGAGCGACTTGAGCGAGGCATCGCTTCCGGCGGTGTCGTTTGCTGCCGCGTTCGCGCGCTGGTACGGCGCGCGGCTCACCGTGCTGCACGTGGTGCCGGGCTTCGATCCCATCCAGGTGCCAGCCGTTCGCATCGGCGGCGACGAGCCCATCGTCTTCCCACCGTCCCGGGATGAGGTGGAGGCCAGCGCACGCCGACTGACTGCCGGCATGCTGACTGGCGTGGACGCGCAGGTGACGGCCGCGGCAGGCGACCCGGCGGACGTGATCGTCGACCAGGCGCTCTCGATCCCGGCGGACCTGCTCGTCATGGGCACGCACGGACGAAGCAACGTCGAACGCCTCTTCTTCGGTTCGGTCACCGATGCGGTGATGCGGGTCGCGCCGTGCCCGGTGCTCACGGTACCGCCGCACGCGTCCGCGGCAGATGCGACAGACAGCGCGGGCTTCACGCGCATCCTCTGCGCGCTCGATTTCTCCCCCGCGTCACTCCAGGCCCTCGGCTTCGCCGTCGATCTGGCACGACATGGCGGAGGAACCGTGACGGTACTGCACGTGATCGAGTGGCTGGCGGAACACGAGCCGAGGGTTCCGTCGAGTTTCGACGTCGATGCCTATCGGGCGCACCTGGTCGAGGACGCCCAGGACCGAATCCGCGACGTCCTGCCGGCGGAGGCCGCGACGGACGTCGTGATCGACGCCGTCGTGGGCACCGGTCGTGCCCACCGCGAAGTGCTGCGGGTCGCCACGGAGCGCGCCGCCGACGTCATCGTCATGGGAACGCAGGGTCGAGGCGGCATCGGCCACGCATTGTTCGGGTCGACCAGCCACCAGGTGGTGCGCGGCGCACGGTGTCCACTTCTCTTCGCCCGCGGCGCCGGGCCGTCGAATTGACGCCGCGTCTTCCCCGCCATCAGAGGAGGGACGTCCGACGCTTCGGACCCATCGGCATTGTGTAGGATGCCCACATGCGCGCCAGGCTCCTGCTGTTCGTCCTCATCGTCGTCGCACCCGGCTGCCGCCCGGCGAGCCTGCCGCCAGCCACGGCACCGCCCCAGACGTCAGCCTCAGCCGCCGCATCGCCCGCCGTCGACCAGACGCGCGATCCGGCCGGCATCCGCTGGGTGCGTGACTCGGCCGAATACCGAGCCCTCGTGCTGCAGACGTACCGCCTGGCCACCGCCCACGTCGAACGCGAGGCGGCGACGCGTCAGGCGGGCGACTGGGCCGTCGTCCTCGATGCCGATGAAACCGTCATCAGCAACCTCACCTATCAGGTCGAGCGCGGCCGTGCGGGGCTTGGCTTCACTCCCGAGAGCTGGTACGCGTGGGTGAGACGTGAAGAGGCCACGCCCCTCCCCGGTGCGGCCGCGTTTCTCGCACGGGTGCGCAGTCTCGGCGGGCGCATCGCCATCGTCACGAACCGGCGGATGGGCGAGTGCGATGCGACGATCGCGGTATTCCGTAAGCACGAGCTATCGTACGACGTGATGCTCTGCCGCCCGGACGAAGGGCCGTCCGACAAGAACGTCAGGTTCGACGCCGTCACGCGGGGTACCGCGGTCCCGGGCGCGGGGCCCCTCGAGGTGGTGGCCTTTCTGGGCGACAACATCTTCGACTTCCCCGGCTTGTCGCAGGACGCCAGGGACGATGCGGGCCTGGAGGCCTTCGGCGAACGCTACTTCGTGCTGCCGAACCCGATGTACGGCAGCTGGGAGCGTTGACGCACGACGGACGCACGGCGGACGCCACGGACCCGTCACCCGTTCTCTCTACAGGAGCAGACTTCATGGTCGATATCACGGTCACTGACGATGCGCTCGAGATCGAGGTGCGTGGCATGCACAAGCTCTGGGCGTTGAAATCCACCCTGCGCATTCCGCTCGCCGACATCGAGGACGTGCGCCACGATCCCGAACGGGCGTCGAAGGCGTTCCCCGGTCTGCGACTGCCAGGCACGCACGTGCCGATGCTGTATACGGCGGGAACGTTCTATCAGGCCGACTTCCGTCCCGACTTCTGGAGCGTGCGGCACGCCGAGCAGGCCGTCGTGATCCAGTGCCGGCCTGGTGCGGCGTACGACGAGATCATCGTGGAGGTGGACGACCCCGTCGGCACCGTCGCCCGCGTGCGCGCCGCGATCGCCGCTGCGCTATGATCGGCGCGGTCTTCATGCCGCTGCCGCCGGGCACCCGCCTCGGGCCGTACATCGTCTCGACTTCGCTGGGAGCCGGAGGCATGGGCGAGGTGTATCGCGCCCATGACACCCGCCTCGGCCGGGACGTCGCGGTCAAGATTCTGCCGCCGTCTCTGGCTCGCGACACCGATCGCCTGGGCCGCTTCGAACGCGAGGCCCGCGCCATCGCCGCGCTGTCGCATCCCAACATCGTGGCGGTCTTCGACACGGGGACCGGCGAGGTGCTCGGCGTGCCGGACGTCGCGCCGACCGTCACGTACGTGGTCATGGAGTTGCTCACGGGCGAAACGCTCGCGAGCCGTCTCTCCAATGGTCCCATGCCGCCGCGCAAGGCGGCCGAGATCGCCGGGCGCATCGCGCGGGGGCTGTCGGCCGCGCACGACAAGGGCATCGTGCACCGCGACCTCAAGCCCGACAACGTCTTCCTGACGACCGATGGCCAGGTGAAACTGCTGGACTTCGGGCTGGCGCGACACGCGGACGGTCCCGCGACAACGACCACCACCGTGGTGACCGATGCCGGCACGGTGCTCGGCACGGCGAGTTACATGTCGCCCGAGCAGGTACGCGGCGAACCCGCCGATGGGCGCGCCGACATCTTCTCGCTCGGCGCGGTGTTGTACGAGATGCTGACGGGACAGCGTCCCTTCAGTGCCGAGACCGCCGCCGAGACGATGACGGCGATCCTTCGCGCGGATCCTCCCGCATTCCGGGACGCAGGCGCCGTGCCGCCCGCGCTGCAGCGCATCGTGATGCACTGCCTCGAGAAACGGGTCGAGGAGCGCTTCCAGAGCGCCAGCGATGTCGCCTTCGCTCTCGATGCCCTCTCGGGGTCCACGCCCTACAGTGTGGAGCGCTCGGACGCCCCGGCGCCCCGCGTGCGGTTCACCACGGAACGCCTGGCCTGGCTGGCCGTCGCCCTGGCGCTGGCCACTGTCGCCTTCTGGCTCGTCGCGACGCGTCCGGCGCCGACCGTCACCGTGGCTCCGGTGCTTCGTGCGACGCTGCCACTGCCGCCCGGCATCAGCCTGCCATCGGAGGGCCCGCACCAGTGGCGACTCGCCCTGTCCCCCGATGGCTCACGCGTCGCCTTCGTCGGACAGACGGCCAGGGGTGAACGCTCCCTCTGGGTACGGGCGCTCGACAGCGAGGACGCCACCGTCATCACGGGCTCCCGCAATCCCCATCGCCCGTTCTGGTCGCCGGATGGACGTGAACTCGGCTTCTCGGAGGAAGGGCGCCTGCTCAGGGTGGTCCCTGGAGGCGGACGGCCACTCCCCATTGGCGCGCACGATGGACGTGCCGTGTGGCGATCGGACGACGAGTTCCTCGTCACGCTCGGCTTCGGTACGCACCACCAGCTCATCACGCCAGCCACCGGCACCAGCCGCGAGATTCTCACGCCCCTCCCCAGGCCCGGCCAGGTGGCGCTGTACCCGTCGTTCCTGCCCGGCGGGCGCCGCGTCCTGTTCGCGCTGTACGACCGCCAGGAGCCGAGGACCGGCGGGTTCTACGTCGCGGACGTGGAAGGCTCGTCGATGCAGCAGGTGGCGCCAGCGAACTTCGAGAGCGACAAGGCGAACGCGGTGGTGGCGAACGGGCATGTCGTTGTCGTGCGCGACGGAATGATCCTCGCGCGCCGGTTCGATGCCGGCAGCCTGGCGTTCACCGGCGAGGCGTTCGTCGTCGGCGGGCCCGTCGACGCGGCCCCTGGAATCGGCGGCGCGGCCTACGTGGCGGCCGATGACGTGATGGTGTATCAACCGGCACCCGCATCCACGGGTTCGCGGCTCGCCTGGGTCGGACGTGACGGGCGCGTGCTGGAAGAGGTTGGCGGCGAGAACGACTACAGTCAGCTCGACCTGTCCCCCGACGGCACCCGCCTGCTCTACAGCGTGACCGACCAGAGCGCACGCACGCGTGACATCTGGATGCTGGACGTGCGCCGCGGGATCACGTCCCGGATCACGTTCGACGCAGCCGACGAGCGCGGTCCGATCTGGGCGCCCGACGGCGAGCGCTTCGTGTATCGGAAAGGGCCGGATCTCCACGTGCGACACCTCACCGGAGGCGACGACTCGCCACTCGTCATCGATGACCGTATGAAGGATCCACTGGACTGGTCGGCCGACGGGCGCGCCGTCCTGTATCGCGTCTCGACGCAGGGGATGGGCGGCGGCAGTGACATCTGGCTGCAGAACGAGGGCGGCCCGCCACGGGCGTTGCTCGACTCGGCGTTCAACGAGAACCACGGCCAGTTCGCGCCAGACGGCCGCTGGCTCGCGTACACCTCGAACGAGTCGGGCGAAACGGATGTGTACGTGACTGCCTACCCATCCACGCAGGGCAAGTGGCGGGTGTCGTCCGACGGCGGCGCCTACCCGCGCTGGCGGGCCGACGGCCGGGAGCTGTACTACCTGTCCTCGTCGAACCAGATGATGGCGGTGGATGTACGGGCGACGGGCGGCGGCCTCGAACTTGGCCCGCCCCGTGTGCTCTTCCCCGTCAGCATCGTCCGCACCCCAGGCGCCCAGTACGTCGTCACGGGCGACGGACAACGCTTCCTCGTCAACACGCCGATTCCCGACGACAAGGCTCCCGCGCTGCACGTGGTGTTCAACTGGACGTCGCTCGCGCCGCGTCAGTAGAGACTTACGCGTCGCGCCGGGCCACAGGCTACAGGCTTGCCCGCCGTAGCCTCTGGCGAAGGCGGGCTTCGGGTGCATCAGTCGCGACGCGCCAGCAGGACGTGATGACGGCGCACGACGGCCATCTGTGCCTCGTCGAGCGTGAAGGGGTCGTGATGCGGCGCGGCAAGCTGGTCGGCGGTGAATCGCGCGCGCAGCAGCCCGTCCGGTGTATGGACACGCGAATCGAGGAGGACGTGGGCGAGTTCGTGCGCCAGTGCACGGGCGGCAACGCGTGGCACCATGATGCCCGCGAGGGACGGCGACGAGTACGGCGGCACGGCGGCGCGCACCACCCGGCGGGCCGCGTCGAGCGAGACGTATATCGGTGGGGTCACGTGCCCGCCGACGACGCGCGTGCTGGCGACGCTCCAGTGGTCGTCGCGTCCCGCCGAGGGGAGCGGCGACACCGGACGGTCGACGACCACGCGCACGCTCGTGGCCGTCGCGTCACGCACCCAGGTGATCGCCACGCCGTGGGCCAGCCAGATCGTCTCGACCTCCTGCCGCAGGGCTGCCACCTGGCGGTCGTCGAGGTCTCGAAAGACCAGCAGCTCGATCTGGAGTTGACGCCCGCCGCCAATGGCCCTGTCTTCGATCTGGACAGCCCCCAGGCTCAACGCCGCCATGATGGCGAGCGTGTGCACCTCTCCAACCCGGCCAACATTCGCCATCTGCCCTCCCGTGTGGACCGACACTAGGCCGGGACACACGGGCAGGTCCTGCAGGGGCACTCAAAGATGTCTGGATGAATGATGCAGGTCGCCTGTTGGTGATCTGGGGGCGATCTGCGCGCACTTCATGGGTCCTGCATGCGGGTTCGAAGCCACTCGGGCCAGTTCAGGACGAGACGCACATCGGCGCGAGGTGGCGGGAGCGCCTCAGGCAGCCGCGACACTTCGACCATCAGGAAGCGACCATCCGGGGCCACGTCATACCCGCTGGTCGGCGCCCACAGCGTGTAGCGCGTGTCGGCGTCATGGAAGACGACCCGAGGCGTGCTGGCAGAGAATCCCGAACGGGTGGAGACGTCCGAGACGAGATACGTGTGGCCCTGGCGGGGTGGCAGGGGCAGGCTCATCGGAAGGGGCCCGTTGTCGGGGGTTTCGCAGTAGTACAGCCGGCGGCCATCCAGGGACCAGCGCGGGAACGCACCGCCTTCCGACGAGATCTGGTAGCGCGGGCCCCCGTCCCGGAAGGACCGCACGTAGACCTCGATTCGACCGGATTCGTTCGACATGTAGGCGAGCCACTTGCCGTCGGGCGACAGCGTCGCGTACTGCTCGTCGGCCGGCGACTCGATCACCGGCCAGGCCTTCGCGGAGGAGCCGCTGCCCGACAACGCCCAGACGTCGCACTGACTCGTGCACTGCAGAAAGACGAGGACCTCGCCATCGGGCGTCCACGACACGGGGTACTGCGCCGCCGCGTTGGTCGTCAGCCTCTGCTCCGGGCCGCTGCCGTCAGCCGGTACGGAGAACAGGTTGACGTTGCCGGCGCGGGCGCCGCCGAAGACCAGTCTTCGTCCGTCTGGCGTCCAGATCGGTGCCGTCGCAAACCCATCGAAAGGCACGCGGCTGCGCACGGCACTTTGCGTGTCGTACACCCAGATCGCGGCGACGGACTCCCGGGTGAGCAGCGCCACGTACCGTCCATCGGGGGAGAGCCTGGGCTGATAGTAGGCATCCGCCGGCGCGGGGATGGGCGTCGCACGACCTCTCTGATCGACCCAGACCAGCGTCCGGGCGAGCGTGGGGTCGGGCGACGTGACGGCCGGCAGCCACACCAGCGCCGACGCTGCCGAGACGGCGAACTGCGAGGCGGCCGTGCTGCGATGCCGCATCACGCCGTCGCGCAGGACCGTCGACTCCCCCGTCAATGCGAGGGTGGCCGGGTCGAAGGGTACGACCATCAGCGTCTCGCCCAGGGCGTACACCAGGTGCCCCGGCGCCACGTAGCGCGCATCGGCGGCGCCCGGCAGCAGAATGCGGCGTTCACCTGTATCGAGCGACTGCACGGCAACATCCGTCGTGACGTGGGGCGCACCAGGCACTGCCGTAATCGTGAACACGACGGCCCGCGCGTCAGGCAACAGGTGGGGCAGGTGATGGCTGCCTTCGCCGCGTGAGGCGTCCACCGTCGTCAAGGGCTGCGGCGCGCCGCCCTCGGCCGAGACCCGGCGGAGCCCCCCACCGCGCTCGTCGGCGAACACGATGGTGCCGTCGCTGCCCCAGCTTGCACCGAACGAATGCCGTGCGTCGCAAATCCTGGCCGGCACGCCGCCTTCCAGAGCAACCCTCCAGAGTGCGCCGCGGGACCAGAACCCTATCGAGCGACCATCGGGCGAGAAGAACGGCGCCGCAGCCTGCGTCGTCCCCGCAATCGGCGTCGCCTCGTCGCGTCCAAGACGCCGGCGCCACAGATGCTGCTGATCTCCACGCACTCCCGCGAACACGAGGTCCCGGCCGTCTGGTGAAAGGGCAATGGCGGTGCGCGTCGGGAGGTTGCGGTTCGACAAGCGGTCTCCGTGCAGGTCGGGACCCACGATGCCCTCTGCCGGCGCGATGCCTACCTGGACGTGGACCACGGGACTACCGTCGCGATGCCACCGCGGTGCGACGAACCATGTCGCGCCCGCGGTTGTCGCGGCAACGAGCACGACGGTCGCCGCGAGGTGCACCGCGCGGGCAGGCCGTGACCTGCCTCCCGGAGCGGCGGCCGGCAGGGCGGGCTCGAGTGGCGGCGCCGGCGGGCGTGACGCATCCGGACGCGTCACGGGCAGCACGAATCGATACCCGCGCGTCGGGACCGTCGCGATGGTGCGGGGCTCATCACCTGCGTCGCCGAGAGCCTTGCGCAGGGCCGAGACGGTCGACGCGAGATTGCCCTCCTCGACGATCACGTCGGGCCACAGGGCGGACATGAGGGTCTGCTTGTCGACCAGGCGCCCAGGACGATCGACGAGGTACACCAGCAGGTCGAACGCCTTCGGCGTCAGGGCGACGGGCCGGTCGCCGCGAAGGAGGAGGCGCTCGGCTCGATCGAGCCGGAACGGACCGAACTCACGGACGCCGCTGTCGTCAGCGTCGATTACCGGGCACATGCCGGTCTCAGGGTCCCGATGGCGGGTGGGGCTGCGATCGCATTGTTGCACGAGACGGCATGGGCGGACGGCGACCGGGCCGGCCCCGGGGCATTTCGGCGAGGCACGCCCCGTTGCCCTACTCCACCCACCGAATCTTGTAGAGCCGCTCGCCCTCGAGCGTGATCGTACGCTCGGGATGGAGCAGACGGATGCGGCTCGACCACCACTCCGGCGGGTCGGCCTGCACGTACGCCGTGCGACCGGTCCCGGGCTGTATCGCCACGCTCTTCACGTCGCGCAGATCCTTCAGGTCGCCGTGCGTCGTGAACGCGCCGGTGTCGCGGTCGAAGACCCACACGGACGCATGTGTGCTGAGCACCAGCAGCGACGAGTCGGGCACGGCCATCAACTCGTGTCCACTCCGGTCCGGCAGCGGATGCGTCGCCTTCAGCGCCAGCGAGGGCGTTGGCGTGTCCCACGCGACCAGTGCGTAGGCCCGCAACTCGTCCATGCCGAGCGCCCACAGAACCTGGCGCTGCGCGTCCCACACTGCGCCGTGGCCCGAGTGCAGTTCGGTCGAGTAGAGTTCCTGCTCGGGGACGCCGGCATCGAAGAGCGCCAGCTTGTTGCCGGTGCCCTCACGGACGCTGCATGCCAGCACGATCCGCTCACGCGGCAGCAGTTCGGCCGAGTGCGCGTTGCCGCACGCGCCCCACCACCGGGCCACGCCCGTCGCCCGGTCCACCAGCGCGGCGCCGTCGCTCGATGCCGTGATCAGGATGCGGTTGCCCGTGACAGGTTTGCACTCGTCGGTCGTGCGGAACTTCGAACGGTAGGCCTCCGGCAGTTCCGGCCGGTCGGCGGCTTTCCAGCTCCAGACCTTCCTCGGTTCTCCCGACACGTCGAGCACGAACACCTCGTCCCAACCGCAGACGACGAGTTCCTGCGCGAGAGCAGGAGCGGACGCACCGAGCAGAAGCAGCGTCAGCGAACCCGCACGAAGCAGACAGCGCATGCGCCAGTCCAACTTTCCTTCCTTCCTTTGTTCCTTCCTTCCTTCGTTCCTTCGTTCCTTCGTTCCTCCGTCCCTTCGTCCCTCCGTCCCTGTCTGTTCGGCCGAGGAGTCGGCGTCGACGTGCAAAGAGCGCGGACACGCAGAGGCGCCGTGCCATATGACGGTCATGACGCTCAGCGGGCGCCGTTCGCCGCGGTCAGCTCGGCGTAGTGTCGCTCGGCGTTCACCCGGGCGCGATCGAGCGTGCCTGGCACGGCGGCGCGTGCACGCGACCGGACGACACCCCGCTTGATGACCCCCAGGAAGCCCCCAATCGCGTCGACACGCGAGCGGTTGGCGTAGACGAGGTAGATCTGATTGGCGTTGCCCGGGTCCTGAAGCAGCAACGTCAGTCCCAGTGAGGCCTCGAAGAGTTCCGTGCCGTACAGCTGTCTGGACGCACCGGCGTATATCGCAGGAGACGCGCCAGCGGGAAGGCGCACCATCGCGATGTGCGTGACGCTGGTCACGGTGCGCGGCCCGACCTTCTCCTTCGACCAGTAGATGACGTCCTGCACGCTGGTGGTCGCGCCGTTCGGATAGCGCGTGATGTGATGGTGCAGTGAGGGGAAGCGTCCGAGCAGCGTCGGCGGCGACGTGATGAGGGCCTGGAACTCTGCCGCCACCGAGACCTCTCGCGCCCCGTGGCGGTAGGTCATCAGGGCGGCGTCACCGCGCGCCTTGTACTCGCGCACGAGATCCGCGAGGACCTGACGGAACTGCTGGGCGGCGCGCGCCTGACCGGCCACCGTCCCCCAGTCGACCCCCGCGCGCACCCTGGCCAGCGCCTCGGGCGACAGGTTGATGTCGCACCGTCCCGGTCCGCAGTCGCGCAGCCGATTCAGGTCTGCCCTGTCGAGCGTCAACCGCGCCAGGTCACTGGCCGAGGGCGACGTTCCGAACACGCCAATCTGCAGCACCACCTCGTGGCGCTTGAAGCTGACGATGTCCATCATGCGCTCGACGTAGAACGGCGGAGGGACGGCAACACGTACGGCGCCGACGGCCGACACCTCACGGTCGTCGTGCATCTCGAGCGAGCGTGCCACAGCTGCTCCGCGGCCGATCGACGTGATCTCGCTGCTGGTGAACCCGAAGTCGGTCGTCAGGACGCGCTCGATGACGGCCGGCACCGACTGGGCGTCAGGATGGCGCATGTCTGCCAGCAGCAACGCGCCCACACAGACGACCGGGATCGCGCCGCGACTGCAGGCCTCGCGCAACCATGCTCGACGCCGACGGGGCCTGACGGAGAGGTGCGCGGGCATCTCCTGCATCATACGTCCGACACATCGCCGGCCTGTCATGCGGAGATGCGCATGGACGTCGGTGAACGGCACGAGGGGAACGATGCGAGAAGAGGGAGACGGCTCGCTGTCGCGGGCCGTCTCCATTGTTCAGGCCTGTCGCCAGGCGCGGAGTGCCGTCAGTGCCCCGCGTGTGGGTTCGCGATCGCGCCACACGCGATCCGCGCGCCAGCGTTGCCGGCCGGGTCGCTGACGAGGTCGTCGGCAGCCGCGTGGATCACGAGCGCGGTTCCGCCCGTGGCGAAGAGCGAATTCGCGCCCGCCGCGAGCGTGACGTGCGGGTTGGTCACCGTTGTCTCGAGCGTCCCGCCAGTAGCGACGGTGATGTTGGGCATGTCGCCCGCGTGATGCCCCTCCGGATTGTTCAGGCCGTGCTTCCTGCCCGTGGGGTTGAAGTGCGGACCAGCCGACGTGAAGTCGCCTTCGCACTTCGGCACCTGGTGGAAGTGCAGCGCGTGTTCGCCAGCCGGCAGGTTCTTCAGTGACAGCGCGATCGACACGCCGCCGTCCTTCGGCGAAATCATGGCGTGTCCGACGTCCTGCCCGTTGTTGTCCTTCAGCGGCACATGCACCGTCTGTTGCGCCTGAGCCACGAGCCCCGTCGTCACGATCGTCATTGCACCGAGCATCAATCCGATATGTCTCATGTTGGGTGGTCTCCTTGCCCTGATCCTAACAGGAGGCGCTCAACGTGCGGGTGCGTCGTCGATGGATCCCGCCGTGACCGTCGAGGTCGTGGCAGCTTCGCTGTCGACGGATGGGGCGGGTGTCCAGCCCCCGCCCAGCGCCCTGTAGAGGTTCACCGCGTTGGCCCCTCGGGCCAGCCGCACAGCGATCAGGCCCTGCTGCGACTGGTACAGCGCGCGCTGTGCGTCGAGCACCGGCAGGTAGCTGTCGACGCCGCCCCTGAACCTGGCATCCGCCAGCCGCAGGCCGTCTGCGGCCGCCGCCACGAGCCGCTGCTGCGCGTCCAGCTGCTCGTCGATGGTCGCTCGCACCGCCAGCGCGTCGGAGACTTCGCGAAACGCGCCCTGAATGGCGCGCTCATAGGACGCGAGCGCGAGTTCCCGATCGATCTCGGCCACCTGGAGCGTCGCCTTGTTGCGTCCGGCGTTGAAGATGGGCACCGACACCTGGGGCAGGAAGGCCCAGGCGCCGGTGCCGACCGTGAAGAGATCGAACAGCTCGCGACTCGCCGTCCCGACCGAGCCCGTCAGGCTGATGGTTGGAAAGAAGTTCGCGCGTGCGGCCCCGATACTGGCGTACATCGCCTGCAACTGGTGCTCGGCCGCCAGGATATCGGGGCGCTGTTGGAGCACCTCGGACGGGACGCCGGCCGGCAGGTCGGCAATCGCCGTGACGGGGTCGAGCGGCGCGGTGGGCAGCAGGTCGTCCGCCACCTGGACGCCCACGATCAGGTCGAGCGCGTTCCGGTCCTGGGCGACGAGGGCGGTGAACCTGGCGACATCGGCGCGGGCGTTCTCCACCGTCGTTTCCGCCTGCCGCACGTCGAGGGCGTTCGCGACGCCACCCTCCAGCCGCTGTCTCGTCAAGTCGAGCGACGCCTGTTGGCTCGCCAGCGTTTCGCGGGCAAGGGCAAGCCGCTCGTGGTCGGCCGCGTACGTGAGGTAGGCATGCGCCACCTCGGCGACCAGGCCGATCTGGACGGCCTTGCGGACCTCTTCGGTTGCGAGATAGGTCTGCACGGCGCGGTCGTTGAGACTGCGGATGCGGCCGAAGATGTCGAGTTCGTAGCCGCTCACGCCGACGTTGGCCGAGTACTGCTCCGCGTTGAATGAACCCCCGAGGCCGCCGAAGAGACCCTCGGGAATCCGCTGTTTGACGCCACTCGCCGACGCGTTCACCGACGGGAACAATGCGGAGTGCTGGATGCCGTAGAGCGCGCGCGCCCGGTCGATGTTGAGCACGGCCGCCCGCAGATCGCGGTTGTTGACGATGGCGTGCTCGACGTTGGCGCGCAGGCGCTGGTCGGCGAAGTAGTCCTGCCAGGGAATGTCGGCGGCAGCCGTCGCCGCGTCGGCCGCGGGCGCCACGTTGGCGAACTGGCCGGCGACCGGAGCTGCGGGACGTTCGTACTCGGGCGCCATCGAGCGGCAACCGGTGAGCGCGACACCGACCGCGGCAAGTGCGGCGAGCATCAGGCGACGATCCATGTCAACGGCCCTCCTGCAGCGACAACCCGTCGTCGTGCACCGGCACGTCGGCCCGCGCCGCACGCGGCCTGCGCGTGAATGCGCGACGAATCACGACGAAGAACACCGGGATGAGCAGCACGCCGAGAAACGTCGCCGCGATCACACCACCGAGCACTCCGGTGCCGATCGCGTTCTGGCTGCCCGAGCCTGCGCCGGTGCTGATCACGAGCGGCAACACCCCCAGGCCGAACGCCAGCGATGTCATGAGGATGGGACGCAGGCGCTGGCGTGATGCCTCGAGCGTCGCAAGGACGAGGTCCTGTCCGCGGTCCTGCAGATCTCGCGCGAACTCGACGATCAGAATCGCGTTCTTGGACGCCAACCCGATCGTCGTCAGCAGGCCGACCTGAAAGAACACGTCGTTCGACAGCCCACGCATGCCGGCGGCGAGCACCGCGCCGAGCACGCCGAGCGGCACGACGAGCATCACCGAGAACGGTATGGACCAGCTCTCGTACAGGGCGGCGAGGCACAGGAACACGACCAGCAACGATATGGCGTACAGCGCAGGAGCCTGAGACCCCGACAGCCGTTCCTGGAACGACAGCCCCGACCACTCGAAGCCGAAACCTGCCGGCAGCTGGGCCATCAGTTCTTCAACGACCTCCATCGCCTCGCCCGAGCTGCGTCCAGGCGCCGGTGCGCCGAGCACTTCCGTCGAGGAGAGGTCGTTGAAGCGCTCGAGGCGCGGAGATCCGTACGACCAGTCGGTCGTGGCGAACGACGAGAACGGCACCATCTCGCCGATGCGATTTCGCGCGTACCACAGTCTGAGGTGTTCGGGCTGCATGCGGAACGGCGCATCCGCCTGCATGAACACGCGCTTCACGCGCCCGCGATCGATGAAATCGTTGACGTACGCACTGCCCCACGCGGTCGACAGCGTGTCGTTGATGTCGGCGACGGTCAGGCCGAGCACGCCGGCCCGTTCCGTGTTCACGTGGATCTGGTACTGCGGCGTGTCTTCGAGCCCGTTGGGCCGGACGCCGACCAGTGCCGGATGCTGCGAAGCGAGTCCGAGGAACTGGTTCCGCGCCGCCATCAGGGCTTCGTGGCCCTGCCCGGTCCGGTCCTGCAACTGCACGACGAACCCCGTCGCATTACCCAGCTCCGTGACGGCCGGGGGCGCGAACGCAACCACCATCGCCTCGCGAATCTGCGAGAACGCACCCATCGCGCGGCCGACCACGGCATCCACACGCAGCGCGTGACCCTCGCGCTCGTCCCACGGCTTCAGGCGCACGAACGCCATGCCCATGTTCTGCCCGCGGCCGGCGAAACTGAACCCCGTGACGGCAAACAGCGACTGCACGGCGTTCGTCTCGTTGTCGAGGTAGTGGCGTTCAACTTTCTTCATCACCTCGAGGGTCTGCTCCTGCGTGCTGCCGGCCGGCAACTGCACCTGCGTGAACATGACCCCCTGGTCTTCGTCGGGCAGGAACGCGGTGGGCAGGCGCATGAACAGCACGCCCATCGCGACCACGAGCAGGGCGTACACCGCCATCGACGGCAGCGTCCGCACGACGAGGCGGCCGATGACGGACTGGTACCAGGCACTGCCTCGGTCGAAGCTGCGGTTGAACCACCCGAAGAAGCCGCGGCGGCTCATGGTGTGCCCTGGCGCCACGGGCTCGAGAATCGTGGCGCACAGCGCCGGAGTCAGCACGAGGGCCACGACCACTGACAGCACCATCGCCGAGACGATCGTGATGGAGAACTGGCGGTAGATCACGCCGGTCGATCCGCCGAAGAAGCTCATGGGCACGAACACCGCAGACAGCACCAGCGCGATGCCGATGAGCGCGCCGGTGATCTGGTCCATGCTCTTGCGCGTGGCCTCCTTGGGCGGCAGGCCGTCTTCGTGCATCACGCGCTCGACGTTCTCGACGACCACGATCGCGTCGTCCACCAGCAGGCCGATCGCGAGCACCATCCCGAACATCGTGAGCGTGTTGATGCTGTAGCCGAACGCGGCGAGCACGCCGAAGGTGCCGAGCAGGACGACCGGGACAGCCAGCGTCGGGATGAGCGTCGCGCGGAAGTTCTGGAGGAAGAGGTACATGACCAGGAACACGAGCACGATGGCCTCGATGAGCGTCTTGACGACCTCCTCGATCGAGATGCGGACGAACGGCGTGGTGTCGAACGCCACCTCCGACGCGAGGCCCGGCGGGAAGTACGGGGTCATCTCGTCGATCACCGCGCGGACGCTCTCTGCCGTCTGCAGCGCGTTGGCGCCCGTGGCCAGCTGCACGGCGAGACCCGACGCCGGGTTGGCGTTGTAGCGCGCGAAGACCTCGTACAGCTCGCTGCCGAGTTCGACGCGCGCGACGTCCTTCAGGCGAACGACGGCACCGCGTTCGTCACTGCGCAGGACGATCTCTTCGAACTGTTCGGGGCGCTGCAGCCTCGTCTGTGCGGTGATCGTCGCATTGAGCCGCTGCCCCTCGACGGCCGGCGCGGCACCGAGCTGCCCCGCCGACACCTGGGCGTTCTGGCCGACGATGGCCGCGCGGACGTCGCCGGGCGTCATCCGGTAGTTCTGCAGCTTCGTCGGGTCGAGCCAGATGCGCATCGCATATTGCGAGCCGAAGGCGATGACGCTGCCTACGCCCTGGACGCGGCTGATGCGGTCCTGAAGGTTCGCGGCGACGTAGTCACTGATGTCGGTGGCCGTCATGCGGCCGTCGGTCGACACGAAGCCGAGCACCATGAGGATGTTCGACCGCGCCTTCGACACCTGCACGCCCTGCCGCTGCACTTCCAGCGGCAGAAGAGGCAGCGCGAGTTGCAGCTTGTTCTGCACCTGGACCTGGGCGATGTCGGGATTCGCTGCCGGATCGAACGTCAGCGTCATCGTCATCATGCCCGAGCCGTCGCTGTTCGCCGCGACGTACTGCAGGTGGTCGAGGCCCTTCATCCGCTGCTCGATCACCTGCGTCACGGTGTCCTCGAGCGTCCGCGCGGACGCTCCGGGATACATGGCGGCGATCGTGATCGCCGGTGGGGCAATGGCCGGGTACTGCGCCACGGGCAGGCTCGTCACCGACAGCAGGCCGGCGAGCATGATGACGATCGCGATGACCCACGCGAAGATCGGACGGTCGATGAAGAAACGTGCCATCACTGCACCTCGGCGGCGGCCGGCCGTGTTGCGGCGGTGAATGGGGTCACGCGCACCGTTGCGCCGGGTCGGATTTTCTGCAGACCCTCGACCACGACGCGGTCACCGGGCGCAAGGCCCTCCGTGACGAGCCAGCGGTCTCCCACGGCGCGGGGCGCCTGCAGGTGACGCAGCTCGACTGTGTCGTCAGCCGTCACCACCATCGCCGTCGCGCCGCCCCTGGGGTCGCGTGTCACGGCCTGCTGCGGCACGAGCACTCCCTGGTTCGTCGTCCCTTCCTCGATCACGGCGCGCACGTACATGCCCGGCAACAGCACGCGGGCGGGGTTCGGGAACACCGCCCGCAGGGTGACCGCGCCCGTCCGCTCGTCCACCGACACCTCCGAGAACTGGAGGCGGCCCGCCAGTGCGTACGGGGTGCCGTCCTCGAACAGCAGCCGGACGACGGCCTGTCCCGCGTCACTCTTGACCCGGCCCTCCTCGAGGTCGCGGCGAAGGCGCAGCAGTTCCGCGCTCGACTGCGTGACGTCCACGTAGATCGGGTCGAGTTGCTGGACGACGGCCAGGGGCTCGGCCTGGTTGGCGGTGACCAGCGCTCCGGAGGTGACCGACGACCTGCCGATGCGGCCGGCGATAGGCGCCGAGAGGCGCGTGTATCCGACGTTGATCTCGGCGGTGCGAATCGCCGCCTTGTCAGACGCGATGCTGGCCTCTGCCTGTCCAAGGGCCGCCACCGCATCGTCGTAGTCCTGCCGGCTGACGGCATCGATGGCGACCAGGCCCTTGTACCGGTCGGCGCGCAGCCGTGCAGCGACGAGGTTGGCTTCTGACCGGGCCAGCGCGGCCCTCGCCGAATCGAGTGCGGCCTCGTATGGTGCCGGGTCGATCTGGTAGAGCACGGTGCCCGCGCGCACGTCGCTGCCCTCCTGGAAGAGGCGGCGCTGAATCAGCCCGTTGACCTGCGGACGCACTTCGGCGATGCCGAAGGGGGCAGTCCGTCCGGGCAATTCCGTCACGAGGGTGACCGACTCGGTCTGGATGGTCACGACCGCCACTTCCGGGGGTGGAGGCGCGTTGGCAGTGGCACCGGCGGCGTCAGTCCGTCCACATGCGGCGGCGGACAGGGCGGACAGCAGGAGAACGATGAGGGCAGGGGTGCGAGGCATGATGGGTGTGTGCGAATACTAGAACGAACGTTCATTCTATGCTAGCGTGTCAGAAGCGTCAACCGGGCACAGCCGCTGAGAGGCCGCGCCCCAACGGAGGAAGGGCACAGGGTGATAGACGATCAGCGGGCGCGTGTGGATCACGACCGTAACCAGGCACGCCGCGACCAGGTGTTGTGTGCCGCCGCCGAGTGCTTCCGTGCTCGCGGCTTCCATGCCGCCAGCATGGCCGAGCTGGCGAAGCGTGCCGGCATGAGCGTCGGCCACATCTACCACTACTTCGAGAACAAGGAGGCGATCATCGAGGCCATCGTCGAACGCGACCTCGCCGTCTCCATGGAACGCCTCGAGCAACTGGCCAACGCCGCCGATGCCGAGGAGGCGCTGCTCGCGGGCGTCCGCGACAACCTCACCCAGTGTTCCACGCAGCAGCGCATGCTGCTGCGCCTCGAAGTGCTGGCCGAGGCCGCCCGCAGTCCGCGCATCGCGGCCAAGGTTCGTCATGCCGATGCCACCGCACGTCAGCGCTTTCATGAAGTGCTCGGAGCACACCCGGCGCTCAGCAGGATGCCCCAGGACGACCTCTACGCTCGCGCGGAGGCCATCGTCGCCCTCATCGAAGGACTCTCGTTGCGAGCGCTGAGGAATCCCGGCCTCGACATCCAGCGCCTCGTGAACGAAGTACGCCCGGCCCTGCGCGTCCTGATGCGTGATGCCGATCGTGCCGCACGGGACGGCGCCTTGAAGGCTGGCTAGCGCGGCGCCCCGCAGCCGACCGCGACGTACGGAAAGTCGACACCCCGCAGCTGCCCACCCCGCATGCCCTCGATACGGGCCTGCAGCGTCGCACCCCCCTCACCCTTCCTGTAGATGACGCGCTGCGGAAAATCGTGTGCGAGGTTCTCGAACACCGCCTCCCGTTCGGTCGCCGACACGGCCGTGAACGTCGTCCTCGTCTGCGACGATGGCTGGGCGATGTACACGAGACGCCCTTCCTGCACCCGTATCTGCATGTACTCGTGCTCGGCAATGCGCCCCGCCGCCACGGTGCGGCTCATGCCGAGCATGCCGTCGCCCGCTGGCGCCATCCACTGCTCATCGACCACCCGTGACGCCGTTTCGAACCGCCAGCAGCCCGCGAGCCACGACAGCGCGAAGAGGCCGGCGGCCGGCTGACTCACGGGAGCGGCCTGCAACAGCAGGGGCAACAGGAGCAGCCATGCAGGCATACCGCAGTGTGCACCAGACCACCAGGCAAGTACAGGGTGTGGATGAACGTGCAGGCCCTGGCGCTGCTATGTTATTTTTATCGCATACGTGCTATAGATATCGCAGACATGGCAGCCTCCGATTCCCTCACCCGGCGTGAACGTCAGATCATGAACGCGCTCTACCGCCTCGGCCGCGCCACGGCTGGCCAGATTCGGGCCCGCCTCGATGACGCTCCCAGCTATTCGACGGTACGTACGCAGTTGCGCGTGCTCGAGGAGAAGGGCCATGTCAGACACGAGGACGAAGGCCTTCGTTACGTCTACGTGCCGACGGTGACGCGCGCCGCCGCGCGGCGTACCGCCCTGCGCCACGTCGTGGACACGTTCTTCGACGGATCGACAGCGCACGTGGTCACGACATTGCTCGGAAGCGACGCATCGAAGCTGACCGACGAAGACCTCGACCGCATCGCCGCCATCGTGGAACAGGCACGGAAGGAGAACCGATGACCGCGCTGCTCGCTGCCGTCCTGCAGGCGACCGTTCTCACCGCCGCAGCGCTCCTGGCGCTGCGCGCCCTGCCGCGCGCATCCGCCGCCGTACGCCACGCGGTGCTCGCCGCGAGCCTGGTAGCCGTTGCGTGCGCGCCGCTGTCGACGTGGGTCCTCCCCCGCTGGTCACTGCCGTGGACCAGCACCCACGGCCTTGCTGACGTCGCTGCGCATGCGCCGCAGCGCCAACCGTCGACGCGAGGGGGTGAAGCGTCGTTCGCAGCAGACGCCAGTGGGCCGAGCGGGATGTCCCCGCAGGTGATGCTGGCCACCGCGCTGGCAGTCTGGGCGACCGGTGTGGCCATCCACGCCGCGCGAGTGATACGCGCCCTCAGGCGCCTCGCCCGCGTGCGACGCCAGGCGTCCGAGTGGAGCGACGATCGACTGCGCGCACTGCGCGCGCGGGCCGCTGGGGCAGCGGGACTCGACCGCGCCCCCGCAGTGCTCCTCACACCACACGCCGACCTGCTGGCCACATGGGGCTTCGTCCGCCCGTGCGTCGTACTGCCGGTGCAGGCCACCACGTGGCCGGACGAGCGCCTCGCCGTCGTGTTGACGCACGAGTTCGCGCACATCCGCAGACGCGACTGGATGCTGCAGGTGCTCGCGGAGGTCGTGCGCTGCGTGCACTGGTACAACCCGCTCGTACGGATCGCCTGCCGGCGACTGCGACACGAGAGCGAGCGCGCGTGTGACGACATCGTGGTCGCGAGCGGCACGTCGCCCATGCGGTACGCCGAGCATCTGGTCGCCATCGTCCGAGGCGCGCGTGCGCCCGGCCTTCCGTGGACCATGGCGATGTCCATGGCCCACGCCCCCGGTCTCGAGAGGAGAATCACAGCCATGCTGAACCCTGCGCTCAACCGTCGTCCCCTCACCCGACTCGCCGCCACGGGCATCACCGTCTGTGCGCTGGCAGTCGCGCTACCGGTCACCGCCCTTCATCAACCTGCGCCGGCGCAGGACGACCTGCGTGGCACGGTCTACGACGCCACCGGAGCCGTCGTGCCCGAAGTAGCCTTGAGCCTTGAAGACGCCAGCGGCCCGGCCGCAACGGCGACCACCGATGCCGAAGGCCGGTTCGAGTTCCCGGCGATGCGCTCCGGTGAGTACACGCTCACGGCGCAATTGCCCGGCTTCCAGAAGTTGCAGCAGACGTTCACGCTCTCGGCCGCACGCGATTGGGATCGGGCCATCATCCTGCAGCTTGGTACGGTCTCGGAAAGCATCAGGGTCGCCACCGGCCGCACGCCGACCGCACCGCCGACGGATGCGGCCGCGGCGCCGGTTCCGATCCGGGTCGGGGGGGACATACGGGCACCACGCAAGACGCACGACGTGCGGCCCGTGTATCCCGCCTCCATGCGTGATGCGGGACGCGAAGGCAACGTCGCGCTCGAGGCGATCATCGGGCGCGACGGCCTGGTGCACTCGGTGCGGGTGCTGGGGGCGCACGTCCACCCGGACTTCGCCATCGCGGCCGCGGATGCCGCACGGCAGTGGCGGTACACGCCCACACTGCTCAACGGCAACCCCGTCGAGGTGGTGATGACCGTTGCCGTCGAGTTCCGGCTGAACGACTGAGGCGGCTCAGTACCCGCGCGACGGATCGACCACCGACAGCATGCGCTCGCCCGCGACGTAGCGCCGCAGGTTCTCGCGGACGACGAGCCACCGGCTCTCCTCGTCCACGTCCGAGTCGGACGACGAGTGGGGCGTGATGACGACATTGGGCATCGTCCAGAGCGGATGGCTGGAGGGCAGCGGCTCGGGGTCGACCACATCCAACCCTGCACCGGCGAGCGTGCCGTCGCGCAGGGCGGTCACGAGGTCGGCCGTCACGACCGTCGCGCCGCGACCGACGTTGAAGAAGTGCGCGCCGCGCTTCATCGTCGCGAACACCCTGGCGTCGAACTGTCCCTGCGTCTCCGGCGTCAGGGGCAGCGTGTTGACGATGAAATCCGCGCGTGGTGTGAAGCGGGTGAGGTCGGCCGCGAGGCCCACCTCGCTCACGAAGTCTGGCGCGGGGCGCGGCGTGGCGCGCGTGGCGAGTACGGTCATGCCGAAGGCGTGCGCCCGGCGGGCCACTTCCGTACCGATCCCGCCGAGTCCGACCACCAGCACCGTCTTGCCCTCCAGCGTGAAGGCAGGAGGTGCGCCAGGGGGCGTGCGGTCCCAGGCGCTGCGACGCTGCGCGTCGTGATAGGCGGGCAGCGACCGCGCGAACGACAACATCAGGGCCATCACGTGCTCGGCCATCGCCGGGCCGGCCACGCGCTGCATGTTGGTCAGCAGGATGCCGCGCTCGGTGAAGATCGGCGACGTGAGACAACGCTCGACGCCGGCGTTGTACGTCTGCACCCACCGGATGTTCGGCCCCGCGCTGATCAGTCCGGCTGCGCACGAGCCGATCACGGCGTCGGCGCGGGCGACTTCGGCCTGCTCTTCCCGCGTCGAGCCGGCACTCACCAGTGCCACACCGGGCGCGGCGGCCTGCAGCCACGTCAGGCGGTCAGGCGACACGCCGAGGATGAGGATGCGCGACGGCTTGCGCCACTGCGGCGACTGGCTGATCGGCGTCTCCGCCTCGCGAAGACCGAGCGCCTGCACCAGCTGCGCCGCACGCTGGTCGTCCGAGGCTGGCGCTTGTGCCTGGGATGACGGCGTGGCGCACGCCAGCAGGGTGACGAGGGCGACGGCGAGCCCGGGCAGACCGGCGGTGCGACGGGGAAGGATGCGCATCCGCCAATCCTACGACGGATCAGGCGTCAGACCGACCGCGGCGGGACGGCGCTCAAACCCGGCCCGGTCAACTGCCCGGTCTGCATCACGCCGCCGCTGATGTCGAACAACCCCGGAAACCGCGGCTCCCACGCCGCACTGGCGGATGGGACGAACTGCCGGGCGTTGGCCTCGATGCCGGCATTGCCGGGCACCCGCGCGGCGATTCCCGCCGAGTGAATGAGTGACGCGCCAGGACAGGTCAGGTCCTGCACGCACAGGAACATGCCGAACTTCTGCGCGGCCGCCGCCATGAGCATCGCGTGGCTCTGTCCCTTGCAGGCCTTGAGTGCCACCCCGGTGTATCCCATCTCGCGGGCGAGCAGCAGCGTCTCGAGGTCGGTGAGCGATTCGTCGATGACTACCGGACGCAACTTCGCCGCCTCGTGCATCACGTTCGACGGATCTGCCCGAAGGTCGCGCGCGGTGGGCTGCTCGATGTAGAGAATGCGCTCGAACCCGGTCGGTGTCTGCTCGCGTACCCGCCGCAGCACGTCGAGCAGGTACTCGACGTTCGGACACCCTTCGTTGAAGTCACAGAGGTAGCGCGGTTCCTCCTGGCCCGGCACCTGCAGGCGGGTCACGATGCGATCGATGCGGACGATGCGCTCGACGTCCGCGTCGGCATTGCCGCCGTTCAACTTGATCTTGAAGCAGGTCAGGCCGTCGTGCGGTATCCACTCTTCGAGCGTGTTGGGCAGACCGTCGTCGAGACGCGTGCGCACGTCGGCCGCTTCGAGCGGGTCGCTGGCGCCCACCGAATGGAAGACCGGCGACGTCGGTCGTGGCGCCACCGGGACATAACGATCGACGTACTCACCAGCGAACTCGGGGCCGAGATCGCGCGACAGGTCGTGGCGGGTGAAGTCGGCGCCATAGGTCGCATAGCTGCTGAGGCCGAACACCTTGCCGTAGGCGTCGTGGATGGCCGCGTCGAACGGACTCGCCACGACGAGCGTGCACAGCTTGGGAATCGGCGCGGACAGGGCCTTCGCCGCCGACAGGTCTGCGGCCGACTTCAACCAGACCGGCTCGAGCGCGTGGAACAGGTCGAGCGGGTGCCCGTGGTCGTCACACGCGGCGGTCTGATTGCGCAGCGCGGCTGCAAGGTCCACCATCGCGGCGAGACCCACGTCCTGCGGCGCCGCGGGATAGGCCCACGCATTCCCGAGCGTCATCGAGCCGAAGCCCCACGCCTCCCGGCCGTCCCCGGTCCGTACCCGACAGTGCACGTTGAGGATCGTCACGTGGTCGACGGTCCGCCCGCCGAACTGGTACGGGGTGCGGTACGCGTGCTCCTCGAGTTCGTGCTGCACCTCGACGATGCGGATGTCCGTCGGTCGCGACGAGGTGACGGCCGGTGCGCTGCCCGACCGGCAGGCCGCCTGCAGGGGCCAGAGCGTGGCGAGGCCGGCCGACTGCAGGAGGGCGCGTCGTGTCCACCTGACCTTTCGGGTCATGGCTGCAGTCCTTCGTTCCACGTCGGACGGACGCTGCTCTCCGCCAGACGACGGACCGGCTCGACGAGCGAGGCGATCGCGTCGCGCATGTGCGCGAGGTTGATGTGGCGAATCTCGTCAGAGGCCTGGTGGTATTCCTTGTGCAATCCATAGCTCGACACCGTGTGCGCGACGACGCCGCGCCGTGCGAACTGGATGTTGTCGGACCGCTCGAAGAAGCGCTGATCGGGATGGGGATCCTGCACCAGTGTCGCCCCGTCCGATGCAAGCTGAGGCCCCAGCGTCGATCGCTCGTACCCGGTCAGCCACAGCGTGCCCGGAGGCACCTTGGGGTCGGGCCGGCCGATCATCTCGAACTGCAGGTTGGCCACGATGTCAGACAGCGGCACGACCGGCCGGCTGACGAAGTAGCGCGAACCGAAGCCGCCAGCCTCTTCGCTGCCGAAGAACGCGACGACCACGGTGCGACGCGGCCGCGGTCCGTCGACGAGCGACCGCGCGAGTTCGAGCACCGCCACCACACCCGACGCATCGTCGTCCGCCCCGTTGAAAATGACGTCGGCGCCTGGATTGTCGGCTGGAGCCTCGCGCGCTCCGACGTGATCGAGGTGAGCCGACAGCACGATGACCTCGGAGGCGCCCGCGGGCTCGCGCCCCGGCAGACGTCCCACGGCGTTCCACGTCTTGGTTCTCGCGGCTGGCGCGATGGCGGCGGTGATGCTGACGTCCGTGCCCTCGTCCATGGCCATCACGGCATCGTGCGCGGCAGTCTCGAGCGTGATCCAGGTCGGACCCGCCGGTCCGCCCGCCGGCACGTTCACGAGCTGGGGCGCGACGGCTGCCGGGCGTGTCGCGATGTCGGCCCACCGCGTCCGCACGGCCGGCGTCTCGCGTTGCATGACGATCGCGGCCCGGCTGACCGCGCCGATGGCCTCGGTGGGTGCATCGCCTGGCAGGACGACGGCGCTGCCCGGTTCGATCGGCTGGCCGGCGACGTAGCGGCGCAGGGGTGCAGACACCCGCCCGGCCACCACCGCCCGGACGAGCATCGCGTCGCCATGCGTCAGCGTCCGCTCACCGATGACCAGCGTGGGCGCGGCGTCGACGGTGAACCGCTGCACCTCGACCTGCTGGACGAACCAGCCATCGTCGCCCATCGGCTCGAGGCCCATGCGGGCGAGCTGCGCGCCGAGATAGGTGGCAGCGATCCACTCGTCGCGCGTGCCGCTGCCGCGGCCGTTCAGCGCGTCGCTGGCGAGGAACTGCAGGTGCGCGCTGATTGAGCGCTCCAATGTCTCGGGTGCGGTGAGGCCCACTGGGTCCACCGCCGTTGCGCCCGGCGTGGACGGTGGAGCCGGCGAGGGTGCCGGCCGGTCGGCGCGGGCGGCACAGCCGGAGGTGAATGCGGCGAGCGTCAGGCAGGCGAGCATGCGAAGCACGCCCGAGAGCCTAGCATGGGCCCGCGCGAGCGCACTCGGCGCGTCAGAAATGCCGGGTGAACCGGACCGCGAACGTGCGCGGCTGCACCAGCCGCG
>CAYMAG010000008.1:1681-4208 GCA_964388335.1 uncultured Vicinamibacteraceae bacterium | reverse complement strand
CGTCAGAAATGCCGGGTGAACCGGACCGCGAACGTGCGCGGCTGCACCAGCCGCGTTCCCACGAACACGGACTGGAAGTTGTACAGGGCGGTACGGTTGGTAACGTTGGTCAGCTGCGCCTGCACGCTCCAGGTCCGTGCGCCGCGACCACTGCGCAGATCGAGACCGCCCGCCAGGTCGACGATCGTGCGGGGCCTGACGCGAGGCACGGCGGCAGCGAGGTTCACGTAGGGCAGCAGGTCGGCGAAGTCCGGATCCGTCGAAACCTGAATGGGGTCGGAGGGGTTCGACACCAGGCCGCTGTCGTAGCGGATGGATGTGCCCATCCACCATGGTCCGGCCGGATCCCACGACGCGGTTCCGTGCACGCCCAGTATCTGGTCGTGGTCGATGGCGAAGGGACCCGACGAGAGCAGGTCCACGGCGTCCTGCCCCAGGAAGAGGCCCCCGGTGAACGGCGGCGTCGAAATGGCCCGTCCGGTCGTCGCGCTGAGGGCGCCGGTCAGGCCCCCGCGGGTCGGAAATGACAGACGTGCTTCGGCCCCCGTCACGCGAATGCTCTGCAGTGTCGTGGGGAAGATGATGCCCGTATCGAAGAAGTTGTTGTTGTCTTGCTGATCCAGGGAGTTCTTGCGATAGATCGACGTGTCGAGCGTGGCGACCCGCCCAAGGGCAACCTGCACGCCGGCCTCGTAGACATCCTGTCGTTCGGGACGTATGGGCTGATAGGTTCCACCCAACGCCTCCCGTACGCTTTCCGGCGCGAGCAGACTTGCCGCCTCGGAGTTCGAGAGCAGCAGGTTCTCGTTCGGCGGCGTCTGGTAGTTGCGGTTGTACGAGGCACGCACGACGACGTCGTTGCGGCCGGCCACCTGGTAGGCGACGCCGAGCCGCGGCTGCCACTGTCGCCCGCTGACGAGGAACCGGTAATCGTCATGACGGATGCCGGCAGCAACCGTCGCGTCGCCGAGGCGGATGGTGGATTGTACGAAGGCGCCTACCTGTGTCCCGGTCTGTGCATCGCGGAAGACGAAGGGCGTGCCTCCTCGCGTGAGGTCATGGGCGAGCAGCGCGGCGTTGTAGCCCTCCTCGCCCGGCACGTTGAACGTCGGCGAAGTCAGGCCCATCGTGAAGTACTCCTCAACCGGGAAGCGCTGGACGTCGAGCCCCGCGCGCAACAGGTGCGCGCCGAACATGCGCGTGTACCGCGTGTTGGCCGTGAAGGTGGACAGACGACGGTCCTGCGCGGCGGTCACCGGTGTGTCACCAGGGCTTGCCTGCAGGACGGCCCCGGTGGTCCTGTAGCCGAACGTCGTTTCCAGCGTGGACTGCGCATCGAGCGTGCGCAGGTACGACGCCCACACCGACAGATCCGAGAGCCCCTGACGCTGATCCTGTCCTGCCTGCTGTTGTGAACGCAGGTTGGCCAGTTCGAACGACGAGCGTCCCCCCATGGCGTGCACGCGCATGGTGTCGCGCGACGTCAGCCTGATGTCGGCGCGGCTGAACGCGCGAACGAACCGGCCGCCATTGTGCAGGTTGTCGAGCGAGACCTGATCGAGAAAGCGGTCGGTGTCGAGCGCGGTGACCGAGCCGAAGTAGCCGACACGGCCGCCTTCGCCTCCGAGTTGCACGCCACCCTGGCGCGTGCCGAAGCCCCCCAGCAGGCCCGTCACCGATCCCGACGCAGGGCGTCCGGTGCCGAGACCGCTGCGACTGTTCAGCACGGCGACGCCGGAGACCTTGCCGCCGAACTCGGCCGGCACGTTGCCGGTGAGCAACTCGACGGTCTGCACCACGCCGACGTCCAGCGAATTGGCGAACGCACCCGTGAGCTGATCACTGATTGGCAGGCCATCGACCACGAAGGTCATCTGGTTGTGGGCGCCGCGCGGGTGAATCGCGCCATTGGCGTTCTGCGCGAAGCCGGGAAACGCCACGAGCACGGCCTCGAGGCCACGGCTGGACACCGCCGCCGGCATGCGGTCGATGCGCGTGCTGCTGACCGCGTGTCGCGTGCCCGCTGACGTGGTGTCCACCAGCGCCGCCTCTGGCGCCACACTGACGCTGTCGGTGAGCTGCGCGAGTTGGAGGACGACCTCGAGGTCCAGCGGCACGCTCGAGACCAACTGGATGCGGCGGCTGTCGAGCACGAACCCCGACAGGTCCACCCGGAGGTCGTACGTGCCAACCGGAAGGTTCGACACGCTGAAGCGCCCGTCATCGTCGGTCGTCGTGTGGCGTTCGAGCCCGCTCGATTGCTGCGACACCTGCACGCTCGCGCCAGGGACGACGCCCAGGTGCTGATCGACCACGCTGCCCTGCACGCCACTCGTACTCTGAGCGGCGGCAGGCGGGACGCCGGTGCCCATCAGTAGCAGCGTGAGCCCGAAGGCGGCAGCCTGGCAGATGCGTCGGGGCCTGCCGGCCATTTTGACCACTGCCACAGGTGTATTTTGAGTAATCAAAACTGACACGCGACAAGGCTAGAACGCGACGCTGGCGCCTGTCAAGGTCTGGTCTCGAC
>CAYMAG010000008.1:0-1581 GCA_964388335.1 uncultured Vicinamibacteraceae bacterium | reverse complement strand
ATCGCCCCAGCAGTCGTGACGCCGGGAACTCGAAGATCTGCACCGGGACCGTGGTCGTGCGGCAGTGGACGCCGTCGCGCGTGACGCGCAGCAGCCAGTTGCCGGAGAGCGCCGGCAGCCCCCTGAACGCGTCCGGCGAGAAGATGGCCCAGCAGACGCCCTCCGGCCGATCGCGCACGGACGGATAGCGAATCGCCTGCAGACCGGCGGCCCGCACCTCCCGTGCCCAGGCCTGCGCGGCGCCGTAGTCGCCTGGATGCAGCACGGAGGCACGCCGGGACGCGGGCCGCAACGCCGCCGCGTCGGCCAGGGTCGTCTCCACGACGACCGCGAACAGCGTATGTGCGGCGGGCTCGAGCGTCAGCAGGTCGACGGCGTCGAGCAGCACCTTCAGCCGCCAGTGCGCGACTTCGGCGAGCGCGGTCCGCGGGTGTTCCGCCGCGTAGAAGACGCCGGGGTCGGTGGGCCCGCGAAACCGCGACGGCCAGGGATTGGGCGGGTAGCGGAACGGCGTGGACAGCAGGTAGTGCAGATGCGTGAACCGCGGCGGCACCGGCGGCTTGCTCGTCTCGATGGCCTCCTCGAGGACGGCCTGTGCCTCGGCGCTGTCCACGAGGCGCATGGTGGCCGCAGCGTACTGCGTCTCGACCACGCGCAGGACCGTCGCACGCACGGGCAGGGCGACGGCCTGTCTGGCAGCCGCCGTCACAGCATGGCGCGGTGCGCGTCGAGGTACTGCACGACGCGCACGAGCCCCTCGATGCCGTCGATGAGGTCGCGCGGCCGCTGTCCCGCGAACGCGAGATTCGGACTCGCCAGCCAGGCGCGCGCAGTGGCGTCCTGTCCGCCTGCGACGGCCTGGAGCCCCCGGAACAGGCGAATCCACAGCAACGCCGACTCGTATTCCCTCGAGCCCTCATCGAGGCCGCGCCGACTGCTGAGGCGTCGCGACAGGGTCGACGGATCCACTCCGAGGATGCTGGCCAGGCGAGCCTGGCTCAGCCCCAGGAGGTCGGCGGCGCGGACCGCCGCGTCGAGCACCACCACACCACGATCGGGAGCATCGTCCTCGAGCCGCTTACTCTGGACACGCATCTGCTGGCAGCCTCAATCGCAACGATAGTACAAATATCTTGCGTTTGCAACGACTGGACGCGCTCCTATGACGCAATCGCCCTGCACCGTCCGGTCAGCTCACGCGAGCGCCAGGCGTCCCGTGAAATCAGACATGTGCGCGTGTACTTACAGACCGTCCGCGATGTCCTTCCACTCGACGACCGTGCCGGTCGTAATCGCCTGGTGCCCCATGATCGCGGTCAGCGCGGTGGTGGCACCGACGATCACGTCCGCGGGGTTCGGTCCGTTGCCGCGGATGCACTCGTAGAAGGCGAGCATGTGCGCGTTCGGTGCTTCCTGCACCTTTGGCGCGAGTTCCGTCGGGGGCGTCGTCCCGTCCAGCGGGTACACGCTCGTGTCGCCCATCAGATCGCACGCGCCCTGCTTGCCGTACACGTGCACGAACTGCCCGCCGCCCGGCAGCCCCTTCGGGTGGAACACCATCTGCGTGAAGTACAGCTTCAC
>CAYMAG010000007.1:1219-96813 GCA_964388335.1 uncultured Vicinamibacteraceae bacterium | reverse complement strand
CGACGTGCCGGAGGCACTGGCGAAGGACATCATCGGCGCCCTGCGCTCGACCACCATCCGTGGCCGCAAGTTCAGCGTGCGCCCGGACGCTGGCGCAGCGCCCAGACGCACGCGCGACGACGAGCCGTAGGCTACCGCTGGGCAGCAGCCTCCGCGTCGGTCGCGTCGGTGGCGTCGGTGTCATCAGCGTCACGTCGACGGAGGACCTCCGCGTGTGCCACGGCAGACCTGACCCCTTGCCTGGACCACCTCAGAAGCTGAAACGGACGCCGAGCTGAATCTGGCGCGGCGTCGTGGCGAGTGAGGTAATCGTGCCGAAGTTGGTGGCCGACCGGTTGCCGACTGGCGCGCCGAAATTCGACCGGTTGAACACGTTGAACGCCTCGATGCGGAACTCGAGCCGGCGCAGATCGCTGCCGAGGGCGAACGCCTTGTGCAAGCCGAGGTCGAGCGAGTAGATGGCCGGACCACGAGCCATGTTGCGCGGAGCATTCCCGAACGGCTGCGTGCGATCCGTCGGAATGATCACGTTGTCGCGGTTGAACCAGTTGTTGATCGTCTGCTCGCCCTCCGGCGCATAGATGTCACCGGTGACGTTGGGCCGGTACGTCGGCGCGCCGCTCACCGACGACGTGGCCGCCGGGCTGTAGGTGAGATTGACGGGAAGGCCGCTCGTCATCGTGTTGATCGCGGTCAGCCGCCATCCGCCGGCCAGACCTTCGACGATCGGGTGCAGGTCGTTGCCCCAGCGACGTCCCGCTCCATAGGGCACTTCCCACACGACCGACGTCGTGTTGTTGAGGGGCTGGTTGTAACCAGACAGTCCGAACTCACCCTCGATGTTCGCGTAGTTCACGCGGCTGTTGTCGCCGTTGGCCGTCTCGAGGTGGCCCGACGCGTTGTCCTGCGCACGCGACCACGTGAACGAATTCAGCAGGTACAACCCGCCCGACGACCGATGCTCGACCTTCACCTGCAGCGCGCGATAGTCGGCACGGCCGCCGTCGAAGGCTGTCTGGATGAACTGATAGCCCTGAATCGGCCGCCGCAACTGCAGCGGCGTGTTCTCGGTCGGGCCGTTCGGCCGCGCCTGGTTGAGGTCGGCCAGAATCATCAGCTTGTCGCTCGTGTTGCCGATGTAGGCGACGTCCACGAGGAGGTTGGCGCGCAGTTCGCGCTGCACCGTGACGTGCCAGCTCTGCACGTAGCCCGTGCGCAGGTCGCGCGGGATGTGGTTCACGCGACCGTTCAGTGGATCGAAGTTCTCCGGGACGTTCAGCCCCTCCGGATAACCCTGCTGCGTCGTGCGGAAGCAGGAGGTCGGCGTCTGGTCGGGCTGGCACAGTCCCTGGGACGGCTGCTGCGCAATCGAGATGGGCACCACGTGCGGACCGTTGAACGACAGCAGGTTCTCGCCACCGAGCCGGTTGAAGTGGATGTAGCTCATGCCGTAGGCCGAGCGCAGCACCGTCCGCGGGGTGATGCTGTAGGCCACGCCGACACGAGGCGCGAAGTTGTTGCGGTCGGGGTTGACCAGTGCGCGGTCGTAGATCGACCCGTCCCCTGCCTGAAGCAGCGTCTCGGTCTCGGGGTCGAAGTTGGTGAGGTTGTTGCCGTCTTCCCACTGCGGCGTGCCGAACTCGTACCGTAGGCCCACGTTGACCGTCAGGTTCGGCGCGACCTTCCAGTCGTCCTGCAGGTAGGCGAAGTGCATTCGCTGCCGCAGGTCGAAGACGAAGGGATTGACGAGGCTGTAGGAACTCCGCGCTCCGAACATGAAGTCGGCGAGGTTGTAGAGGGCAGGATTGGCTGGTGCGATGGCCGGACGGCTGAACTGCCCCGAGTAGGTGTCCTGGCCGTACTTCGGGTTCACGTCGTCCACTTTCGTGTCGATCGACTGGTACTCGTAGCCGGTCTTCAGCGTGTGCCGGCCGGCAATCCACGAGTAGTTGAGGCGCGCGTCGATCACGAACGGATCCTGGAACTGCGGGTTGCTGTTCTGACGTCCCCACGCCGTCCAGCCGCCGACCGCCTGCTCGGTCAGCCCGCCGGAGAACACCTCGTCGGTCGGCAGGCCGGTGATGCCGTAGCGATCGAACATGTTGGGCGTCCCCGTCCCGAGCGCCGTCTTGCCCGCCTGTGTGCGGTTGACGCCGATGCGCACCTCGAGCAGCGAGTTGGTCGACACGGTCTGCGTGATGCCGCCGGCCACCTGCTGGTTCAGCACCTCGACGAACGCGTTCGACGGCGAACTCGTTTCGCCTGGAATGGCGGGCGGCTCGAAGTTGTCGACCTTGCGGTGGCTGAAGCGCAGGAAGGCGTTGGTGCCCGAACGGATGCGCTGGTCGACCTTGATGTCGAACTTGTCGTTGAAGTCTTCGCGCCGCGGCAGCGAGTCGAAGTTGTTCGAGTTGCCGGGCCGGGTGGGCACCGGCAACCCGCTGAGCACGTCCTGCGCGAACGGCGTGATGGCCGACGCCGGAATGATGCCGTCCGCATAGAACTCACCCGTCAGCGGGTTGCTCACCGGCACGCCGAGATTCCCCTGGCGCTGCGCTTCCGACGGAATGCTCGCAAACGTCATGTTCTTCGACACCTGCCGGAAGCCTTCGTAGTTGAAGAAGAAGAACGCCCGGTCGCGGATGATCGGCCCGCCGAACACACCGCCGAACTGGTTGCGGTTCATCTCGGGCTTCACACCGGACGAAGGCTTGAAGAAGCCGGTCGCATTCAGCGACGTGTTGCGATTGAACTCCCAGAGTGCGCCGCGGAACTGGTTCGTGCCGCTCCGGAACGTCGCGTTGATGACGGCCCCGCCGGCGCGCCCGAACTCTGCGCTGAAGTTGTTGGTCTGCACCTTGAACTCCTCGACCGCATCGGGCGACACCTGCACGACCTGGTTCGAGAAGCCCTGGTTGCTGGTGCCGTACGAGTTGTTGTCGACCCCGTCGAGAATGAAGTTGTTGAGCGCGCTGCGCAGGCCGTTGACGTTGAACGACGCGTCACGCGAGTTCGAGATGGACGACCGGCGCACACCGGGGCTCAACAGCGCGAGGTCGGCATACGCTCGCCCGTTGAGCGGCAGGTTGACGATCTGCTCGCGGCTGATCACCGTGCCGCGATCGCTCGACTCGCTCTCGAGCAGCCGCGCCGCGCCGGTCACCTCCACCGTCTCGCCGAGGCCGCCGACCGAGAGCGACAGGTCGACGCGCTGCCTGGCATTGACGGTGACGACGATGCCTTCGGCAATGGCGGTGGTGAAGCCCTCGAGTTCGGCACGCAGGGTGTACGTGCCGATGCGGACGTTCAGGAACTGATACTGCCCGCGCTCATCGGTGACCGCGGTGTCGCTGAGGCCGGTCGCCGGGTTGGTCAGCGTCATGGTGACGCCGGGCATGGCGCCGCCCGACTGGTCGGTGATGAAGCCGAGCACGCTGGCGGCATCGGATTGGGCGCCGGCCACCGAAGACGTCAACAGCAGGCAGACGCAGAGGAATGCAGCCCGCACTCGTGCGGGCACTCGGGTAGGCATGTGGTCCATCCTTTCCACAGACCCAGGCGGGAGGAGACCCGGGGCACGTTGAAGAGTACGTCCGGCACGTGACGTATTCCGTGACGATGCGGTGGCTCTGAGACGACGTGCTCTTCGGGCGACACGCCTGGCAGGCGGCAACGGCGCGCGCCACGGCGACGACATGGTACACCCGCTGGAGGTCAGGTCTGAAGTGGCTCACCTGGGGTCAGATCTGGTTCCCCGGCCCGGTAGTATGTCGGACATGAGCGACGTCAATCTCTGGTCGCGGCCCGACCACGCCCGCAGCTACCTGGCCCGTGCCGGCGGCATCCCCAGGCGCGCGGAAGGCGAGGCCGCCCTGCTCGAGTGGGTGCCCGCCAACGCGCGGCGCATCCTCGACCTCGGCAGCGGCGACGGACGCCTGCTCGCCAGCCTGCTCGACCTTCTGCCAGACGCCACGGGCGTGGCGCTCGACTTCTCGTCCGAGATGCTCGTGCGCCTGCGTGCACGCTTCGCCAGCGACTCGCCCCGCGTCATGATCGTCGAACACGACCTGGACGACGTGCTCCCGGACCTCGGCACCTTCGACGCCATCGTCTCGAGCTTCGCGATTCACCACGTCGCGGATGCGCGCAAGCGTGCGCTCTACGCGGAAGTCTTCGCGGCGCTTGCTCCCGGTGGCATGTTCTGCAACCTCGAGCACGTCGCCTCGTCGACCGACACGCTGCACCTCGCGTTTCTCGAGGCCCTCGACGTCGCGCCCGGAGACGAGGACCCGTCGAACAAGCTGTGCGCGGTCGACACGCAACTCGGCTGGCTGCGCAGCATCGGCTTCGAGGACGTCGATTGCCACTGGAAGTGGCGCGAACTGGCGCTGCTGGCCGGCCGCCGCCCGCTGGCCCCGGCCCCCGGCCCCGTGGCAGGATGAACCCACGATGAGCACCACTCGCCTGTACCTCGTGCGCCACGGCGCCACGCAACTCACCGCAGAGGATCGCTTCGCCGGCGCCATCGGTGTGGATCTGTCCGACGAGGGGCGCTGGCAGGCGGCGCGCCTCGGCGAGCGCCTCGAACACGAAGGCATCTCGGCGCTCTACGCGAGCCCGCTGTCGCGCACGATGGAGACTGCGCACATCGTCGGCGCCGCGTGCAGGCTCGAGCCACGGCCGCGCGACGGTCTGCGCGAGATCAGCCACGGGCGCTGGGAAGGCCTCACCCGGCGCGAAGTCGAGACGCAGTACGCGGACGAGTACGCGGCGTGGGAAGAGGACCCGTTCACGTTCGCACCCCTCCAGGGCGAGTCTGGCGTCGCGGTGCTCGCGCGCGCCCTGCCCGTCCTGCGCGAGATCGTGACGGCGCATCAGGGGGAGCGCGTGCTCGTCGTCTCGCACAAGGCCACGATCCGCCTCGTCCTGAGCAGCCTGCTCGGCTTCGACGCGCGCGGCTATCGCGACCGGCTCGACCAGGCGCCCGCGTGCGTCAACGTGCTCGACTTCCGTGACCCGGTGCGGGTACGGTTGATGCTGTTCAACGACACGTCGCACTACGAGCGCCATCCGCGTCCCGCGGGCAACAACCTCTCACGCTGGTGGGACAGCCTCAACGCGGCGAAGTCGTGAAGCCTATACTCTCGGACATGTTCACGCGCCGAACGTTCCTCGCGACACCGCTGGTGGCGGCTGCACTGCCAGCCGCGGCACCTGCCGCCGCGCCCTGGCGCGGCCTGCCGTCCCACATCAGAACGAGCTGCAACCTCTACTCCTTCAACGGACCACTCACGCGCGGCGAGATGACGCTCGACCAGGTCATCGAGTTCTGCGCCGGGCTTGGCTTCGACGCGGTCGACCCGACGGGCTACTACTTCGCGGGCTACCCCACGCCGGCGACCGACGAAGAGATCTACCGCATCAAGTCGCTGTGCCTGCGCATCGGCATCGCCATCAGCGGCACCGGCGTCCGCAACGACTTCGCCGTGCCCGACGCCGCTCGTCGTGAGGCGGACGTCGCGCACATCGGCCGGTGGGTGGAGGTCGCCGCGAAGCTCGGCGCACCCGTGCTGCGCGTCTTCGACGGCCGCACGATGCCGCAGGGACACGCGAAAGCCGAGGTCTTCGAGTGGATCGTCGCGGGACTCGAGGCCGCCGTCGCCCTCGGCGCGGCACGCGGCGTGGCCATCGTCCTGCAGAATCACAACGACGCGCTGAAGGACGCCGACGACTTCCTCGAGATTCGCCGCCGCATCACCTCCCCGTGGTTCGGCATGAACGTCGACATCGGCAGCCTGCGGCGGACGGACGACCCCTACCACGAGATCGCCAGATTGGCGCCTCACGCCTACACGTGGCAGGTGAAGGAATCGGTCTACCGCAACGACGTGGAAGAGCGCGTGGACCTGCGCCGCATCGTCGGCATCCTGCGCGACACGGGCTATCGCGGGTACGTGCCCATCGAAACGCTCGGCCCAGGCGACGCGCGCCAGAAGGTCACGCGCTTCTTCGGCGAGTTCCAGGACGCGCTCAGCGCGACCGCGTGAGCTGCAGGCCCGACAGTTCCCAGGCCTGGCCGCCGGGAATGACCGGAGCCGTCAAGCGCAGCGTGCCGCGACCAGTCGCGAGGCGGACCGTCCCGAGCGTGAGGCTGCGAACCACGTCACCGCCCCCTCGATTGACGACCAGGTGACGAAGGACTGACTGCGACATAATGCAGGCATCCGATGAAGCTGCTGCTCTCGACGCTGATCGTTGCGGCGCTGGCCGGTGCGACGGGCCTGTCGCAGGAGCCGCCAGCCCGGCCCGTGCTGCCGCCGGCCGCCGTCCGGCCCATCGACTTCGCGCAGGACGTGGCGCCCATCCTGTCGCGGAGCTGCGTACGGTGCCACGCGCGAGGCCAGAGCAAGGGGCGCTTCAGCCTCGAGACGCGCGAGGGCCTGCTGAAGGGCGGCCGTGCCGGCGCGGCCATCGAGCCGGGCAACAGTGCCGACAGCTTGCTCGTCCACCTCGTCTCAGGCCTCGACCCCGACCTCATCATGCCGGAGAAGGGCTCGCGGCTCTCGGCGACCGACATCGGCGTGCTGCGCGCCTGGATTGACCAGGGCGCCGCCTGGGACGATCGCGTCTCGTTCGCACGTCAGCCGCCCCGCAATCTCGCGGCCCGCCAGCCCTCGCTGCCACCGGTGCACGGTGATCTCACGCATCCCGTGGACCGCCTGCTGGCGGCACATCCGGACAGCGCGGCCGCCGGCGCGCTCCGCGCGGACGACCGCGTGCTCGTCCGCAGGCTCTACCTCGACCTGATCGGCGTGCTGCCGACGTCCGACGAGGTGGAGTCGTTCGTCCGCGACACGCAGGCCGACAAGGTCACGACACTCGCCGGCGTGCTGCTGGACGACCGCGCGCGCTACGCGACGCACTGGCTCTCGTTCTGGAACGACCTCCTGCGCAATGACTACCGCGGGCCAGGCTACATCGACGGCGGACGCCGCCAGATCAGCGGCTGGCTGTACACCGCCCTCGCCGACAACATGCCGTTCGACCAGTTCGTCACGGAGTTGGTCAACCCCGGGCCGCGCAGCGAGGGCTTCGCGCGCGGCATCATCTGGCGCGGCGTGGTCAACGCGAGCCAGACGCCGCCGATGCAGGCCGCGCAGAACATCTCGCAGGTATTCATGGGCGTGAACCTCAAGTGCGCGTCGTGCCACGACAGCTTCATCAACGACTGGCAGCTCGCCGATGCCTACGGCCTGGCGGGCGTCTTCGCGGAGAAGACGCTCGAGATGGTGGAGTGCGACCGTCCGACCGGCAAGACCGCGCCGCTGAAGTTCCTGTACCCGGAACTCGGGACGATCGACGCCGATGCCGCGCGCGCCGAGCGGGTGAGGCAGCTGGCGCAGGTCATGGTGGATCGCAACAACGGACGCCTCTCACGCACCATCGTGAACAGGCTGTGGGCTCGCCTGCTGGGGCGCGGCCTCGTCGAACCGCTCGACGACATGGACCGGCCCGCGTGGCATCCCGACCTGCTCGACTGGCTGGCCGAGGATCTGGTCGCGCACGGGTACGACCTGAAACACACGCTCCTGCAGATCGTGACGTCGCAGGCCTACCAGCGCAGGGCAGTCGACGTCGAGGCGCCGGGTGCGGACGGTGGCGTGTCGGCGTCCACATCCGCGATGTTCACGGGACCGCTCGTGCGGCGCATGACCGCCGAGCAGTTCGTCGACGCGCTGGGAGCCGTGACGGGCGTCTGGCAGGGCACGCCGTCTGGTGAGTTCGAGGTCGACATCGCGAACGGACGTGAGCCGCTCCACATCGGCGCGCCCTGGATCTGGCGGAACGCGCGTCCCGGGCTGGCCAGACGTCCGCGGACGATCTACTTCCGCACGACCGTGGACCTGTCCGAGCGGCCGGCCGTGGCGCGACTCTACATCGGGCATCCCCGGCAGTTCGCACTCCACGTGAACGGGAAGAAGGTGGCCGAAGGCGGCACGGCATCGCGACCGCGGATCGTGGACGCCGGCCGCTATCTGACGGCGGGCCACAACGTGTTGGCGCTGGCGGTCGGCGAGGCTGCGCGGCCGTCGCGGCCAGCCCGTCGGGTGCCGGCCGAGGGCGATGAGTTCCGCCTGCCACCGGCGCCGCCCCTGCCCACACCGCGCGCCCTGCAGGTGGAGCTGTTCGTCGGCGACGCTCGCGCCGAGACCGGCGACGCGCCGCTCGTGTCGGTGTTGCAGACCGACGACACCTGGCGCTGGCTGGACCGTAAGGTCTACGGCTGGGAGCAACCGCAGTTCCCGGATGACACGTGGCGCACGGCGGTACACGCGACCGGACCGGATCTGTTGCCGGTGGACTACGAACGCGAGGTCCAGCGGACGCTGGCGCTCGACGCCCTGCACGGGCGCGCGCGCGCCGCGGTCACGGTGGCGAGCCCGTTGACGACGGCGCTTGGGCGTCCGACACGGGAGCAGGTGGTCACAGTGCGCAGCGACGCCCCGACGACCCTGCAGGCGCTGGAACTGGCCAACGGCGAGACGTTCGCCTCGCTCGTCCGCCGCGGGGCTGCGCGGCTGCGTCGCGAACCGGCGACGTCGCCGGACGATCTCGCGACGCGCATCTACCGGCGCGCGCTCGGCCGGCCGCCGTCGCCACGGGAGGCCGCCATCGCGCGTGACGTGCTCGGCGTGTCGCCGGACGTCGCGGCCGTCGAAGATCTGCTGTGGGCCGTCGTCATGCTGCCCGAGTTCAGGCTCATTCACTGAGGCACGCGCAGGCCATGTCACGCAGGAGCCGTCGAGATTTCCTTGCCACTGCCGGCGCGGCCACGCTGTCGGCGCTCGCCGCAGGTTATCCGCGCGCCGTCGGCGCGGCCCCTGGCGCGCAGGGCCCGGCGGCCGAGCCCCCGACGGCAGACGCGGTGATCGTCCTGTGGATGGCCGGCGGCATGGCGCACACCGAGACGTTCGATCCGAAGCGCTACTCGCCGTACGCGCGTGGCCTCAAGTCGGAGCAGGTGCTGAGCACGTTCCCCGCCATCGACACGGCGGTGGATCACATCAAGTTCTCGGCCGGGCTGGAGCGTCTGGCGCGCGTGATGGACCGCGGTACGCTCATCCGCACGTACCGCGCGGGCGACCTCGGTTTCATCCTGCACTCGCGCCACCAGTTCCAGTGGCACACGGGGTACGCACCGCCGCAGACCGTCGCCGCGCCGCACATCGGCTCGGTCATCGCGCGTACGCTCGGCCCACGCAACGACGCGATGCCGCCGTTCATCAACATCGGCCAGCGGTTCGACCTGGGGGAAGGCGAGGAGCTGAAGGCCTTCACGACCGCCGGCTTCCTCGGGACGGAGTACGGCCCGTTCAACATCCCCTTCCCCGAGGATGCCGCCGACAGCGTGCGGCCGCCATCGGGCATGTCGCCGGCACGGTTCGAGCGACGCGACGCCCTGTTCCGCCGGCTGCTCGAGGCGAGTGCCATCGGCGAGTACGGCAGCGCGTACCAGCGGGAGTCGCTGCTGCGCGCGTACGACAACGCGCACCGGCTGCTGAGTTCACCGGCGGCAGCGGCGTTCGACCTCGCGAAGGAGCCCGAGGCGTCGGTGCGGCGCTACGTGCCCGACTACACGCCGGGGCAGCGCTTCGACGCGGAGATCGATCGGTTCGGCGCGCAGTACGAGGCCCGGATGCAGGGACGATTCGGTCTGGGCTGCCTGCTGGCACGACGGCTCGTCGAGGCCGGCGCGCGTTTCATCGAGGTGACGACCGAGTACATTCCGTTCCTCAACTGGGACACGCACGAGAACGGCCACACACGCATCACGCAGCTGAAGCGGCAGATCGACGCGCCGGTCGCCCAGCTGATCCTCGATCTCGAAGAACGGGGCCTGCTCGACCGCACGCTCGTCGTGCTGGCCAGCGAGTTCAGCCGCGATCTGATGGTGGAAGGCAAGCCGGAGCGGAAGGTGAAGGACCAGGTGACCGTCCCGTCGTCCATCTCCGCGATGTCGGAGTACGGCATGCACCGGCACTTCACCGATGCCGGCAGCGTGCTGCTGTTCGGCGGCGGGATGAAGCGCGGGCACCTGCATGGGCGAACGGCGGACGAGCGTCCCTGCCGCACGCTGGAAGACCCGGTCGTCATCGAGGACCTGCACGCGA
Source organism: uncultured Vicinamibacteraceae bacterium (assembly GCA_964388335.1). GTDB lineage: Bacteria > Acidobacteriota > Vicinamibacteria > Vicinamibacterales > Vicinamibacteraceae > JAEZDP01. The sequence continues at coordinate 86,641 of CAYMAG010000007.1, read as the reverse complement.
CCATCTACCACACGCTCGGTATCGCGCCGACGCTGGCGTACGAAGTCGAGCAGCGGCCGTTCTACGTGACGCGCGACGGCGTGGGTGCACCGATCCGGAGCCTGCTTGCCTGACGCCTCGGAAGAGGCCGCGGTCCGCTCAGGGCATGCGGGTGGACTGCCAGGCGGCCATCTGCCAGCGTCCGTCGCGCTTCACCCAGACGTCGGTGAAACGCAGCGTGTTCACGATGGCCTGCCCGTTGGCGTCGACTTCCATGGCGGCCACGCCGTGGATGACGGCCGTGTCGCCGAAGACGCGCACCTGGAGGTCGGACGGCTTGATGACCTTGTAGGTGACGCGGCCGGACGTGAGGCTCTCGAGAAAGGAGGCCTTGGAGTCGACGGCGGCGCTCGAGTGCGTGTAGACGAGGTCATCGGCGAGGATCGAGGCGAGCGCCGCGTAGTCCTTCGCGAGCGTGACCTCGAAGCGCCGAAGTTCCGCGGCCTTGACCGCGTCGGCGTCGGGCTGGTGCTGCTGGGCGAACGCCCCCGTGGCGGCGCTGACGAGCAGCGCGCCGGTCATCAGCATGATGCGCATGCGCGCCAGTGTACGCGCGGTGGGGTCAGGTCTCAAGTGGCCTGGCTGGGGGTCAGGTCTGGAGTGGCCCGGCTGGGGGTCAGGTCTCAACGCGCGTCACACCAGGCCTGACCCCGAGATGAGCCACTCCAGACCTGACCCCACCGCGCGCACCCAGGTGCTCGCCGCCGCGCTGCTCTTCTCCACCGCCGGCGTCGTCATCAAGGCCACCACCCTCACCGCCTGGCAGATCTCGTCGCTGCGCTCCGCCGTCGCGACCGTCGTCCTCCTGGCCGCCTTCCGTCAGCTCCCGCGCCTCACGGGCCCCACGCTGCTCGTCGGCACGCTCATCGCCGCCACGTTCGTCACCTTCATCGCCGCCAACAAGCTGACCACCGCCGCGCACGCCATCTTCATCCAGGCGGCCGCGCCCGTGTACCTCGTGGCCCTCAGCCCGTGGCTGCTCCGCGAACGCGCCGCCCTGCGCGACGTGCCGTTCATGACGACGGTGGCCGTCGGACTCATCCTGCTCGCCCTCAGCACGACGGACGCGTCCGCCACGGCCTCGCATCCGACCCTCGGCAACGCCCTGGCCCTCCTCAGCGGCGTGACCTGGGCCCTGTCGCTCGCGGGACTCCGCTGGCTCGAGCAGCGCGACACAACCGGCATGCCCGCCGTCAACGCCACGATCTGGGCCAACGTCATCGCGGCCCTCGCCTGCCTGCCCATGGCCTGGCCGCTGGACGGCATCGGCCCGGTCGACTGGCTGATCGTCCTCTACCTCGGCGCATTCCAGCTCGGGCTCGCCTACGTGCTCCTGGTGCACGGCCTGCGCCGCCTCACGGCCATCGAGACGTCGCTGCTGCTGCTGCTCGAGTCTGCCCTCAACCCCGTCTGGACGTGGATGGGGCACGGCGAGTCGCCCGGAACCCTCGGCATCATTGGCGGTGCGCTGATCCTCGGCGCCACGACGCTGCGGTCGCTGCGAAGGAACGCCTAGCAAACGCCGACGCGAGTCGACACGGGCGCCGCCATGCCGTCTGCCGTATGATGTCGCCGGACATTCGACCACTTCTCTCACGACGGGCCCATCCCTCCCCGTCAGGAGGTCAGGACGTGCGGCAGCGCGCAACGATCACCCTCGGTCTCGTGGCATCGGTGGCCACCCTGATCGCGTTGACGACCCTCGACGCGCAGCAGACGACGCTTCGGTCGTACCACTTCACGGTGAAGGACCTCGGCACGCCGACCGAGCACAAGCCCAACCCGCCGAAGGTGGTGCCAGCCCCGGCCGACGCGCGCCTCGTGGTCCCGGAGGGCTTCGTCGTCGAGCGCTACGCCGACGGCGGCTTCACGCGCCCGCGCGTCGCAGCCCAGGCACCCAACGGCGACATCTTCGTCGTCGACACCGGCGCAAGCAGCGTGATCGTGCTGCGCGACGCGAACAGGAACCATCGCATCGAGGACGGCGAGCGGACAGTCTTCGCCACCGAACTCAGACAGCCGTACGGCATCGCGTTCCACGGGGATCACGTGTACGTCGCCAACACCGACGCCGTGCTGCGCTTCGCCTACGCCCCTGGACAGACCACGGCGTCTGGACCGCCAACCAGGGTGACCGACCTGCCCTGGGGCAAGGGCGGCCACTGGACGCGCAACATCGCGTTCAGCCCGGATGGCTCGTCGTTCTACGTCGCGGTGGGCAGTTCGTCGAACGTGGACATCGAGCCCGACCCGCTGCGTGCAGCCGTGCTGCAGTTCGACGCTGACGGCAGCAACCGCCGCATCGTGACGTCCGGCGTGCGCAACCCCGTCGGACTCGACTTCCACCCGCGGAGCGGCGAGTTGTGGATGACCGTCCAGGAGCGCGACGGCCTCGGCGACGAACTCGTGCCCGACTACGTCGCCCGCGTGAAGGACGGCGTGACGCACGGCTGGCCATTCGCCTACATCGGCCAGCACGAAGACCCCCGCCACGCAGGCGCCCGCCCCGACATCGTCAAGGCCGCCGTGGTGCCCGAGGTGCTCATCCAGACGCACTCATCGATCCTCGGCATGGAGTTCTACGACCACACGGCGTTCCCCGCGAAGTACCGCGACGGGGCGTTCGCCGCGTTGCGCGGATCGTCCGGTCACTCGAAGCGCACCGGCTACAAGGTCATCTTCCTGCCCTTCAAGGACGGACAGCCGACCGGCGGCTACGAAGACTTCGTCACGGGCTGGATGCTCGGCGAGGACAGGCCCGAGGTCTGGGGACGCCCGGTCGACGTGACCGTGCTGCAGGACGGATCGCTGCTGATCGTGGAGGACGCCAATCACAGCATCTGGCGCGTGAGATACGGGAAGTAGTGGCGTCACGCTCCCCACGCCGCCCCGGCGGCGCCCGTCTCGCGGTCGTGCCCCTGTTGCCGATGATGCCGCTGACCGTCGGAGGCGCGGCTGACGGCATCGCCGCGTGTCCGACGGCTGTGACGTGTGCCCGTGCTCCAGGTGGGCATCGGTGAACACCGTGCTGTGACATCCTAGGCTGGCATGCCGCGCCAGTACTCCATGGGCGGCCGGGTGTTCCCTGCCGACGGCTCGCCGGGAGGCCCCGGGCCGGGGCCGCGATCGTTCCGTGAGCGCTTCGGCGCCCTGCGCAATCTGCCGCCCTTCCTGGCGGCGGTCTGGGCGACCAGCCCGTCGCTCACCGGTGGCACTCTTGGCCTGCGGCTCGCGCGGGCCGTGCTGCCGATTGCCACGTTGTACGTCGGCAAGCTGATCATCGACGAGGTGCTCCGGCTGACGCAGGCCGGCCTGCCGCCCGGCACGCTTCTCGACTGGTGGGCAAGCGGCGCGTTGGCATCGCTGGCGCGTCTGCTGCTGGTGGAGTTCGGCCTCGCCGTGATCTCGGACGTCCTGGGGCGGCTCGTGTCACTGCTCGAGGCGCTGCTGTCGGAGCAGTTCACCAACACGAGCAGCGTCAAGCTGATGGAACACGCGGCGACGCTCGATCTCGAAGACTTCGAAGACGCCGACCTCCAGGACCGGCTCGACCGCGCGCGGCGCCAGACGATGGGTCGGACGACGCTGCTCGGCCAGCTGCTCGGCCAGGCGCAGGACGTGGTGACGATCGTGAGCTTCGCGGCGGGGCTGGCCGTGTTCGCGCCGTGGCTCCTCGCGCTGCTGGCGCTGGCGCTGGTCCCCGCGTTCATCGGCGAAGCCCACTTCAACGCGCGGAGCTACTCGCTCAACTACGCCCGAACGCCGGAGCGGCGCGAACTCGACTACATCCGCCAGACAGGCGCCAGCGTCGAGACCGCGAAGGAAGTGAAGATCTTCGCGCTGAACGGCTTTCTCATCGATCGCTACCGGACGCTGGCCAACGGCTTCTACGCCGCCAACCGCCGCCTCGCCATCAGCCGGGCCGGCTGGGGCGGTCTGCTGACGGCGATCGGCACGGGCGGCTACTACGTGGCGTACGCGTTCATCGCGTGGCGCACCGTGCGCGGTGACTTCAGCGTGGGTGACCTCACCTTCCTCGCCGGGTCGTTCCGCCGGCTGCGCAATCTGCTCGAGGGCCTGCTGATCGGATTCTCTCAGGTCGCCGGCCAGGCCCTCTACCTCGACGACCTGTTCTCGTTCTTCGAAATCGAGCCCGAGATCAGCTCCCCGGAGCGGCCGCGCCCGTTCCCCACACCCGTACGCGAAGGCTTTCGCTTCGAAGACGTCGGGTTCCGGTATCCCGGCGCTGAGCGGTGGGCGGTGCGGCATCTGACGTTCGAGCTTCGCGCTGGCGAGGTACTCGCGCTGGTCGGCGAGAACGGGGCGGGCAAGACGACGCTGGTCAAGCTGCTGGCGCGACTGTACGACCCAGACGAGGGCCGCATCCTGCTCGACGGCCACGACCTTCGCGAGTACGCACTGGCCGACCTGCGCGCCAACATTGGCGTCATCTTCCAGGACTTCGTGCGCTACCACCTGACAGCCGCCGAGAACATCGCGGTCGGCCGCATCGAGGCGAGACACGACCGCGCCCGCATCGTGCAGGCGGCCCAGCGCAGTCTGGCCGACGGCGTCATCGCCCGCCTGCCCGCAGGCTACGACCAGATGATCGGGAAGCGGTTCAAGGCCGGCGTCGAGCTGTCGGGGGGCGAGTGGCAGAAGGTCGCGATCGCGCGCGCCTACATGCGTGACGCGCAGTTGCTGATTCTGGACGAGCCGACGGCCGCCCTCGATGCGCGTTCGGAGTTCGAAGTGTTCCAGCGGTTCAAGGAACTGAGCGACGACCGTACTGCCGTCCTGATCTCGCACAGGTTCTCGAGCGTGCGCATGGCCGACCGCATCCTCGTGCTGGCCGACGGGCAGGTGGAGGCGGCGGGCACGCACGAGGAACTGCTGGCCGCTGGCGGTCGCTATGCCGAGTTGTTCGAGTTGCAGGCGGCCGGCTACCGGTAGCGCACGTCAGGTCGCGGCCGGGGACGCGGCGGGACTGAACGCGCCGACACGGATGTCCGGCTCGCGTCCGTCGGCGTCGTGACGTGGCGACACGAGGGCCATCGCATGGTCGGGACAGGCGTCGAGCAGTCGCACGCGCCACACCGGATCGCGCTCCGCATCCACCTCGACGCTCGACGGCGACACCCGCAGGCCCGTGCCCGTGGCCTTGAGCCACGCCTCCTTCACCGTCCAGTACTCCAGGAAGCGCCGCGATTGCGCGTCGGCCGGGAGCCCGGCTACCGCACGCGCCTCACGGGGCGACAGGACACGCGGGGCGAGCGCCTCCACGTTCATGGGACGCGACCACGGCTCGGCATCGAGACCGACCTCACCGCTTCGCGTCAGGGCGCAGGCCACGAGGACGGTCGTGTGCGTCAGGCTGAAGTGCAGCGCCGGCTCGTGCAGTGGCGGTTCCCCCGGCGGCGCGACGAGCCTGGGCTTGACGCCGTGCTCGTCGGTCGAGAACCGGAGGGACGCTGGGGACTGGCGCGTGGCCGCGCCGAGCGTGTGGCGCAGCAGGATACGGCTCGCGAGGAACCTGACGCGGTCGCGGTCGAAGCGGTGCCGCTCCATGCGCAGGTGCTCGGCCGGCGACAGCCAGTGCTGGAACGCCTCGAGGCGGGCACGACTGGTGCCGTCGAACCGCCACCACAGCACGTGCACGTCGTGTCCGGGATCGGCTCGCACGGGGCGTCAGTGCACCGACTCGAGCAGCGCCAATGCCGCGCCGTGCGCGAGCACGACGTCGGGCGATTCCTGGAGGGCGCGATCGTAGAGCCGGGCGAACTCGTTCCCCCCGGGGTCAGGGCGCAGGTGCCGACGCGCCTGCGCGAGAAGCGCATCGACCTCGACCGCGTCGAGCTCGCTCTCGTCCGCCAGCAGGGCGTCCATTCGGACGATGAGCGAGGACAGCGGGCGCACCCAGCCGAACGCGGGATCGTTGATGACCAGTTGGAGCAGGCGGCCGGCGCCGTCGACACGCCCGTGCACACGTTCGTAGCGGAGCCGTTCGGCCTCGATGAGCGCCCTGTGCACCTGCACCAGACCGCGGCGGGCGGCCTCGATGCGTTCGTGAAGGTACGTGGTGGTCATGGCCGCAGTCTGACACGACGCACCACGACCTGCACCGGTCCGCCGGTCCCTGCCGCGGCCTGCGCATCGGCGTCCGTCATGACGAACAGGTCGTGCCCGGCGAGCGTGACGGCGAGCGCCGCTGAAGCATCTGGCAACGCGACGTCGATGGCCTGCGTCGATACGACGGTCGTGCCTCGCCGGTCGAGATCCAGCCGCTGCATGACGCGCGCCCCGGACGCGAGCGTTCGAAGCACCACGAGCGCCCCGTCGTGCCACCACACGCGCGCGACGGTGTCCAGCGGCGCCTCGGCGGTCGCGCGCACCGGGACAGCGCCGCCCTGCGCCAGATCGATCCGCGCGATGCCGTCGGCGTGCGCCACGTAGACCACGCCATCGCCGTTGGCCGCCGCGATGGCGACGGGAGTCGACAGGTCGAGCGACGCGACCTGTTCGAGTGACGTCGCGCGCGGCGGCGCGCGGAAGATTCGACGTCCGTCCGCGTCGACGAGCAGCACCGAGCCGTTCGGGGTGATGGTGAGATCGGTGAACCTGATCGGTCCTGCGGCCGCCGACGCCTCGAGTCTCGTGAGGGGACGCCCCGCAATGAGCTGCAGCTTGTGCAGCGTGGCCGATCCGCCTTCATTGCTGACCACCCAGAGGTCGCCCCGGCGCGTGTCGATCTGCATGGCGGCCATGTCGCGGAAGCCGGCCGAGTCGCCCCGCACGAGATCGGAGGCCCGTCGTGACGGTTCGTCGACCACCACGATCTTCCGGTCGGTCGCGCTGCCGACGAGGAACCGGCCAGACACCGCGTCGTACGCGAAGCCACCGGAGGCTACCGACACGGCATCCAGCCGCATGGTCTCGATGCCCTGCAGCGGCGGCATCACACGAACCCCCGATGAAGGCGTGACGGCGGAGGAACCGGCCGTCGCAGCCGTCGTTGCCTCCGGCGCCCCGACCGCGCCCTTCGATGCATCCGTCACCGCGAGACCGGCCGGAGACGCGCTGGCCGTGGTCGGGCTCCTGGTCACGCGCCGGGTCGCCGTGCGAGTTGTCGCCTCCACGTCGGCCCAGCCAGCCCTGTCGCGCACACGCTGGAATTGGTCGAGCACGTCGGCGTCGGTGGCCACACCCATCTGCGCAAGACGACGCAGCATCACGAGCGCGTCCGACGGCCGGCCGCTCGTCACCTGGGCCCTCGCCAGCAGGTACATCGTGTCCGGGTCGTCCTTCGGGCCAAGCTGTGCCGTGCGCCAGGCGAGATCGTGGAACCGCTCGAACTCCTCAGCCTCCTCTGCCGCCAGTGAGGCATCACGGCAGGCTTGCCAACTCGCGCACCCGTCCGCCCGCTGGACCGCCGCACCCGGCGATGGCAGGGCGAGTGCCGCCCCCGCCAGAAAGGCCGCACACCCTATAGAACCGACCGCGCGCCCCAACCGGGCAGACATCGACATGCCCATTAGCCTACCTTCACGACGGGCGTTGCGCGCACGCCTTCGGGGCTGATGTAGGATCGGCCATCGCGTTCACACATCGGTTCACCTTGCGAAAGGACCAGCCTGCATGTCTCGTCGCGGCCCTGCCCTGACCGTTTCCCTCGCCGTTCTCACATCCCTCGCCTGCGGCATGGCCAGCCCTCAGGCGGTGTCCGAAGACGCCATCGAGTTCCCGCAGGTCGCCGACACGGCTCAACGACGCCCTGACGTCATCTTCGTGCCGACTCGTGACACCGTGATTGAGGCCATGCTCGACACGGCCGGCGTCGGTCCCAACGACATCGTCTACGACCTCGGCTGTGGCGACGGACGCATCGTCGTCGCGGCAGCGAAGCGGGGCGCGCGTGCCGTCGGCATCGACATCGACCCGCAGCGCATCGTCGAGGCGAAGCAGCGGGCCATCGACGAGGGTGTCACGGACAAGACCTTGTTCCTCGAGCAGGACCTGTTCCAGTCGGACATCCGCGAGGCGACGGTGGTGACGTTGTACCTCCTGCCGACCCTCAACGTGAAGCTGCGCCCGATGTTGATGGAGCAGCTGCGGCCGGGCACCCGCATCGTCTCGCACGATTTCGACATGGGCGAGTGGGCGCCGGAGAAAACGGTCGAGGCCGACGGCAAGACGGTGTACTTCTGGACGATTCCGAAGCGCTGACTGCCGTGGACCGCTGGCACCGCCGGGACCGCTGGGGGTCAGGTCTGCGGATGCACACGCGAGGGGTCAGGTCTCACGGCGGCGATCAGTCGAGACGCCGCGAACGACGCGCCGGACGCCGCCCCGCGCTCGACTGACGGGTCATCGCGCCCCGTCCCGAGCGCGGACGGCACCGCCCCGGCGCAGCAACGTTCCTGCGAGCGCGTCGGTGAACGTGCCGGCGTCGATGGCCGCCACGCCGTCGACGAACACGTACGACATGCCACCGGCGAACTGGTGCGGGTCGAGATACGTGGCCCGGTCTTCGAGGCGCTGGAGATCGAAGACCACGACGTCGGCCATGGCCCCCGGTTCGAGCCGCCCGCGATCGACCAGGCCGAAGACGTTGGCCGGCAACCGCGTCATGCCCTGCAGCGCGTCAGAGAGGCGCAGCACGTGGCGGTCGCGGACGAACGCCGTCAGCTTGCGCGTGAACGCCCCATTCCCACGCGGGTGCGGACGTCCTTCACCAGGGAAGAAGATTGAGCCATCGCTGCTGGTCATCATCCACGGCTGCGTCATCAGCGTGTCGATGTCGTCCATGGCCATGTTGAACGAGACGATGGACGCATCGCGCGTGGCGATCACGTCGAGCGCCGCCACCTCCGCCGACGCCCCGAGACGCGCCGCGATGGCCTCCAGCGAGAGCCCTTCATACGTGCGCTCCGGCGGATAGAACGCCACGACGAGCGATGCGGCACCTCCCCGACGCCGGATGTTCTCGCGCACCTCGGGCAGCAGCGCCGCACGCTGCGCCGGATCCCCGAGCCTGGCCAGCATCGCCTCGCGCCCTCCGACCTGCGCGGTGCGCGGCAGCACGGCCGCCGCCAGGCTGGTCGAACTCGCCTCATACGGATACTGATCGGCCCACACCGACACGCCACGTGCGCGCGCCTCGTCGATGTGCCGGATGCACGTGCGCGACAGTCCCCACACGTCTGGCCCCAGGGCCTTCATGTGGCTCACGATGCCCGTCGAGCCGCTCGCCTCGGCTATCCGGATGATTTCGTCCACCGCCGCGACGAGGCCCACCGAGTAGTTGCTCTCGTCACGGATGTGACTCGTGTGCAGCCCGCCGACGGCCGCGACGCGCGTCATCAGCGCCACCAGTTCCTCGGTGCGCGCGAAGTGTCCGGGCGCATAGAAGAGGCCGCTCGACAGCCCGACGGCGCCTGCGACCAGACCTGCGTCGACCAACTGGCCCATCCGATCGAGTTCGACGGCGGTCGGCGCGCGGTCGTCCATCTGGAGGACGGACCGGCGTACGACTCCGTGTCCGATCAGCTGGGCGACGTGGACGCCGATGCCGAGCGAGAGGAAGGCGTCCTGCTGCGCCACGAGTTCCAGCGGCCCGCCACCATCCGGATTCACGACGACCGTGGTGATGCCTTGCGCCAGGAGGGCGCGAGCCGTGTGCAGTCCCTTGCGCGCGAGTCCCTCGGCCGCGTGCGAGTGGACGTCGATGAAGCCCGGCGCAATCACCTGCCCGGCCACGTCGATCTCGCGCGGTGCGGTCCAGCCCGTCAGGTCACCGACCGCGGCGACTCGCGGTCCTCGGAGAGCGACCCCGCCGGGTTCGAGCGCGCCGGCGATTCCGGTGCAGACACGCCCGTTCCGGAGCAGGACATCCGCCGTGCGGCCCACCTGTGAGGCGCGCAGGCGCGACGTAGCCGTCGCGGTCGCGAGGGCGGTCAAGGCGGTCAGGAACGATCGTCGTCGCATCGGTGTCGAATGAGAGTACAGGACTCGGACCCGGTTTCGCTGCGGCTGCGCATCGACGCACGCCGCGGTGTGAGACGATACAGAGACAGGGGGAAAGAATGTTCGACCCAAGGTTGTGGAAGCGGCAGCGGTCACGCGAGAGCTTCGCGGTGGACGCCTTCAACGAGGGACTGGCAGACGATGCACCACACTCGGACGCATGGCTGGGCTCACGCCCGGGACTCGACGTGACGCGGTCCCGCGGGCAGCACCTCACATGGGCAGGCATCGGCCTCGTGGGCGTGGCCATCGGCATCGTCGTCGCCCGTGCCCTGCTCGGCCACGACGATCTCGGTCGCGTGCGCGCCTGGCTCGAGTCGCCGTCGAGCGCCGAGGAAGCCGCGTTGGACGAAATGCTGGATGAGTCGTTTCCGGCCAGCGATCCTCCGTCGTACTCGGCCACGTCTGGCGCCAGGGCGTAGGTCGTCCGCATGGAAACCCTCCTCATCGTGGTCGCTGTGCTCGCCCTGCAGTTCATCCTGCAGGTCTGGGTGTTTCCGAAGCTGGGCTTCCGCACCTGAGCGGTGCCCACTCCGCGCCGGTCGGCGCGTCCGCACGACACATCGGAATCCCCGAAGCCTCCATCGCGTTCAGGACCCCAGTGAAGCTGCGCCTCACACTGCCTCACATGTCGAGCGAATCTCCGCCATCCTCCGGACGGGCGATGCCGACTCCTGTGTGCTCTCGCGCGGTGTGACGATCGGTGTGACCGGCCGGGATGGCTCGACGACAGTGCATTTGTCGGCGATTCAGCCGGGGTTCTCTACACTCGGTTTACGGTGAACGGGCCCGGCGAGACGCAGGCGTCGTGCTCGAGATTGACGTCGAGCGTCACGTCTGTCCAATGCGTGCCGGTACCGGAGATGTGTGGCGCCCGTGCCAGTCACTCCCGCGACGACCGGTTGCACGGGCGCGGGTCGTGCCGGAGATCGCTCGCGCCGTCGATGCGCCTGCCGGCGAGTTCTTCGCCCTTGCCAGCACGCTGGTCCAACAGGGGCGATGCCGACGCCATCTTCGGCGTTGCTCAGGTCACGCGAGCAACGCCTGCATTCTCATCGGGTTGCCTTGGCTGTCCGTCGGCTGTCGGCGAGAACGAGTGACTGACGGCCAGGCCGCGAGTCCGCTTGATGCCTGATACGATCGCGCTTTCCGGATCAGAGGAGTCCGATGTCGCAGAGCGTCCTGATCGAACTCGAGGTGCCTGACGATCTGGCGGAGTTCCGGCTTTCTGCCGGCTTGCACGATCTGCTTCAGGCCTACCTGGACCGCCAGGACCGAGGTGAAACGCTCTCGCCTCAGGAGCGGCAGACAGCGGAGGCGGTGGTCGACCTGGCAGAGGTCCTGTCACTCCTCCGACTCCGCGCCGATCGCGCCGCTCTCCAGACACAACGGAACGATGAGTGACGTCGCGTCCGCGCTTCGGGCGCAGATCGTCCAGCGGGCGCACAACCGCTGCGAGTACTGCCGTCTGTCACGGGCGAGCCAGGAAGCGGCCACAGACGCCGAGGCGCCCATTGTCGGCCAGCTTGCGCGCGCGCATGAGGAACTGACCGGCACGGCGGCCGTCCTGCAAGGTGTGATACGCGTCGGACCTGCGGCTGTTCACCAACCACGCCGGCATACCCGCGATGCTCCACGGTCCGGGCAGCGTCGAAGAGGCACACACGGTGAACGAGTCGATCGACCTGGCGGAGGCCGGGGATGCCGCCCACGGCGAGATCGGCGGTCGCCGGCTGCGCGTATGACCGCCAAACCCGAGCGCCTGGTCAACCGCCCGTGAACAGGCGCCGGAGGCCGACGAGTTCGACGTCCGCGCGGCGGCGCGCCTCGGTCGCGATCCCCGACGTGAAGTCGACGCCGAACAGGAGCAGCTTCGCACGGGAGGCCCGACCGCCGAGCGCCGTGCGCGCCGCCTCGAGGCGCCGCAGGTGCTGCGCCGAGATGCGTTCACCGGCGTTCGCTTCACCAAGGGCGAGGACCGTCCGCTGCGCCGCGGTCTCGGCGTCGGCCGCAGCGACGACAACGTCGAGTTCCTGCTCCGACCCGTCGGCCAGCGATAGCGTTGTCGGCCCGACGTGGTCGGGCGACCCTCCCAGCGTCACGTCGTCCGCGAAGTGCATGGCCCAGTACCGGGCCATGGCTTCGAAGCAAGGACCGACGACCTGCGAGTCGAAGGTCGGCGTGAGGTGCTGCCAGATTCGCCGCGGATCCGCGTCGTGCCGGGACAGACGGGACGCGTGATGCCGGATCACGGCGTAGTGAAAGCGGATCAACGGATCGGCCGGATGATACGTCGGCCGGTTGTCACGAATCGGATCCTGGATGCGCTCGACGAGTTCCGCCGACACGAGCGCGTCGACGATGGGCGCAAGGGATGCGCCCGGGATTTTCACGTAGCTGGTCAGGTGCGTGTGCGTGTGCGTGTGGTGGCCCATCGCCACGCCGGCGAGTGCGGCATGATACAGGTTGAGCTTGCGTCCTTTCGCCGTGGATGGGTCCTCGGCCAGCAGAGTAATAGGTTATTGGACCATACATGAATAAGAGTTCGACCGCCACGGCGCTCGCGACGCGCAGGCGACACGCGGTTGCGCCGATAATCCAGTAACTCGACGGGCAGGACGACAGCGCATGCAGAGGGGAGCAATGATGCGACACGCGGGCACACTCGCTGTGGTCGTGGCCGCAGCGGTCGGGACTGCGGTTGTCGTTCCGGCCGGCGCACCGACGCGCGCCCAGTCGAACGCGCCCGCCGCATCGACCGAGTGGCCGACCTACGGTCACGACGCCGGAGGAATGCGCTTCTCGCCGCTCACGCAGATCACGCCTGCCAACGTCGATCGGCTCGACGTGGCGTGGACGTATCACATGCGACCGGCCGTCAGCGCGGGAGGAACAGGCGCGGGGCGTGGCTCTGGACGCGTGGACTTCGCGATGAGCGAGACCACGCCGATCGTCGCCGCCGGCGTCATGTACATCACGACGCCCTACGGCCGCGTCGTCGCCCTCGACCCGACAACGGGCGAGGAGATCTGGGTCTTCCAGCTCCCCGTTGGCAACCCCTCGACGCGCGGCGTGGAGTACTGGTCCGGCGACGCGCGGACGCCTCCACAGATCGTCTTCGGGACCGGAGGCGGCCGGCTCTATTCGCTCGACGCGAAGACCGGTCGTCCCAACCTCGCCTTCGGTGAGGGCGGCAGCCTCGACCTGAACACGCCCGAGATCCTCCAGGGAATGCCCGGCACCGTCGGCCTCAGCTCGCCGCCGACGATGTATCGCAACCTCGTCATCACCGGCAGCCGCACACAGGAGAACCCGCCGCGCGGCCCGCTCGGCGACGTGCGGGCGTGGGACATCCACACCGGCGCACTCGTGTGGACGTTCCGATCGATCCCGCAGGCCGGCGAGCGATTCAACGACACGTGGGAGGGCGAGAGCTGGAAGCACCGCTCGGGTGTCAACGTCTGGGGCTTCATCACGGTGGACGTCGAGCGCGAGATCGTCTACATGCCGTTTGGCGCGCCGTCGGTCGACCAGTACGGCGGCGACCGGCCGGGTGACAACCTCTTCGGCTCGAGCATCGTGGCCGCCGATGCGAACACCGGACGGTACCTGTGGCACTTCCAGGTCGTCCATCACGACATCTGGGACGCCGACCTCTCGGCGGCGCCCGCGCTCATCGACGTGCGGCACGACGGACGGACGATCCCCGCAGTCGCGGTGATCAACAAGCCGGGGCTGCTGTTCCTCCTCGACCGCGTGACCGGCCGGCCGATCTACGGCGTGGAGGAGCGGCCCGTGCCGGCGAGCGAGGTTCCCCTCGAGCGCGCCGCGAAGACGCAGCCGTTTCCGCTGAGACCCGCTCCCCTCTCACGGATGACGATGACGCTGGACGACATCGCGACGGTCACGCCGGAACTCGAAGCCGCGTGCCGCGCGCTGCTGCAGGGCGTCCAACTCGGCGGACCGTACCTGCCGCAGGGGTACAAGCGCCTGCGCCTGCAGTTCCCCGGCAACCACGGCGGGGTCAACTGGGGCGGCGTGTCGTTCAATCCGCAGCTCGGCTACCTCTTCGTGAACACCAACGAGTACGGACAGCTCGCCGGCGTCACCGACCGGGAGCCCCAGGCGACCGGCGCGGCACTGGCCGATGGCCAGGGCAACCGCGTGGATCCGGACGGCCCGTATCAAGGCGTGCCAGGCGGCGGCCGATTCAGGGACGCGGCGACCAACATGATGTGCCAGCAGCCACCGTGGGGACAGTTGACGGCCGTCGACGTCAACACGGGCGAGTTCGTCTGGCGCGTGCCGCTCGGCGTCACCGACAGCCTGCCGCCCGCGAAGCAGCGGACCGGCCGACCCGGCAACGGCGGCACCATCGCAACCGCCGGGGGGCTCGTGTTCGTGGGCGCCACCGACGACGCGCGGTTCCGGGCGTTCGATGCGAAGACGGGACAGGAACTGTGGACCTTCACGCTCGGCGGCGCCGCGAACGCGACGCCGAGTACCTATCTCGGTCGCGATGGCAGGCAGTATGTGGTCATCACGTCGACCGGCGGCGGGTTCTTCGGCGCGCCGCTCACCGACGACCGCATCATGGCCTTCGCGCTGCCGGAGTGACAGCGCGTCCGGTCCTGTCCCTCCTTGGCGCCTCGTGTTCGCGGGCTTCTCGTTGTTCTTCGGCCCGCTGGGCGAATACACATTGGCGAATGAGTCACACACTCACCGTCCGTATTGACAAAGAGTTGGCCGTCTGGCTGGAGACGGAAGCGGCGCGTACTGGCATGTCGCAGGGAAAGATCGTGCGCGACGAGCTGGAGCGAGCCCGAAAGGCGCGGGGCGCTTCATGCGGCTGGCAGGCGCGATCGACGGACCGAAGAATCTGTCGCAACGGAAGGGCTTCTCACGCCGATGAACGGCATCGCCGACATGGGCTTCCTCGTGGCGTCTCTGCATGCGAAGACCATACCTTGGCGGCCCGCGGCCTGCCGCATGTCGAGGGTTCGGAGCACGCTCGATGGTCATGAGCGTCAGCAATCCGCCGCATGCGCTCACGACAGGCGCGGATCCATCGTGAACGCCCGGCTCGGGGCCACCGCGATTCGCGCGAAGTCCGGGTGCGCCGAATTGAGCAGCACGTTCCATTCGGCGATGCTGACCGCAGAAGGCACGCGGAGTACGGCCGTCGACTGTCGTTTGAGCCAATCCGCCCCGATGCGCTGAGTTTCGGGACTGTGCGGGGCGACCCGACGCCAGTCGCGCGGCAGTCGCGCGGCCTCGACGATCTCAACCGGCACGTCGTCGGGAACATCGGCCTCCCCGTAGACCAGGGGCGGTATCTGCCGGCGATCCGAGATGTGGACCAACACCTCGAGTTGTGCAAGAGACAGCGATTGTGCCGCATACACGACCCGCTGTCCGGCGAGGTGCCATCTGCCGTCGACATGCAGGCCGCCCTCGCCGCTCCACATCGATCTGCGGAGTTCGGCGCGCGCAAGACGATGGATCTTCACGCCCAGTGGCCGTACCGGATCCGCAGCAGCTCGTCTCGTACGAGCCTGGCGCCGGGATCGCTCGCCATGAGATCGAGAGGCCGCTCATTGCCCAGGGCGAGGCTGGGTGTCTTGAACCAGGCGATGGCTCTGGCGGCATCGCCGAATATCTCGACGGCGTCCGCCACGGCGCTGGCAACCCGGACGATGCGGTCCGAAGCGGAAGGGTCCAGCCGCTTGCGAGGCGTCCGCTTGTATCGTTTCCGGGACGTGGCGCTCAGTCCGAAGACACGTGCGCTCTCGGATGCTGACAGGTCCAGGGCGCGATCGATCCGGCCGATCACGGCCGCGGGCAACCCGTCGCCCACGAGCGCATGGAGCTGGTAGCCGCCACGCGCGGCCCCGGGTGGCAGGCGGCCGAGGAAGCTCTCGATGACACGATTGGTGTCCATGATGGCCCTCCTGCTACCCAGTGTAGACCACGTGGGCGATCTCATGGGCCAATTGGTCCGCCCTCCACGGCGCGCCACTCACCGACGACCGCATCATGGCCGTCGCGCTGCCGGATCTCAGGCGCCCGACAGATATGGCCCGGCGCCAGGTCTCGCCAACAGCGTGCACACGTATCGCAGGCCTCGCAGGGAGGCGGCAACCACACGCGTCAGCGATGATGCAACTGCACGCAGGAATCCGGTAACCGTCGGCTTCGTCGTCATCGCGCCCTCCAACAGACTGGTGAACAGGAGTCTTATTGCCCGATCTTCGCACGCAGCTCGGCGGCGGTCGCCGATCCGCCTGCCAGCGGCTGGCCGAGGTCGAACTCGCGCGAGCGGGCGAGCGAGCCGACGACGACCGGATCGAAGCCGGCGTCGCGCACGAGGCGCTGTGCCACCTCGAGCGCTTCCGCGTCGTCTCCGCCCAGGGGAATCGCAATGCGCGCGGGCTCGCGGTTGGCCTGGTTGGCGAGCGCCGCGGCGGGTATGCAGTTGAACGCGCGCACGACGCGCGTGCCACGCAGGAACTCGGCGGTGGCAAGGCCCGCGCCCTTCTTCTGGGCGTCGAGCGCCATCGGCCCGTCGCGCCGCTCGACCGGATTGCTGGTGTCCAGCACGATCTTGCCGGCGAGTTCCGCCGCGAAGTCAGCGCCGATCTGCGGGATCGCGGCATACGGCACCGAGACGAGAACGACGCTGCCGAACGCCGCGGCCTCTCGCGGTGTCCCGGCGCGGGCGCGCGGGCCCAGCTCGGCCGCGAGTCCCTTGAGCTGGTCAGGATTGCGCGACGAGATCAGCACCTCGTGGCCGGCATTGACCCAGTGCCTGGCGAGCGCGCCACCGATGCGCCCCGTGCCGATGATGCCAATCTTCAACGGCTCGGATTGCGCGTGCCCGGCCGGCACGTCGAAGAGCGTCACGAGCGCGGCGAGGGCGACGGTGACGAGACCGATAGCGCGGAGAGCGATAGCGCGGCGAGTCTGTGGCATCTCGCGATCATACCGCCCAGGGCAGGCGTAGGGGCCGGCCTTGGCCGGCCCGAGGGGAGTCGGGTGGGGCAGGTGTAGGGGCCGGCCTTGGCCGGCCCGAGAGGGGAGAGGCCTCTTGAGGCCTCGACCAGTCGAGGGGAGATACGGTCATGGCCAATCGGTACCGAGCGTACGGGCAGCCGTGCTGATCTTCATCACGAGCCGGTCCGGTCGATTCGGCACCGGCTCGAAGTCGTGATGTCGATAGAAGGCTGCCGCGCCTTCATCCATGGCATCGACGACGATGAGCTTGCCGCCGGCGATACGAGCCGCATCGACCATCGCGCGCAGCGCTCTCACGAGGAGTTCGGCACCGAGACCTCGCCCATGGAGCTGCGTCGAGAGTGCGAGTTTGGCGAGGAGAATGGACGGGATCTGGCGTGGCGCGCCCCGGCCGATGCTCGTTGGCGCATCGCCGCGATCGAGTACGTGCGGAGCAATGGCGAAGTACCCGACGACTGCATCGTGGTCATCGAGCAGCAGATACGTGCGCGTGCCCTGGGCAGCGGCGTGACGCGCATGGTCGCGCAGCCATCCGTCGAGCGCCATCTTGCCGGAGCGAAACGTGGTGAGGTCGTGGCGGTCGTCCAGCGGGGCGACACGGAGCGTCATGGACCGGCAATCCGTGGCCGCTTCGCGGCGCGTCGCACCGCTCTCGCGAGCCGGGGGGCACGGTCCGCCTCGTCGAGCGCACCGATCAGACGGTCGAAGTAGTCGGCCGGCACGGTCGTCGACATCCGCGACGCCAACAGCGCTTCAGCGCGTTCGACCGCGGCATCGACAACGAATGCCGACACAGGCGTGCCGGCGAGCGCAGCGGCCCATTCCAGCGTCGACCGCTGTTCCCGTGAGATCCGTGCTTCCAGACGTTCCGACTTCACCGCCATGCCACGCCCCTGTCGCTGTGTACGGTGAATTGTACGTACATGGTGATTTGGCCGTCAAGAGCAGGGACGGCTCACGACTCGACGCTCGAGACGCAGGGCGGTCCTGGCCCTGCGCCTTGCGCCTCAAGCCGGACGCCGCGGCGTTCTCGACACCGTGAGCCGCGAGGATTGACCGCTGGCGTCACAGGAACGGCCTATGATCGTGCGTCATGAGAGTGCCGACGTTCCTTCTGATCCTCGCGCTGTCCTGCGTCGCTCCGGCCGCTGCAGCCACGACCATCCGTATCATGCCGCCAGACGGCGGAACGCTCGCCGCAGATCAGCGGGTCGACGTCCGCGTCGAGGCCACGGCGGACGGCGAGACGCCGCCCGCTGGCCTCCGCGTCTGGATCAACGACGCGGAGGTGACCGCGCGCAACGACCCGAGCGCCGACGTGGGCGCCCCGGCCAACAGCCGCAACTTCCTCCTCCGGGGGTTCAGCCAGGCGCAGGCCGGCGCGCTCGTCATCCGCGCGCAGGCCGCCGACGGCGAGACCGCGGTATCCCGGCTGCGCGTCGACGCATGGGCGGATGCGCCGAACGAGCGGCGCGTCAGCACACCGCGCGCCCGCAACGTCATCCTCGTGCTCGGCGACGGCATGGGCGTCGCGCACCGTACCGCGGCGCGCCTCGTGTCGAGGGGCACGCACAACGGCAAGGCCGCTGGACGGCTCGCCATGGACACACTCGACGTCACCGGCCTGGTGATGACCGGCGCGCTCAACGCCGTGGTCACCGACTCGTCGCCCGGCATGGCCGCCTACGTGACCGGTCAGAAGCACAACAACAACCAGGAGGGCGTGCTTCCCGACAACACGCCCGACGCGTTCGACAACCCGCGCATCGAGTACGTCGGCGAGTTGCTGCGGCGCACGCGGGGTCCGGGCTTCAACGTGGGGCTCGTGACCACCGCGGATCTGACCGACTCGACGCCCGCCGGCAACGCTGCGCACACATCCAACCGCTTCGCGGGAGCGGGCATCGCCGCGCAGTTCTTCGACGAGCGTGCCACCAATGGCGTGACTGTGCTGCTCGGCGGCGGCGCCGCGCATTTCCTGCCCAGGGAGGCGGGCGGTGGACGCACCGACGGCCGCAATCTCGTGGACGAGTACGTGCGCGCGGGATACGCCACGCTACGCACCGGATCCGACGCCCGGGCGATGCTGACCGACACGGTGCCCGCGCCACGCGCACTGCTCGGGCTGTTCCATCACCAGCACCTGCCCGTCGCCTTCGACAAGGTCGGTGCCGGACGCTACAGCAACGAGCTGGCGCTCGAGCGCAACGCGCCGTATCGCGACACGCCGATGCTCGAGGACATGACCCGCCTCGCGCTGAAGTCGCTCGCCGCGCACTCTCCTGACGGTTTCTACCTGATGGTGGAAGGTGCGTCGGTGGACAAGCGTGCGCACGCGGCCGATGCCGAGCGGATGCTGTGGGACACGATCGAGCTCGACCGAGCGGTGGCTGTCGCGCTCGAGTTCGCGCGCACGACCAACTCGGATGCCGATCCCGACAACGACACGCTGGTCATCGTCACCGCGGACCACGAGACGGGCGGCCTCGCCATCGTCGGCGTCGGCAACGAACGGTACGCGCCGCAGACGATCGGCCGCGCCGTGCGCGACTATGCCGGCGTGTTCCGCTTCGACGCGCAGCAGGTGCTGCCCTTCACCACGAACTACGTCGTCGATGCGCAGGGCTACCCCGTCGATCCCAACCCGTCGCGTAAGCTCCTGCTTGGTTGGGCGGCCGCGCCCGATCGCCTCGAGAACTGGCTGTCCAGCCCCTTGCAGACAGAGGCCGCCGTGCTCGAGACGCGTGACGGGCAGCGAGTGGCCACGGCCAATCCGGCGAGGATTGTGCCAGACGCCGTGCCAGGTTTCCTGGTGTCGGGGATCATCGAGAACGGCGAGACCGCGTGCCCGGATCCGCACGGCTGCCCCGCCGACACCGCGTCGTCCGGACACACGTTCGCCGGCCACACCGCATCGGACGTGCCGCTCTCGGCGACCGGCCCGGGCGCGTGGCAGTTCACCGGCGTCTACGAGAACAGCGACGTCCTGCTGAAGCTGCTGCGCAGCGCGGCGGGCACCTACGACCGCTACGGACCGCCCCCCAGGTAGGGCGCCCCAGGCATAGGGGCCGGACTTTGTCCGGCCCAAGGCGGCTGATCGGCGGCTTCGCCGTGATCGCGCAGCCTGCCGGTGCGCGATAGCCCGGGGCATCGTCCCAGTCCCCTTGCTTACCGAGAGGAACGCGGATACATTAGCTCGGTAACCGAGAGGAGCGCCATGAGCAAGCCACCGGCTCTCGTGCAGGGCACGCAGGACCTTCCCATTCTCGAGATCCTGGCACTCGAGCCGTTGCACGGCTGGGCCATCGGTCAGCGCCTCACCCAGGTGTCCGGCGACACGCTGCGGGTGAGCGACGGCTCGCTGTATCCCGCCCTGCACAAGCTCGAGCAGGAAGACTGGATCTCGCTGGTCGTGCAACTCCGCGAGAGCTGACATGTCCCTTCTGCGCTGGCGGTATACCGTGCTGTTGCGTCTGCGCTCGCTCTTGCGGCGCGACGATGTCGAACGGGAACTGGACGAGGAACTCCGGTTTCACGTCGAGCGGCAGATCGAGCACAACCTGGCGCGGGGCATGACCATCGCACAGGCCCGCGCCGACGCGTTGCGCGCCCTCGGTGGCCTCGAGCAACGCAAAGAGGCATGCCGCGACGTCAGGCGCGTGTCTCTCGTCGAGAACCTCGTGCGCGACGCGCGCTACGCGATGCGATCCCTCCGGCGCAGCCCGGGATTCACGTCGGCGGCCGTGCTGTCGCTCGCACTCGGCGTCGGGTGCAACATGGCCATCTTCTCGTTGATCAATGGCCTCCTGCTTCGCGCGTTGCCGGTGACCGAGCCGCAGCGTCTTGCGCTCCTGTCAGGCGGGGGATCACCCAACCAGCACTGGACCTACGCCATCTGGGATCAGGTCCGTCGACAATCACACCTCTTCGACGGCGCGTGTGCGTGGGGATATCCGGCGCCCGGCGTCTCCTTCTCGCTGCCGTCCGGCACGAGCGGTGAGTTGCAGCCGATTGAGGGTGTCTTCGTGAGTGGTACCTACTTCCACACGCTTGGCGTGCAGGCGCTGCTCGGCCGAACGCTCTCGGAGAGCGACGATGTGCGCGGCGGTGGGCCCGACGGTCCGGTGGCCGTGGTCAGCCACGCGTTCTGGCAGCGGCACCTCGGTGGGGCTGCCGATGTGGTCGGGACGACCGTGTTCGCGAACAGCGTGCCGTTCACGGTCGTCGGCGTGACACCACCAGGCTTCTTTGGCGCGGAAGTGGGACGCACGTTCGACGTCGCGGTGCCCATCGAGACTGAAGCGCTCGTACGAGGTCCGGATACATATCTCGAGCATCGCGCCGCGTACTGGCTGACGGTCATGGTCCGGCTCGAGTCGGCGCAGGCACCCGAAGCGGCCACCGCGGCCCTGCGCGCCGTGCAGCCGCAGATTCGCGAAGGCGCGCTGCACGAGCGGGGACGGACATCGTTCCTCCAGGAACCGCTCGGCCTGACGCCAGGCGCTGCCGGCACGTCAGCGCTGCGCGCGCGGTACGAACGCCCGTTGCTGACGCTCTTCGTCGTCGCGACCCTCGTGCTGCTCATCGCGTGCGCCAACGTGGCGAACCTCCTGCTGGCGCGGTCGGTGTCACGGCAACACGAGTTCGCCGTGCGCCTCGCCCTGGGCGGAGGCAGGGGGCGGCTGGCGCAGCAACTGTTCGTCGAGAGCCTGATGCTGGCGACAGCCGGTGCCGCAGTGGGACTGCTGTGTGCCGTCTGGAGCAGCCGTGCGCTCGCGACATACCTGTCCAGCCACCAGAGTCGCGTGTTCCTCGACCTGTCCATCGACTGGCGCGTCCTCGTCTTCGCGACGCTCGTCGCGCTTGCCACGACCGTCCTGTTCGGCGCGACGCCCATGATGCGTGGTACGCGTGCCCGGCCTGTCGCGGCGTTGAGGACGCATGGACGCACGTCGTCTGGCGAGGGCCGCCTCGGCGTGTCGAGCGGGCTGATCGTCGGCCAGGTCGCCCTGTCGCTGATGCTCGTCGTCGCTGCCGGCCTGTTCCTGCAGACGTTCGCGCGTCTTGCCAGCGTCCCGCTCGGGTTCGAGGCCGACCGCGTGCTCGTCGTGACCGTGCATGCAAACAGGAGCGAGGACGAGATGGCCAGGCGTCTCGATCTGTACCAGCGGCTCGCTGTGGCGGCCGCGTCGGTCCCTGGCGTGGAGAACGCCGCAGCATCGGGCACCACGCCGCTCAGTGGCAGCGTGTGGGGCGGCAACAGGATCGAAGTGTCCGGAGCGCCCATGCTGCCGGAAACCGAGAGCACGGCGCTCGTCAACTTCGTCACGCCCCAGTGGTTCGCAACTTACGGGACGCGCCTGACAGCCGGCCGAGACATCAGCGAGGCCGATACCGCCACGGCACCCATGGTCGCGGTGGTGAACGAGGCGTTCGTCCGGAAGTTTCTGTCCGACCATGGCGCGATCGACCGCCAGGTCACGCAGTTTCCCGCGCAGACGACACGCTCCATCGTCGGCGTGGTCGAAGACGCGTTGTACGGCTCGGTCCGCGGGCGCGTGCAGCCGACCATGTACATTCCGCTGCTGCAGTACGACTGGTCGGACGTGCGCTTCTCGCGCGCCAGCATCAGCGTCAGGTCCGCATCTGGGCAGCCAGCGCGGCTTGCTCACAGCGTCGTGTCGGCCCTGAGCGAGATCGACCCCGATCTCGTGCTGACATTCAGGCCGCTGGCCGACCAGGTACAGGCGTCGCTCGCGCAGGAGCGCCTGATTGCCGCGCTCTCTGCCGTCTTCGGAGGACTGGCACTTCTGCTCGCGGGTGTCGGTCTCTACGGCATCACGTCGTATGCCGTGAACCGTCGCCGTGCCGAGTTGGGCCTTCGTATGGCGTTGGGCGCCACACCTCACGGCGTCGTCCGGCTGGTGATGCGGCGCGTGTGCGCGCTCGTGGCGCTGGGAGTGCTCATCGGTGGCCTCGCCAGCCTCTGGGCCGTTCGTGCCGTCGCCCCGCTGCTCTACGGCCTCGATCCGTCGGATCCCGCGACGCTCATCGTCGCCGCGATGACCTTGGCGGCGATAGGCGCGCTGGCGGGCTGTGTGCCGGCGTGGCGTGCGTCGCGTATCGATCCGGCGCACGTGTTGCGAGAGACGTGAGGGTGTCGATGGGTAGAGAGCCCACCAGCCCGACGAGCAGGGTTTCCACACCGGTCGCCGCCAGGCGTAGGGGCCGGGCCTGCCCGGCCCTTGGGCGGCATTTTCGTAAGAGTGCGGTCACATGACCACGGTATGATTCGCGAGAGCGCTCGTGATAGCCATCGTGCCGTGTGCGGCCCCTACACCTCGAAGTCCGCAAGCCCAGCAGCCGATGAGCGGGAGACGGTAGCAGGTAGCAGGTAGCCGGTGGCCGGTGGCCGGTGGCCGGAACCGATTGGGGCCGGCAGCCCGTAGCCGGTGGCCCGGTGAACCCGAAGCCTGAAGCCTGAAGCCTGAGCACCGTAGCCCGTAGCCCGTAGCCCGTAGCCGGGTGGCCCGTTGAGCCCCGAAGCCCGAAGCCTGAGGCCTGAGCACCCGAGCCGGTGGCCCGGCTGCCGTACGTCCTCGACGTTGATAGGATGTCAGTCTGACGCCTGCTCCGTGCGCGCACGCCGCGCGACGAGCGGGGAGGCGCGTCGACATGCGTCGCGTGTTCACCAGGGGAGGTCATACATGATGAAGTCTGCTGCCGTTGCACTCGTTGGTCTGCTGTGCGTGGCTGGCACCGCCGCCGCGCAGGACGCCAGTCCCATGACTGCCGCGACCAAGGCGCAGTACGAGTTGATCAAGGGCAACGTCACCAAGGCCGCGGCGAAGATGGCCGAGGCCGACTACGCGTTCGCTCCCACGCCCGAGGTTCGCACGCTCGGGCGGTTGTTCGGGCACATCGCCAACGCGAACTACATGATCTGCGCGGTCGCCGCAGGCGAGAAGAGCCCGTCGACGAGCGACATCGAGAAGACGGCCACCAGCAAGGCCGACCTGGCCAGGGCGCTCGAGGGCGCGTTCGCCTACTGTGACGGCGTGTTCGCGAAGATGACCGACACGGCGGGCCTCGAGAAGGTGAAGTACTTCCTCGGCGAGCAGCCGAAGCTCGCCGTGCTCGCGTTCAACAACGCGCACAACATGGAGCACTACGGCAACATCGTCACCTACATGCGCATCAAGGGTGTCGTGCCGCCGTCGAGCGAGGGACGGTAGGGACGGCGGGCTTGCCGCGCCGTAGCCTTGGCGCAGGCGGGTCCACGGTCGACGGAACGGCGCTGCGTCTCGTCGGCCGCCACGTCTTCGATGTGGTGGCCGATGAGCCAGCGATGGCCGACGAACACGTCGTGGACGCTCATGCGCCGCCGCCACTCATGCGGCGCGCCAACTCGTCCGCGGGCACGTCCTCGACGTGCGTCGAGATGAACCACATCGTGCCGCACGCGTCGGTCACGTACGCGCTGCGATCGCCGTAAGGTTTCGTTTCGGGTGCCGTTACCGTCTTTGCGCCGGCGTCCAGAGCCCGCCGGTACGTCGCATCCACGTCGGTCACGTAGATGTGCAGTGCGGCTGGCACGGCCGGCCACTGCGGGCTCGCGCCGCCCAGCATGACGACGGAGTCACCGATGCGCACTTCCGCGTGCATGATGCGGCCGTCGGGCAGGGTGTGCGCTCCCATCACGTCACCATCGAAGACGCCGGTCATGAACGCCAGCGTCGCGGCGGCGTCATCGACGATCAGGTACGGGCTCACTCGGGGGTAGCCAGTCGGAATCGCGGATACGGTCATGGTCGTGCCCCTCCCGGCACGCGAACAGGATCGCCAGGGCCGAGGTGGCGCGTCCTGCAGAAATGTGACTACGGCCCGTAGACCCACGCCTGCTCCGTGACGTGATTCGTGACGTCTCGTCAGCGGAGCGTGCCCACCCATTCGGCGGACGGAACCAGGCGGTAGTAGCTGCCGCCGCGGCGCGCGAACGTGCTCGTGGAGGCATCAGGGGGTTCGAAGACGAAGACGAGGTGGTCGCGATCGAACACGTCGAGCCACTCGTCCCAGCTGATCGGCCGGAACGATGCCGCGGCCGGGAAGTTGAAGCGGATACGGGCGCCCCCGTCCTGCACGTCGACGGTCGCCTGGCCTGATGCCGACGCCTCCCCGGTCGCCGGCTCGGCGTTCTGGCGTCTCGCCCACTCGCGGATCAGGTCGTGGTTGCGGGTGGCAATCATTACACTCGTGTCGCGTATCGCATCACGCGCATCGGGCACCGACGTGCCCTTCACGACCGTGGTTTGCGGCGGAATGTCCGTCCTGGCCCTGGTTGGATCCGTCATGGCCACGGAGTGATGCAAGGGTGTCGCCAGCACACGGGCGGCATGGGCCTGCAGGTCTGGCAGGAACCCGTCGAAGTCCGCGGCGAACGCCGCGTAGTCGCGATCGAGTTCGGCGGCAGCGGTGGCAATGCCCCGCGCAACCGGCGTGCGTGCGGCCATCCCACGCAGGGCGCGATCGATGCCCTCGATGTCTGCGTACGCCAGCAGCCAGTCGTGCCGGCTCATGGCGTGGATGAGCGGGTGGGCGGCCGCCGGCATGCGGCTCAGGTTCGTGCGCAGGGTGCGATAGACGTCCTGCGTGAACTCCGGCAGAGGCTGCGGATGGTGCGCCGGCCAGGTGCGCGCCAGCAGGTGGTCGTAGAAGACGTCGACAATCACGCCGGAGAGACGCCCGTACGAGGGCGCGAGCCGCTGCTTGCTGCGGCGGACGGCGGGGTGCTGGTCGGAGAACGAGTCGATGGCGCGGTGGAGCTGGATGCCGGTCCGCAGGCGCGGCGTCGTGCCCGGATGGTCGTAGCGTTCCACCCGTCCCTTGACGATGTCGCCGAGCAGGCTGCCGAGGCGGAGATCGTCGTCGTCGCGGGCGAGGAGGAAGTGGAGCAGGTGGTTCATGGCGCCACCGCGATCGTATCGCGTGGCCGGCCACTCTGGTTGGCCCCCGTGCGTCACGTGCGTCACGGCCCTGCTCACTTGACCGGATGGATCGAGCATCGGCCTTCTAAGCCGAGGGTCGCAGGTTCGGGCGTGTCTCCGTCGACGATGGCTTCGAGGCGAGCCGTTCTACGGGCCACGAGAGACCTGGAGAAGCCCGTGAGCGCCAACTGCTCGCACACGGGCCAGACGCGTATGCCGTGTATAGCGCTTCACCAGCCGATGCCTACTGATCGAAGAAGGGAGGCACCTCGCATATCTCCCACTTGGCGAAGGCGTTTGGTGCCGCGTTGCCGTTGCACGCCAGATTCTCGCTGCTCAGATTCGGCGCCTCCACGATGACAATTTCCTGAACATGGTTGACGGCGGCCACCACTTTGCGGTTGTTGCAGTTGGCAGTGAACACCACCGGGTCGGCATTGGGATTGGCCGGATCATCGAGGGTAACGATGACGTGGATGGCCCTGCCAGTGTGGGTGCCGGGTTGGCACGTAGCGTTCGGGCACCAGTCCAGGTTGATCTTCACCATCGGACTCTTGAAGTCGACGTCCCTGACATAGCGCGTCCCGTTGGGATGCAGTTGCTGAACGCAGACCTTACCGCTCAGCCCGGCCTGACAGTTCCCTTCGGTCGCGGGGCTCTCGCTCGATCGCATGCATGACAGTAAAGGGGCACAGGACGCGGCGGTGTAGGTGTCGCCCGCCACCGCGGTCAGTCCTGGAACGCCGCAGAACCGCGGGATGCGGTTCTTCCCGACGAGGTAGCCGCTGTTGCCGACGACGTTCGGGTTCTGAATGGGGTTGGCGGGATCGTCCGGTACGCCCACCTCGGTATGCAGGTGCCTGCTACACGTGCCGATGTTGGATTCGTAACCGAGAAATTCTCCCGCCAGGACCAGGTCGCCGATGGACAGGCCGGCGTCACCAGTTACCGAGTTGGTGGCCAGGTGGGAGTACTTGGTCCACTCGCCGCCCAGATGCTCGAGCCAGATGTAATTGTTGGGACATGAGCCTCCGCAGCACGCCTGCGTGTAGCTGTCGATGATCAGGCGGACGATTCCCGTATGCGCCGCAACCACAGGGTAGGGCGCGGTGCCGCCGACGCCGCGCAGATCCAGACGATTCTTGGGCGAGTGCGTGAGATGGTCTGTCCAGACGTTCACCTGGGTACCGTCGGCATAGGGGAGCCGGTACATCAGGAGTGACTCGGGCCCCGAACAGCCCTGGTAGAGGAAAGCCGCGGCAATGATGGCCATTGCGGGTGCCGAGTTGCGAGAAGGTGGGCGAACCTTCATGGCAGGACCCTCCGGATGTGGTGCTCGTCCGCTTCCGTCAGACGGACCAGCGCACGAGGCGCGGCCAGTCGTTCGGTTTCTCTCCTGTCATCGAGTAAGTCGGAAACGGACGGGGAAGCCCGCCACGGCTAGCGCCCGCCGCGTGCGGCTGGCCACGGGTTGGCGAATCGTGGATCTCGAAGCAGCTCCTCGTCGGTGAGCGACTCCAGGAACGCGATGAGATCCGAGCGCTGTTCCGTGGTCAACGTGAAGCCGCGGACGGCCTCGGCCTTGTTGGGGTTGTCGTGACCGATGCCCTCGTAGGGGCCGTCGGGAATCGTTCGGCCGCCGGCTGCGTAGTGGGACACGGCATCCTCGAGCGTCGCGACGCTTCCGTCGTGCATGTATGGGGCCGTGACGGCGATGTTGCGCAACGTCGGCGCCTTGAACTTTCCCACGTCCCCGGCCTGCTTCGTCGTCTCGAAGACGCCGGGGTTCTCAGCCGGGTACGAGAGCAGACCAGGCAGGTTGTAGAGCCCGGTATTGTGGAACTCGACGCCCCCCGGCGCCATGCCACGGCCCATCGCCCCGGAGAAATGGACGCCACCGTGACAGGTGAAGCACGACAGCGGACGGCTGTGAAACAGGATCTCGCCGCGTTTGGCAGCATCCGGAATCGCCGCATCATCGCGCTCGAAGTGATAGCGGTCGTACGGGGATCGGGCCGAGACGATGGCCCGCTGGAAACTCGCGATGGCCTTGACGATGTTCTCGCGTGTGATCGGATCCGGCTCGGCGCGGAAGGCCGACGCAAACAGCCGGTCGTATACCGGATCGCGCGTGAAGGCGTCCACCCACCCATCCCCGCGGTCGAGACCGAGCTCGATCGGGTGCGTCCCGTACATCGGCACCAGTGCCTGATCTTCAAGGCGCACCAGCGTGGGGTCTGCCCAGGTGAGCACCCGCGCATACGCCACGTTCACGAGGCTCATGCTGCCGCGCGGATGACGCTCGCCGGTGGATCCCACGCTGCGGGCCAGTCCGTCGGTGAAGGCGCGGGCCTGATCGTGGCAGCTCGCGCAGGACTGTGAGCCGTTACCTGAAAGCCTGGTGTCGTAGAAGAGGTGACGGCCCAACTCGACCTTGGCCGCGGACATCGGGTTGTCCGGTGGCACCACGGGCAGAGGGAACCCGGCAGGCAAGGTCCAGCTGAATGCGTCCTGTTCAGGCGGCTGCGCGCGCGCGACCACGACGGCCCACAGGCCGGCCGCGCACATGAGCAGAAGGCGGCATCTCATGGCCTTACTTCTTCAGGCGGACCACCTCGAGCCGTTCGAGCATCCGAATGGATCGCGCGCGGCGCGCATCCTTCGGCGCGACGATCCGGAGCGGCCCCTGGTAGGCGAACAGCGGCTTGCCGTCGATCGTGTCGGCCACGATGATGTCATTGCTCGTGAACGCCGGATCGAGTTCAGCGAGCGAGAAGACCACCTGGTAGCCGTCGGTCGCGGTGGCGACGACGTAGCTGGCGATGGCATCGCCGCGCAACTCGGCGCCGAGTGGAGCGCCCGCCCGCTTCAGGATCTCGCCCACCAGGACGCCCTCGTAGCTGATCGTCCGGCCGTCTTCCTGGACCTCGACCTTCGTCCGGGGAAGTGTTTCGAGTTCCTCGGGCGTGAACGACAGCGGGGTGCCGACGTCCCCGCCGACCGCCAGGGAGCGCGGAGCCGTCTGGGCCACCAGCAGCGTCGAACCGCTCATGACCGCAGCGGCAAGCGCCATGGCTCGAAACAGGGGATGGCAGTGCATGGCTCCTCAGAAGCGCATCCGCGTGCGCACGTAGAACGTCCGACCTGGTTGTGGATAGCCCCAGGCCAGCTCGTAGTGGTCATCCAGCAGGTTCTTGAAGCCCCCACTGAGTTCGACGCCTCCCGGCAGCGCAACGGTCGCGTCGACGTTGACCAATGCGTACGCTCCTGCCTTGACATACGGGAAGGCCGGCGCCGGATTGACGTCGCTCCAGCGGTCGTCGGCCCACTCCGCATTCGGCGTCAGGCGCAGGCTCGCCGTCGGTTGCCACGTGGCGTAGACGAACGCCCGGTTCTCCGGCACACCGGTGGGCCGCAGGTCGGGTTGAAGGGCGTCGGTGATCTCACGGCGGATGAACGTGTAGTGGCCGCCGAGCCGCAGCGTCCGACCGATCGGGGCCTCGCTCGAGACCTCGAGGCCCTTGAAGTCGCCGTTGCCGACGTTCTGCGTTTGCGTGGTCATGTCCGGAAGCACCACGGTCTGGATCAGATCGCGCACGTCGCTGTAGAAGACGGCCGCGGTGAGACGCGTGCCGCCCTCGAGCGTTCGCGACCATCCGACTTCGAGGTTCGTGGCGCGCTCGGGCCCGAGGTCGGGATTGGGCGTGGCCGTCCCGAACCGCGTGCTGTACAGCTCGAAGATCATCGGAAAGCGTGCACGATCCGACACACTCGCGTGCCAGTCGCCGCTCCCGGCGTGCCGCCACACGAGCGCCGTCTGCCAGTTGAACGCGTCCGATCCGCCATGCGGATACTCGAACAGCCCGCGCGCCGCGCTGTACTCCTCGGCCCGGGTGATGTCGTAGCGGTCGTAGCTGACGCCCGCGACGAGGTCGACCGACGGCGTGACGCGAAACGTGTTTTCGAGGGCCACCGACCAGGTGTTCTGCGACTGCTCCTGCAGCGGCTCCGCGAAGGCGAGGGTCGGATGCGTCGGACGCGACGTCTGCTGTTCCTGGTGGACATCGGTTCGGTAGTGAAAGGCCGCCTTGAGCGTGTTCTGCGCCACGGGTGTCGTGCCGAACTCGATGGACGTGCCGTAGGCGTGATCGTTGTAGGGACTGGTGAAGCGGCCCATCGCCGACTGCGTGGAATAGCTCCCGTCGTCGAACGCGTCGAGCACGTTCGCGAACGTGTTGTAGTACGCCTTGGCTTTCACGTAGGACGACGTGCCCAACTGGGTGGTGGTCAGGAGCGAGGTGCTCTGCACGTCCCACTGCGGCCATCGCCAGTAGCTGTTCGGCGGCACGGGCGGGTTGTTGTAGACGTTCAGCGGCGCCCCCTTCTCTCCCTCCTGCCGCGTGTAGTTCAGGGTGTACTCGTTGGTCGCCGTGGGTGTGAAGCCGAACTTCAGATTCACGCGCCAGTCCGCCGTGTCCGAGGCGACGCGGGTACCTGTCGGCTGCAACGAGTTGTCGCCCGGGTGGTAGTTGCTGGAGAGCGACCACGACTCCCGATCGGAGACCGTCGCACTGCTCTGCACGTAGTACTTCGCCTGACGGGATCCGGCAATCGCGTACGCGTTCCAGCCCTCGATGTCGCGGCCGCCGGTCGAGATGCCACCTTCGGCCTCGAAGGGCTTCGTGGGTTTCACGGTCACGAGGTTGATCGCGCCTCCCATTGCCCCAGGGCCATCGAGCACGGATGCGTAGCCCTTCTGAATCTGGATGGCGGCGATGTCGGCCGTCAGGAAGCGGCTGAAGTCCAGCCGATTGTCCGCCGGCAGGTAGATGCGCACGCCATCCACCATCAGCGGCACCTGCCATCGTCCGAACCCGCGGACGAAGATGTCCGACTCGTTCCGGCGCCCGTTCGCGTCGAAGGTGCTCACCACCCCGGGCACCAGATTGACGGCCTGGTCGAGGGTCGTGCGCTCGAAGGTCCACATCTGCTCGTGCGTCACGATGGAACCGCCGACGCCCGGGACGCCCGGCTCGGTGCCGAGCACGTTCACGATCTCCCCGAGTCCGAACAGGCCTTCAGCAGGCGGAGTTGCCGTGGCAGGCGATGTCGTTGGCGGCGACGCCGGCGGCGGTGACGTCGACTGTGTCGGCGTCTGGCCTGCTGCCGCCGACAACGGGACAGCCGCCAGCACAGCAGCGCAGATCATCGTTGCCCAGGTGTTGCGAGTGCCGCACCGCTGGCTCTGCTGACATGATGCTGTCATCACAGAGACAGAATCCTATCACGCCGCTCGAGCGTCGCCGGGCGGTCCTCCGGGCGGCCGTGAGCGGAGTCGCCGCCGCTGTCCGGCAGGCGCGCTCATCGCAGGCGCCACGTCGCGCGTCGCTGCCGCGTCCGGGCCGCAGTTTCAGCGCACCTGTGCGTGGAGCCCGCAGACTGAGAGGAAACCCGACAGGTCGGGCTTCAGTCCTCTTGACACGGAGTTCCGGCGTCCGCGGCGATGGCACTGACGAGTCGCCCACGGGCGTCTCTGCCTTCTCGAGGCGCGCCTGCGAAGCAGCTCGTTGTCCCCATGACCGTACCGTGAGGTGTCTTGCACACGAAGCAAGGGTGGAACGGATTCTGTGTCTCGAGAGAGAAACACTCCAACTCGGCCAGTACGGGTCGGATACGCCGTCGGCGCACCACTGCTGGTAGATATCCATGGCATGCAGGTATCAGGTCAGCCAGGGGCCCACTGCACATGGGGTCGACAAAGCTGTTGAAGAGCCCGAATGGATGCTTGCTGATCGCCGAGTGGGTCTGAGATGGCGTGATGCCTCGAGGCGGCAGCGCGCCTCCACGAATACGGCCAGACGACTGAATCGGTATTCTCATGCTGACGTTCTCCTCATGGGTGCTGATTGAATTACCGGTTACCGCATCGACCACGAGCGCACGTTGCCCACGATCACCGGGCACACGTCGCTCACATCGACGGTGAAGCGGTGACACCGTCGACTGCGCAAGATACTCTCCGGATCGAAGAAGCATAAGACCACGTCCCAACACTCCGAGGCGGGCCGGCAGATGGGGCTCCGCTCCGTCTCGATGGTGTCGAGTTCCATGTCCGCCTTCAGGGCCGCTTCGAAGATTCCCGCGGCAGTCAGGGCATTCGTCGCGGCGTAGTTGAGCGCCCGATCCCGGGATGTCATTCCCACGTTGCGCAGGTCGAAGTAGACGCGCTCGAGGAAGTTCGTCACCGCCGCCACCTTCCGAGCGTCGGCGTCTCGTTCTCCGGAATCGTCAGCGTCCGCCGCTGGTGTCCCGGTCACCGCGTCAATCAGCGCGGCCGTGGACCAGCTGTGCATGCAACGCAGCTCGGGACAGACGAGCGGAACACTCTGGCCCGACATCAGCCGGACCTGTCCGATGATCACCCCTCCGAGCGAGATCCGCTCCACGCCCTCTTCGAGCTGCTCGCGGAGGAACTGCCGCAGCCGTTCATAGCCCACAGTGGCGTACGGGCCGCACGGCAATACGGCGTAGATCGGGGTGCCGTCCAGAGACAGCGTCCAGATGACGGCTTCCGCCTGATGGGGCTCTGCGTCGAGATGAGCCAGCAACTGAGCGGGGTCCGAAGGATTGGGAGCCGGGCTGTCAGGGCCGGCCATGTGCTGGGCGAGCGAATCGCGCCTCGCCTCCGTGCCGAAGTTTGACCGCCGTGGACGAAGGACACGCGATGCGTAACCCGGTCAGAACCGGGTGCGACGTCAGAGGCTTTCGGCGCGCGCGAGGTGCCGCCGCGTGATCTCGAGCCGGGGATCGGAGGGCACGCTGGATGTCGTCCGTACGGCGAGTGACCGGGTCAGCAGGTCGACCGCGTCCGGCCGGCGGCCCTGAGCCAATCGCGCCAGTCCCAGTGTCTCCAGCGCGTCCGCCGCGGCAGGATGAGCGGCCAGCCCTGCCCGCGACAGGCGGTCGAGCGCCTCCTCGGCAACAGCCGCCGCCGCGTCGGCGTCGCCCGACGCCAGTGCGACCTCGGCCTGGTAGCGCTGGACCCGGGGGATGAGCGCATGGTCTCCGGAGAGCGTACGGCGATAGTTCTCCAGCGCGCGCTCGAAGGCGTCGAACGCCTCGGGAAGACGATTCTGCCGGAGGCGCACGACACCCAGGTTCCTGAACGTGGTGCCCTCCATCGGGTGGCCGTGGGGGTAGAGCTTCGCGTACAGCGAGAGGTTCTCGTGCAGGAGTACCTCGGCCTCCTCGTGGCGACCGGTTTCGGCCAGGAGCAATGCGAGTTCGCTGCGGTTCAGGGCGACGAGTGGATCGCGCGGACCCAACTGCTCCTGCGCGCTGCCGAGCGTCTGGCGATACAGGCGTTCGGCAGCGTCGAGGGCCCCTCTGTCCCGACGCACGGTGGCCAGGTTGCGACGGATGATGGCGACATCGATGTGGCCGTCTCCCTTGCGCGAGAGCGTGATGGCCAGAGCACGATGCAGGACGTCCTCCGCTTCCACCAGCGCGCCGCGGCTGTGCAGGAGATCGCCCAGTTCGTTGAGGGCCCAGGCCAGTTCCGCGCTGTCATCGCCGAGCCGCCGCTGTCGTGTGTCGACGACCTCGCGCAGCAGCGCCTCGGCTTCGGCAAACCGTCCCTGGTGGTGCAGTGCGGTGCCCAGCAGGAATGCTGTCCGGTCCACCTCGTCGGGAGAAGCGCCCGGAAGCCGCCGCCTGATCGCGAGCGCTGCCCCGAGCTGACCGACGGCCTCGTCCGACCGGCCGAGTGTCGCGTAGACGTGGCCGAGCACCGTCATCAGCTCGGCCTGCAAATCGGGTTCGTTCTCGAGTTCGGTGTTCACGCGTGCCGCGCCGGCATCGAGCAGGGCGGCCACGCCGCGTACGTCGCCCTGGGTCGTGCCGGGATTGGCCAACGTGAAGAGGCTTGCGAGAAAATCCCTCACCCGCTCGGTGCGTGCGGCCTCGGCGGCGACGCGGCGAGCATGCACGGTGATCGTCGCCGCATATCCGGCCAGCACGGCGAGCAACACCACGCCAGTGAACACGCTCGTGCGGTGGCGTCGCACGAACTTGCTCACGCGGTAGCGAAGCGTCGCCGTGCGCGCGTCCACTGGAAGGCCGTGCTGGAAACGTCTCAGGTCCTCGCGCAGCGCGCCGATGGATGCGTAGCGACGGTCCGGCTGCTTCTCGAGCGCCTTGAGGACGATGTTGTCCAGATCGCCCCGCAGGCGCCGTGCCAGCGCGGCCGATTCGCCGCGGGTCGGCGGCACAGGGGCATCCCGCGCCTCGCCGGTTGCCACGGCCACGCTTGGACGCACGGGTTCTTCCTCACAGATCGTCCGTTCGATCTGCGCGACGTCCGCATCGCCGAACTCGAAGGGACGCCGCCCCGTCAGCAGTTCGTACAGCAGTGTCCCGAGCTGGTAGATGTCCGAGGCCGTGGTCACGCGCTCGCCGCGCAGCTGCTCCGGGCTCGCATACTGCGGTGTGAGCGCGCGCACGAGTGTCTGCGTGGCAGGAGCGGCGGCCTCGCTGCCGGCGTCCGGCTCGAGAAGCTTCGCAATCCCGAAGTCCAGCAGCTTGACGTGCCCTTCGTCGGTCACGAGGATGTTGGACGGCTTCAGATCGCGGTGGACGACGAGATGCCGGTGGGCGTATTCGACCGTGGCCGCGACCGTGTCGAACAGCGCGATCCGCCGGTCGAGGGGGAGCCGGAATTCCCGGCAGAAGTCATCGATCGGACGCCCCTCGACGTACTCCATCACGATGTAGGGACAGCCGCGCGTGTCGGTGCCGCCATCGAGGAGCCGCGCGATGTTCGGATGGTTCAACGCCGCCAGGATCTGGCGCTCCTGCTCGAAGCGCCGCAGGCCCGCGTCGTGGGCCGCCCCCAGGGCGAGGAACTTGAGCGCGACGCGCTGGTCGAACGCGCCATCCGCCCGCTCGGCGAGGTACACGATGGACATGCCGCCCCGGCCGAGTTCGGTGCGTATCCGATACGCCCCGACACGCTGGTCACCACGCGCCGGCCGGTCGTGCGTCAGCTCGTCCCAGAGCGGGCCTCGCGCCCAGCGGCCGGCGTCGAGGCGGGGATCCGGCCGGTCGATGGCGTCGAGGAGACGCTGGACGGCGTCCGCGAGTTCCGCATCGTGGGCCCGCAGATCATCGAGATAGGCCGCACGCGCGACGGCCGGCAGATCCATCGCGCAGTCGAAGTGGTGGTCGATCACGGCGTGGCGTGCCGCAGTCCGGGGCGTGGCCATCAGTCACCCAGCCGCTGTTGCAGCCAGGCTCTGGCCCGTGGCCAGTCGCGCTGGACGGTGCGCAACGAGATGCCGAGGGCACATGCCGTTTCCTCTTCTGTCAGTCCGCCGAAGAGCCGGCATTCGGCCACGCGCACGAGGCGGCTGTTGAACGCCGCCATCGCGGAGAGTGCCTCGTCAATCGTGATGACGGTCTCCATGTCGGGCGTCACGGCGGGCCAGTCGGGTGGCAGCGTGACGGGTCGCATGCCGCCGCCCCTCTTGCGCGCGCCCGTGGCCCGTACGGCATCGACGATGACCCGCCGCATGGCGTGCGCGGCAATCGCGAGGAAGTGCGCCCGGTCTTCCGCGGGCAGCGTCTCGCCGATCATGCGGGCATAGGTCTCGTGGACGAGGACGGTCGTATCGAGCGTCGCGGGCCGCCGATGCCCGAGCAGCTGCCGCCGTGCGATCGGACGCAGCTCTCGATACATCCGCGCGTACAGGGCGTCGAACGCGTCCTTGTCGCCGGCGCGCGCGTCAGCCAGAAGCTCTGCTGTGGGTGTGGCCGATGCAGGAGACATAGCGCCTCACCGGTGAAGCATGGGGCTTGACCCCAACGATTTGCAAGAACGTCGCGTGTCGATCGCATGTTGGTCGCATGTCGGTCGCGTGTTGGTGCGCGCGGCGTGAACGTTCTTTCGGGTTGACATTCGACCTGAGTGCGCGCATGCTCCTGTCGAATGTCGACCCGACCGCGCGACACCGGCCGCGTCACCCTCCTGCAGGGCACGCTCGACCTGCTGATCCTCCGCACGCTGCTGTTCGGGCCCCACCATGGCCAGGGCATCGCGCGCGCCATCGAGCAGCAGGCCGAAGACACCCTGCTCGTGGACCACGGGTCGCTCTACCCCGCGCTGCAACGCCTCGAGGCCCGCGGCTGGATCTCGGCCGCCTGGGGCACGTCCGAGAACAACCGCAAGGCGCGCTTCTACACGCTCACGAAAGCCGGCCGGCGTCAGCTCACCGCTGAAACCAGGCAATGGCACCGGCTCACCGCGGCCATCGGCCGCATCCTGGGCAGCACCCCGGAGGAGGCATGATCGATGCCGCACCCATCGCGCTCGGACGAGGACTTCGCTGACGAGATCGACGCGCACCTGGCGCTCGAGACCGACCGCCTCATCGCCGACGGCATGAGCCCAGAGCAGGCGCGTGCCGCGGCACGGCGCGCCTTCGGCAGGCCCACGCGGGCACGGGTCCAGTTCTACGAATCGCGGCGCCGCATGTGGCTCGATCATGCGCGGCGCGATCTTCAGGCAGCAGTGCGTGCCCTGGTGCGGCATCGCGGCGTCAGCGTGCCCGTCGTCGTGATGCTGGCGCTCGGCGTCGGCGCCAACATCGCGATGTTCAGCGTCGTCCGCGGGGTGCTCCTGGTACCTCCCCCGTTTCACGACGCCGACCGGCTCGCCATGATCTGGCAGACCGACCGTGCGACGGGTACGACGCGCGAGCCCGCGTCCATCCCCGACTACGCCGACATCGACGCGCGCGCGGCCACGCTGCAGTCCACCGCAGCGTTCACGGCTGCCGACGTGAACGTCACGCCCGAGACCGGGGACGATCCGTTTCGCATCGCGGCCCTGTCGGTGTCGGCGTCGTTCTTCCCCACGCTCGGCGTGGAGCCACTGGCCGGGCGCGTGTTCCTTAGAGACGATGATCGTCCCGGGTCTGCATCGGTCGTCGTCATCGGCGAGCGGCTCTGGGAGGAACGCTTCGGACGCGATCCCGCCGTGACGCGCCGCACCCTGCGCATCGACGAGGTGCCGCACGCCATCCTCGGCGTCGTGCCGCGCACCGCGGACTACGGCGTCCTGCAGATCCTGTCGGCCGCGGCGTACGGTCGCGCCTTCGCCGACCGGGGGCACGTGGCAGTCGACGCGTGGCTGCCACTGCGCGCCGACCCGTCCACGGCATCGAGGGACAACCATCCCATCTTCGTGGTCGGCCGCCTCGGCGGAAGCGTGCCGCTGCCTGCCGCCAGCGAGGAACTGACGCGCATCGCCGTCGATCTCGAGCGCGCCTACCCTTCGTCCAACGACGGGCGGGGCATCTTCGTCGAGTCGCTCGACGAGGTCGTGCGCGGTCCCGTGCGCCCAGCGCTGCGCGCGCTGATGGGTGCCGTGGCAATGGTCCTGCTGGTGGCGTGCGTCAACGCGGCCAGCCTGCTGCTCGTGCAGGGCGCCGCCCGCGCACGCGAGGTCGCGGTGCGCACCGCGCTGGGCGCGGGACGGACGCGCCTCCTCTTACAGTTCCTGGCGGAAGGCCTCGTGCTCAGCGCAGCGGCCCTCGCGCTCGCCGTGGCACTTGCCTGGTGGGTACTTCGTGCGCTGGTGGCGCTCGCACCGTCCACGCTGCCGCGTACCGCGGACATCGCGATCGACCTGCCCGTCCTTGCCGCCGCGGCAGCCGTCGGCGCGCTGCTTGCCATCGGCGCCGCCATCGTCCCCGCGCTGCAGTCGCGACAGCTGGACGTTCAGGGTACGTTGAAGGCCGAAGCCGGGCGCACAGCATCGGGCGGGCGCGCACGGCGGCGCGTCCTCGCCTCGTTCGCCGTGGTACAGGTGGCGCTGGCCCTCATGCTCGTCGCGGGAGCCGGTCTGCTCATCCGGAGCTTCTCGCAGCTGCGGGCGGTCGAGCCGGGGTTTCGGGCGGAGGGCGTGCTGAAGGTCGAGTACGAGCTGCCCGTGAGCCGGTACCCGCGCCGTTTCGAGAACTTTCCGCGCTGGCCGGAAATCAGCGGCTTCCATGACACGCTGCTCCGACGAGTCGCCGCGCTTCCGGGCGTCGATGCTGCGGCGGTGGCGAGCGACCATCCGCTCGCCGCGGGCTTCACCAACTCGTTCGTCGTGGTCGGACGCGAAGCCGAGGCCCGCAACTGGCCAGAGATTTCGGTCAGAAGCGTGAGCGCCGACTACGCTCGCGTCACGGGCCAGCCGCTGCTGGCCGGACGCCACCTCGCGACGTCAGACACGAGCGACGCCGCCCCCGTCCTGCTGATCAACGACACGGCACGCCGGCTCTTCTTCGCCGACCAGCATCCGCTGGGACGACAGATGGCCTTCTGGGGGACGCCCCGCACCATCGTCGGCGTCGTGGCCGACGAGAAGATCCACGGCCTTGCCTCTGCGACGCCGCCGGTGGCCTATGCGCCGGTCGGACAGCTCCCTCTCGCCGACACGCTGCTGGTGCGCGTCAACGGCGATCCGATGGGCGTCGCTGCGCAGGTGCAGGCCCTCGTCCGTGACATCGACCCGGGCCTCGCGGTCTTCGGCGTGGAGCCGCTTGGACAGACGTTGTCCGCGTCGCTGTCGCGCGAGCGATTCACGACGACGGTGCTCGGGCTGCTCGCGGCGCTGACACTGCTGCTGGCGTGCATGGGCGTCTACGGCGTGCTGAGCCACGGCGTCGCACAGCGGACGACCGAGATGGGCCTGCGGCTCGCTCTCGGCGCCCGGCCGTCCGGCGTGGTACGCCTCGTGATGCGCCAGGGACTCGCGCTCGTCGCCGCGGGTGTGGGCGTCGGCATCGCGGGCGCGCTGCTGCTCGGCCGTCTCATCTCGACCCTGTTGTTCGGGGTGACGCCGACGGATCCGCTCACGCTGATTGCCGCGCCAGCGGTCATGTGCGCAGCGGCGCTGCTCGCCGCCTGGCTTCCGGCGCGCCGTGCGGCACACGTGGACCCGGCAGTCGCGCTGCGCTCCGATTGACGTCCTGGGCACCTTCGCGGTGGGGAGAAGGGTCATTCGGGCGAGCGGATCGACTCGCGAGGGCGAGTCATCTTCCTGGATGTGCGTGTGTCCTGCACGCTGCTGGTCGACGCCGGCACCATGCCCCCACTCCGTTCCCGCGGCCGCGCGTGCAGCGTCGGGACGTCAGGCGTGATACGCGCGCTCGAGCGCCGCGATGTCCAGTTTCACCATGCGCAGCATCGCGTCGGTCAGTTGCTTCACGCGCGCCGTGTCGCCGTCGCGCATCATCGCGTCCATGTCGGCGGGCACGATCTGCCACCGCACCCCGTAGCGGTCGGTGAGCCAGCCGCACGCCTGCGCCTTGCCGCCACCTTCGAGCAGGGCGTCCCAGTAGCGGTCGAGTTCCGCCTGGTCGTCGCACGCAACCACCAGCGAGATCGCGTCGTTGAAGTCGTGGTGCGGCCCGGCCGTCATCGCCTGAAAGCGCTGTCCGAACAGCGTGAAGTCGACGATGACCACTGAGCCGGCCGGACCGCTGGGCGTCTCGCTCGGCAGCGACCACACCTGGTCGACGTGCGAGTCCGGAAAGATGGACGCATAGAGGCGCGCCGCCTCTGCCGCGTCCTTTGCGTACCACAGGTGGGTATAGATCTTCGCTTTGCCAACTGTCGCCATGTCACGCCTCCTCGGATGCGCGAGCCGCATCGACCGTGCTGAAGCCGGCTGATGGGTGCCGGAGCGATTCCGGCCAGTCCCACGAGCGCCTCTGCCCTCTGGTCGAACGCGCGACGCCCCAATCGACATGGCTGGGCGCGACAATGGCAGGGAGCTGGTCGTAACTCTCCGCGCCTCCGCGTGACCGCGCCTCCGCGTGACCGTATCTCCGCGGCTCCGCGTCTCCGCGTGACCGTGTCTCCGCCTCTCCGCGCACTCCGCGCCTCCGCGTGACCGCCTCTCCGCGCCTCCGCGTTTCCGCGTGACCGCCTCTCCGCGCCTCCGCGTTTCCGCGTGACCGCGTGACCGTGTCTTCGCGTCTCCGCGTCTCCGCGTGACCGTGTCTTCGCGCCTCCGCGTGACCGCGCCTCCGCGCCTCCGCGTGACCGCCTCTCCGCGCTCTCCGCGCCTCCGCGTGACCGCGTGACCGTGTCTCCGCCTCTCCGCGCACTCCGCGCCTCCGCGTGACCGCGTGACCGTGTCTCCGCGCCTCCGCGTCTCCGCGTGACCGTGATCTCCTTCCCTCGTGCTTACCGCCAGTTCCCCAGCAGGCGGCGCACCACGATCAACTCGCCCAGGTGGTAGGCCGTATGGTCGGCCACCAGCAGCAGCTCCCGCAGGTATGTCTGTCCGGTCCCGTGCGGAACCGTCGCGGTCAGGTCCACCGCGGGATCGGTCGCCATCCGCTCCAGCGCGGCCCTGTCGTCTTCGTACGCGCGAATGCTCGCGTCCCACGCCTCGTCGACGGGAGGTTCGGGCGACGCGGGCCAGTAGTCGTCCGGCCAGGCCATCTCCTCGTAGTCGGGATTCCGGCAGAACTCGAGGATGTCGTGCTGCGCAATCCTGATGTGCTCGATGAGCTGCCAGGCCGAGTACGGCACATGCGTGGGCCGCGCGCCCCGCGCCTCGGGCGGGATGCCGGCGACGGCCGTCGCGAAGTCCACGTGCGCGTCCTTCCACGAGAGCACCGCCACGAGGTGTTGCCGAATCGCGCTGTCCAGTGTCATGCGTCCCTCCCTGGTGTCGCCACGCCTCATGGTCGCATCGAGCGGGCGGTACGGCGTGCCAATCAGCACTGCTTGTCAGCCCGGACGACCTGCAGCGGCTCGATCCTGCAGCTGGCCTCATCGCGTGTAGCACTCCCGACCTACCGCAGGCCCGCGCCGCGCACTCGGTGGATGGTCTTGTGGATCGTGTGCGTCAGCGCCGCACCGCCGGCGGTCTTCAACTCGTAATCAATCGCCATCACGAGCCCCAGCGACGCGTCCTTCTGGTCGGGCAGGTTCTTCATCATCGGTAACCGCGTGTCGACCGGTCCAGGTTGAAGCGCGGGGATCTCCAGGAGCACCGTCCGGCCATCGTCCGACAGGCGGACGGACCGGACATCGACCGGGTCGGCACCGGTTTCGCCCGGCCTGGCGAGGGAGTACACGCGGTTCCGCGTGCCGTACTGGCTGGTCCACGGATAGGTCCACTGCGTGAGCCGGTAGTTTCGCGGGTCGGACGCCGTGGCCGGGTCGAGCGCATCGCTGAAGCGCAGGAGCAGCCCGCCGGGACGGGTCTCGAGCGCTACGGGCAGGTGGAGCGGACGCCCGGTGTAACGCACGCGATGGAACGAACCCCAGTCGCCGCCGTGCCCGACGGATTGCCAGCTCGTGAGCCCCGCGACGTAGAGGTGTCCGTCGCGATGGAACCGCGCCCGTTCGAGGCCGGAGCGGAACTGCAGGGGCAGCACGAGGTGCCCGCCCTGCCATTCGCCGTCCACGTCCTCCATCAGGACCAGCGACAACGTGCCCCTCCCGTACGAGGCCAGCAACAG
This sequence comes from uncultured Vicinamibacteraceae bacterium, assembly GCA_964388335.1. Lineage (GTDB taxonomy): Bacteria > Acidobacteriota > Vicinamibacteria > Vicinamibacterales > Vicinamibacteraceae > JAEZDP01. Next base: position 45,054 of record CAYMAG010000007.1, on the reverse strand, counting down.
ATGTCCCTGAAGTTCGGGTGGCCAGTGGTCGTTGTCGATGAAGAGCGGTTTGGCCGGTGAGTTGTCCACGAAGTGCGGGATCCAGGCGATGGGCTTCCGGAAGTCGGCGTCGGTCGGGGCGTCGGTCATGTGTGCCGACGGAACGAAGCCGTGGAACGCGCCGGTGCGAACCCGCTGTACCAGGCTCGTGGGCAGCCAGTTGCCCTCGTTGTCGGCGTACACGATCTCGCCGTCGCGCCTGATGTCGAGTCCGTTCGGATTGCGAAGCCCCGTCGCGAGAATCTCGAGGCCGGTACCGTCCGGCGGCATGCGGAACAGCACGCCATGGTGCGGCGTGATCTCTGCCGGCACTCCCTGCGCCACGGGAGGCCACGGCGTCGCCTTGGCGAAGTGGAAGCGACCGGCCGCGTCGGTCTCGAGGTTCATCGTGAACGCGTGAAAGTTGGTGGCGGCCATCACGTCGTTGTTCACGTTCTCGTAGAAGTCGGCCTCGCCGTTGCCGTTGCGGTCGTGGAGGCGCGTGATCTGATCGCGGCCAGTCACGTAGATGTCGTCGCCGACCACGCGGACGCCCAGCGGCTGGTTCAGCCCGGTAGCGAAGCGATGCCACCGCAACGTGCCGGTCTGAGCGCCGACGCCATCCACGATCCACACATCTCCGCTCAGCGACGTCACGACCGCGCGGCCGTCGGGGAGGAAGTCGACGTCGGACAACCGCAGGTGCGATCGCCAGGGGTTGCTGGCCGGCACCGTCAGGGTGTCGATCGCGAACGGCCCGTCGTTGCTGCCGGTCACGATCGTCGTCTCGAGCACCTCCCACCGGGACGGCCCGGGTGGCGTCGAGGCGGTGAGGTCGGCGATCGGGTCGACCTTGCGGAGATGGCCTTCGAGCGCCGTGCTCAGGTCACCAGAGGACACTGAGCCGATGAGCAACTCGAACCGCCCTGGTGGTGCGGACTGCGGCAGGTCGAGCACCAGATGCTGGTGCGCGAGGCGCCACGTCGCACGCTCGGGCAGGCCGCGGAAGGCGATGGTCCGCGTCTCGCCGCCGGCGCGAATCGCCACGATGCCGCTGTCGCCCGACAGCATCCGCCGGTCGAGGCCGACCCCGGCGCCGCCCGGTGCCTGAAGGACGTGCAGCGAGAGCTGGTCGGTTCCAGGCTGCACGTTGAACGTCCGGACGAACACCGGCTGACCGTCCACCCGCACGAAGCCGGGCCGCTCGAGCACGTCGGCGTCCCCAATTGCGTAAGCGAAGACGACCGCGTCTCCGTGGAGGTGGAGACCCTTGTAGCGTCCACGCTCACGTGGCAGCGGACCGTAGCGCCACGGGCGCGGATCCCCGAAGTCACCCGTCGTCGACCAGCCGGGGCGCTGGGCCGTGGTGAAGTGCGTGAAGCCGGCCGGGCTCGGCCACTGCTCGAGGCCGTCGCGCGCCGGGTACCACTGCAGTCCACCGCCGGTCCACGCCGCGGCCACGCGCAGCAGGTCGGTGTCGAACGTCAGCATTGCCTCCGGATCGCTGGCCACGCGCACGGCGATCCCCTTGTGCACGACGATGGACCGCGTGGGCGAGAGGGGATCGGCGGCAATCGTCGTCGAGACGAAGGGCCCGTGGTCCATGCGGTTCATGTTGTCGGTGCGCACGTCCTGCGCCGCCGCGAGGGCGAGGGTCAGACACGTCACACCGAGTACGCAACCCAACGACGTCTGAAACATGACATGCGTCCTGCGTTATGGAGGCCGTCTCAGTTGGTCGAGATCAGGCGTCCCTGCATCATCGTGAAGTGGCCCGAGTAGGTGCAGATGTACGGGTAGGTGCCCGGTGGCGGAACGACGAACGTCCACTCGATCGTGTCGCCGGGATACGCGAGCGCGCTGTGCGAGACGATGCGGTCCATCTCGCCGGCTGGAATGTAGTCGCTGCCGTGGGCGACCAGGGCGGCGGTGCCGACGGGCTCGATGTCGTCTTCGCTTCTGAGCAGCACGATGTTGTGGGCCATCTCGCTGGCGGCAGCGTCGTAGCGCACCGTCAGCGTGTCGCCTGCCTTCGCCCGAATCGTGGTGACGCTGTAGCTCAGCTCCACGCCCGTCGTCTTGATGACTACGGCCTCGTCTGCCGTTGCAGTGACCGAGCGGCCCGCCTGCACCGGGATCGCGGGCGCACGGGCCTCGTGCGCAACGGCCCCCCGACGGCTCGCGTGCACCGCGCCCAGCGCGACGACGAAGACGAAGACGAGTGCGGCCGCCGCACACACGGTCCAGCGGGGCGGATCGCGCCAGTCGGTCATGGACGTGCCGATCACGCGTGCGGGCTCCGGACGTTGGGGTCGTGCTCGAGGCACTCGAAGACGCGCGTGGTGACGGCGCCGGTGCCGGCGTCCCCGCCGTTCTCTGTGGTGAGGAGCATACCGTCCGCATAGGCGGCTTCCACCGCGCGGGTGATGAGTGCGCCTGCCCGGGCGGCGGCTGGCACGTCATGTCGGCGTGCGAGCCAGTCGAGCATCATCGCGGCCGAGAGGAACATGGCCGTGGGATTGGCGAGCCCGCGACCCGCGATGTCAGGAGCCGAACCGTGGCACGGCTGGAACACCGCGTGCGCGTCGCCGATGTCGGCCGACGGCGCCATACCCATGCCCCCCATGATCGCCGCCCCCACGTCAGAGAGGATGTCGCCGAACATGTTCTCGGTGACCAGCACGTCGAAGTCCCACGGCGAGCGCACCAGGCGCAGGGCCGTGGCATCGACGTAAGCACACTCGGCCTCGACATCGGGGAAGCGCGCCGCGCACTCGAGGAACACCTCGCGGAAGAAGGCGAGCGACGGAATCACGTTGGCCTTGTCCACGCAGGTGACGCGGCCGGGACGCCCGGCGAGGCGACGGGTGCGCGCCAGGTCGAAGGCGAATGCGAACAGGCGCTCGGACGTGTCGCGCGTGATGCGCATGGTGTCGGCGACCGCCGCGTCGCCTTCACGTCGTGTGAGCGTCCGCGAGGCGAACAGTCCTTCGGTGGACTCGCGGATGAGCACGCAGTCCACGAGTCGGGCACGCAGGTCGGCGAGCGGAGTGGGCGCACCGGGCAGCACACGGATCGGCCGCACGCCTGCGTACAGCCCGAAGCGATCGCGGAAATCGAGGTGCGGCGCCACCTCGGTGCCATCGGGATAGCGCACGTCCGGCAGTCCCATCGCGCCCAGCAGGATGGCGTCGGCCTCCGCCGCGCACCGCAGCGCCTCGCCTGGCAGTGCGACCCCGGTGTCTCGATAGAGCGCGGCTCCGGCGGCGTGCGCGACACAGCCCACCGTGAAGCCGCCCACCGCGCGCGAGGCACGGGCGAGCAGGTCGAGGCAGGGCGCCATCACCTCCTGTCCGATGCCGTCTCCCGGAAACACGGCGATGTGGAACTCGTGCACGTCCATGTCGCGATCACCCACGTGCGGCGCCGGCTTCCACCCGCACCACGTCCCCGCGTGCCGCGGACGCGTAGACCGCGTCCACGATCCGGATGTTCTGCAGGTACTCGCGTCCGCCTGATTCGAACGGCGCGCCCGAGCGTATGCACGCCACGAAGTGCTGCTGCAGCGCGAAGACGCAGTCGCCGCCGAAGTTGCGATCCTCCCGCGCGTAGTCCACGTCGCGCGCCGGCTCGCCCAGTGGCTTGATACGCATCGTGGACGAGCCGTCCAGCGTCACGTGGCCGCCGCTCGCGTCGATGCGCATCTCGCCGAACGTGTAGCGTGGCGATGCCGCCTCGCTCTCGTTGTAGCGGCTGGCATCCCAGATCGCTGTCGCGCCGCTCGCGAAGGTGAAGAGGACCACACCGGCGTCTTCGCCGCGAATCGCCGGGTTGAGCCGCCGCAACTGCGCGCAGACACTCGTCATTTCCCCCAGCAGGAACCTGAACGTGTCGATGAAGTGCACACCGGTCTCGTGGACCAGCAGCCGCGGATACTCGCGGAAGTACGGCTGACGTCCGAGGTAGGCGTCCTCGGCCCATCCATCGCCCAATCGTGTCATCAGGTGCAGGTGCGTGAACGTGCCGATCTCGCCAGCGGTCTGTATCCGCTTCACCTGCCGGTACCAGGGCTGCCAGCGGAAGTTCTCGTGCACCAGCAGGCGGACGCCTGCGGCCTCGGCGGTCTCGACGATGCGGCGCGCTTCGTCGAGCGAGGGCGCGAGCGGCTTCTGGCAGATGATGTGCACGCCGCGAGAGGCGGCGGCGGCACACAGCGCCTCGTGGGTGGATGGCGGCGTGATGATATCGATGAAGTCGGGCCGTTCGGCATCGAGCATCGCACCCGCGTCGGTGTAGGCCCGGGGGATGCCATGGCGCGCCATGACCTGCCGCGCGCGCTCTTCGGAGCGATCGCACACGGCGACGACCTCGACGTCCGGGATGCGGCTCCAGGCTTCGTGGTGGAACGCGGCGAAGTACCCGGCGCCGACGGCGACGCCGCGCAGGCGTGGGCGCGTGGTCATGGTGGCCCTTGATTGTCGCGCACGTAGCGTATACGTTGTCGAATACAGACGCAACACGATGCCGCTCCTGCGCCCAGAAGACCTCGAGCCCGTCGGCCAGGATCTCCACCGCCCCGAGTGCGTGATCGCCACGCCGGACGCGGACTGCTACGTGTCCGACTGGCGCGGCGGCGTGACCGTCATCCGGCCTGACGGATCGCAACAGACGTGGCTGGCCACGCCGGACGGGCCTGAACTTCGCCCCAACGGGATCGCGCTGATGCCCACGGGCGACTTCCTCGTTGCCAACCTCGCCGATGAGGGCGGCGTGTGGTGCCTCTCGCGTGACGGCTCCGTGCGGCCACTCGTCACGGACGTCGATGGACGAGCGCTGCCGCCCGCCAACTTCGTCACGCGCGACGCGCACGGCCGCCTGTGGATCTCGGTGAGCACGCGTCAGGTGCCCCGCCAGCACGCCTGGAACGCCACCGAGGCCGACGGCTTCGTCGTGCTGCTCGACGGACGCGGTGCCAGGATCGTGGCCGAGGGCCTGCAGTACACGAACGAGGTGCGCCCCGATCCTTCGGGCCGGTGGCTCTACGTCGTCGAGACGTTCGGGCGGCGCCTCACCCGCTTCCCGCTGGGCGCGGACGGCTCGCTCGGCGTCCGCGAGGTGGTCGTCACGCTCGGCCGCGGCTGCTTCCCGGACGGATTCGCGTTCGACGAGGCCGGCGGTGTCTGGATCACGAGCCTCGTCAGCAATCGTCTGCTAAGGCTGGGTCCAGGCGGCACGGTCGAGACCATCCTCGAGGACGTGAACACGGCGTTCGTGGACGAGGTCGAGCAGGCGTATGCGACCGGAACGATGACCGCGAGGCATCTGGGGCCCATCCCGGACACGCGCCTCCAGCAGCTGACGAGCCTGGCCTTCGGCGGCCCCGACCGTCGCACGGTGTATCTCGGCTCGCTGCACGGACGCTGCGTCTACCGCTTTCGCGCGGAGGTGCGTGGCGTGGCGCCAGGGCATGCCTCGGCGTGGATTTCACGATGACCGCGCAGACGTCTCGCGCTGCGGCAGGCCGCATCAGGCTCGCGGACCGGGCGTACCTGGAGATCCGGCGCCGCATCCTCGACCACGCGTACGCGCCGTCACAGCAGGTGCTCGAGCAGGATCTGGCGGCGGAACTCGGCATGAGCCGGACGCCGGTGCGCGAGGCGCTCGTGCGACTGGCGCACGAGCAACTCGTCCACCTGGTACCGCGACACGGCATGCGGGTGGTGCCCCTGTCACTGCAGGACCTGCGCGACGTGTACGAGGTCATCACGGCGCTGGAACTTGCGGCCATCGAACGCCTCGTCCGCATGCGTCCGGACGCAACGAAGCTCGCCCCCCTCGACAAGGCGCTCGACGCCATGGACGCGGCCACGGCGCGCGGCAGGACGGACGCGTGGGTGCGGGCGGACGAACACTTTCACGGCCTGCTGCTCGAGCTGTGCGGCAATGCGCGGCTCGTCGCGCTCGCGACGTCGCTCTCCGATCAGCTGCACAGGGCACGGCTGGCCACGGTGCGGCTCAGGGGATCGCTCGAGCCATCGAATCGCGAGCATCGCGCCGTGGTCGAGGCCATCCACCGCGGCAGCCTGCGCGACGCGCAACGACATCACGCGAAACATCGTGCCAGGACGAGTCAGGAGATTCTCGGCCTCCTGGAGCAGACCCGGCTCGGCAGCTTCTAAGGGAGATGAGGTGCAGTCATGAGACAGCGCAGGCGCGTCAGCCAACTGGTCGTCCGGCTGGTGGTGCTCGTTCCGCTGGTGTGCCTGGTGGACGCCGGAAACCTGGCCGCACAGCAGCGCGCCACCACGGTGTCCATCGTGGGCGATCAGTTCCACATCAACGGCGCGCCCACCTACGAGGGCCGCACCTGGACCGCGGGCGGTGCGTCGTACCGCATCGAAGGCCTGCTGATGAACGCGCGGATGGTGCAGGGCACGTTCGACGACCTCAACCCGGCCACGCGGGGGCAATGGGCGTATCCCGACACGGGAACGTGGGACCCGGACCGCAACACGCGGGAGTTCGTGGACGCGATGGCCGGCTGGCGAGCGCACGGGCTGCTCGCCGTCACGGTGAACCTGCAGGGTGGCTGCCCGTACGGCTACTGCCGCACGCAGCCCTGGGAGAACTCCGCGTTCGCCCCTGACGGCAGCCTGCGCGACCCCTTCATGCAGCGGCTCTCACGCATCGTGGAGCGTGCCGACGAACTCGGCATGGTCGTCATCCTCGGCTACTTCTACTTCGGGCAGGACGAGCGTCTGGCCGACGACGCCGCCGTCACGCGGGCCGTGGACAACGCCACGACGTGGGTGCTCGACCAGGGCTACACGAACGTCATCGTCGAGATCAACAACGAGTGCAACGTCAGCTACGACCACGCGATTCTGCGGTGCGACCGCGTGCACGAACTGATCACGAGGGCGAAGAGCATCACGCGTGGCGGTCGCTCACTGCTGGTCAGCACGTCGCTCGGCGGCAACTCGGTGCCGCCCCCCGGCATCGTGAAAGCGTCTGATTACGTGCTGCTGCACGGCAACGGCGTGAAAGACCCGATCCGCATGACGGAGATGATTCGCCAGGTGCGCGCGCTCGACGTCTACACCCCCAAGCCCATCGTCAACAACGAGGACGACCAGCCGTGGCGCGTGCCCACACAGGGATGGGAAGACGACGGCAACAACTTCGTGGCGGCAGCGAAGTCTTACGCATCGTGGGGCTATTTCGACTTCCGCCTCGAGGCCGAAGACGATGAGTTCAACGTCGGTTACCAGAGCATCCCGGTCAACTGGCAGATCTCGGCGCCGCGCAAGCGTGCGTTCTTCGACCTGCTCGCACGGATCACGGGCAGTCGCGGGACGCCGGTCGTGGCGGTGGACTGGTCGCGCGAGGTCGGCGGCATGACCGTCCGGGTGGAGCGTGTGCCTGAAGGGATGCAGGTGACACGCGTTGAGGTGCTGGTCGACAACGCCGTGCGCGGCACAGCGACGCAGGCGCCGTACGCGTTCACCATCGACAGCCTGCCCGGCGGCGGGCACTGGGTGCGGGCGCGGGTCGTGTACCACGATGGCCGGGCGGAGCGGTTCGTCGAGGCGCCGGCGGCGCGCAGTCCGTGGTGGCCGTACGGCGGTCCGGCCCGACCCTGAGGTGCACGCACTCACGGGTGGGAATCTGCGGCCTCAACGCCGACTCCTGGGTCGTTCGGATTCCGTCGGCGCGACGTTGATGCAACCGAACACCCAGGCGACGCTCCGTCACGCGACATACCGCCCCCGTGCGGCCCGCACGATGACGCCTGTGTGACGGGGAATGACCGGGTGCGGGTGCGTGTAGGGGGGAGGTGCCTGTGCTGACATCCATCGACGTCCTCATCGGGCTGATCGTCATACTTCTGGCGCTCAGCATGACCGTCACGGTGATCACGCAGGGGATCACCACGATGATCAACAGCCGGGGCAAGCACCTGCGGCGCGGGATCACCGACATGCTCCAGCAGCTCGACCCGGCCCTGACCGAAACGCTGAGCAGGACGGTGGCGACGCACGTGCTCACCCATCCGCTCGTCAGCGGCTCGGCCGCGCCGATCTCCGCCACAGTGCAGTCCACCGGCATGATGGCCAGCGCCATCAACCAGATGCGCCGTGCGTGGGGCGGCGCGCGCCTCGGCAACGTCGTGCACCGCGAGGAGTTCACGAGGCTGCTCATGGGCCTCGCGACAGGTGATGGCACCAACACGCTCCCGGACGCTGCCCGGAACGCGCTCGTGACCGCGCTCGCCCGCAACGGCATCGAGGTGCCGGAGACGACGCTGAAGAACATCCGCACGTTCGCGCTGCAGCTCGAACGCACGCATCCGGCGCTGTCGAACATGGAACGGCAGCGCGTCGCCATCCTGCAGGAAGCCGACAGCGACCTCGTGGCGAAGATCAACAACTGGTTCGACCAGACGATGGACCGCACCTCGCAGCGCTTCACCGCCTCGACCCGAGCCATCACGCTCGCGGGGGCCTTCATCGTCGCCTTCGGCCTGCAGGTGGACACGCCATCGCTCGTGAACCGGCTGGCCGCCGACGACGAACTGCGGGCTCGCCTGGTACAGGAGGCGGCGTCCCTCTCCGCCGATCCGCGAGCCGCAGGCAGCCAGGCTGCGCCTCCTCCCCGCGACACCAGCGAGGCCGCCACGAAGGCTGCCGATGAGGCCGCCGTACGAGCCGAGGCCGTTGCGCAACGTCAGCGGTCGATGCTGGCGGCCGCCGACATCATCACGCTGCCCAGCACGGCAGGGTGGTGGACCAGCCTGAAGAACGCCAACCACTTCGGCATCCTCCTGACGGCGCTGCTGCTCAGCCTCGGTGCGCCGTTCTGGTATGGCACGCTCGGCAAGCTGCTGCAGCTTCGCTCGGTACTCGCCGTGAAGGAGGACGCACTCCGAACGGCGAGGCAGTCATCCACCGAGGGCGACCCGGCCGCAATCGCCGCATCTCCAGGCACCGCCATTGCCGGCCGCTCCGCGGCCCTCGGCGAGCGCGGCGATCCTCTCGCTGTCGGCTGACCCGGGGAGCGCATCATGCCTGCTCACTTCATCGGCTGCGCATCCGCGAACTTCCGCGCCGGACGTCCGGCCGGGTTCACTGCCGACGCCATCGTCCTGCACCGCTCCGGCAGGTCACGCGACGCGTTGCGGACGCTCTTCAACGACGCCACGACCTCGCTGTCGACCCATTACGTGGTCGCGAGAACGGGGGACATCGACCAGTACGTGCTCGAGGTCGACACCGCCTTCCACGCCGGCATCGTCGTCGGCGCGACGTGGCCGCTCATTCGCCCGACGGTCAACCCAAACTTCCACACGATTGGCATCGAGTTGGAGGGCGCGCACGAGGACGACTGGCCCGACGCGCAGGTCGTCGCGACCGCTGCGCTGATTGCCGCCGTGGCTGGCCGCTGGAGCATCCCGATCGATGCCGATCACGTCGTGACGCACAGCGCGATTCGCGCCTCGAGCCGGTGTCCGGCGCCGACGTGTCCCGTCGCGCCAATCGTCGCAGCCGCCCAGGCGCACACGTCGAGCCTGCGCGTGCCGCAACAACTGGTCGTCCGCACGATCGCGCGCACCAACCTCCGTCATGGTGCGCCCAGCCTCCGCGCGCCGATCGTCCGCACCATGCCCGCCGATACGGACGTCGCGGTGGCCGGCTTCACGGATGCCGGCGACCGGGTCAACGGCAACGCCTGCTGGTACGCCGACGAGGACGGCCGGTACTTCTGGGCAGGTGGCACCAACGTGCCCCAGCCGACCGACGATGCCGTGCTTGGCGGAGACTCCGACACGCCCGGGAAGAGTACCGATGAGATGGAGCTGCCGCCGCCACCGGCGCCCGATCGCGACGACACGCCGGCCACCGCACCACCCATCGATCGCAGCACCTTCGCCCTGCCGGCCAAGGAGTTCTTCGCGCAACAGACACCCAAGAACCTGATCGTCCTGCACTTCACCGCCGGCACCACGGCGCGCAGCGCCTTCGAGACATGGCGCAGAGATCCCCAGCACATCGCCACGTCGTACATCGTCGATGTCGACGGCACCATCTACGAGGTGTTTCCTCCGGTGTTCTGGGCCGCGCACCTCGGGTTGAAGGGGACGAACCACGTACACGATCGGCGCTCCATCGGCATCGAGATCGCCAACGCCGGGCCGCTGCAGCCGTCTGCCGACGATGCGTCCGTGCTGAACTGGTGGCCACCGAAGTCGAAGACGGCGCCGCAGTTCACGACGAAGTTCTGCCGCCGCGACGAGACCGACAGATACGTCGATGCCGACTTTCGCGGGATGCGCCACTTCGCGGCCTATCCCGCCGTACAGGTCGATGCCGTCGCCGCCCTCGTACGCCACCTGTGCGACCAGTTCTCCATCGCCCCGACGCTGCCCGCGATTCCGCGGCGCTTCGAGTGCGACGCGACCGGCTTCGCCTCGTACAAGGGCGTCTGTTCGCACGCGAACTTCCGGCAGGACAAGTGGGACATCGGGCCGGCGTTCCCGTGGGAACGGCTGGGTCTGTGAAGCGCCGGGCAGGCTGAGGGACGCCGGATCGATTCAGCCGACGAAGTCGAGGTCGATGGAAAGGTCCGTCACGCGTGGCGTGATGCCCACGCGCCGCCACGCCGCCCTGGCCGGCTGCTTCTTCGGGTCACAGTCCGGCGGGTTGTCGCCGTCCATCTGCAGGACGCGCCCGGCCGTCTTCTCGACGATGCGCGCGAAGAGGTTCGTCGCCGGCATCTTCCAGCCGTTCGTCCTGGCAATGTTGGCGTCGCCCTTGTGCACGGGGATGAGCGCCACGAGATCGGGGTTGGTCATCGCCTCGAACGATGGCGCATGCGTCGCGTTGTGGCTCGCGTGGTGGCCCACTTTGTAGAACACCGTCCGGGCGAGCAGGTCGGCCGTCGTCACGTCCTTACGCTTCCACGCGACGTCGTGCCAGCTGCGCCAGTTGCCGGTCTGGGCGTCGCCGACGAACAGCAGCACCTTGCCGCTGTCCACGAGTTCGACGGCGAGCGCGACGCTCGAGTTGTTGGTGAAGCTGTCGAGGTACAGCGCGAGTTGCTCTCCAAGCTGCAGCCAGTCGTCGTCGATGGTGCGCCACGCCTCGTCGGGATGGCGATACCGCCGCACGATCTCGCGGAGCGCGCGCGTGCCCTTCGACGGTCTGGGCCGCTTGCACTGCTCGTTGAAGGGGTAGTGCTCCGCATCGCGGTTCTCGCGGGCGCCGCCAACGACCGCATCGAGAAATTTCGTCGCCATCACGCCCGCCGAGGCGAGGCCGTGGTCGTAGCTCTCGCTGGCCAGAGGCGTCGTCCTGCGCAGCAGGTCCTGTTCACGCGGGGGCCCGAGGACGTGCACCCGTGCCACGCCCGGCGGCAATCCGGGAACGTCGATGCTGGTGCCCGGCCGAAGGTACATCGGCTTGCGCCTGCCGAGACGCTTCAGCTCGCGCACGGCCTCGGCAGGCAGCTTCGGTGGCAGGCCGGCTTCCTTCGCGCCGAAGAACCCCAGGACGTCGTTCATCACCTCCAGGGTGCGCGCCCGCACCGGGCTCGACCCGCGCCGCGCCGCCAGCACATCCCGGGCGTCCGCCAGGCCCTTCAACAGGTTCTTGTGCGACGTCGCGATGGTGCGCGCCAGTGCATCGTCCGGGTCGTCGAGCCACGACAGCCAGACCTGCTCGACGCCCATCGTCTGGAACGACTGCTTGCAGTGGACGAACCCGCTGAGGTGGTCGTTGTGCTGGTGCGTACCGACGACGACGTCGAGCCCGGCGCCGTCGAGTTCCTCGCTGAGGCCGCCGGCGATGGTCTCGAGTCTCGCCACCGCCGCCGCACTGTTGCGGAACGATCCGCAGTCGATCAGCATGCGCGATGTCGACGCGCCCGATCTGATGGTCAGCAGAAAGCAATCGCCGAGTTCGTGGAGGCGGTACATGCGAACCGTGGCCGTGACTGGCTGATGCATGGGCGTGGTGTCAGAAGCGGTGCAGCAGGTTGAAATCGATGCGCGGCGGCCGCTGGTCATCCTCGTACGGCGACACACGAAGAGGCGCGGCCGCGCCGTCCCCGTGCAGGTAGGCGGCCTGTTCGCGAAAGCGGTCGTAGCTTCTGATGTTCTTCACCACCACGTACTCGACGGTGTTCAGGTTGCCGAGACTCAGGATCAGCGACGAGCCGCCTCGGAAGACCATCGTCCGCCGAACACCTCGCGTGCCCACGTCGGCCACCACCTGCTGCGTGAGCGTGACGATGACCTGCTCGACCTGCCGGCCCTCGCGCCCGGCACGGAACGCGGGACGGATGGTATGCACCTCGATGGGCGGCACGTGCGTCCGGCTGGGGCGGCCTCTCTGAAGGAATCGCACGCCGGCCGACGCCTCGCCGAACAGCTCCGACACCGGCCTCGAGGTGAGTCCGAGCTTGTTGAGGAACCGCTCCCAGTCGGCCTCGTCGAGCACGGCGCCCTTCCCTGTCAGCAGGGCGTGCAGCTTCGCCTGCGCCTGCCGTGAGCGCTCGGCGAGTTCCTGACGGTTGGTCGTCTCGACGAGCAGGCGAATCGCGGGCTTCATCCGGTCGGCGATCCAGCTCACGGCCAGAGCCTCGTCGTCGGTGAAGGCGGGCGGCTGCCACAGCAGACTCTCGACCGAGAGCGTGTTCACGCGGCTCGGAAAGATCCCCCGCGCACGAAACGCCTCGATGAGGGCCACGCGGTAGCCCGCTTCGTCCTCCGGCGCAATCGCGAAATCCGCAGTAATGAGGGCGCGAAGGTAGCTTCCGAACGTGATGTCGGTGGGCGGGGAGTAGTCGAGCGCCCTGATGCAGATGTGCAGCAGGTGCTCGGCGATGTCTGCGGCTTCTCGGGCGAGGCGCCCCACGAGGTCGGTGCTGATGCTGCCTTCCGGCAGGATGCCGCTGCCGCTCGTGGCGATTCTGAGCAGGTCGCGGGTGCGGTGCACGTAGATGCGCTGGAACGCGTCGAAGATCGTGGCCACGAGCACGGCCCCGCGGCCATGCGGGTCGACGTGCGTCACGTAGTCGGAGGGGCTCGGTGCAAGCGGACGCCACTGCCCCGCCGCGTCCACGGCGCCGATCATGGTGCGAAGCGCGCCGCGATGCCCCGACAGCGCCTCACCGAACTGCGTGGCCAGTTCGCCGAGCGTGAAGTTCTGGCGATCGAGGCGCCCGCCGGCGGCCTGCAGCCTGTTCTCCACCAGCGCACGAAACGTGAAACGCTGCAGCAACGCGACGATGTCGGCGAAGCCCTCGTGAAACGCTGCGACATCCGGGTTGGTGTCTTCGAGGTAGCGATGATGGATGGAGTCGAGAATCGCGTGTGTCGTCTCGTGCGCGATGATGTCTGGACTCAGGCACGTGAACACCAGCCCGCCGGGGTAGTTCGCGCCCTGTGACTGGTCCGCGGCAGCGAAGTACCCGAAGAGCAGCGCCGCTCTGGTCGAGTCGTAGTAGGCGTTGGCGTCGCGGATGGCATGCGGGAAGATGCGCAGCCGTTGCACGTATCGACGCTGCCAGCGACTCGCGGCTGCCGGTTCCCCACCCGTCGCCGGCACCTGCACGCGCGGGTACCACACGATCTTCCTGCCCAGCGCCTGTTCGAAGTGGCGAATGGTCTTCATCGCCACCGTATAGACGAACTGCTGGTGAAACTGCGGGTTGCCCTCGCTCGGCGGCAGCCCGTGCTGCGAGGCGATTCGTTCGTCCGAGAGGTCGACGGGGTCGTACCAGCAACCGCTCGCGGGGTCGAAGTCGAACACTTCGAGATACTCACCGACAGGCCCCGGCTCGAGCGGCTCGAACGGCACGCGATACACGACCTCGTTGATCCCGAACGTTTCGAGCTTCGTCGAGAAGCCGGGGTCCAACGAGTAACCGCGCAGGTACCTGTACACGGGCGTGTGCATGCGGCTCCGTCTCGTGGTCGAAGTGGCAGGGGCATCGTACACCAGAGAGGCGTCGCCCGTGGCCGTCAGGCCCACGACGAACAGCACGATGACGCCGTGAGCCATAATTGAGGCTCTGAACGAGCGCGGCCGGCGAGCGCGGCCCGCGGCCCTTCGGCATGTCAGACAAGGGACGGTACATGCGCGGCAGCACGACACCAGTGAGAAGAGTGCCCCTCGGCATCGGTGTGGCTACGGCCCTCCTCGCCGGTTCGATGAGCGCCGCAGGCCTCGCACAGGACGCGCGCGATACGGAGGCCATCGTGTGGACGTTCGATCGTCTCGATCGCATCGGCGGGCACCCGACGACGATCCTGGGCAACCCGCGCGTCATCGACACGCCAATCGGCAAGGCGGTCGAGTTCGACGGCGTGGACGATGCGCTGCTGCTGGACGTGCACCCGCTGGCCGGGGCGGCGACGTTCACCTGGGAAGCCATCTTCCGTCCCGACATCGGTGGCAGTCGGGCGCAGCGCTGGTTCCACCTGCAGGAGACCGGCTCCGAGAACCGGATGCTCTTCGAGATTCGCGTCGTGGACGACAGATGGTTCCTCGACAGCTACAACTTCAGCACGACCGGCGAGGCCACGCTGATGAACAAGCAGAGCCTCCATCCGCTCGGTGCCTGGTATCACGTCGCAGCGGTGTACGACGGTAAGGTGTTCCGCAACTACGTCAACGGCGTGCTCGACGGATCCAAAGAGGTTTCCCTCGCGCCTCAGGGACCGGGCCGGACGTCCGCTGGCGTGCGCATCACGCTGGTGGACTACTTCAAGGGCGCGATTCACTCATCACGGTTCACGCGCCGCGCGCTGTCGCCGGCCGAGTTCGGGTCGGTGCCGTCGGCTGGCCGCGCCACGGCCGGTCGACCGGGATGAGTCCGGCGGCCCGTCATCTCGACAGCACGCCATGCCGCTTGCACCGGGAACCCCGGTCGTCGTCATCGCACTGAAGCGCCGCGGGCAGATCATCGCCCGGGAGGGCACGCGCTACCGCGTCGCTGTCGGCGGCCTGACGATCTCGTGCCGCGAGCACGAGGTGCGGGACGACAGTCAGGCCAGCGGGAAGCAACGCCGGGCCCGACGTACGCCATCCACGGTGTCGGTTCCCGGCGAGGCTGCGGCAGGCGCGAGACGCCAGCGGTCATCAATCGATCTGCACGGCATGACGGTGGTGCAGTCGCGCGAGGCGCTCGTGGCGCACATCGACGCGGCCCTGCGCGCCGGCGACGATCTGGTCGAGGTGGTCCACGGCATCGGCACTGGTCGCGTGCGCGCCACCGTGCTCGACCTGCTGAGGCAGATCCCGTCCGTGCGACGCGTGCAGCCCCATCCCACGAACAACGGGGTCACGCTCGTCCACCTCTGACCGTCCGGCCTCGTGCCGATGGCCCCGGCGCCATCACGCGAGTGTGATTCAATGAACCTCCATCACGCGCGGACGCTCGCGCGGGCGGAACCATCCATGACGAGCACCACCGAGATGCCGGGCTTCCTGTGCGTCGATCACGTCGCGATGGCGGTACGGCCGGGTGACCTCGAAGCGCAGGTCGGCGTGTACGAGGCGCTCGGCTTCCGCGAGGTGCACCGCGAGGAGGTCGGCGGTTCCGACCAGGTACGGGAAGTGCTGCTGCGGCTCGGCGAGAGCCCGAGTCTCGTGCAGCTGCTCGAGCCGATGGATCCGGCCTCGCCCGTGGCGAAGCAGATCGAGAAGAACGGCGGTCGCGGCGGGCTCGCGCACGTAGCCTTGCGCGTGGCAGACATCCATGCCGCCTTCGCGTACATGCGTGCGCAGGGGTTTCGCGTCATCGACCCCGCGCCCCGGCCGGGCTCGCGCGGCACCACCGTGTTCTTCGTTCACCCGAAGACCACCGACGCCGCGGCCTTTGGCTACGTCCTCGAGGTCGTGCAGGAGGGTTCCGCCCATGGCGACGCCTGACGACAGCGTCCCGCCGCCGTTGCGCCTGGCGCAGACTTTTCCGCCGGTGCCGACCGAGGCCTGGGACGAAGCCATCCGCCGCGATCTGAAAGATGCGGGTTACGTACAGGATCTGGCGTGGCATCTGGACGAGGGCCTCGCGGTGCAGCCGCGCTACCGGCGCGACGACGTGACCGCGCCGGCGAGCGGACCAGTCCCCGGCGTCTTCCCGTTCGGACGAGGCACCGGCAAGACCTGGCACGCCGTCGAACCGGATGCGCTACCGACCGGCGCGATTCGCGCCGATCGCCTGCACGATGCGGGCGCGCACGCGGTGCAGGAACTCGCCTACGCGATCGCGGAGGGCGTGGATCGTCTCGCCGCCGCGACCGATGCCGGCCAGGACGTCGACGAGGCCGCCCGCGGTCTCGCGTTCGTGTTCGGTGTCGGATCCACATACTTCCTCGAGATCGCGAAACTGCGCGCGGCACGCCTGCTGTGGGCGCAGGCCGTCTCCGCCTTCGCGCCCGCCGACGGGGCGAGCGCGTGCATGCGGCTCCACGTCCGGACGTCCCGGGCCAACAAGAGCCTGGCCGACCCCTGGACGAACCTGTTGCGCGTGACGACCGAGGCCATGGCTGCCGCGATTGGCGGCGCCGACACCCTCGCTGTCGAGGCGTTCGGCTTCGCTCCGCACCTCGCCACGAACGTCCCGCGCATCCTCGAACACGAGGCACACCTGGCGTGCGTGGCAGACCCCGCGGGCGGGTCGTACTACATCGAGACACTGACCGACGCGCTGGCACGCGCGGCCTGGACGCTGTTCCAGGAGGTGGAGGCCGACGGCGGATACGCCCGCGTGCTCGCCGCGGGTCGGATCGAGGCGGCCCTGTCGGAGACGCGCGTCGGGCGGACGCAGGCGCTCGCCTTTCGGCGGCGCATTCTCGTCGGGGTCAACGACTATCCGGACCTGACCGCGCCGATGACCGTCGACGCGACAGCCCCTGGCGACGAGCACCTGCCCTTTGGCGCCGAGCGCCTCGCGGCACCGTTCGAACGTATCCGACAGCGCACCGCGCGACACGCCCGCGCCACCGGGCACACGCCGCGGGTGTTGCTCCTGTTGCGGGGCGACGTGGCCTGGCGCACCGCGCGAGCGAACTTCTCTCTCAACCTCTTCGGCTGCGCGGGCTTCGAGGTCAGCTCGGCGTCCGCGCTCGACGAGGCCGACCTCATCGTGCTCTGCAGCAGTGATGCCGAGTACTCCGCGTTCGCCGCCGACGTCGTGCCCCGCACGCCGGCGCCGGTGATCGTGGCCGGATATCCGGTGGACGCCGTCGATGCGTTGCGCGCTGCGGGAATCGTCGACTTCGTCCACGCCGGCAGCAATGTCCTCGAGACGCTCACCTCGTGGCAGGACCGTCTCGGACTCGACCCGTAAGGGCACGTCGTCATGCGTCCCGACTTCTCCCGCCTCGACTTCCGCCCCGCGGCGCCGCCAGCCGATGCGCCGCTCGCGCCGCCATGGCGCACGCCCTGGCTGACGCCCGAGCAGATCGAGGTGAAGCCCTTCTACACCGCCTCGGACGTGGCGACGTTCGAGCACCTCGATTACGCCGCCGGCCTCCCGCCCTTCCTGCGCGGTCCGTACGCGACGATGTACACCGTGCAGCCGTGGACGATTCGGCAGTACGCCGGCTTCTCCACCGCCGGCGCTTCGAACGCCTTCTACCGCCGCAACCTTGCGGCCGGGCAGAAGGGCCTGTCGGTGGCCTTCGACCTCGCGACACATCGCGGCTACGACTCGGACAACCCGCGCGTGGTGGGCGACGTCGGCAAGGCGGGCGTTGCGATCGACTCGGTCGAAGACATGAAGGTGCTCTTCGACGGCATCCCGCTCGATCGGATGTCCGTCTCGATGACGATGAACGGGGCCGTCCTGCCGGTGATGGCCTTCTACATCGTCGCCGCGGAGGAACAGGGCGTGGCGCGCAGGCACCTGAGCGGCACCATTCAGAACGACATCCTCAAGGAGTTCATGGTCCGCAACACGTACATCTACCCGCCGGCCCCGTCGATGCGGATCGTCGGCGACATCTTCCGCACGTGCGCCGCGACCATGCCGAAGTTCAACGCCATCTCGGTGAGCGGCTACCACATGCAGGAGGCGGGTGCGACCGCCGACATCGAACTGGCCTACACGCTCGCCGACGGACTCGAGTACGTGCGCACGGGCCTCGCGGCAGGCCTCGACATCGACGAGTTCGCTCCGCGTATCAGCTTCTTCTGGGCGATCGGCATGCACCACTTCATGGAGATCGCCAAGTTGCGCGCGGCGCGCGCGCTGTGGGCCACGCTCATCAAGGGCTTCCAGCCGACGAACCCGAAATCGATGGCGCTGCGGACGCACGCCCAGACGTCCGGCTGGAGCCTGACGGCGCAGGACGCGTTCAACAACGTCTCGCGCACGTGTGTCGAGGCGCTCGCGGCGGTGCTCGGCCACACGCAGTCACTGCACACGAACGCGCTCGATGAAGCGATCGCGCTGCCCACCGACTTCTCGGCCCGCATCGCCCGCAACACGCAGATCTACCTGCAGGAAGAGACGGGCATCACGCGGGTCATCGACCCGTGGGCCGGCAGCTACTACGTCGAGTCACTCACGCACGAACTGATGCACCGCGCGTGGGCGCACATTCAGGAAGTGGAGGCGCTCGGCGGCATGGCGCGCGCCATCGAGACGGGGCTGCCGAAGATGCGCATCGAGGAGGCGGCGGCCCGCCGCCAGGCACGCATCGACGCCGGCCGCGAGATCATCGTCGGCGTGAACCGGTACGCGCGCGGAGACGACACGCCACTCGCGACGCTCGACGTGGACAACCAGGCGGTGCGCGACGCGCAGGTGATGCGGCTCGACGAACTCCGCCGCACCCGTGATGCCGTCGCCGTCCGCGAGGCGCTGGCCGCCCTCACGCAATGTGCCGACACCGGCGAGGGCAACCTGCTCGAGGCCAGCATCGCCGCGGCCCGCGTGCGCGCGACGCTGGGCGAGATATCGGATGCGCTCGAAACCGTCTTCGGGAGGTACCGCGCCGTGACCCGCACCATCTCAGGTGTCTACTCGTCCGAAAGCCGGGATGAGCCCGACTTCATCGCGGCCCGCGACCGCGCCGCGGCGTTCGCCCGCGCAGAGGGACGGCGCCCGCGCATCCTGATCGCCAAGCTCGGACAGGACGGGCACGATCGCGGGGCCAGGGTGATCGCCACCGCGTTCGCCGACCTCGGCTTCGACGTCGATGTCGGCCCGCTCTTCCAGACACCAGCGGAAGCCGCGCGGATGGCCGCCGAGAACGACGTGCACGTGCTCGGCGTGTCGAGCCTGGCTGGCGGGCACCGGACACTCGTGCCGCAGGCGCTGGCCGAACTCCGGGCGCTGGGGCGCAGCGACATCCTCGTCGTGGTGGGCGGCGTCGTCCCGCCGCAGGACCACGAAGGACTGCGCGCGGAGGGGGTCACCGACATCTTCGGGCCAGGCAGCCGCATCCCCGCCTGCGCCCTCCGGATACTCGATGCGCTCACGGGCGAGGCTCGTGGCGCCTGACGGCAGCGGCCGGCGGCTGCGCCTCGAGCAATACGTCGAGGGCGTTCTTGCGAGCGACCGCGTCGTGCTCGCGCGGGCCATCACGCTCGTCGAAAGCGAACGCGACGACGATGCGGAGTTGGCGGCGGAACTGCTGGATGCGGTACTGCCCCACGCGGGGCACGCGATGCGCGTGGGCATCACCGGTGTGCCCGGCGCCGGCAAGAGCACGTTCGTCGACGCCCTGGGGATGCACCTGGTGCGCGAGCGTGGCGAGCGTGTCGCCGTGCTCAGCGTCGATCCCTCGAGCCCCGACTCCGGCGGCAGCATTCTCGGCGACAAGACGCGGATGGAACGGCTCGCGCTCGAATCGAATGCGTTCATCCGGCCGTCGCCCGCGCGCGGCCACCTCGGTGGCGTCGCGCCGCGCACCCGCGAGACGATGCTGCTCTGCGAGGCCGCCGGGTTCACGCGGGTGCTCGTCGAAACCGTCGGCGTGGGTCAGTCGGAGACGGCCGTCCGCTCGATGACCGACTTCTTCCTGCTGCTGATGCTCGCCGGTGCCGGCGACGAACTGCAGGGCATCAAGCGCGGC
The DNA here is from genome assembly GCA_964388335.1 of uncultured Vicinamibacteraceae bacterium. GTDB lineage: Bacteria > Acidobacteriota > Vicinamibacteria > Vicinamibacterales > Vicinamibacteraceae > JAEZDP01. The sequence goes on along the minus strand of CAYMAG010000007.1, from coordinate 24,947 downwards.
ATCATCGAGATGGCGGACGGCGTGGTGGTGACGAAGGCCGACGGCGAGAACCTGCAGTCCGCCAGGCGCGCGCGTGCCGAGTACGCAGGCGCGTTGCATCTGCTGTCGGCGGCATCCGACGGCTGGACGCCCCAGGTGCTGACGTGTTCGGCGCTCACCGGTGACGGCGTGACCGGCGTGTGGCACCTCGTGCTCGAACACCACGCGCAGCAGGAGGCCGGCGGTCATCTCGTCGCGCGACGCCGTACGCAGTCCAGGGAGTGGCTGCGCGAACTCGTGTCGCAGGGGCTGCACCGGCTGCTCGAAGCACGTCCGGAGACCGCCGCACGCGCCGCCGAACTCGAGGCCGCGGTGACGGAGGGCCGTACCACGCCGTTCCGCGCGTCGCGTGAGCTGCTCGCGACGATGGCTGAAGCGCTCCGGTGAGGTTCAGCGGGCGGCCGACGTTGTCCCGCTCTGCGCGTACTCGTTGAACAGCGCCGCGAGCCGCTCGGGCGACACGCCGGGGTGGATGATGACGCGATAGCGGAAGCGCACGTGTTCGCCCGGCTCGATCGTGAGGCTGCCGTCCTGCGTCTTGTCGTTGAGGAAGTCGCTCACGCCGAACGGGTTGATGGCGTGCAGCCCGTACCCACGCGAGTGCCAGTACGTGGGATGGCGAGGGTTTGTCGGGTGGTCCATCATCACGACCCCGACGGCCTCGCCGTCGACCCGGCCGGCGAAGTCGACCCACTCCGACCGCTTGCCCCAGACGTTGGCTTCGGTCTGGCCACCCTGCGCATTCAGCAGCCGTCCCGTGCGCTCGGGCGCGCCCGGCTTCTGTGTGGCGCGCGGCTCGTCGAGCACGGAGGCCATACGCATGGCGAACGTGCCTTCCTTCGTGTCGCGAAAGACGGCGCGCTCGAGTGCGAGCAGGTCGAGGTCGACGTCGATGATGCGCAGGTCGGGGTGCGCGTGAAACGTCATCCTCCGCGTTTCGGTGAGCAGGGGCGTGCCGTCCGGCTTCAGCCATGCCAGCACCGCGTCGATGGAGCCGGTCGTGGCGCCACTGGTCACCGCGGTCAGTTCCTTCAGGACGATGCGTCCCATCGTCGCGCTGGTCTTGGAAGGCTGTGGCGGTTCGTTGCGGATCGCCCAGAAGTTGAAGCCGTTGACGTCGCCGTGCCCGTAGAAGAGTCCCGCGTGGTGCGGATGGTCGGTCGTCTCGCCGGGCACCTGGCCGGCCGGCACCGACCGGCTGACGATGGTCCCCGACGCCGCGCGCAGGGGGTGCAGGTAGACGCGGTTGAGATGCTCGCCGCCGATGTGGAGGACGGTGAAGGGCTTGCCGTCGATCTCCACCGTGACCTGGTCGGGAGCACGGGTGAGCGTCACCTGCGCGAGGGACGGCAGGGCCGTGCCGAGGGAAGCGGCGAGGACGAGGGCGATGCGGGTCACGAGGGTACGGTAGGGAGCCGGGGTGTGCATGTCAAGGGTCACAATCGAATCGCCTTCGCCGCGAACCGCCTTGCCGGCTATCATGCCATCCCAGGCTGCGTTCGGTCTGGCAATGCTCGAAACGTGGGGAGCTGTGGAATGAAGATCACCGTACTCGTCGCTTGTGTTCTCGTCGGCACCGTTGTCAGCGCTCAACAGAGTCGAACCCCACCAGATCAGCCGCCGCCGTCTCCCACGGGCTACCAGGACACGCCGCTGCAGCCCAATGGCAAGTGGCGCATCCACGACGGCACGCGGCCGCAGCCGCGCGTCGTGACACCGGGACCGCTCGTGTCGCTGGCGCCGCCGTCGGACGCCATCGTGCTGCTCGGGAGCGGCCAGGATCTCAGTCGCTGGCAGATGACGCAGGGAGGCGGTCAGGTAGGCTGGCCGATCGAAGGTGGCGTGCTCTCCAGCGGCAAGGGGATGATCCGCACGACGCAGGACGACTTCACCGACTACCAGCTCCACGTCGAGTTCGCGACCCCGTCAGAGGTGAAGGGGAACAGCCAGGGACGCGGCAACAGCGGCGTCTTCCTGAACGGCGTCTTCGAGATCCAGGTGCTCGACAGCTTCGAGAACATCACCTATCCGGACGGTCAGGCAGCTGCGATGTACGGCCAGTTCCCGCCGATGGTGAACGCGTCGCGCAGGCCGGGCGAGTGGCAGTCCTACGACATCGTCTTCACCGGCCCGCGGTTCACCGGCACGACGCTGGAGAAGCCGGCGATAGTGACCGTACTCCACAACGGCGTGACCGTCCACGCTGCCCAGGCGTTTCTCGGACCGACGGCGCACAAGCAGATTGGAACGTACGCACCGTCACACGCGAAGGGCTACATCGGCCTCCAGGACCACGGCAATCCTGTCCGGTTCCGCAATATCTGGATCCGTCCGCTCGTGGAGGCGCAGTAGTCGTCCCAGCGCGCCATCGGGGACTACCTCGTGAGCATCCGCTCGCGCGTCGCGCGGAACTCGTTGCCCGGCGCCCACTCCGGGTATCGCTCCGCGTTGGCCACGCGATACCCCACGGCCATCAACAGCTGCGCGTCGTCGACCGCGCCCGTGAGGTCCCAGTCGGGCTTCACCTCGTCGGACGGGCTGTGGTAGTCGCGGCTCGTGTACTCGTCGCGCTTCTGCTGCGCGAACCCCTCGGCCTTCCCTTCGTAGTCGGTGCCCGTGTCGGTGTAGAGCGCCGGCACGCCCTGCTTGGCGAAGTTGAAGTGATCGGACCGGTAGTAGAAACCCTTCTCCGGCTCGGGGTCGGGCCGCAGCGTGCGCCCCTGCTCGGCCGCGGCCTCCCGGAGATAGTCGTCCAGGTCGGAGGCGCCGAGGCCGATCACCGTGATGTCCTTGGTGCGGCCCCACTGGTTGATGCCGTCGATGTTGACGACGGCGACGGTCTTCTCGAGCGGATAGATGGGATGCGCGGCGTAGTACGCCGAGCCGAGCAGGCCCTGCTCTTCCGCGGTGACCAGCAGGAACAGCACCGAGCGCTTCGGCTTCGGCTCGACCCGCGTGAAGGCGCGCGCAATCTCGAGCACCATGGCCGTACCTGAGGCGTTGTCGAGCGCGCCGTTGTAGATCTTGTCGCCGTTCACGGGATCGCCGATGCCGAAGTGATCCCAGTGCGCGGTGTAGATGACGAGTTCATCCTTCAGTGTCGGGTCGCTGCCTTCCATTCTCGCCAGCACGTTCTTCGACGCCATGGTGCGCATCGCACTCGAGATGCTCATCGACGCCGTGAAGCCGAGTGGGACAGGTGTGAACTCGCGCGTCACCGCCTGCTGTTTGAGCGTCTCGAAGTCCTGGCCTGCCATCGCCAGCAGCGCGCGGGCGGCGTCGAGCGACAGCCAGCCTTCGATGCCGGCACGGCTCATGTTCCTGTCGTCGGCGACGAGGTCGAGGCGCTCGCCGAGGTTGCCCTGAACCACGGAGAACGGGTAACCGGCGGGTTCCGTTTCGTGCACGATGAACACGCCCGCGGCGCCACGCCTGGCCGCCTCCTCGTACTTGTACGTCCAGCGGCCGTAGTAGGTCATGGCGCGCCCGCCGAACGTCGCGTCATCGAGCCTCGACGGATCGGCCGGGTCGGGCACCTGCGGGTCGTTGACCAGGACGATGATGGTCTTGCCCCTGACGTCCACGTCCTTGAAGTCGTTCCAGTCGAACTCGGGCGCCTCGACGCCGTAGCCGACGAAAACCAGTTCGGAGTTGGCGATGCTGGCGCCGTCCGCGACGTGCTTGCTCCAGGCCACGACCTCGTCCCTCCATGTGAACGTGCGACGCTGACTGCCCTTCGTCACGGTCAGGGGCTGCCGTTCGGACGGGGTGATGCCGACGAGACGCACGTCCTGCACCCACGTGCCGTTCGTGTCACCCGGCTCGAGGCCGAGCGCCTCGAGCTGGCTCACGAGGTACCCCACCGTGCGCTCTTCACCCGGTGTGCCGGGCGCCCGTCCTGCGAACTCGTCCGACGAAAGCGTGCGCGTGTGTTCGAGGAGGCGAGCGGCGTCGATGGCAGGCAACTGCGCGAGCGGGACTGGCGACGCGCCTGCCGGCGCGGATGACTCGGAACTGCGGGTGCACGCGGACGCGAGGGCGGTGATGGTCGCCACCAGGACGAGAGCGATGGATCTCATGGCACCATCCTACCCCTGCACCTGCCGCTTCGTCCTGAGCGCCTGGTTCGCCAGATGCGACGTCCGCGCCGCAATGTGCCCCGTCCGCATGTCGGCGTTCGGCCGCTTCCGGCTCCGCATGCAGTCGACCCAGTTCTGGAGGTGGGCGATCGTGCCGTCCGGGCCAGTCCGCACGTAGATCTCCGGTTCGGGCAGGTGCGAGCCGGGCACCCATGGCGCGTCGTTGCGGTACACCGCCAGCCGCCGCCGATCGATCTTCATCGTCGCCTCGCTGCCCCTGAACTCGAGGCCGCCATCGTCCACGCGACTGTTGAAGGAGCCGAGGTACACGGTCATGAAGTCTCTGGGGAACTCGAGCGTGGCGCTGACGGTGTCTGGCGCATCCCAGGCCGTCATGCGATGGTTCGCGCCGATGGCCGAGGCGGTGAGCGGCGTGTCGACGCCCATGTACCAGTGGACGACGTCGATCCAGTGCGTCATGAGGTCGGTGAGGCCGCCGCCGGCGAAGTCCCAGAAGTGGCGCCACTGCAGGAAGCGCTGTACGTCGAAGGGCTGGTCTGGCGCCGGACCGAGCCAGGCCTTCCAGTCGAGTTTCGCGGGGTCCACGTCGGCGCCTGCCACCGAGCCGGCCTGCTGGTACCAGTAGGTGTGGATGAACGACACCTGCCCGAGCCGCCCCGAGTCGATGATCTGTTTGCCGAAGGCGAAGTGATCCCAGCTGCGCTGCTGGGTGCCCGTCTGGACGACGCGCGTCGACGCCTCCACGAGGCGAACCATCTCCTCACCTTCCTCGATGGTGCGCGAGACGGGTTTCTCGACGTAGACGTCCTTACCCGCCGCCACGGCGTCGAGCGTCATGGTCTTGTGCCAGTGGTCGGGGGCGCCGATCAGGACCGCGTCAATCGTGGCGTCATCGAGGATGCGACGGTAATCGGTGACGCGCGTCGCGGCGGGTCCGGCGATCTCGGCCGCCTGCAGCAGGCGCGGCTCGTACACGTCGCAGACCGTGGCGAGATCCACGCCGGGCAGCGCCTTCAGCCGGTTCATGAGCCCGCGCGCGCGGCCCCCGGTGCCGATGATGCCGACGCGGATACGGTCGTTGGCGCCCTGGACGGTGGACGCGGCGAGCCGCGTGCCGAGCGCGAGTCCGGATGCGGCCGTCAGGAACGTACGACGGGTGTGATGCATGAATCCTCCTGAAGCCCATGCGTGGGGTCAGGTCTCGATTGTGCCACCTGTGGTGCCAGGTCTCGACATACAGGAGTCGGCTTGCCCCGCCGAAGCTCCGACGGTCGCGCCGAAGCGCCACGCGCGAAGGCGGAAGGAGCGAAGGCAGGAGCCTGCCGCGCCGAAGCTCCGACGTGTCGCGCCGAAGCGCCACGCGCGAAGGCGGAAGGCTCGAAGGCAGGGGCCTGCCCTCGCCGAAGCTCCGAAGCTCCGAAGGAGCGAGGAGCGAAGGCGGGTAGAATGGCGATCTTCCAGAATCCGGAGGTCCGTGCATGAGTGTCACACGACGAGAGTTCGGCAGGCTGGCGCTGGGAGCGGTTCCCGCGGCGCTGGTGAGCAAGCGGTCACTGTCAGGTTCGCTCCTCGCCCAGTCGCGGCCGAACTCGCTGATCAACGGCGTGCAGATCGGCGCCATCACCTACAGCTATCGGAGCATGCCGGACCAGAGCGCCGAGGCGACGCTGCGCTACATCGTCGACTCGGGCATCAGCGCCGTGGAGTTGATGGGCGGTCCGATCGAGGCGTACGCCGGCGCGCCGGCGATGCCACGACCGCCGGGCGGCCCAGGTGGTCCCGGAGGCGGGCCAGGCGGACCGGGCGCGCGTCGCACGCCTCCCTCGCCGGAACAGGTGGCGGCGCGAGAGAAGTACGCGGCCGAACTCAAGGCGTGGCGCCTCGCACAGTCGATGGACAAGTACAAGGCGCTCCGCACGATGTACAACGACGCGGGCGTGACGGTGTACGCCACGAAGCTGCTCGCCGGAAACATGTCCGACGAAGAATACGAGTACGTCTTCGACGTGGCTGAAGCCCTCGGCGCGCACCACACGACCCTCGAACTGCCGACCGATTCCGCCACGCTCAAGCGCATCGGCGACTTCGCGATGAAGCGGAAGATCTACGCGGGCTACCACACGCACCTGCAGGGCAACCTCACCGCCTTTGATGAGGCCTTCGCGTTGTCGCCCGGCAACATGGCGAACATCGACTTCGGGCACTACGTGGCCGCGGGCAGCGGCGACCCGGTCGTCTTCCTCGAGAAGTTCCACGACCGCATCTGCAGCTTCCACCTCAAGGACCGCAAGTCCAAGGAGAACGGCGGGGCCAACGTACCGTGGGGCACGGGTGACACGCCGATCGCACGCATCCTGCAGAGCGTGCGCCGCAACGGCTACACGATGCCGGCAACCGTCGAGATGGAGTACGACGTACCGGACGGCTCGGATGCCGTCGCGGAGGTCCGCAAGTGTGTGGAGTTCTGCCGGCGCGTGCTGACGTAAGACGACCCGACCAACCCGCCTCCGCCCGTGCGCGTCAGCGCAGGGTGTCGGCGGGCGGTGGGCCGGTGTCCAGTGGAGGTCCCGATGCGAAGCCCGCCGCGAGGCGCGGCTACGCCACGGCTACGCCGCTGGATTCCGCCGCACGACCAGTTTGACCGTGGGCGACGTGCGCGACGGGCCCCAGTCGTTGTCCACCATGCCGGCGTCCAGGTCCTCGACGCGCAGGATGTGAAAGTCCTTCCAGCGCGCGGCGATCTCGGCCACGGGCATCCGCTCCGTGGAAGTCTGGAACACGAAGACGCCTCCGGGCTTCAGGGCCTTCAGGAACACGGCCGGCCACTGGGTATCCTGGACCCTCATATAGCAGTACGCGCACACGATCAGATCCCACTGCGCCACGCCGAAGTCGAACGTCTCGTGGCTCGCCTCCTGCGTGCGGATGGTCACGCCGGCGCGCGACGCGTACGCCTGCGCCTGCGTGAGCGCATCGGCTGCGATGTCGTAGCCGGTGACGTCCCACCCGAGCGACGCCAGGAAGATGGCGTTGCGTCCACGGCCCATGCCGGCGTCGAGCGCCCGCCCCGGCTTCAGATGCTGCACGGTCTCCTGCAGCAATTGCAGCGGCGCGTCCGGACCGCCGCCACACTTGAACGCAGCATTCCAGTAGACCATCTCCTTCGCAGACGACGACCGGCGTATCGTCTCGACGCGAGCGAAGCGCGCGGTCGCGGTGTCCTTCTCGACGCCTGTCGACACGAGCGCGTCGACGTACCGTTCGCGCATGCTGACGCGTTCGCCTGGAGGCAGCATCGGCAGCGTCGCCACCCACTGCTCGAAATGCGCCCACACGGCCGCGTCGTCCCGGGGCGGTGCCTCTTGCGCGGACAGGGTCGCCACCAGGGCGAGGCCCAGCAGTAGTAATCTCATGCCGGCAATCGTACATTGACGGCGGTACGGGCGGTCGCTGGCAGTCCGGTTCACCGCACTCGTCCTGCCGGGCTTTCACTGAAGAACAATGGGGAGTGCTCTGCGGGACGAACGCCTGACCGGGTCACGCCCGGTCGGCGTTCGCCGCGAACTTCAGCGGTCCAGGCCTCTCTTGACTTCGTCGACCACATCCTCGAGCTTACGCTTGACCGTACCCGCCGACTCCTGCACCTTGCCGGCGACCTGATCGACCTGGCCCTCCGCTTCGAGGTCCGGATCGTTGGTCCACTCGCCGACCTTCTCCTTGACCTTGCCCTCGAGCTGCTCCGCCTTGCCGGCGGCTTCGTCCTTGTTGATCACGATATCTCCCTCCCGACAGACGCGCGCCTGCCGCTAGAACCCGCAGCCGGCCATGTTGGCGACCATCCACAGCACGATGATCGAGACGGGCACGCCCAGCAACCATGCAATGCCGTATTTCACGACCGCACCTCCAGTTGGTTGACGATGCGATAGCCCTCGGCCTCGCGACTGGCGATCGCCTCGGCGCGTTCGCGCTGCGCCGCTGTGCGGACAGTGCCCTTCAGTGTCACGACCTTCGTCGTGCCGTTCGTGTCTACGTTGACGTCGTTTGCCTCGACGAGATCATCGGCCGCGAGTGCGGCCTTGATGTCGGCGGTCTGAACTGCCCCCGCCGCGCTGTCGCCCGCATGCTCGACGGCGCCCGCGACGCGATCACCGGCACGCTCCGCGTCGCCGGCGGCCCCTGCCGTGTCCGCGGCGCGCGGGTCATCGACGTCCACGTCGACTGCCGGCCGGTCGGTGTCCTGACTGCAGGCCACCGCCACGGCCAACGCAACCACCATCGCCAGGTTTCCAATCATTCGCTTCGCCATGAGAGTCCTCCGTGTATGTAAACGCCTCACGCCAGGGTGGGGCGAGCAACCAGTAGGCGGCCGCCCCCTCATGAGGTGCAGGAGGCGTGCCATCGCGGCTGCGCTTGCTCCAATGAGTCGGAACAAACCGTCCGGCCGCTGTCGTGCTCACTGTGGTCAATCCGCGACACACCCTCAACCAGCGGGCGCCACGGTCAACTGGTTCACGATGCGATAGCCCGTCGCTTTCTCCCGTGCGACCTGCTCGGCGAGGGTACGCTCAGCGGCGGTCGGGACGGTTCCCTTCAACACCACCGTTCTCGTGTCGGTGTTCGTGTCCACGTTGAGCTTCGAGGTGTCGACGCGCTGGTCGGCAATCAAGGCGGCCTTCACGTCCACGGTCTGGGCGGCCCCACCGACCTTCCTGGCAACGTTGCCCGCGTCCTGCGTGGCGCCACGCATCGTGTTGCCACAACCGGCGGCCAACGGCCCAAGGGCCAACACAGCGGCGAGATTCAAGGCGACGAGAGACGGGATCTTCCTGGTCACGACAGTTCCTCCTGCGAAGGTGTGAGTGTTCGGTTGGGGTCTGTGCAAGTTCGCGGCCGATTCACGGATGCCGCGACGGGGTCGCACGGGCCGGGAAACACGTCGCGGCTCGACCGATACGGGGCAGGAAGACACCCAGAGATGGCAATTCCCTGCCCGTGTCCGCGGTCGCGTTCACTGACCAGGGCTGCGGTTCCGGCAACGTCAGCGCGTTGATTCCGGGCGCCGCGTCAGCTCCGGCTTTGTTAGGATGAGCCGCAATGCCTGGCGGACGGAGACGTGCTGACGACGCCTTGCGGCAGAGCGAAGGCGAACTCAGCGATTTTTTCGAGCACGCGACGGTGGCGCTGCACTGGCTGGACGACACCGGCAAGGTGCTGCGGGCGAACCAGGCCGAACTCGACATGCTGGGCTATACAGCCGCGGAGTTCGTCGGACGGCGCCTTCAGGACTTCGAGACCTCCAGCGGCGTCATCGACGGGATCCTCGACAGTCTCCGGCAGCGCGACGTGGTGCGCAACCGGCCCGCGCAACTGCGTTGCCGTGACGGCTCGACACGCGACGTGCTCATCAGCTCGAGCGGGCGCTGGGATGCCGGACACTTCGTACACAGCCGCTGCGTCACGCTCGATGTCACCGAGCGACGCGAGGCGGACGCGATACGGGGCCTGCTGGCCGCCGTGGTCGACTCCACCGAAGATGCCGTGATCAGCAAGTCGCTGGACGGCGTCATCCTGTCGTGGAACGACGGCGCCGCTGGCCTGTTCGGCTTCACGGCGGCGGAGGTGGTCGGGCAGTCGATCGATCGTCTCGTGCCCGAGTCCCTGAGAGCGGCGGAGCGAGACCTGCTCGCGCGCGTCCAGAAGGGCGAGCGCGTCGAACCGTTCGAGACGGTGCGCCTCGCGCGCGACGGCACGCCGATCGATGTGTCGCTCGCGCTGTCGCCCATCCGCGACGACGTGGGGCGGATCATCGGGGCCTCGTCGATCGCCCGTGACATCCGTCCCCGGAAGGAGCTGGAGGCGTCGCTCCGTGAGAGCGATCGACGCAAGGACGAGTTCCTCGCGGTCCTGGCCCACGAACTGCGCAATCCGCTTGCACCGATCCGCAACGCCGTCGCGGTTCTTCGGCTGGCGTTGCCCGACGACCCGAGGCTGCAACGCGCTGGCGACATCATCGAGCGCCAGGTGCGCCAGATGACGCGACTCCTGGACGATCTGCTCGACGTGTCGCGCATCACCCACGGCAAGCTCGACCTCGAGCGCGAGACGGTCACCCTGCAGAGCGTCCTCGACCTCGCGCTCGAGACCAGTGGGCCGCTGCTCGAAACCGCTGGTCACACCCTGTCTGTCGACCTGCCGCCCGACGATGTGTACATCGAGGCCGACCCGGTCCGCATGGCCCAGGTGTTCTCGAACCTGTTGAGCAATGCCGCGAAGTATTCGGACCCAGGGACGCCCGTGCGCCTGGTCGCCCGCCGCGACGGCGGGGAGATCGTCGTCTCGTTGACCGACCACGGCATAGGCATCGCGCCAGACACGGTGTCGTCACTCTTCGAGATGTTCTCGCAGGTGAAGGACGCACGCAGCCGGGCACAGGGCGGCGTCGGCATAGGCCTGGCGCTGGTCAAGGGCCTCGTGGAAATGCACAAGGGGCGTGTCTCGGTCCACAGCGCCGGTCTCGGACACGGCAGCACGTTCGAGGTGCGGCTTCTGTCCGCACGTCGGCCGGATGCGCCGACCGGGACGAGCGCGCCCGAGGCTACCGTGCCGATCGGGAGTCGCGTGCTCATCGCCGACGACAACCGGGACGGCGCCGACAGCCTGGCCCTGGTCGTCGGCTCACTCGGGTACGACGTCCGGGCGGTGTACTCCGGCGCGGATGCCGTCGAGGCGGCCAGGCACCTCTCGCCCCATATCGTGATCCTCGACCTCGGCATGCCGGGCATGAACGGCATCGAGTCGGCCCGCCACATCCGCGGCCTGCCGGGCGGTCGCGATCTGGTGCTCATCGCCCTCACGGGTTGGGGTCAGGAACGTGACCGTCTACTGACGGCTGAGGCGGGCTTCGACGCCCACCTCGTCAAGCCGATCGACCCGTTGATGCTTCGCTCGCTCCTGCACGGCTTTCTCACACGCGACTGAGCTGGACGTGGCGCGAATCCTGCGCACCTCCCACGGCATCGAACGGCCGCACGATGCGGCCGCGCAGGAGGCAAGGCTCATGAAACCGCGGGGCGCGCCGCGATCAGCCGCCGAATCTCGTGCACGAGTTCGCCAGGGTCACACGGCTTGACGAAAATGGTGTCGAAGCCGATGGCGCGCGCTTCGGCGAGTTGCGTCTCGTGGGAACAGCCTGTGGCGGCGATGAGCGGAATGTCGCGTGTCGCGTCGGCCGCGCGAAGGCGCCGCGCGACTTCGTACCCGGACAGGCCCGGCAACTCGAGGTCCATCACCAGCACATCGGGCTTCTCGTCGAGCGCAGTCTGGAGCGCGACCTGGCCGTTCACTGCCGTGAGCACCTCGAACCCTTCGGACGTCAGGTAGAGTTCCCACACGTCGATGGCATCGGGATAGTCATCGACGATGAGGACCCGTGGCGCATCTGGCGCTGCCATGGGCCCCATTTTCCCATCGTTCACCAGATTCGTGGTCAATGGGTGCGCTCGAACTGCGCGGCGTCGCCGCAGATGTGGACACGGACGCGACCCATCGCCGTCTCGACCCGACGCCCAGCTACCCAGAATGACCCCCGGCCTACTCAGACCGGGCGGCTTCGTTCCGGTCTCTCACACAGGACCGAGCGCCCGCGGTGGCCCGCGCCGGGCGAGCAACCGTCGTACCTCGGCGACGAGCACGTCGGGGTCGCAGGGCTTGTGGAGGATGAGATCGAATCCCGCAAGACGCACCAGGTCGAGTCGGCCGGCCCTCGCGCTCCCGGTCGCCGCGATCAGCGGGATATTGCTTGTGGTGGGCTGCGCACGCAGGGTACGCGACACCTGATCTCCGCTGAGACCAGGCAATTCGATGTCCAGCACGACCAGATCCGGCAGCTCACTCAGGGCCCGCTCGAGGGCGGTACGCCCGTCGCCAGCCGTGAGCACGGTGAATCCCGCCGCACGCAGGTAGATCCCCCAGACCTCGAGAGCCTCCGGATAGTCGTCCACGATCAGAATCGTCTCGGTCGTCGCCATTGGTATAGTGTCCGTGCGTGTCCGTACGTGACTGTCCTTGTCAATACGTGTGCCATCGCCCTGGACGCCGCTCATGGGGGCTGACGTGGACCAGGCCCTGACGGACCTGCTGCACGATCTTCGGTCGCCGCTCGGCGTGGCGCACGGCTACCTCCGCCTGGTGCGCGAGGGGCGACTGCCGACCGATGCCGCGCGCAACCAGGCACTCGACAAGACCCGGGAGGCCCTGGGCCGCATCACACAGATGTGCGTCGAGGCCACGACTGCGGCCGCCCGTGCGGCGACGTCCGTGCCGTCGACCATGCCGGTCGCCGAGTTCGTGGACGCGGTGCGTCGACAGCTCGACCTGCCGGACACCGAGCTGGTATCCAGCGACCTCGCCCCGTCCGCCAGGGTGCGCCTCCACGCCGAGTCGGCCAGCCTGGCCTCCACCGTGGCCAGCCTGCTGCGCGCCTCGGCGCAGGCACGGTCCGACGCAGTGCTGCGCGCCGAGACGCGGGCAGACATGCTGTCGTTCCTCCGCGGCGAGCCGACCGGCGCCGCGGACGTCGTCGTCGTATCCCTTCCTCTGGAGAACGTTTCCGCATGACCGCGCGCCTCGCCATCGTCGATGACGACCCGGACTTCACCGGGTATCTCGAGACCCTGCTGGGCACGCGCGGGTACAGCACCGAGACCTTCCACAGCGGGGGCGCCCTGCTCGACCGCATGCGTGCCGGGCCAGCCCCACACGTCGTGCTGCTCGACGTGCTGATGCCCGACGTGGACGGGCTCGAGACGCTGCGCGCGATCAAGCAGCTGCATCCATCCACACAGGTGATCATGCTCTCTGGCCGGCAGGCCCCGGCGACCATCGTCGAAGCCGTACGACTGGGAGCAGCCGACTACGTGCTGAAGCCTGCGGACGCCGAGGGCATCGGCGAAGCGGTCCTCGAGGCGGCCATCCGCAATGCCCTCGAGCGGGAGTGCCTCAACGAGGAAGTGGCCCGTCTCAACGCGCTCATCGCCGAGGACCCGCAGGGGGCGCAGCCCTCCTGGAGTGCCGGTCCGGCGATGCAGCCGATCACCACGATGATCGAGCGCGTGGCCGACAGCGATGTCGGCGTGCTGCTGCGCGGCGAGAGCGGCGTCGGCAAGGAAGTCGTCGCCCGGGAGCTGCATCGCCGCTCGCTGCGACGCTCGAAGCCCTTCGTCAAGGTCAACTGCGCGGCCCTGCCAGCCGACCTCCTCGAGAGCGAGCTGTTCGGTCACGAGCGCGGGTCGTTCACCGGGGCGGGCGCCACACGCATCGGCAAGTTCGAGTTCGCGCAACACGGCACGATCATGCTGGACGAGGTCGGTGAGATGCCCGTGGGCCTGCAGGCCAAGATGCTACACGTCCTGCAGGACGGTGCCGTCACGCGCGTCGGCAGCAATCGGCGCATCGACATCGACGTCCGCGTGATTGCCGCGACCAACCGCGACCTCGAGGCCATGCTGCGCGACGGCACGTTCCGCGAGGATCTGTACTATCGGCTGCAGGTGATCGAGATTCGCATCCCGCCGCTGCGCGATCGCCGCGATGAGATACCTGCGCTCATCGAGTTCTTTCTGACGAAGTACGCGGGCGTGTACCGCCGCCAGCCCATCAAGCCGGGCGCGACACTGCTCGCGGCACTCTTCGACTGCGAGTGGCCCGGCAACATCCGGCAGCTCGAGAACATGATGAAACGGTTCGTGGTGTTGCAGGACGAGTCGCTCATCCTCGCGGAACTGGACCGGCTGCGGCACGAGACCACGGCTCGTCCGACGGCACCGGTCAGCGCGCTCCCCCTCGCGCAGCCGCCCGCGGATCTGGCCCCTGAACGGACCGCCAGCTCTCCGCCGGCGGTTGTGGAAGACGCTCCCGACAAGGGCGAGGAGGGCGAGGAGGGCATCCAGTTGGCGAACGTGGCTCGTGCGGCAGCGATGGAGGCCGAGCGGGAAGCCATCGGGCGGGCCCTCGCCCTCTTCCGCTGGAACCGGCGCAAGGCAGCGGCGTACCTGCACGTCAGCTACAAGACCCTCCTGAACAAGATGCGCGAGTGCGGCATCAGCGAGACTGCCTCCTGAGGCGGCGATCACCTGCCCACGGTGAGGACACACCGCCGATCTCAGCGTCAAGGCGCCCGAGTCATTGCGGCAGGCCGCCACGTCTACCTGGCCGCGGCCCTCGTCGACGCCGCCTCGTCGTTGATGCCACCTTCGGCCAATGCCGAGAGCTTCGCGTCTGCTGCCTTTTCCTCTTCCAGGTTCTGTTGCAGCAGGTCGGCAGCCCTCGTGTGCCCCATCGCGCGGGCCCACGCGACCAGCGTGCCGTAGGCGGCCATCTCGTAATGCTCGGCGCGCTGCCCGGCAGCGATCAGGCACGCGTCCATCGTGGACGCCTCGTAGTCTTCCTCCAGCACCGACTTGCCTTCGACGATGATGCCGGCCATCCCGTCACAGTGCTTGCCCCGCACTTTTTCGTCCAGGCTCTCGAAGACGGCCGTGAGCCGCTCCACGTGGCCCCGGGTCTCCTCCAGATGTGCTTCAAACGCCTTCCGCAGCGTTGCCGAGTCAGCGGCCTTCGCCAACCTCGGCAAGGCCTTGATCAGTTGCCGTTCGGCGTCATAGGTGTCGCGCAGTTCGTCGATGAACGCGTCGTGAAGTGTTGCGGTCTCGGCCATGTCCTTGCTCTCCTCGTGTGGAACCCGACAGCGGCCTGCCGGCCGCCCGCGTTGGTGTTGACGGCTGGAAGATGTGACCCGCGCGTCGCTGCCGGACTGCTGTTGCAAGAACGCGGCCTGTCGGTCGACCCGCCAGGGAGCGCGTGAGGACGCGGCCGTGGGGCGTGGACGTCCGATCAGGGCAATGCGTTACCTCCACTCGCACCCTGACGCCTCACCGCGGCAGACGGAGCGCGGGCTGAAGCGGAGCGGACCTTGCAGGCCGAGGTGGTGATGAAAGACAACGCCGAGGACACCAGGCCGCTCGAAAGCAGCGAGAACGGCCGCCCCGCACGGTTCACGCGACGGGGGCTCGCGGCGCTCGGCATCGCCGCAGCACTCTTCGTCTGGTTCGCAATCGATCTGCTGCTGCTGCTGTTTGCAGGTCTGCTGTTCGGCATCCTCCTCAAGTCGCTCGCGGATCAACTGTCCGCACGCAGCCGACTCGGTCACGGCGCCTCACTGGGTATCGTCTGTGTGGTGCTCGTCGCCGCGGGCATCGGCGCCGGCACCTTGTTCACGGGTCAGGTGAGCGGACAGGCACGCGAACTGTCGGAACGCCTGCCCGAAGCCGTGCGCACCGTCGTGGAACGCCTCGAGGAGTGGGAATGGAGTCGCTGGCTGGTCGAGCAGGTACATGGATCGGGGCCACCAGCGGTGAATGGCGAGGCTGCTCAGAGCGAAGTGGTCGCCCAGGCGACGGACGCCGCCTGGCACCTAGTGGATGGGCTGGTGGCGGCCGTCATCGTCCTCTTCGTGGGCGTCTATCTGGCGGCAGCCCCTGGACCCTACGTACGCGGCCTGCTCAGGCTCGTGCCCATCCGGAGACGCGAACGCGTCGGTGAGGTGATGTATGCCGTGGGCTACACGCTGCGGTGGTGGCTGTTCGGACAATTGCTGGCGATGGTGGCCGTGGGGGTGATGATGGGCCTGGGCCTCGCTCTCATCGGCGTGCCAGTGGCTGCCGGGCTCGGCGTCATGGCCGGACTGTTCGAGTTCATCCCCACGATCGGACCCATGCTGGCCGTCGTGCCCGCCCTGCTCATCGCACTCGTCGATTCGCCCGAGAAGGCGCTCTGGGTGCTGGTCCTCTACAGTGTGGTCCAGACGCTCGAGAGCTACCTGCTGACGCCGCTGCTCCAGCAACGCGTGGTCCATCTGCCGCCGGTGTTGACCATCGCCACGCAGGTGCTCCTCGCCTGGCGGCTTGGAGCGATGGGGTTGCTGGTTGCGGTGCCGCTCATCGCCGTCGTCATGGTTGCGGTGCAGATGCTCTACGTCGAAGATGTGCTGACCGACCGCCTCGAGCTGACGGCTGAACGCGAGGGCCGCCGCGAACTCGAAGCCTCCGGTCACCTCCAGAGCCTCCGGTAAGACGTGTCACGGTGTCAGGACGACCTTGGTGCACCCGTGCTCCTTGTGCAGGAACATGTCATACGCCATCGGCGCCTCGTCGAGTGACAGACGATGACTGATGACGAACGACGGGTCGACGGAGCCGTCTTCGATCAGCGCCAGCAGTCTGGGCAGATAGCGATGGACATGCGTCTGCCCCATCCTGAACGACAGCCCCTTCGCGAACGCGGCGCCCATCGGCAGCTTGTCCAGATAGCCACCATAGACGCCGGGTATCGAGACCGTGCCGCCCTTCCCGCACGCCAGAATGGCCTCGCGCAGGGCCTGTAGCCGGTCGGTCGCCAGGCGGACGCCGGCCTTGGCCGCATCGTACCTGGCGCCGAGCGAACCGGCACCGTGCGCTTCGAGCCCCACGGCATCGATACAGGCATCCGGACCGCGCCCTCCGGTCATCGTCCTCAGGGCGTCGAGCACATCGTCCTGCTCGAAGTTCAGCGTCTCGGCGGCGCAGGCGTCACGGGCCAGCGCAAGCCGGTCCGGAACCCGGTCGATCGCGATCACGCGTGACGCGCCGAGCAACGATGCCGACTTCATGGCGAAGAGACCAACGGGGCCGGCTCCCCAGACGGCCACCACGTCCCCCGGCGAGATTCCGCAGTTCTCGGCGGCCATATAGCCCGTCGGGAAGATGTCGGTAAGGAAGAGCACCTGATCGTCGCCAAGTGTCGAGGGCACCTTGAACGGCCCCACGTCGGCGAAGGGCACCCGGACGAACTCGGCCTGCCCTCCCGCGTAGCCCCCGTAGATGTGCGAGTAGCCGAAGAGGCCGCTGCCGGAGTACCCGTAGAGTTTCTCGGCCATCCATGCGTTCGGATTCGAGTTGTCGCAGAGCGACCAGAGCCCCCTGAGGCAAGGTCCGCACCCACCGCAGGCGATGGTGAAAGGGACAATGACGCGGTCGCCACGAGCGAGCGTCGAGACGCCGCTGCCGACGTCCACGACCTCGCCCATGAACTCGTGCCCGAGAATGTCGCCGGCCGCCATCGACGGAATGTAGCCGTCGTACAAGTGCAGATCCGATCCGCAGATCGCCGTTGACGTGACACGCACGATGGCGTCCCGGGGATTCAGGATCTCGGGGTCTGGCACCTGCTCGACCCGCACGTCACGGGTGCCGTACCAGCACAGCGCTTTCACTGGAGTACCTGCTGCAGCGCGCCGAAGGCACGGGAGCGTCGACCCGACGATTGACCGTCGGTCGTGGGAATCTCGCCCGTTTCGAGCCACCGCTTGAGCCTGCGCAGATCCTCACGCAGCAACGACGCCGGCGCCCAGCCCGTGATCCAGCTCACCGCTTCGCCGAGACGACCGGCGGGAGGTGCGTACTGCATCGTCACGGTCACTTCGGTGCCGCCTGCGGCTGCGTCCTTGAACCGCACCGACCCGGCGCTGATCAGGTCCGCGCCAGCCAGCGAACGCCAGCCGATCAGGGAACCTTCCACCTCGTTGATGATCTCGGCATCCCATTCGAGCGTGCTGCCGGCCGGTCCGGCGAACACCCAGTGCGTCACCCCGGGCTCGACGTACTCCACCCGCTCGAGGCCCCGCATGAACTTCGGGAGGTTCGTCAGGTCGCGCCAGAGTTCGAACAACTCCTCACGAGGCCGCGCGATGGTAATGCTCTCGGTGAGCTTCGTGCCTCCTGCACCAGCCAGGGCGTGACGTGTGTCGTCACTGCGCGAAGATCGGCCGGCGCACTCCGAGATTGGACAATACCCGGACACGCCTCGAGCGATGAGTGACAGTCCGGTCAACCCCGACGGTGAGAGTGTTCGCCCGTGCCGCAGTGCTGCCGCGACGAGGGACGCGCCGACGAGCACTGAGGCGAAGCGTTCCCAATCGGCGAGATTCGTGTGTATGTTCATGACGGCTCGGGATGCAAGCCACATGCCCGGGACGCGGATGGTCAGCCGCAGCAACACGGTGCCTGGGCCGACCGGCCGTGGCCGGGGTTCCGCGAGACGCCTGCCGGATGGGTGGGTGTTGGGCGCTGCCAGCAAGCAGTCTCACGACGGCACGGCTGGTGCAGGGAACGTGGCCCCGAGGGCCGATGTCGTACACGACTCGCCGGTTGATGCGAAAGGGGACGGTCGGTGACGCCCACGCCCAAGCCAGGACAAGGCATTCTCGCCAGACATCGCCGGTCGCGCGCGGCGTTGCTCCTCGTCGACGTCATCAACGACCTCCGGTTCGGCGAAGGAGACGCGCTCGCCCGACAGGCCGGGCCGATGGCGAAGCGGCTCGCGCGGTTGAAGGCCAGAGCCGCCGTGGCAGGACTGCCGGTGATCTACGTCAACGACAACTTCGGCCAGTGGCGGTCGGACTTCCGCAGCCTCGTCGAGTACTGCACGACGTCGGACGTGCCAGGCCGTGAGATGGCCACGCTGCTCGCGCCCGCCGACGACGACTACTTCGTACTCAAGCCCAGTTACTCGGGGTTCTTCCAGACCACCCTCGACCTGCTGCTCCGGGACCTCGGGGTCGACACGCTGATCATCACCGGGCTTGCCGGCAACATCTGCGTGCTGTTCACCGCCAACGATGCCTACATGCGTGACTTCACGATCGTCGTACCGGAGGACGGCGTGGTATCGACACGACCACGTGACAACCGAAGCGCCCTGGAGCAGATGCGGACGCTCATGAAGGCGACAACGACGCGCACGGGTCGGCTGCGCCTCTCGTCCTACGTGCGAAGGTCGTCACGAGGGCGACGTGGCCGCTCGGGGTGACCGTCCGATCGCACGGGTCGCAGGTCGGGGCGATCCTGGTAGCCCCAATGCTCGTCCGGCTCGAGTTGCCGCACGTGGGCGCTCCGGTCCCTCAAGACGTCGAGCACCATCCATACGACGAGGCACCACCCCGCGAGGACAACGGCCTGCATCAACCAGAGCGGCGCAGGGAACTCGGCCAGCACGACGCTCGCTATCAGGACCGCCGTGACGATGAGTACGGACCTGGGCACCGATCGCATGCGCAGTCACCTCCTGGACGTGGGGCCACAGGCCCTTACTCGACCGTCTCGTTGTTCCTGACCGCAGCGCCCTGCGGCAGAAGCGGTGTCAACCAGCCGAACCCCACCTCTCGCGCCTCCCGCAGGAGGTCGGCAGAGGGTGCGGCGGAGGGACCGGGCAGGAGGTGGCGTGTCACGATCGACGCCACGGTGGCGGTCAACTCTGGCGCCACGATGTTGAGCAATTCGGCCACGCGAGCCTGGACACCCGGTGTGACGTGTGCGCGGCCCCGCAGACAGGCCCGCACCATCTGCCGCGCGGCGCGGCCTGCGTCCATCGATGTGAGCGACGAGGTGACGCCAGCGCCGAACCACAACGCTTCACGCTCGTGCCGTCCACGAATCCTGGCACGCAGATGCGAACCGGTGCGCATCAGTCCCGGGGTCGCGGTGGTGACGAAGATGCCGTCGCGGACGAGTTCCGGCCGAAGCCCTTCCGAGAGACCGACGAGCGCGAACTTGCCCACCGAGTAAGGTGCAAGGTGCGGTACCGCCACGCGACCGCCGATGGACGACACGTTCAGGATGCGTCCCCCACCGCGCTTGCGCATGTGCGGCAGACACTCGCGGATGAGATACAGGGGCCCCCAGAAGTGGGTGTTCAGCGAGTCTTCGTAATCCTCCAGCCGCGTATGGTCGAGCGGCGCCACCTGGATGATGCCGGCGTTGTTCACCAGCACGTCGATCCCCCCGGTGTGTTCGACGGTGCGACCCACCACTCGCGCCACCTGGGTCATCTCCCGCACGTCACAGACGAAACCCGCGACGTCTATTCCGTCGCCGCTGAGCATCCGTTCGGCCCGCCGCAGCTCGTCCTCACTTCTCGCGACGAGGACGATGCGGGCACCGAGGCGCCCGAACTCCCGTGCCAGCAGCAGGCCGAGCCCGCGGGAGCCGCCAGTGATGAGCACGGTGCGCCCCCGCACGTCGTACGGCGCCGCCGTGCGGCCGAGCCTGTTCAGGACGAGACTCGCCGCCAGTCCGCCTACGACTGTCCCCACGAGAGCAGCCGCCGCCGGCCGCCGGGTGATCTGCTGTCGTGCCTGTTCCACGAGAGTCATGAGGATGAGAGAAGCAAGGACCACGCCGACGCCTGTGCGTCGCCGCTAACGGGCCAGCACGTACCTGTCCTTGTACGGCCGGAGTACCCCCTGACCGACCAGTGCGTTCAAGGCCGGCACAACCGCGCTCCGATCGGCGCTCCAGAGGGCGCAGGCCTGTCCGACGGTCAGAGCCATGTCGGACATCTCGAAGTACTCGTCGCGGATGAGTTCCACCAGCGCACGGACGCGTGCGTCGGCGTGCGATGCCGACGCGGTGGGCAGGCGTCTCGGCAAGGGCTTCATGCGGCAGCTCAGGAGGGGGAGAAGGGACAATCTGCTGATGCGATCGATCTGCCAGCCGTGACCGCCGTTCTCGCGCCGTCCTGCGGGCCATCGGGCCGAGTGGGTAATCGACGGTCACACCGAGAGCATCGCGGTACCGATCGACGGGAGGGCGTCGCCACCCTCGAACTCGGCACGACTCGCCCTTCGCAGGTGTGACGCGGTCATGCAGCGCCGGCGGGTGGCGTGCGGTTTGCACCTGCGAGCCCCCATGGCCAAGCGCAAGACTCCTCGAAACTCCGCGACCCGCGACCCGCGCCCACAGGGGCCGGCGCCCACTTTCCCGCAGCCGCTGATCGAGCCGCCGGGCCTCGAAGACGAGATGCGTCCTCAGGCCGACCACGGCGAAGACTCGTATGTCGGCCGCGGTCGCCTCGAAGGCCGGAAGGCCCTCGTCACCGGCGGTGACAGCGGCATCGGGCGGGCCACGGCCATCGCCTTCGCACGCGAGGGCGCCGACGTGCTGATCAGTTACCTGCCCGAAGAAGAGGTGGACGCGCGCGAGACATGCGAGTGGGTCGAAAAGGCCGGCCGCTCAGCCATCGCGGTGCCTGGCGACATCCAGGAGGAGTCGCACTGCGCGGCCCTGGTCGATCGCGCCTTCGAGGGTCTGGGTGGCCTCGACATCCTGGTGAACAATGCCGCCTACCAGTTCACCGAAGAGGCCATCCATCAGGTCACGACCGACCAATTCGACCGGGCGTTCCGCACGAACGTGTACGCCATGTTCTGGTTGTGCCGCGCGGCGCTTCCCCGCATGGCTCCCGGCGCGAGCATCATCAACACCGCGTCGATCCAGGCCTTCACTCCGAGTCCGAACCTGCTGGCCTATGCCGCGACGAAAGCCACGATCGTCAACTTCACCAAGGCGCTGTCGCAGGCGGCCATGAAGCAGGGGATCCGCGTCAACGCGGTGGCGCCGGGCCCGGTGTGGACGCCCCTCATCCCGTCGACGATGCCGAAGCAGAAGGTGCAGGAGTTCGGTGCGCACACAGCCTTCGGACGGCCGGCGCAGCCGGTGGAAATTCACCGGTGTTCGTGTTTCCTCGCGACCGACGTGCCCGATTCGTCACCGGTGAGGTGTACGGCGTGACGGGCGGACGGACACCCTACTGACGCGCGCGGATGCCGGCGATCAACTCGGCTTTCGTCATCCCGCTGCGTCCGGGCACCTGGCGTTCGCGGGCAATGTTGTAGAGTTCGTGGGCAAGAGATTCAGGAACCAGAGGTAAGCGTTGCCGCAAGCGACTCGACGGTGACCGGCTTGGCAAGGTGGAGATCGAAGCCGGCGGCAGCCGCCAGCACTCTGTCGCGCTCGGCTGCGTATCCACTCACCGCGATCAGCCTGGCGGCGCACAGGTGTTCGTCGTGCCGGAACTGCCGGGCCACGGCGTAGCCGTCCATGTCCGGCAAGCCGAGGTCGCACACCACGACGTCCGGCCGGAACACCGCCGCGCGTGCCAACCCGTCTGCGCCGCAGTGCGCCACTTCGACCGTGTGGCCCTGAAGGTCAAGGGCCGTCGCGAGCGTCACCGCCGCATCGATGTTGTCCTCGATCAGCAGGATGCGGCGGGCTGGCACGGGGCTCGCCGCCACGGCTGCCCGATAGCCTTCCGTCGGGGCGTCGCAGCACGGCAGACGCACGACGAATCGGGCTCCCTGTCCAGGCCCATCACTGAAAGCCTCGACCGAACCGTCGTGCTGCGCCACCAGGGCCTTCACCAGGGCCAACCCGAGCCCAAGCCCGCCGTTGTTGGCCGACATGGTGCCGGGAGCGGCCTGCGTGAACGGCATGAAGATGTCGACCAGGAGGTCCTGAGGGATGCCGCACCCCTGATCCACGACATCGAGGACGGCCTCACGGCCGTCGCTGCGCAGCCCGACGGTGATCGGGTCGCCATGAGCTGAGAACTTCGCGGCATTGCTGAGCAGGTTGCTCACCACCTGGCAGAGCCGTATCCGATCGCCTTCCACCCACACGGGCAGGTCGGGCAGGCGCACCTCGAGGCGGAGGGCCCTCGCGTCGAGCGCCGCCTGCTGGTCTTCGATACATTCCCGGACGACGGCGGACAGGTCCAGCCGCTCGCGCTGCAGGACGATCTTGCCTCGCGAGATACGCGTGACATCCAGCAGGTCGTCGGTGAGCCTCGACAGGTGTTTCACCTGACGGTCGATGACGTCCTGGGCCATGCGGGCGGTGTCGGTGTCCGTCGGGCTGCGGCGCAGCAGGTAGAGGCTGGTCACCATCGGCGCCAGAGGGTTGCGCAACTCGTGTGCGAGGACGCCGAGGAACTCGTTCTTCCGCTCGTCGGCCTCGGTGAGCAGCGCCATCTGCGCCGCGAGCGCCTCGGCCTGTGTGTGCAGCTGTTCGTTCTGCGCCTGGATCTCTTCGCTCTGGGCCTGTATCTCCTCGTTCTGCGCCTGCAGTTCCTCACCCTGCCCCTGCAGGTGCTGGTGCGACTCGCGCAGGTCGTCCAGGAGGCGGGCGATCTGCTCGTGCGCCACCACGTGCTGCAAGCCGATGCCGAGCAAGGCGCCGACGCCGTCGAGGAAGTCGAGCGCCTCGGCGTCGAGCGTCCGCAGCGCGCCGACGATCAGCACCCCGTGCACGGTGTCGCGCACGCACAGGGGCACGGCGGCGAGGCAGCGGGGCGGTACGGCGTCCACGCCCAGACGAACGGTGAACGGACTCTCGACGGGGATGTCGGAGACGACCAGCGTGCGACGGTCCCGCGCGGCCTGCCCGACGAGTCCTTCGCCGACGCGCACCGGCGCGAGGTCGTCGCGCAGCGCATGCTGGGCGATGACCTCGAGGGCGTCCGAGCCGGCGTCCATCCCGTAGACTGCGCCGATGTCTGCGCCGATGTGGTCCCGCACCGCTCTGAGCGTGCGCGTGGCCAGGGTCGCCTTGTCCAAAGACGAGGCGGTAGCCGCGGCCACGTCGCGGTCGGCGCCGAGCCGCAACGCCCGACGCTCGAGCGCCCGTGCCGAGGCGCCGAAGGCCCGCGCCAGCGCTGAC
>CAYMAG010000007.1:0-1119 GCA_964388335.1 uncultured Vicinamibacteraceae bacterium | reverse complement strand
GACCGCGCCGTCAGCCAGGCCACGGCGAACAGGCACACGACGAAGGTCAGGCTCATCAGGGCGAGCGCCATCCAGACCTGATCGCGCGCGGCGTCCATCGCCGACAGCGCCGAGTCGGCCCGGGCCTGCTGCTCGTCCACGAGCTGGCGCAGTGCACCTTGTACGGCCAGCCGTGTCTCGCGCATGGCGCCCTCGTCGTTGCCGTGCCACTCGTTCCGTACACCGAGGTCGACAGCCTGTCGGCCGTACCCGCGATACCGCTCCACCAACGCTCGCAGCCGGTCGATGGTGGGCGCGTCCGGGTCGCCCGCCATCAGCGCCGAGAGCCTGTCCATGCCGTAGCGCACGCGGGCGTCTTCCTGCTCGTACCGCTGCAGCCTGGCCGGCTCAGGCGCGAGCAGGAACGCGCGGACGGCAACGGCGAGTGACAGCACGTTCTCTTCGAGCGCGTGCGAGGCGGCCGTACGCGGCGCGATCCGATCGACGAAGTCTTCCTGGAGCGTCGAACTCCGCTGCTGCCTGTCGAGGACGAAGGCGAGCCCCGTCCCGAGAACAATCAGCAGAAGCACCGACCCGATCGCCAGGCGGTTGGCGATGCTGAGGTCCGTCCCTCGACGCGTCATGCCGCCGCTCCCGGACAGCCACCCTTGGCCAGAAAGACCCTGGCGCGCGCGCCGATGACGTCCAGTGGCCTCGAAACCCCGGCGGTGGGCCACTCCGCTTCACCGAGGACCAGGGCCGCTCCCGGGCGGAGGCCCGCGCAGAGGTGACGCAAGGCACGGTGCTGGGCAGAAGGCTGCAGGTAGATCAACACGTTGCGGCAGCTCACGATCGCGAAGGTCCCGGGGGCCGGAGGTGGACTGGCAGTAATGTCGTGCCAGCTGAAACGCACGCGTTCGCGGAGCCCGTCGCGGACGCGGTACCGCACGCCGGCCGGCCCGGACAAGGGCTCGAGGTACCGCACCGACAGCTCGACCGGCAGTTCGTCGAGCGCCGGCGCGCGGTAGATGCCGCAGGCCGCCGCGGCGAGTGCGGCCCGGTCGATATCGGTGGCGTCCACGGTACCCGCGATGCCGGCCTCGTCGAGCAACATCGCCAACGTATAGGCCTCTTCCCCGC
>CAYMAG010000006.1:92627-102640 GCA_964388335.1 uncultured Vicinamibacteraceae bacterium | reverse complement strand
GCACGCCGCAGCGCGTCGCCGTACTCCACCATCCAGCCGTGCAGGTCGTGCAGCACGTCATGGGGCGTGCGCGTGGGCTGCCACCCCGTCGCGGCCGTGACGCGCGTGTTGTCCGTGATGTAGAGCTTCACGTCGGCCGTGCGAACGTCGGGCACCGGCGTGATGTCGATCTCGCGGCCGGTGAGTTCCCGCACCAGCGCGGTGGTCTCCTGCAGCGACAGACTCGACGCCGGTCCGCCGCCCACGTTGAACGTACGGCCCGACAGGTCGTCGAGGTGGTCGAGCTGCAACAGCACGAGGTCGGTGAGGTCGTCGATGTGCAGCAGGTCGCGCACCTGCTTGCCCGTGCCGCCCCAGCCGTTGTACGTCAGCGTGCCGCCCGACAGGTGTCGCGACACCCACAGCGAGAAGACGCCCTGATCGACCTTGCCCATCTGCCAGGGTCCGGCGAGCACGCCGCACCGGTTGATCAGCGTGCGCAGGCCGAAGGCCGCCCGATACTCCTCGATGAGCAGCTCCGACGCGAGCTTCGTCGCGCCGTAGATCGACCGCGCGCCGTCGAGAGGAAACGCCTCGGAGATCCCGTGCTGCGAGATGCCAGGCAGCACCTGCCGATCGGCAATCTCGAACCGTCTTTCCGACTCGCGGGTGGCGATGGCGTTGAGCGCGGCGATGGGATAGACGCGGCTCGTCGAGAGGAACAGCACGGCTGCGCCGCTGCGGCGCGCGACGTCCAGGCAGTGCACCGTGCCGCCCAGGTTCGTATCGACGACGTACGACGGATCGCCGCCGTAGCCGGCAAGCACCGAGGGCTCGGCGGAGCACTCGAGCAGCAGGTCGAGGCTGTCGGCGAACGGGGCGAGGTCGGAAGGCGAACGGATGTCGCCGTGCACGAACTCGATGCCGGCGTCCCGCAGTCGGGCCAGGTTCAGTTCGCTGCCGCGTCGCCGCAGGTTGTCGAAGGCGACGACCGACGCCTCCGGCCATCGCGTGCGTACCGCGAGAGCGAGTGCGCTGCCGACGAAACCGGCGCCGCCGGTCACGAGAATGGTTCGCCAGGAAGTGGACACGGGCGTGATGCTACGACGCGGCGGACCGTTCGGGAAACCCCGGGCGTCACGTCCTGCCGATGAGGCCCCGACTCTCGTGGTCGCTCATCCACGCCCGATGTCAGCTCTGGCTGTTCGCGTACGTCCCCGACATCCGAGTCAGGCTGTTTCGTCTGGCGGTCGAGCCATCGACCGAGACGTTGGCGCGCTCATCTGGCCCCAGGGCGGTAGAGTGACAACCCGTGCTTGCGCAGCACGTCCCTGCGCCGGTCGAGCAGGAACGGGTCGGGATACAGCACGCTGGCGGCGGAGTGGATGTCGTCGCGCAACAGCCAGGCTCTGGCCTGCGACGAGCTGAGGTAGTGCGCTTCCATGTGCGTCAGCGGGTGCCTCCAGTTGTCGGCGGCCAGAAGAGCGGCGATCAGGAGGAGCGATGCGGAACTCCAGCGGGTGGCCCTCGCGTCCAGCGGGCCACGCATCGCGAGCAGCAGAATCAGCCCCGTCCAGAAGCAGGATCCGAACACCACGTAGCGCGAGGCGGTCATCGGCTGGACGCTGAGCCCAACCCGGCCGAGCGCAGCCATGGTGCCGGCGCCTATACCAAAGAGACACAGCAGGGCCGGAAAGAGCCACGTCGATTCGCGCGTCTCGTCGTCACGCCAACGCCGCCATCCGGCGAGGGTCGCGACGGCCACCGCCACCACTCCGGCGGCGACGACTGTCCACTCCAGGACCCCGGCCGGTCCCATGAAGACGCCCGGGCGATAGAACACGGGCGTGCCAAGCGAGACGAAGACCCCGGAGACGAGGCGTTTTCTGCCCTGCCACGTCAGCATCAGGTCGCTGTGGGCACTGGCACCTGACGGCAGGCCCCAGGCGTACAGAAGCACAACCACCGTCGATATGATCAGCCACACCGCGAGACGGCTCCGCCAGGCCTGATCGCGCCGGGCGACGATGGCAAGCGCTCCGAGGGGCCAGACCAGCAGGCAGCTTTGGAACGACGCCGTGCCGAGGAATCCGAGTCCGGCAGCGAGGCAGAGACGAGACCATGTGCTGCGGCCGTCGCACAGTACCAGCAGCGCGGCAATCACCGACAGCGCGCCGACCAGCAGCAGCACCTGCCAGCCCTGCAGCCAGTTCTCCCACTGCATCAGCGAGAACAGGAACAACGCCACGACGACCAGGCTGGCGGGATGCACGCGCGTCTCACGCCCCTGCGTACGCGCCACGAACAGGGCCACCACCACCAGTTGCAGTGCCGCCGCCGTGAGCACCATGCCCAGGTCGAACCAGTGGTTCCAGCGGGTCAGTACGACGTTGGCCAGTAGCAGCGCGCGTCCCGTCATGGGCCGGTGGGTGTTGTGCGGTGCCCACAAGTCCCCAGGTGTGAGGGTCCCGCCCTTGTATTTCTCTACGAGCGTCACGAACTCCCAGATATCCCAGCGCGGCACGTCCACGAAGTGTTGGAGGGCCAGCAGCGTCAGGATGAAGAAGGGCGCGCCGGTCCCCAGGCCAACGGCACATGCCGACCGCCGCTCCACGCCGGCCCGACGCAGCATGCCGAAGATGACTGCCCCTACCGCAAGGGCGCCACCCAGGGCGTAGAAGGTCTCCAGCTGCAGTGACTGCGGGCGGCCGTACCAGATCATCAGCCCGAAGGCAGCGAGGCCCGCAATGCCGCCGATGCCGGGCGCCATCCAGCGTCCAGCGCCGACAGCCAACGCTGCTGCGGCGGCGAGGACAAGGAACTGCCACCAGCGCACGTGTGACAACACCGTACCCAGGTCGCCGTTGTACAGCGTCACCTCGGAAAGGCGCACGCCGAGGTCGCGAGGGTCGCCAGGCCCGTGGTGTGTCAGCGAGCGGATGTCGAGGGTCACCTCGCCCCGGCCCGAGGGTATCAGCACGCGGATGACGTCCCAGTCGCCGCTCATCACGTGCCGCGAGACGTGCGCGTCGTTCACCGTGATGGTGACCTGGTCGCCGGCGCGCCCGGGGAATGCGGCGAGGACGATGTCGACGGCAACCGGCCGTACGCCGAAGACGCTGGGCCACGCCACCCGCGCCAGTCCGTCCGTCCAGCGAAGGACGCGACCGGAGTGCACCTCACGACCATGCACACCTGTGACCCGGGCCGGTGCGGCCAGGCGCGCATCGTCGCCCACCGGAACCGTGATCCGCGAGGGGCTGGTGAGCAGGAGGGAGGTTGCGAGGATCAGTCCGCCAGCAGCGGAGCATGCCGCGCGGCGCATGGCTCGTGAAGACAGGTGCACGTGTCGGGCGTTTCCTGAGAAGCCGGGGGGCGTACCGGCTCCGGCGATATGACAGCATACCGGTAATGTACGGTCCGGCCACGTCGGAGTCCCCGTCGTCTCTTGCGGTTCCGAAGACGCTGCACTCATGGGGCGTTCGGCTCCTGCTCGTCCTGGCGCTGACGACTGCCGCGCTGGCAGTGCGGCGGCTCGACTCGTTCCTCTACCCGCAATTCTGGGCGGAGGATGCGTTCGTTTTCTTCGCGGACGCCGAGACACTCGGCTGGCGGAGTCTGTTGCGGCCGTTGGCGGGCTACCCGGTCGTGTACGCGCGCGTGGTCAGCTACGTCGGCACGTGGCTGCCGGTGGTGTCGTTGCCGGCCGTGTACAGTGGCGCGGCGCTGGTCGCCACGGGCGTCACGATGCACGCCGTGGGCCAGGCCCGCCTGAGCGATCGCTGGTGGGTGACCGCCCTCCTGCTGCTGAGCGTGCTGACGGCACCCTACACCTCCGAGATCTGGCTGATCCTGACGAACACGCAGTGGGTGACGGCCCTTCTGCTGGTGGCGGCGTGCGCGGCACCAGCGCCCCCATCTCGTGGGGGACGGGCGGCGTGGCTCATGCTCGTTGCCGTTGCCGGGCTGACGGGTCCCTTTGGGCTGGTGCTGTGTCCGTGCGCGCTCATGCGCCTGGTGCTGCATCGCGACCGATGGAGTGCTGCCCTGACGGTGACCTTCACGGCGTGCCTCGTGACGACGGGGTGGGTGTTGCTGGCAGCCACCAGGATGGATGCGGTCGACCCGGTACCGGAACGCCTCCTGGCGCTCGTGTGGAATGTGCGCGATCGTGTGCCGGTCGCCGTCGCCGGGCTCACCGTCCTTGGCGTTCTGGCGTACGCGGCAGTGCGCGGCTGGCGCCGTCGGGACCTGCCCATGCTCGTCTGCGCGACGTCCGGCCTGCTCGTCATCGCGGCCACGGTGTTCGGCAGCTCACCGCAGGTGCTCGGGGCGCTGCCTTTCGCCGGCGGACGATACGTCTTCCTGCCGTGGGTGCTGACGGGATGGACGCTGCTGCTGCTGGCTGATCGCGGCCTGCGGTTGGCGTGGGTGGCCGTGGCCGCCGCCGCTCTGGTCTCGGCGTGGTACTTCGTGCTCCCTCCACTACCTCGCTATGACTGGCACGCAGACGCGGCCTGCCTCGCGTCGAAACCCTTCTGTCACGTGGAAGTGAATCCGGCGTGGGCGGGTGGCCTGCCCGGGCGAGGCGAGGGGCGCTGACCGTCGCACAACCGCCCCGTCTGCCCCTGTCGCGCTGACCTGCGCAGTGTGACAGCATGCCCGTGATGTTTCGGACAGCTACCGACCTCTGGGCGTGTCCGTCGTGCCGTTCCACGCTCACGATGCGTGGCGACCTCCTCGTGTGTGCCGGCTGTCGCGCGACCTACCCGGTGGTCGGCGCGGTGCCGGTCTTCGTACCTGGCGCGGAGGAACAGGCCGTGCGGCACGAACGTGACCTCGTCACGTACCGCGGCTACGTTCCCTGGATCCCTCGCGTGGTCTTGCAGTCACTGCTCGACAGCCATGTCGCACTCGAACTCGGTTGCGGCCATCAGGCGCTCGACGATCCGAACATCGTGCGCACCGACGTGCTGCTGCACCCGTTCACCGACGCCGTCGCCGACGTCCACACGCTGCCGGTACAGGATGCGTCCGTCGATTTCGTGTTCAGCGGTGCTGTCTTCGAACACCTGCGCGACCCGTTCCTCGCGGCGCGCGAGATCCGCCGCGTGCTCAGGCCCGGCGGCTACGTCTACGCGGACTGGAACTTCGTGTTCGCCTATCACGGCTACCCGCATCACTACTTCAACGCGTCGTTGCAGGGCATTCGGCAGGCCTTCGGCATCTTCGACGAATTGCGGGCGGGCGTCGCTCCGTTCCAGGGGCCAGGCTACGCAATCAGCCAGGTGCTCGACACCTACAAGGCCGGTCTGCCGAACGACGGGCCCACCGACGTCGCACTGCGCGAGACCATCGAACGCCTGCTCACGTTTCCTCTGCCGGAGTTCGACACGCGCATGACGACCGCAGCTGTCGAGCGTACGGCCGCAGGCGTGTACTTCTTCGGCATCAAGCAGGACGCGTCCGACGACTCGATCATTCCGCCGGCCGTGCTCGATGCCTATCGGGCGTCGGCCGACCTGCGGGCCCGCTTCCCGGATGCACGCGACCTCGGTCGCCCCGACAATCTGTTGCGTTGGGCCCGTGGCGAGGGTCGTGTGTCGCACCCCGCGGTGGCCACCGCTCTCGATGCCGTGCCGCGATTCGTCAAGCACGGAGAGGCAGGCAGGGCCGGGCGCGAGGAACTCAGAAGCTGGCCGGTGTCGCTGATGTCCAGGCCTGATCTGTCCGATCACGACCGGCAGGTGCTCGAGATGTTTCGGCGACGCACGCGTCCCCTCTCCGAGAAAGTGCGCGATGCGCTGCGTCAGGATCCCCTCGCGCTCCCGCGCAAGGCCGCTCGCTATGTCCGGTGGCGCTGGCTGCACCGACGCGGGCGGAATCTCTGATCGCGCCATCACACCCGCTCCATCTCCGGGATCGGCCGGCTTCGGCCGCAGCCCGCGTCGGTGCGCGACCCAGGAACACTCAGATTCAGGCGGGTTTTCGCGCCTTTCGCAGGTTTTACAGGCTTAACAATCATTTAGCTGGAGCTTAACCACTTCACGCACCGATTCGGCGTCCAATGGTGGCTGACGCTTCCTGCGAAGGGTCGCGCACACATCACGAGGTCCACGCATCATGAAGCACATGTTGATTGCCACGGTCATGGTCGGAGTCACGCTGAGCGGTTCGCACACCGCCGTGATGGCACAGACGCCGGACGACCCGCAGGCGAAGGCACAGGCCGTGCTCGTCGAGGTGACGAAGGCCATGGGCGGCGACAAGGCTGCCGGGCTCAAGAGCCTCAGCGCCGAGGGCGAGTTCCGCCGCACGTTCGGTGACCGCGAGATCTCGGGAGGCGTCGAGCTGTTTGCCATCCTCCCCGACATCTTCCAGCAGGTCACCGTCATGGAGCGTCCCGACGGCATGCCCGGCATGCGCATGACGATGACCATGAACGGCGACGAGGCGTACCGCGACCAGTCGGGTGGCGGGGGCTTCATGCGGTTCGGCGGGCCCGGAGGCCCTGGCGGTGGCCCGGGCGGCCCGGGTGGTCCGGGTGGTCCTGGTGGTCCGGGCGCGGGGGGCACGGTTGGCGGTGGTCCCGGCGGTGGACAGGGTGGCCGCGGCGAGCGCATCGACCCCGCCGTCCAGATTCGCACCGAGATGTACCGGCTGCTGCTGGGTGTCCTGCCCGGCAACCCGGCGCTCTCGAAGCTCTCGTATGCGTGGGTGGCCAGGGCCGAGTCACCCAACGGCGCCGCAGACGTCATCGATGTGACGGGACCGGACAACTTCAAGGCGCGTCTCTTCATCGACGAGGCGACGCACCTGCCGCTGATGCTCAGCTTCCAGCAGCGGCAGGCGATGCAGCGACTGGCGCCGCCGCCCGAACTCAAGACGCAGGACGAGCGTCGCGCCTGGTTCGAAGAGCAGCGCGCGAAGATGGCGGCCGCCGGGCCTCCCCCGATGGTCGAGGCCCGCGTGTTCTTCGCCGACTACAAGGCCGTCAACGGCGTCACGTTCCCGCACCGCATCACCCGCCAGGTGGACGGCCAGGTGCAGGAGCAGATCACGATCGAGAAGTACAAGGTCAACCCGTCGCTGAAGGCCGCACAGTTCCAGAAGAAATCGAGCGAATAGCATGAACGCCCTCACCTTTCGACGGGGAGTGCTCACCAGCCTTCTCGTTCTCGCAACGGCCGTGTGGCCCGCAACGGCGCAGCAGCGTCCAGGCTCGCTCACCGTGTCGGTGTACGACACGACCGGTGCGGCCATCGTGGCGACCAATGTGGTCCTCACGCTGCCAGACACCACCACGGTGGAACTGCTGGCCGACGATCGCGGAACCGTGACGTTTCCCGACCTTGTCCCTGGTCGCTACACCGTGTTCGCCGAATTCCCGGGGTTCGAGCCGGTCACGCTGGACGTGCAGGTGCGGGCCGGCCGGCAGACCCGGCAGGACATCACGCTCGAGATCGCCGGCTTCGTCGAGCAGGTCGAGGTGGCCCAGGACACGAGTGACCGTCAGCTGTTCGAGAACTTCTCGCAGGAGATGTCGGCTGACGACATCGCCTCGCTGCCTGACGACCCCGAAGAGCTTGCGCAGGTGCTCGAAGAGATGGCTGGCCCTGGTGCGGTCATCCGCGTCAACGGGTTCGAGGGCGGACAGCTGCCGCCGAAGTCCCAGATTCGCCAGATCCGCTTCCGCTTCGATCCGTTCGGCGCCGAGTACCACGAGTCGGGGCGCGCACGCGTCGACATCATCACCAAGCCGGGTGACGGACCGATTCGCAACGACGTCACCCTCGCGTTCCGCGACAACCAGTGGGACGCACCCAACGCGCTCGCGCCGACAAGAGGTGAGGGGCAGACGAAGCGCTGGGGCTGGTCGATCGACGGCCCCATCGTCAAGGGGAAGACGGGCTTCTCGCTGAGCCTGCGTGGCGTGGATCAATACGAGGCGCAGACGATTCGCGCGTTGACCCCCGACGGCGTGGTCAGTGACGTCGTGACGCAGCCGACCACGCGTCTGAACGTCGACTTCAACCTCGAACACGTGCTCAACCAGACCAACACGCTGCGCTTCGCCTACGACCGCAACACCAGCGACCGCTCGAACCTCGGTGTCGGTGACTTCGACCTGCCCGAGCGCGCCTATGGCGCGGAGGGCGTGTCCCACCAGGTGCGCCTGTCGAACTTCGGCACCTTCAGCAAGAAGTATCTGAACGAGACGCGCGTCCAGTTCTCGATGGACGAGAACATCCAGCGCTCGGTGACCGACGCCCAGACCATTCGCGTGCAGGACAGCTACACGTCAGGCGGCGCGCAGGTCGACGGCGGCACGAAGTCGTGGGAAATCCAGGTGGCCGACAACCTGGACATTCCGCTCGGCAAGCACAACGTGCGCACCGGCATCGACATCCGGACGGGCAACTACCGCAGCGACTCGATCAGGAACTACGCGGGGACGTTCACCTTCCCCAGCCTCCTCGCGTTCGAGCTGGGACAGCCGAACAACTACTCGCAGCGCATCATCAACAATCCGGTCATCGAGTATCGCAACACGCAGGCTGCCCTGTTCGTGCAGGACGACATCCGCCTGCGCAAGAACCTGCTCCTCAGCGTCGGCGTGCGGCAGGAAAGCCAGTCGCTCATCGCCGACAAGGTGAACCTCGCCCCGCGGTCGGGCTTCTCGTGGACGCCGTTCAAGAGCAACAAGACCACGGTGCGCGGCGGCGCGGGCATCTTCTACGACTGGTACCAGACCAGCGTCTACGAGCAGACGCTGCTGGTGGACGGTGAGCGTCAGGAAGACTTGATCATCCGCAACCCCGGCTACCCCGATCCGTTCCTCGGCCAGAACGTCATGCCCCTCGAGGCCAGCGTGATTCGCGCCGACAACCTCGAGATGCCCACGGTTCGACGCTACTCGGTCGGCATCGACCAGGAACTCACGTCGTGGCTGCGCGTGCGCTCGAACTACTTCAACGAGTACGGCTGGAATCAGTTTCGCGCCCGCAACACCAACGCGCCGTTCCTCGGCGTGCGCCCGAACCCCGAGGTGGGCAACATCACGCAGATTCTGTCGGACGGCACGGCCGAGAGCCAGGGCCTCGACACGAACCTGTCGTTCAACTACCGGCCACGCCGGCTGTTCGGTACCTTCGGCTACACGCTGGGTAAGCGGAGCAACTTCGCCGACTCCGCGCTGAGCCTGCCGGCGAACAACCGCGACATCGATGCCGAGTGGGGGCCTGCGGCCGACGACATCCGTCACCGCATCTTCAGCTTCGTGACGAGCGACCTGTTCTGGGGCCTGCGCGCGGGTCTCAACGCCCGCGCGCAGTCTGGCCGGCCCTACAACATCACGTCCGGCCTCGACACCAACCTCGACGGCGTCGTGAACGATCGCCCCCTCGGGGTCGGCCGCAACTCGGAGCGCCTGCCCTGGCAGACGAGTGCTGACCTGCGCCTCAGCTGGAGCACCGCGTTCGGTCCGGTGCGGACGCCCGCCGGCGGTCCTCGCGGGGCAGTGCTGATGCAGCGCGGTCCCGGCGGCGGCGGTGGGGGTGGCGGTGGCTTCGGTGGGCCGGGCGGTGGGGGTGGCGGCGAGCAGCGCGCGGTGCGTGTCGAGGTCTACCTGCAGACGTTCAACCTGTTCAACACCGTCAACTACAACCGCTACGCGTCCGTCCAGTCATCAATCACCTTCGGCCAGCCCGTCAGCGCGATGCCGGCGAGGCGGTTCGAGATGGGGATGCGAGTGGGGTTCTGAGGAACGAAGGAACGAAGGAACGAAGGAAGTAAGGAACCAAGGAACGAAGGAAGCAAGGAACCAAGGAATGAAGGACCGAGGAACGAAGGAAGCAAGGAACGAAGGAAGTAAGGAACGAAGGAAGTAAGGACGAAGGGCGACAAGCGCCACGGCCCAGGCAGGCCAGCACGGCCCCGGTAGGCCAGCACGGCCCCGGCAGGCCAGCACGGCCCCGGTAGGCCAGCACGGCCCCGGTAGGCCAGCACGGCCCCGGTAGGCCAGCACGGCCCCG
>CAYMAG010000006.1:0-92527 GCA_964388335.1 uncultured Vicinamibacteraceae bacterium | reverse complement strand
AGCACGGCCCCGGTAGGCCAGCACGGCCCCGGTAGGCCAGCACGGCCCCGGTAGGTCGCGGCTCGCCGAGCCGCGACAACCACAGAGAAGCGGACGCCAACCGACAGTAGCGGTCGAGCGTCCAACCAGCGTGCGGGAGTAATGGACAGGGGGTTCAGGACGACCGCAGGGGAGGGCCCGGAGCAATCCGGGCCCTTTCTTTTTGTCGGGGATCGGGGAGCGGGGATCGGGGATCGCGGATCGGGGAGTGTCAGGGCTCGCGCAACGCGGCGGCGGGTTCTCTCACGCCGTACATACCGAAGATGGCGAGCACAGGGAGATGGAACCCCGCCTCGGCGAGGCGCGGGCTACCGGAGCCGCGCACCTCCTCCCTCCCTCCCTCCCTCCCTCCCTTCCTTCCTTCCTTCCTTCCTTTGTTCCTTCCTTCCTTTGTTCCTTCGCTCCTTCGTTCCTTCGCTCCTTCGTTCCTTTTCTCCTCCCTTCCTTTCCCCTTTCCTCTTTCCTGTATTGTCTCTTCCATGTCCGATCCGTTCGTCCGCTTCGACGAGGTCTTCGCCCGTGCCGCGCAGGGCGCGCCGTTCGACCACATCGCGATGTCGCTGGCGACGAGCACACCAGAGGGACATCCGTCCTGCCGCATCGTGCTGCTGCATGGCGTCGACGCGCGGGGCTTCGTCTTCTACACGAATTACGAAGGGCGCAAGGCGCGTGAACTCGACGCGAACCCGCACGCGGCGCTTTGCCTGTACTGGCCGTGGACGGAGGAGCAGGTGCGCGTCGAGGGACGCGTGTCACGCGTGAGTCCGGAGGAGTCGGATGCCTATTTCGCCACGCGTCCGCGCGGCAGCCAGATCGGCGCGTGGGCCTCACGCCAGAGCGAGCGCATCGCGTCTCGCGACGATCTCATCGCTCGCGTGGAAGAGGTCGAAGCGCGCTACGAGGGCCAGGATGTGCCGCGGCCGCCGCACTGGGGCGGCTATCGCCTGACGCCGAAGCGCATCGAGTTCTGGAAGGCCGAGGCGTTCCGCCTGCACTTCCGGGAGTTGTACGAGCACACGGCGCAGGGCTGGGTGCGGTCGATCCTGGCTCCGTGAGGGCGAACGGAGGGGACGGAGGGAACGGGTGCACCACAGAGCAGCAGAGAAACGGAGTGCTCTTCGGATCCTCTGCTGCTCCCTTTCCCTGTGTTTGCCCGTGTCCTCGGTGATGGATCCGTTCTCCGGTCGAACGCTTACGTGACGAGGCCCTTGTCCATACCTGACATGAAGGGCGTCCCGTCCCTCCCTTTACCCACGGCGTGATATCGTGTCTGCTTCTGACGTTCAGAAAGGCACCGTTCGACATGCCCAGTCTTCAATCGTCGTCCCGGCGGCGAATGCTCCGGCTCGCTGGGGCCGCGGCCGCCCTCCCGCTTCTGCCCGCGTCGCGCGCGTTGGCCGCAGGCGCAGCATCGACTGCCGCCCAGGCCACGGCGTCGGCGGCCAACCCGAACACGCCGGGCGGACGCCCGCTGCCCCTCAAGATCGGTGTCGCGTCGTACTCGCTGCGTACCTTCTCGCGCGACCGCGCCATCGCGGCGTTGAAGGAGATGGGCGTCCGGTACGTCACGATCAAGGACGTGCACCTCGCCCGCACCGATACGCCCGAGGTCATCCGCGCCGGCCGCAAGGAGTTCGAGGACGCCGGCATCACCATCATGGGCGGCGGCACGCTCACGTGGAAAGAGGACAACGAGGCCGAGATTCGCAAGGACTTCGAGTACGCGAAGAACGGGGGCTTCCCCTTGATGGTCTGTTCGCCGGCGCCCGAGACGCTCGATACGGTCGAGAAGCTGGCGAAGGAGTA
The DNA here is from genome assembly GCA_964388335.1 of uncultured Vicinamibacteraceae bacterium. Taxonomy (GTDB): domain Bacteria; phylum Acidobacteriota; class Vicinamibacteria; order Vicinamibacterales; family Vicinamibacteraceae; genus JAEZDP01. The sequence goes on along the minus strand of CAYMAG010000006.1, from coordinate 90,682 downwards.
CGACATCAAGATCGCCATCCACAACCACGGCACCGAGGACAAGTGGTGGCCTGCGCCGTCGGACGTGCTGGCGCGCCTCCAGGGCCGCGATCCGCGCATGGGCGTGTGTATGGACATCGGCCATGCCGTGCGCGCGAACGCGGACGTCGTCAAGGCCGTGGCCGAGGCCGGCCCCCGGCTGCTCGACCTGCACATCAAGGACCTCACCGACAAGACGAGCCGTGACAGCCAGGTGGAAGTGGGCAAGGGCGTGCTCGACGTTGCCGGTGTGTTCAAGGAACTCGTGCGCACGAAGTTCAGCGGCCACGTGTCGCTGGAGTACGAGATCAACGCCAAGGATCCCGTCGTGGGCATGAAGGAATCACTCGCGTACATGCGGGGGCTGACCGCGGCACTGGCCTAGTCCGTGCGCTTCGAGACTCGCGAGCCGCGGCGCGCCCGGGATCGGTGCTCGCGGCCGGCGGCTCGATCGCCTTCCTTCCATCCTTCCCTCCTTCGTTCCTTCGTTCCTTCGTTCCTTCCGTCCTTCCGTCCTTCCGTCCGTCCTTCCTTCCTCCCTATGCCATCATCCCCGGGTGCGCTCTCCCGTACTCTGGATGGTCGCCGGACTCGCGCTGACGGTTGCGACCGTGATCGGCGCCTCCAACTATGCCCGGCGCGAGATCACCCGCCTGCGCGACGAGCAGGTGGCACTGACGGAGCGCAATCGTCTCGACTCGCTGCAGTTGATTCGCATCCAGGCCAACCTCTCGACGCTTGCCGACACGCTTCGCGACATGACCGATGGCGTCGAGCCGTACCCCCTCGCGGCGTGGCGCGGGCCGTTCGACCGCCTGCGCTTCGACCTGCAGCAGGCGCTCGCCCGCGAGCGCGAGTTGGCGCCGATGTCGCGTCCGGAGGAGCAGTCGGCTCAACTCGACGACGCCGTCACCCGATTCTGGGCGACCCTGACGCGCGCGTTCGATGCGGCGGACGCAGGCCGTGACTCGGAGGCCCGTGACCTCGTCTCGAGCGAGGCGACAGCCCGCCACGCCGAACTCGCGCACCTCGTCTCGCAGTTGCTCATCGCCAACACGCAGGCCGACGACGCGGTGACGGCCCGCGCGCGCGCGGTGTACGACGACGTGGAGCGGCAGATCCTGTGGCTGAACATGGGCCTGGTCGCGGCGCTCACCGTGGCCGGCGGTCTGGTGATCGCGGCCATCCGCCGCAGCATTCGCGAGATGCAGCGCGTCTCGGCCGAACGACGGGCCCTGTCGTGGCGCATGATTCGGCTGCAGGAAGACGTGCAGGCGTCGCTTGCCCGGGAGTTGCACGACGACTTCGGGCAACTGCTCACGGCCACGGGCTTCGGGCTCGCGCGCATTCGACGGCACGTCGAACGTGGAGGAACGCCGCCGGACACCATCGCTCAGGAAATCGGCGAAGTGCAGGCCCTGGAGCAGCAGGTGCTCGACGGTATCCGACAGCGGTCGCGGGCCCTCCATCCGGTCGTGCTCGACGACTTCGGCCTCGACATGGCCGTGACGTCGCACGTCGAGCTGGTCCGGCGCCAGTACGGCCTGCGTATCGATACGAACACGAGCGGCGACTTCTCGAGCGTGGAACCCGAGGCCGCCACGCACCTGTACCGCATCGTGCAGGAAGCGCTCACGAACATCGTGCGGCACGCGGGTGCCTCGGAGGTGCGGTTGTCGCTCGTCGCCTCGCCGGAGGCCATCTCGGTGGACATCGAGGACGATGGGCGGGGACTGCCGGCGGCGAGCGAGGAGGAGGCCTCTGCGTTCCGTGCGGGCCTTGGCCTGACGAGCATGCGCGAGCGTGCCGCGTTGATGGGCGGGACGCTCGAGCTCAGCGTGTCCGCGATCGGGGGGCTGCGCGTGCGGGTACGCGTTCCACGACCGGCAGCCGGCGCATAATACGACACCATGCCACCCACCATCCGCATCGTCCTGGTCGACGACCATGCGCTCGTGCGCCAGGGTTTCCGGCGCATCCTGGAGGAGGAGCCCGGCCTGCAGGTCGTGGGCGAGGCGGGTAGCGCCGAGGAGGGCATCGCCCTGGCGCGCCAGCAGCGTCCGGACGTCGTGCTCATGGACATGGCCATGCCCGACGCCAATGGCATCCAGGCGGCGCGCGAGATTCTCAGGGACAGGCCGGAGACGAAGGTGCTCGTCCTCAGCATGTACTCCGACGCCCAGTACGTGCGCAGCGCGCTCGATGCGGGCGTGTCGGGGTACATCCTCAAGAGCGCACTCGAGACCGACCTGACGCGCGCGGTGCGGTCCGTCGCGCAGGGGCAGCAGTACCTGAGCCCCGAGTTGTCGGGCGTGCTGATCAAGGCGCTGCGTGATCGCGACGAGCCCGACGAGGACACCTTCGACAAACTGACCGAACGAGAGAAGCAGGTGCTGCAGTACATCGCGCATGGCAAGTCGAACAAGGAGATCGCGTCGATTCTCGGCCTCAGCGTCAACACCGTCGCCGTCCACCGCGCAAACCTGATGAGTACGCTCGGCGTGCACAAGGCCGCGGAACTCGTGCTCTATGCCGTGCGCAAGGGTCTTGTCATCCGGTAGGGAACGAAGGAACGAAGGAACGAAGGAAACAAGGAACGAAGGAAAGAAGGAAACAAGGACGAAGGAGGACAGGACGCGCATGGGTCAGGTAGGCCCGGCTTCGCCGAAGCCGGGCATCACGGTCGCCATCGTCATGGCCATGGCATGGACGGCGGGCTTGTGGATGGTCGGTCTGCGCGCACAGCCGGTAACGACCGTGCGGATGATCGACGTCACCGCATCGGCCGGCGTGACGTTCGTTCACCAGAACGGCGCAACCGGCAGGAAGCTGCTGCCCGAGACACTGGGCGCCGGGTCGGCGTTCGTCGACATCGACAACGACGGCCGCGAAGATCTGATCTTCGTGGAAGGACTGCTGCCGGGCAGCGGGACGCAGCGCCGCTGGGCCACCGTGTACCGGAATCTTGGTGGCGGTCGCTACGCTGACGTGTCGGCCGAGATGGGCCTCGACGTTTCGCCGGCGTTGGCCAGGACACTCGAGTCGGCCGACGGCCTGCGCTACGGCATGGGCATCGCCGCGGCCGATGCCGACAACGACGGCTTCACCGACCTTGCCATCACCTCCGTTGGCGGCGTCAGGCTGTTCCGCAATGTACGGGGCACGCGCTTCGAAGACGTGACGGCGGCGAGCGGTCTGGCCGACCGGCGCGGCTTCAGCACGTGCGCGATGTGGGTGGACTACGACCGCGACGGCCTCGTCGATCTGTTCGTCTGCAACTACGTCCAGTGGTCGGCCCGCACCGACCTGTTCTGCAGCGCGGACGGCGGCGAGAAGGCGTACTGCACACCGCAGGCCTACCGCGGCAGTACCTCGTGGCTGTTCAGGAATCTCGGCACGGGGCGCTTCGAGGACGTGACCGCCAGGGCCGGCTTGTTCGACGTCACGAGCAAGGCGCTCGGCGTCACGCTGCTCGACCACGATCAGGACGGCTGGCCCGACCTGTTCGTCGCCAACGACACGGTGCCTAACCGCCTCTACCGCAACAACCGCGACGGCACGTTCACGGAACTCGGCCTGCAGAGCGGATTGGCGTTCAGTGCCGACGGCCGGGCACGCGCGGGCATGGGCGTGGATGCCGCCGAGATCGACAGCAGCGGTCGTCCCTCGGTGGCGGTGACGAACTTCTCGAACGAGATGGTCGGCTTGTACGTGCCCCGCGACGAGGGCTTCTACGTCGACACGGCGCCGCAGGGCGACATTGGCCGCGTGACGCGGCAGACCCTCGGGTGGGGCTGTTTCTTCTTCGACGTCGACCTGGACGGAGCGCTCGACCTGCTCGTCGTCAACGGGCATCTCGATGCCGCGCTGGCCCGTCGCCAGGGGCAGCCCACGCAGGCGTTGCCGCCTCATCTCTTCCACAACCGCGAGGGCCGGTTCCAGGACATCGCGGCAAGCGTCGGCGGGGGGTTTGCCGATCCGAAAGTCGGACGAGGGGCGTCGTTCGCCGACATCGATGGCGATGGCGACCTCGACGTACTGGTCACGACCAACGGCGGGGCTGCCCGGTTGTACCGCAACGACACGCCTGGACGACACGGCGTCGTGCGCCTGCGCCTGCGCGGTACCCAGTCGAACCGGGACGCGATCGGCGCGCGAGTCACCGCGACGGTGGGCGAGCAGCGCGTGTCGCGCCACGTGCGCAGCGGTTCGAGCTACCTGTCGCAGTCGGAACTCGTCGTCACCTTTGGCCTCGGCGCCGCGTCGCAGCTCGGCGACGTCGTGATCACCTGGCCGAACGGCGTCCAGGAACGCGTCGGCGCGCTGCCGGCCGGGACGAAGTACGAGGTGACGGAGGGCCGTGGCATCACCGGCCGCCGCGCGTTCCTGGCCCGGTAGGGAAGGGAGCCCGGCCTCGGCGCGTGGAGCCCATGAGAGCGTGAGGGAAGGGAGCCCGGCCCGGCCTCGGCGAGGCCGGGCCTACCTGATCCGTGGACCTTCGTTCCTTCTTTCCTTCGTTCCTTCTTTCCTCCTTTCCTCTCTTCCTCTCTTCCTCTGATAGGATCGCGGTTTGGGCGCTGAGGGAACGGCGCCGGCAAAGGACGCATGAACCTCGACGAGCGCATCTCGGTCCGCGGCGCCCGTGTGCACAATCTGAAGAACATCGACGTCGATCTCCCGCGAGATCGGCTCGTGGTCATCACCGGCCTCTCGGGGTCGGGCAAGTCGTCGCTCGCCTTCGACACCATCTATGCGGAGGGGCAGCGGCGATACGTCGAGTCAATGTCCGCCTACGCACGCCAGTTTCTCGAGCAGATGGAGAAGCCGGACGTCGACCTGATCGAGGGGTTGTCGCCCGCCATCTCGATCGAGCAGAAGACCACGGCCTCGAACCCGCGGTCGACCGTGGGCACCGTCACCGAGATCGCCGACTACCTGCGGCTGTTGTTCGCCAATCTCGGCCAGCCGCATTGTCCGAAGTGCGGGCAGCCCATCGCCAGCCAGTCGGTCGATCGCATCCTCGACCTCGCGAAGCAGTTTCCGGGGGACGAGCGTCTCAACGTGCTCGCGCCGATCGTCCGGGGACGGAAGGGCGAGTTCAAGAAGGAACTGGCCGCGCTGCGGCAGAAGGGCTTCACGCGCGCCCGCATCGACGGCGAGACCGTCGCGCTCGAAGACGAGATCGTCCTCGACAAGCGGAAGAACCACACCATCGAGGTGGTGGTGGATCGTCTGCTCGTCAAGCCCGGCATGGAACGGCGGCTGGGCGAGTCGATCGAGACGGCGCTGCAGCTGACCGACGGCCTCGTCGTCATCAATACCTGGGATGGCGGCGACCGTCTGTTCTCGCGCAAGCTGGCCTGTGCCGACTGCGGCATCAGCGTCCCTGAGCTGTCGCCCCGCGCCTTCTCGTTCAACTCCCCCCACGGCGCATGCCAGACCTGTCAGGGGCTGGGCGCGGTCTACGACTTCGATGTCGGGCGCATCATGCCCGATCCGTCGAGATCGCTCGCGGACGGCGCCATTGAACCCTGGGCGCGTGGAGACTCGGCGCTGCTCACCGAGGCGCTGGAGCGCCTTCGCGACGTGCACGGCATCGACCCCACCGTGCCCATGCGCAAGCTGACGAAGAAGCAGCGGGGCGTGCTGCTCGAGGGTGCAGCAGGCGCGACGGCCCCGGTCGCCAGGCGCAGGAAGGGGGCCCGCAGCGACCCGTTCGGCGTCGACTTCGAAGGCGTGATTCCGAACCTCCGCCGTCGCTACGACGAGGGGTCGTGGGCCGAGCGCGAGGCGCTCGAGGCCTATCGCAGCCTGGCCGCGTGTCCGACCTGTCACGGTGCCCGCCTCAAACCCGAGAGCCTGGCCGTGCGCGTCAAGGGCTACACGATCGACGAACTCACGCGACTGCCCGTGAGCGAAGCCGTCGATGTCTTCGACGCACTCGAACTCACCGCGCGCGAGGCGTTGATCGCGAGCCGCATCCTGAAGGAGATTCGCGAGCGGCTCCGCTTTCTCAACGACGTCGGGGTCGGGTACCTCACGCTGAGCCGGTCGGCCGCCACGCTGTCGGGCGGCGAAGGCCAGCGCATTCGCCTTGCCACGCAAATCGGCTCGAGTCTCAGCGGCGTGCTGTACGTGCTCGACGAGCCGTCCATCGGTCTCCATCAACGCGACAACCGGCAGCTGATCGCGACGCTCGAGCGCCTGCGTGATCTCGGCAACACGGTGCTCGTCGTCGAGCACGACGAAGAGACCATCCGAAAGGCAGACTACGTCGTGGACCTGGGTCCCGGCGCGGGCGAGCACGGCGGCGAACTGCTCTTCCAGGGGACGCCGGCAGCGCTCATCGCCAACGCACCCACGTCGATCACCGGACGCTACCTGCGCGGCGAGCGTGTCGTCGAGCCGCGGCACGAGGCGCGTCGCGTCCGCACGGCAGCACTGCGCGTCGTCGGCGCGCGGCACAACAACCTGCAGAACGTCGACGTGTCGTTTCCCCTCGGCGTCTTCATCGCCGTCACCGGCGTCAGTGGATCGGGCAAGTCGACGCTCGTCAACGAGATTCTCTACAAGCGGCTCGCGCGCGAGCTGTATCGCGCCGGCGACGAGCCCGGCGAGCACGACCGCATCGAGGGCCTGCAGCATCTCGACAAGGTCATCCAGATCGATCAGTCACCCATCGGACGTACGCCGCGGAGCAACCCGGCCACCTACATCGGGCTGTTCACCTTCATCCGCGATTTGTTCGCCATGCTGCCCGAGTCGCGGACGCGCGGCTACAAACCCGGCCGCTTCTCGTTCAACGTGAAGGGGGGCCGGTGCGAGGCGTGTCAGGGCGACGGCGTCATGGCCATCGAGATGCACTTCCTGCCGAACGTGTACGTGACGTGCGAGCAATGCAAGGGGCGCCGGTACAACCGCGAGACGCTCGACGTGCGGTACCGCGGAAAGTCCATCGCCGACCTGCTCGACCTCAACGTCGAGCAGGCCCTGCCGCTCCTCGACAGCTTTCCGGCCATTGCCAACAAGCTCCGCACGCTCGACCAGGTCGGGCTCGGGTACATCGAACTGGGGCAGTCGGCGACGACCCTCAGTGGTGGCGAGGCCCAGCGCGTCAAGCTGGCCAAGGAACTCTCGCGACGCAGCACCGGTCGCACGCTCTATATTCTCGACGAGCCAACTACGGGGTTGCACTTCGAAGACGTATCCAAGTTATTGGAAGTGCTGCACCAATTAGTGGATCAGGGCAACACGGTCGTCGTCATCGAACACAACCTCGACGTCGTACGCTCCGCCGACTACGTCATCGACCTTGGCCCCGAAGGGGGGAGGGCGGGTGGACGGGTCGTCGCGCATGGGACACCGGAACAGGTGGCCCGTGCACGAGGGTCGCATACCGGCCGGTTTCTGGCCGAAGTGCTGTCGGCCGGGTCGGCAGCGCAAGCGGAGGCGGCGCCGCGCCGCCGCAAGAGTAGTCGCGCCTGAATCATGACTGGCGCCAATCTGCGTGATGCCTACAGTCTCGTGGGTGCCGCGCCGAGAAGATACTGTGGTACGGAAGCCACACTACGTCCACCGAAGAACGTGTCATCGAGACTACAGTGGACAGGCAGCCGATGCTCACAGTGAACCGGCCCATATGGGCCAAGTCGTTGTTGGTCAGGTGTTTGTGCATTTTGTCCGAGCGAGCTGGCAAACGGTATGACGTTTGCTTCCCTGAAGCCCGGCGGCATGAACAGAGACCAATGACCTCGAGAGCTGAATGACATCGCAGCGGACCCTTCGTCGTTCCATCACATGTGCCGGCATCGGCCTCCACTCCGGCAACCGTGTCACGCTCACTCTGCGACCAGCCCCCGCCGACTTCGGCATCCGGTTCCGTCGTGCCGACCTCGGGGGGCTCGAGATTCCCGCCCGTATCGAACACGTTGCGAGCCTGAACTACGCCACCGGCCTTTCGTTTGCCGGAGCGAGGGTTGAGACCGTCGAGCACCTGCTGGCCGCGCTGGTCAGCCAGGGCGTCGACAACGTCGCCATCGAGCTGACGACGCCGGAAGTGCCGATCATGGACGGCAGCGCCGCACCCTTCGTGTACCTGATTCAGGAGGCCGGCATCCGCAAGCTGAACACGCCGCGTCGCTATCTGAAGGTGCTGCGCCCGCTGAGTCTCGCGCACGGCGACAAGCACATCGCGATTTATCCCTCGGACGACTTTCGCGTCAGCTACACGATCAGCTTCGACCACCCGCTGCTGCGGCACCAGACGCGGTCGGTGGTCGTCGATGCCGAGGCATTCGCCGAGGAACTCGCGCCGGCCCGCACGTTCGGCTTCCTGAAGGACCTCGAAATGCTCAGGCAGCAGGGGCTGACGCTGGGCGGGTCGCTCGACAACGCCATCGTCCTGGGGGAGACGGGCATCCTCAACAACACGCTCCGATTCGAGGACGAGTTCGTGCGACACAAGATTCTGGATGCCATCGGCGACCTCGCGCTCGTCGGCCATCCCATCATCGGCCACGTCGTCGCGCATCGCGGCGGACACGCCCTGCACACCGCGCTTGGCGCGGAGCTGCTCGAGCGTCGTGACGCCTGGGCATTCGTCGAGGCCCCTGCGGCCGCGACCGACATCGTCGGCGTCCCGGTGACGGTCACGAGTTAGCCCATCCGAGGTCAGCCCGTCCGAGGCGTCCGGTGGCCGGAGTCGCGTCCGGGCGTCTGCACGGCTCGCTAACACTTGCCCTGCCATTTGCGTCCATGCTGATAGCGCGTGGACCAGCCCCTCACCCTATCGGCCGCAGCGTTCCAGCCTCCGGTCCCGACCGGCGACACGGACGCGCGTTTGGTCGAGGCCGCACGTGACGGCGACGCCACCGCCTTCGACGAGTTGTACCGCCGATACCGCCGGCTCGTGCACGGGATCCTTCTGAGCAGGGTGCCGTCAGCCGACGCGGAGGACCTGGTCCAGGACGTCTTCCTGCACGCCTGGCGTCAGCTGCACGCGCTGCGGACGTCCGCCGCGTTCGGCGGGTGGCTGACCACGATGGCCAGGCACCGCGCCATCGACCATCTGCGCGCACGACAGGAAGCAGAGCCTCTCGTGGACGTCGGACGTCCCGGGTCGGCCGACGAGGACATGCGCGCTGCGCAGGCGCTTGCCGCCATCCGGTCGCTGCCGGACGCGTATCGCGAGCCGCTCATGCTGCGCCTCGTCGAGGGTCTGACCGGCCCGGAGATTGCCGAGCAGACCGGTCTGACGCCTGGTTCGGTGCGCGTCAACCTCTGCCGGGGAATGAAACTGCTGCGCGCGCGGCTCGACCACGGAGACGGCCATGTCGGATGACTACGTGTGGGACAGGACCGGTCCGCCAGACCCGGAGGTCGTGGAACTCGAGAGGCTGCTGGCGAGGTACCGGAGCGCACGCGTTGCGCCACCCCCGGTCACTGCCGCACGCGATGAGCCGTCCTCCGCGCCGTGGCGCGTGCTCCTGGCCCTGGCCGCCGTCGCGTTGATTGCCGTGGGCGTGGCATGGATGGGGCCGTCCCCGCTCGCGCCCGCGTACTCCAATACGGCATGGGCATTGTCAGCGCTCGAGGGACGGCCGACGGTGGGCACGCGTCGATTCGAGGGGCGGCAGCACGTGCCAGTGGGGCCATGGATCGAGACCGACGAGCACGCCACGGCACGGCTCGAGGTGGGCGATGTGGGTCGCGTCGACATCGCACCGAACTCGCGGCTGCGCATCGTGCGAACCGCGCCCCGTGACCATCGACTGCACCTCGACCACGGGACGCTCGACGCGCTGATCTGGGCACCCCCCGGCCAGGTCGTGGTGTCGACGCCTGCCGTGACCGCCGTGGACCTGGGCTGTGCTTACACCCTGACGCTCGACCGCGACGGCACAGGGACGCTGCGCGTCACGACGGGATGGGTGGGCCTCGTGTACGACGGTCGTGAAGCGTTCATTCCGGCCGGCGCCGCCGTCGCCATCCTGGGCCAGCACGGCCCCGGTACGCCCGTCTTCGTGTCGGCCGCCGACGAACTCGTCGACGCCGTGCGGACGTTCGATCTCGCGGGCGACGTCGAGGGTCGGAGGCGTGCGTTGGCCGCCATCGTGGATGCGGCCTCCCCCGGCGATGCGCTCACGCTGTGGCATCTCTTCGACCGCGTGACGCCTGACGACCGCGTGCAGGTGTACGACGCACTTGCCGTACGGCTGGCGCCGCCGGACGGGGTGACGCGAGACGGAATCGCCGCGGGCGACAGGGCGATGATCGATGCGTGGTGGGCGGCGCTCGGCCATGGCGATGTGGACTGGTGGCGACTCTGGCAGCGCGAGTGGCGCGGCCAGGCCACGCGTTAACGGTACGCGCCACGGGTGCGTCTTCCGGTCACACGCATTCCGCGTGCGACGGAGGTCCCCCATGAGACACGTCCCGCTTCGAGCATCCACGCTCGCCGTCCTGATCACCCTGCCGGCCCTCGCGTACGCTGGTCCGCCACTCATCTGCCACCCGTTCGACATCGGCACGGCCAGGTCGTTGCCGATTGGTCCGGCCGATGGCGGCTGGTCGGCCATCGACCGCGCGTACGATCGCGCACGCCTCGTCAGCGACACGATCGCCCTGCTGACGCCATCCACGCCGACGCTGGTACGGATGGAGACGCTCCGTCGCGCGACGATGTACGTGGCCGACGATGCGGAGGCTGCCGGCCGTCTGCTGCAGGCGCTGCGGGCACGCACGTCGAAGACGCCGGCCACACGCGCGGAGGCCATCGCGCTCTTCGATGTCGGGTACCTGGTCGAGACTTACCGCCAGCTTGGTACGCACAAGCGTGCGCTCGCGACCGCCGCCGGCGAACTCGACGGCTACGACCTCGTCACCGCGGCGCTGCGCGTCGTGCCCGACGACCCCGCGATGCACTTCGCGGCCGCCCTCATGACTGCCGATGGCAGGCACGTGACCGCGCACCGTGCGCACGCGGAGCAGGCTCGCGCGGCCAGTGGCGATCCGCTGCTCGCGAAGAACGTCCGCACGCACCTGCGGGACGCATGAGCGGCACGTGTGCCGTCCACGTCCAGCGTCCACCGGCTGCCGCATGCGGTCCACCCGGTCTGGCCGCTACCGGACGTGCAGCGGCGTGACGGTGGGCTCTGAGCCGCAGGCTTCGAACCAGTCGATGCCCTCGGAGACGAGGTCGAACTTGAGCAGGTAGTCACCCGGCGCCGGGGCGGGCACGTGGACGTCCAGATCGAGCCACTCGCCCGCCTCGATGTCGCGGGGCAGCGCCGTGCGTGCGTAGTCCTGGTCCAGCACGCGGCCGTCATGCGTCAGCAGTTGCGCACCCAATCGCACGAGGCGCCGGCCGTAGGTGGCGGTGTGCGGCAACCGCCGCTGGCTCAGGTTGCGCACGCGGGCGCGCAGTCGCGTCGGGTCGGTCGTGTCGGCGCGGAGCGCGATGCGGGCGCGCGGCGTCGCCCCGCGAATCGCGTTGCCGAGGTTGTTGTCGTCCCAGATTTCGTGGCGGATGCGCCGCCACTCGTCCGATGCCGGGGCAAAGCGCCGGGAGAAGGCGTGCTCAGGATGGTCGGTGATCTCCCAGCAGAGACGATCGATGCCGATCTCCGCGGCCAGGTCACGCGCGCGCTGCATCTCCGCGTCGCTGTCGTTCCACGTGAACAGGATGTAGCGCCAGTTGACGTACGGCACGTCCAGGTTCAGGCGGCGCTTCTCGTCCATCACCGCGCCCATCGTCGCCAGCACCTTCGCGAAGTCGCCCTTCTGCCGGTACTGCACGTAGCTCCCGTGCGATGCGCCGTCCACCGAGAACGTCACCTCGTCGATGCCAGAGCGCACGAGACGGCGCGCGGATTCCTCGGTGAGCGCCAGCCCGTTGGTGCTCGTGTAGAGGTAGATGTGCGGGTACTCGGTCTTGATCAGCTCGCACATCTCGACGGCGCGCTTGTGCAGAAACGCTTCGCCGTAGTTGAAGAAGTCGATCCGCCCGAGCGTCGGTCCGGCCTCGGCGAGGACACGGCGGAACAGATCGACGTCGAGCATCCCCGCCTCGCGGGTCTTCGTGATCCCCGTCGATGGCGCGCAGCACGCGTCGAGGCACGCGAGGTTGCACGCCGCCGTGCACTCCACGTACAGGCGACCGGGCAGCGGTGAGACGTCGAGCGTGCGCTGCGGCGGCGGAGTGTCGGCGTCGAGGGGCAGCTTCAGGGGGCAATCGCCGCAGAACGTCGAGCCGCCGTGGTTCAGATCGCTGCGCAGCCGTCTGGCCGTCTCGCCGCGCCACACCTCGGCCAGCGTCTCCGTCCGCGTGTCGCCGAGCACGCGTTTCGCGTAGGGGTCGGCACAACCGCACACGATGCGGCCGTCGCAGAGGAGGACGGCCGTTTCCCAGGGCCAGGAACACCTGTAGCGCGTGGCGCGGTAGTTCTCGGACACGTCGTGTCAGTCGGTGCCGTCGGTGTCGAGGTCTCCGTCCGCAGGCGGCTCGAACTCGAGCGTGCGCATGACGGCGCTCAGCCGCTCGTTCTCGTACGTCACCGTGTTGAGAAAGAGGCTCTCGATGAAGTACGCCCGGAGATCGTCTGCCGACAGCTGATCGGCCAGGTGTCCGATCTCGCGCATCATGTCCTCGAACGTGCGGTCGAGGTCCCTGCGCGCCGTGACCTCCTTGAAGAGCGTCTCGAGAATGGCGAGCAGGTCGCCATCGAGCACGATCTCCGCGCCGGTGCTGGTTGTGATCACCCGCATGAGTTCAGGCTCCAAAGCTGGCGATGGCCGTCTCGGCGTCCGGATGGACTTCGATGAAGTTCTGCGCGCCCGTCATGGTCAGCATGGTCTCGACTCGTCGCTGGACACCGGCCAGCTTCAGCACCCCGCCCGCGGCGTGTATCTGCCGATACAGGTCCATGAGGCAGCCGATGGTGGCGCTGTCGACGTAGGTGACGGGCGACAGGTCGATGAGCAGCTTGCGCCCACCGCCATGCACCAGCTCCGTCACCGCCGTGGCGAAATCGCCAAGGATGGGGTACATCATTCGCGCTTCGTGCACGCGCACCACCGCGACATCGTCACGGTGTTCGGTCGTCAGGTTCATGCCTAGGCTCCGTTCGGGCGCAGGTCGCGCCGGCCACCCACGGCGCGTCGTGGTGTGGAGAGGCCCGCTTCCTGCAGACGTTTGATCTGGCGGGCGAGTTCCGTGCGTCCCCGGTTGATGCGCGACTTGACGGTGCCTTCCGGCAGCGCCAGGTGCGCGGCGATCTCCTGGTAGGACAGTTCCTTGATGTCACGCAGCAGCACCGCCGACCGAAGCGTCGGCGCGAGCTGGTCGAGTGCCAGGCGAAGCAGTTCGCGCTGGTCCTGGCGTTCGATGCCCGCCAGCGGGCCGATCTCGGCCTTCGAGGCATCGGCCATGTCGCGCGAGTCGATGTCGCGGGCGATCGTCTCGCGCTCCTTGCGCACGCTGCGGTAGTGATCGATGCACAGGTTCCGGCTGACGCTGATGAGCCACGTCTGGAAATTGGCCCGTCGATCGAAGGTGTGCAGCGACTTGAAGATCTTGATGAAGATGTCCTGCGTCAGGTCTTCGGCTTCGTCGTGCTTGCCCGTGAACTTGTACGCGACGTTGAAGACCTTGCGCCAGTGCTGACGCACGATCGTCGCCCACGCGTCCTGATCGCCGCGCAGACAGCGCTCGATGGTCTCGTCGATGGCGGAAAGGGGCGTGGCGTCAGACATGGAACCCGGCGCAGGCTGCGGCAGACGGAGATGATAGCAGGGAAAGAGAAAGGGAAAGGGGAGAGGAAAGAGGGGGAAGGAGGGGAAAGACTCTCCCCTTTCCCCTTTCCCCTTTTCCCTCCCCTCCTTCTTTCCCTTCCCTCCCTGTATGATCCCCTCTCTGTGACCGGCTTCGACCTCTCCGGACCCTCCCTCACCTGCGACACGGTACCGCTCGACGTCATCGCCCGCGCCGTTGGCACGCCGTGTTACGTCTACAGCGCACGGCACATTGGCGAGCGATTCGACGCGCTGGCCTCTGCCTTCGCCCGCACCGGCTACCCGCACGCCCTCCATTACGCGATGAAGGCCAACTCGTCGCTCGCCGTCGTCTCGCTGCTGCGGACACGCGGGGCGCTGGTGGACGCCAACTCAATCGGCGAAATCGATGTCGCCCTGCGCGCCGGCTACGCGCCGGATCAGATCGTCTTCACCGGGGTCGGCAAGTCACGCGAGGAACTCGAACGCGCCGTCAGCCTCGGCCTGAAGGCGATCAATGCCGAGTCGGCCGGCGAGCTCGACCGCATCGATGCCATCGCCACCGCCGCGGGCGTACGCACCAACGTGGCGCTGCGCGTGAACCCGGACGTGGACGCGCAGAGCCATCCGCACATCTCCACCGGCCTGAAGACCAGCAAGTTCGGCGTGCCGGTGGACGATGCCGCGGACGTCCTGCGCGCGCGGAACCATCGCGCCGGCCTCGCCTTCGTGGGCATCCACGTGCACGTCGGATCGCAGATCACGGGACTCGAGCCGTTCAGGAAGGCGGCCGCGCGCGTCGCGGACCTGTCGTCCACCCTGCGTGATGCCGGCCTGCCGCTCGAACACCTCGACCTCGGCGGCGGTCTCGGCATCGCCTACGAGGACGGACACGTCCCGACACCGGATCAGTACGCCACCCTGCTCGTCGACGCCGCGCGCCCGACCGGGTTGTCGCTCATCGTCGAGCCCGGCCGCACCATCGTCGGACCCGCGGGCGTGCTGCTCGCGCGGGTGGTCGACGTGAAGCCGCATGCGGGCGGCGGGCGGTTCGTCGTGCTCGATGCCGGCATGACCGAACTGCTGCGGCCGGCACTCTACGGCGCGTTCCACCGCATCGTGCCGGTGCATCGCACCAGCCGTCCCGTCGTGCCCTGCGACATCGTCGGGCCCGTCTGCGAGAGCAGCGACACGTTCGGCCGTCCGCGAGACCTGCCGGAGCCAGGCGTCGACGACCTCATGGCCATCCTGGATGCCGGCGCGTACGGCGCCGTGATGTCCAACACCTACAATCGGCGGCCGCTCCCGCCCGAGGTGCTCGTCGAGGGTGACGGCACGTGGCGCGTGACGCGCCGACGGACGACCATCGACGACCTGCTGGCGTTGGAGCAGGCCTGACATGCGCGGACGGCTCATCGCCTTCGAAGGCCTCGATCAGAGCGGCAAGCAGACGCAGGCCGCGCTGCTGCGGACGACGCTCGAGGCCCATGGGCTCACCGTGGTCAGCTACGACTTTCCCGACTACCAGACACCGATCGGACGGGAGATCGGCGCCGCGCTCCGAGGGGAACGCGAGTTTCCCCCTGATGCCCTCCAGTTGCTCTACGTCGCCAACCGTTGCGAGCATCGGCCGGCGATCGCGGCCGCGCTGGCGGCGGGCACCTGGGTCGTGTGCGACCGGTTTCTCGCCTCGTCGGTGGCCTACGGTGAGGCGCAGGGGCTCGATCCGGTCTGGCTGCTCGAGATTCAGCGGGTGCTGCCCGTGCCCGACCTGACCGTGCTGCTCGACCTGCAGCCGGATGTCGCCGCGGTACGCAAGGTGGCGCAGCGCGACCGGTTCGAGCAGGACATGGCGCTGCTGGCTCGCGTGCGCGCCAGCTACCTGCGGCAGGCGGCCGAGGCAAAGGGCTGGGCCGTCGTCGACGCCGCCGGAGACAAGCACGCGGTGGCCGCCGCGGTCGTCGCCGTCCTGCCGCCGCTCGCCTAGTCGCCGGCAAACCTGGTCGCGTGCAAACCTGGACGCCCAGCGCGCAGGAGTCGCGCCAGCCAGCCAACCCGCCACGTCCAGGCACCTCGCGTCCCCTTCCGTTCCCCGGCCTGACAAGCCGACGCCATCTGGAGCGAATTCGCTTGACCGACCTTAGAGGTCGGATATAGTGTGTCGTCGTTTCTTGAGAATAGGTCTCAGATTCATCTACACCTTGCATCCGGCACATCGCGACAGGAGAACCGCAGTCATGGGCAGCACCTCCACCACCTCGGCGTCACCTCACCGCGGGCCGGGCCCACGCGCCCCGTGGGTCGCGGTTGCGACGTTGGCGGCCTACCTGCTGTTCGGCACGCGGACGATCGTGTTTGCGCAGGAGGCGCGAGTTGGCGGCAGCGGCCCGCAGACCGAACCCGCGCAACAGCAGACCGGCGCGCGGCCCGTGGTGCGATTCGACGTCCCGGCCGGTCGCCTTGGCGATGTCCTGGGTGCCTTCGAGCAGCTCAGCGGCCTGCGTGTCGTCTGGGCCAACGATGACCTGCACGACCTGCCGTCATCCGGCATCGCGGGACTGCTGACGCCCGAACAGGCCCTGGAACAGGCCTTGCGGGGAACGGGCGTCGGCGGGCAGTTCGGGCTGGACGACACGGTGACCGTCGACATCCGCTCCGGCGAGCGCGTGGACGTCCTGGCGCGTGTGCGCGTGTCGTCGCCCAAGTTCACGTCGCCGCTCATCGACACGCCGCAGACGATCACCGTCATTCCGAGCGGCGTCTTCACACAGCAGGGCGCGCAGAACCTGACCGACGTCCTCCGCAACACGCCAGGCATCACGTTCAACGCGGGCGAAAACGGCTTCGTATCGGGCACGAGCAACTTCAGCCTGCGTGGCTTCGATGCGACGGGGAGTGTGTTCGTCGACGGCGTCCGCGATTCGGGCAACTACTTCCGCGACGTCTTCAATGTCGAGCAGGTGGAGGTGGTCAAGGGGCCGGCGGGCGACAACGGCCGCTCGAGCGCCGGTGGCTACGTCAACATGGCCACCAAGAGCCCGCTCGCAGAGACCTTCCAGCGCGGGTCGCTGAGCTACGGCGGCGACGAGTTCTCCACGAGCAACCGCGGGCGCGCGACGGTCGACATCAACCAGCAGATCAACAAAGGCACGGCCGTCCGTCTCAACGCCCTGTGGCAGGGTGGCAGCACCCCGGGGCGCCTCGTCGCCGAGACCGGTTCCTGGGGCGTCGCGCCATCGGTGGCCTTCGGCCTCGACGGCGGCACGCGCGCGACGCTCTCCTACCAGCACGTGCAGCGCGAAGACCTGCCGGATTGGGGAGTACCCGGCGCTCTGGTCGAGGGGCTGATCACCCACAATCCCGCCGCAGGTGGCGAGGCGAACCGTGCCCGCTTCTACGGACACGTGACCGACTACGACGATGTGCGCTCTGACGTCGCGCTCGCGCGCATCGACCACGACATCTCGCCGAGTCTTCAACTGAGCAATACCACTCGATGGTCATCGACGGAGCGCGAAGCCCTGTATACGGTGCCCACGGGCTACAACGCCGCCGCCAACACGGCGACGACCCAGCGGCAGGCGTACGAGCGGGAGAGCGGCGCCATCGCGAACCAGACGAATCTGACCGCGCAGGCACGAACGGGTACGCTGCACCACGCGATCTCAGGGGGCATCGAGTACGCCCACGAGACGTCGAGCGCGAACAGGTATCCGACCAACGGTGTCCTCGGCAACCCGGGCCCCACCCCCATCGGAAACCCCGATCCCACTCGCGCGCTGACAGGCCTCGTCGGTCTCGTCCCCGTGCAGATGTCCGACGTGACGATCGACACGATCGCTGCCTACGCGTACGACACCATCCAGCTGTCCACGCGCTGGCAGGCCACCGGCGGTCTGCGGCTGGAGCGCTATGACGTCCGCCTCGACAGCCAGACGGCTGCCGGTGCACCGCAGGGCCCCGACGGGTACGATCGGCAGGACACGACGGTCAGCGGCAAAGTCGGCATCGTCTTCAAGCCGACGGAAGCGGGCACCCTCTACGGCGAGGTCGGCAGCGCGACGCTGCCGCCGGCATCCTTCCTCTCCAACCCCGACATCTCACGCGAGGGCGACAACGCGTTTCCTGGCTGGGAGGCGGGCCAGAACAGTGCCACGTCGAAGGTTCAGCGCTCGAACAACTACGAACTCGGCACGAAATGGAGCCTGCTGAACCAGGGGCTCAGCGTCGGCGCGGCGTTGTTCCGTACCGAGCGCACGAACGTCGCCATGGCGGGGACGGTCGACGGCGTGCCGAGTACGTTCGCGGGGTACGGCACACAGGTCGTGCAGGGTGTGGAGTTGAGCGCGGCCGGCAACGTCACGCCGGCGTGGATGGTGTTCGGCGGCCTGCTGGTGATGGACACCGAGCGACAGCACGCCCCCGAGGTCGACGCGGCCCGTATCGCCGCCAACCCCGGCGACTACGGCACGCGGACGACGACCAACGGCGATCGGCTCGCGTTCGCACCCAACATCACCGCCAACCTCTGGACGACGTACCGCCTGCCCGTGGGCCTCACGCTCGGCGGTGGCGTTCAGCACGTCGGCGACTCGTACCTGGGTCGTCCGGACGACGCCGAGCGGATCATCCCGAACGGCAACGCCGGCAAGATGCCCGCGTACACGCTTGTCAACGCGCTCGCGACCTTCGAGGTGAACCGCAACGTCACGCTGCGCTTCAACATCGACAACCTCACCAACGAGTTCTACGCAGCGTCGGCCAACTGGAACGGCAGCCGCATCACGCTCGGTCCGGCGCGCGCGTACATGCTCAGCACCGACGTCAGATTCTGATTCCACGCGCAACGTCGCTCGCGGCTCTCGACTCGCGAGCGTCGAGAGCCCGGCCCGGAGGCCACCAGTCCATGCTCATTGCCATTCCCGAGGTGCTGACGCCGCCGCAGGTTGCCGAGGCACGCCAGCTGCTCGACGCCGCCGACTGGGTCGACGGCCGCATCACCGCCGGCCATCAGGGTGCCCGCGTCAAGCACAACGTGCAGCTCACGCCAGACAGTCAGGCGGGCCAGCAGGTGGGCCGCACGATTCTCGACGCGCTCGCCGCGAACCCGCTGTTCATGTCGGCCGCACTGCCCCTGCACGTGCTGCCGCCGCAGTTCAACCGGTACTCCGGCGGACAGACGTTCGGCACCCACGTCGACGGTTCCATCCGCTCGATGCCGAACGGTCAGCGCATCCGCACCGACCTGTCCTGCACGCTCTTCTTCGCCGGGCCGGACGAGTACGACGGCGGCGAACTCATCGTCGAAGACACGTACGGTTCGAAGGCCGTGAAGCTCCCCGCCGGGCACATGATTCTGTACCCGTCGACGAGCCTGCATCAGGTCACGCCGGTGACGCGCGGCACGCGGCTGTGCTCGTTCTTCTGGCTGCAGTCGATGGTGCGGCAGGACAGCCGTCGCGCGCTGCTCTTCGAGATGGATGTCGCGATTCAGCGTTTCGGCGCGGAGAACGCCATTCACCCGTCAGTCGTGTCGCTCACCGGCGTGTACCACAACCTGCTGCGCGAGTGGGCCGAGGTCTAAGCTAACGGAGTCACCGCGGCATTCGCCGTTCCGTCCGCGCCAGCGTCACGGCCCCGACGCGCGCGGCGCCCGCCTGCCGTAGCGCCGCCGCGCAGGCGGCGAGGGTGGCGCCGGTCGTCACGACGTCGTCCACCAGCACCACGTGCGCGGCGTCGAGCCGCGGCGCGCGCCAGTGGACTGCCCGCGCACGCAGGACGAATGCATGCGCGACGTTCTCCTGCCGAGCGCTGCGACCGAACCGCGTCTGCGTTGCCGCCGCCTGCAGGCGTACGAGCACGTCTCGCACCGGGCACGGCACGGCCAGCGCCCGTGCGATGAGTTCCGCCTGATTGAACCCTCGGACGATCGCCTTCGACCGATGGAGTGGGACGGGCACGACCAGCATCGGTGGCCACGCCGGCACATCGCTGAGCAACGCCGTTGCGGCGGCACCCAGCGGACGCGCCAGCGTCTGACGACCGTCGTACTTCAGGGCGTGGAGGATGGCGCGGAGGCTGCCGTCGTAGGGGCCGAGACTGCGCAGCCAGTCGAGGCCGTGTGGAAGGGCGGCGCAGTCGCACGAGCCGGCGCCAGCCGGAGTTCCGCAGCGACGGCACCACGGCGGACGGTAGCGGGGGAGCGCGTCCCAGCAGTCGTCGCAGACCGGGCTCAGCGAGGGCCGCACCAGCCCGGCCGCGCATGCCGCGCACGCGGGTGCGAAGAGGAAGCTGAGTGCCTGGTCGAGAAGACCCGGCGCGCGATACTGGCCCCGCAGAACCCGGCCGACGAGGCCCCGCGCCTCCGTCCCGTCGTCAGAGGGCGCCGGCGAGTTCGATGCGGGGTGCCTTGCCCCAGAGTCGCTCGAGGGCGTAGAACTCTTGAGTATCGGCTGTGAAGACGTGGACGATGAAGTCGAAGTAGTCGAGCAGCACCCATTCGGCGCGGTCGTAGCCTTCGATGTGTGCCACGCGGCGTCCGCGCTCCCGAAGTCGCTCTTCGATGGCATCGGCAATGGCCTGCGCCTGCCGGACGTTCGACGCCGTGCAGACGATGAACAGGTCGGTGAAGGCGTCGGCCCCGCGCAGGTCGAGCACCGTGACGCGCAGCGCCTTCTTGTCGCGGGCGGCGTCGACCGCCGTGGCGACGTCCTCGGGAAGCTCGATCGGGCTCAGGGGCTCGTGCTGAGCGTCAGTGTTCACCATGCAAGGTCCTCGCCGACGCCGGTGCCTCGTACAGGCCATGACGCCGGATGTGAGCAGCAACACGTGGCAGGACGAAGGCGTCGATGTCGCCGCCTCCACGAATGCGATCCCGCACCCCAGACGATGACACGTTCGGGGTCTGGGCTTCCACCACCCAGACGCGGGTCGCGTCGTCTGGCTGCGGCGCCGGGTCTGCGACGGCGTCTGGCGTGATGCTCGTGACACGGCGCGTCACCTCGACGGGCCAGTCGGCGTCCGGCGCCCGCGTGTGTCCGGGGCGCGTCACCACGACGAAGTGCGCCCTGTCGAGCAGGTCGGGATACCGGTGCCACGTGCCAATCGCCGAGAATGCGTCGGCCCCGGTGATGAAGAAGATCTGCGACGGCCGATAGCCCGCCACCGACAGCGCGTCCAGCGTGTCCCACGTATAGGTCGTGCCCGTTCGTGCCAGCTCGATGTCGGTGACACCGAGACCGGGCTCGTCTTCGACCGCCATCGCCGCCATCGCGAAGCGGTGCCATCCGGACGCGCCAGGCGTGCCGCGATGGGACGGGACGTGTGCAGGCATCAGCCAGACGTGGTCCAGCGCGAGCGCGCGCCGCGCTGCCTGCGCCGCAGCGATGTGCCCGAGGTGCACGGGATCGAGCGTGCCACCGAGCAGACCGATGCGCAAGGCGCCAGCGGGCGTCATTCGTCGAGGGGGTCCGTGGGTGGGGCCTGGCGCCGGGAGGCCGCGAGGGCGGCCAGTGTCGGACTGTGCCTCGGCGCGGCGGCGTGTCCGGTGTCGTCGGCCGCTGCTGCGGAGGGTTCTGGCCGGTCGGATGCCTCACGGCGAGCCGCGAGCTGTGCGTCGCGGCCGGCCACCACATGCGGCCACAGTGCCTCGAGCAACTCGTCGACGCCGGCACCGGTCACCGCGGAGATGGCGAAAAAGGGCAGGCCGAGTTCCAGCGCGCGTGCATGCACGGCCTCGATGCGGGCCGCATCCTCCGTGATGTCGATGCGTGTGGCGACGACCATCTGCGGTCGCGTGGCGAGAGGGAGGTCGTCCGGGGCGATGGTCTCGGCGTTCGGCGTGTAGTTGGCCAGTTCGCGGCGGATGATGTCGAGGTCGCCGGCCGGGTCGCGCATGGAGGCCTCGCTGACGTCCACCAGATGCAGCAGCAGGGCCGTTCGCTCGACGTGTCCCAGGAACCGGTGGCCGAGGCCCTTGCCTTCGTGCGCGCCCTCGATCAGGCCCGGCACGTCGGCCATCACGAAGCTGCGGTCGCCGCTCAACGACACGACGCCGAGGTTGGGCACGAGGGTCGTGAAAGGGTAGTCGGCGATCTTCGGACGGGCGGCCGAGACGCGCGCGATGAGCGTGCTCTTGCCGACGTTCGGGAAGCCGATCAGGCCGACATCGGCCATCAGCTTGAGGCGGAGTCGCAGGGCCGACGCTTCGCCCGGCTCACCCGGGTCGGCACGTCGTGGCGCCCGGTTCACCGACGAGGTGAATCGGGCGTTGCCACGTCCACCGCGTCCGCCCTGGGCGACGAGGGCACGGTCGCCAATGTCCAGAAGGTCGGCCACCTGCACCATGCTGCCGTCTTCTCCGACGCGATAGATCACCGTGCCTGGCGGAACGGCCAGCTCGAGATCCTTGCCGGACTTGCCGGTGCGCAGCGAGCCTTCGCCGTGTCCGCCGCGGGGGGCGGCGAACGCAGGATGGAACCTGTAGTTGACGAGGGAGTTGTGATGCGGACTCGCGACCAGGTAGACCGAGCCACCGGCGCCGCCGTCGCCTCCGTCCGGTCCACCGCGCGGAATGAACTTCTCGCGGCGGAAGCTGATGGCCCCGCGCCCGCCGGCGCCTGCGGCGACGGTGATGTCGACTTCATCGACGAACATGCGCGGGATTGCTTCTGGGACGGCCCCGGGAGGTCCGTCCCGACAGGGCTACTCGGCCGCCTGCTCGAGCGGCTGCACGCTGATGAAGCGGCCGCGCGCGCCGTGGTCCTCGAACTTGACCACGCCGCCCACCTTGGCAAACAGCGTGTCGTCCTTGCCGAGGCCGACGTTGGTGCCCGCCTGGAACTTCCGCCCGCGCTGGCGCACGAGAATCGACCCGCCGGTCACGACGTTGCCGTCGAAGCGCTTCACGCCCAGCCGCTGCGACTGGCTGTCGCGCCCATTGCGCGAACTTCCCTGACCTTTTTTGGTAGCCATGACCTATATCCCTGGTAGGGCCGGCTCGCCCGAGCCGGCCTGCCACTCCCCAGCCGGCCGTCTCAGACGATGATGTCCTTGACGTGAATGCGCGTCAGCGTGGAACGGTGGCCCTTGGTGCGGCGCATGCCCTTTCGGCGCTTCTTCTTGAAGACGCGAATCTTGGGGCCGCGCGACTCGCCTTCGACGACACCCACGACGCGCGCGCCCGAGACGAACGGGGCGCCCGTGAGCACGTCGCCGCTGTCCTGACCGACCAGCAGCACCTGCTCGACGCTCACCTCGTCGCCAGCCGCGAGACCCACGCGATCGACGGTGACGACGGAGCCGGGCGTGACCTTCACCTGACGGCCGCCGCTTTCAATGATGGCAAACACGATGGACTCTCCTGAAACCGAGCGAGCACGGTAGCCGCCCTCGGCTCCAGCTCAAAGTCGCTAGGATACCACGAGTCGGCCCCGCGGATATCGTAGGCGCGCGACACGGAGGTGCGCGACAGGCAGGTAGGCCCCGCCTCGCCGAGGCGGGGGCGGGGGCGGGGCGGGGCGGGGGGCCCGCGCTCTACTTCAGAAGAATGCGCGAGCCGCGCACGCGGGTCGTGCTGAGCGTGTTCAGGAACGACGGCAGCAGCGCGTCCATCTGCTCGAAGAACGACGACAGCGCCGGCACGTTCTGCTGGACGGGGTAGAGCCGCTCTTCGCGGTAACTCTCCTGGTACAGCACCGCGCCCGTCCGGCCGTCGATGAACACGAACTTCGGGCGAAGAATGAAGCCCTTGCGCTCCATGAACACGCGCTGCGGCACAACCGTCCGACGACCGAACTGGTCGTAGACTTCGCGTTCCTGGGTGACGACGCCCGACGCCTGGTGGGCGCGGAAGACGACGGTGCCGGTGACAATCAGAGGCTGTTGGAATTCTTCGCCGATGCGCTTCCAGTAGTCGGCGTTGGCAAACAGCGGTTCGTAGGCCTCGAGGTCCTTCTCGTCCCTGATGCGCTCTGGAATGGCCATCTGCATGTCGAGCGCGTTCACCTCGGACGCCGGCGGGTCGGCCGCCGTCACAGGGCCGCCGGCCTGTTGTCGCGCGACCTGTTCCAGCGGCAGCGGGTCGGCGTCGATGACACGGAGTCTGGATTTCGTGCGCAACTGGCTGCGCAGCAGACGCACCGTCTCGAGGTTCGCATCCACCTCGTCGGACCCGCCACCGATGAACCCCACGACGTGCACGCGCTGGAACGGCGTGACGTCCAGCTTGGCCTGGATCGGCGTGTCGATCGGCACTTCGTAAATCGACGTGCAGCCGGTGACGACCAGCGCGGTCGCCAGTGCGGCGCTAGCGAGACTGAGCCCTGCGCGCGCGGTCATTGAGTTCCTTGAAGAGATCGTAGTTCTGCTGAATCGACAGGTTTGCCGGCTCGAGTTCGAGCGCACGCTCGTAGGCCTTGCCAGCCTCCTCGAACTTGCCCAACTGCTCGAACGCGATCGCGAGGTTGTTGAACGCCGCCGCGTACGTGGGATCGATCTCGGTGGCGCGATGCCAGCGATACACGGCCTCCTGCCAGAGGCCCTTCTGCGCCACGGTGATGCCGAACTCCACCTGCGACGTCGCCTCCTTGCGCGGATCCGCCATGGCCGCGCCGGAAGTGACCGCGACAAGAGCGAGTGTCACCACCAGAACCCGATATGTCATGCGCCGTGTTGCCACTATACACCTGCCGCTTCACATGGCGCGTTGCAGGATTCGCCATCGCCCATGTCCATTGTCTAAAGACGCCTGACCACGGTGTTCAGCTTCGTGTCCCGCTTCCCGGCGAATCCTGGCGTCCTGCGTGCCTCGACGCGCCAGCCCGGCCGGATGCTCACAGGCTGGCCTCCCGCTTGCAAAGGCCAATCCCATGACCTGGACCGTTCAAGAAGCGGTGACCCTGGCTATCGGGGCGCAGCGCCAGCCCGCGGTCGAGGCGCGGCGGCTGCGTGACGCCGGCCTCGTCGAGATGGGCGCCGATCTCCAGTCGGTGTGGGAGGCGCTGGCATTCGACCCTGCCGACCTGGCGCATGCCCGCGAGCGCGCGGCTGCGCTCGTGGCCGGCAGCCGGGCCCGTGGCGATCACATCCTGTGCTGGACGTGCCCGTTGTATCCCCAGGCCCTGCGCACCCTGCCCGACCCGCCGCTGGCCCTCTGGGTGCGTGGCGATCCCGCGGTCCTCTCAGAGCCCGCCGTTGCGATCGTGGGTTCCCGCGCGGCGCGTGCCGGCGCGGTCGAGGTGTCGACGCTGCTCGCGACGGACCTCGCGCGGTGCGGGCTGGTGGTGGTCAGCGGTCTGGCGCGCGGTGTGGACGCAGCAGCGCACCGCGGAGCGCTCGAGACGGGCCGCACGGTGGCGGTGCTCGGAACGGGCATCGATATCGTCTACCCGGGCGGGCACAGGGACCTGGCCGACGCCGTCGCCATGACCGGCGCTCTCGTCAGCGAGTTCCTCCCGGGTACGCCACCCCGTGCCCACCACTTCCCGCTGCGAAACCGCATCCTGAGCGGACTGGTCCGGGCCGTGGTCGTCGTCGAGGCGTCCGAGCGGAGTGGTTCGCTCATAACGGCCCGGCTCGCGGCCGAGCAGGGGCGAGAAGTCATGGTAGTGCCTGGCGACGTTCGGGGCGGCGCCAACAGGGGAGGACACGCCCTGCTGCGCGACGGCGCCCGGCTCGTGGAGCGGGCCGGCGACGTGCTGGATGAACTCGGCTGGGACGCTCGACCGGTCCAGCCCGGCGGGGAGACCGCCGCGGCGGAGGGCGGCGTCCGGGTACCTCCCGTGCTCGATGTCCTGCGGCGTACGGGAGGTCTTCCGCTCGACGAGCTGTCCGCGCGTCTGGGTACGGGTACGGCCCTGCTACTGCGCGATCTCCTCGATTTCGAGCTTGCCGGCCTCGTCGTCCGCGACGGAACCGGGCGATTCTTGCCCGCCGAACGGAAGTGGTAACGTAGGTGCCCAGCGCATGTCCAAGCCACTCGTCATCGTCGAATCGCCGGCCAAGGCCCGCACTCTCGCTCGTTTTCTCGGTAATCAGTACCGCGTGGAAGCGAGCGTGGGGCACGTCCGCGATCTGCCCGAGAACGCCAGCGAGGTGCCCAAAGAGATCAAGGACAAGCCGTGGGGGCGGATGGGCGTCGATGTCGAGAACGGCTTCCGTCCCTACTACGTCGTGTCGTCGGACCGCACGCAGCGCATCCGTGAGTTGAAGGCGGCCGTCAAGGACGCGGACGAAGTGCTGCTGGCGACAGACCCCGACCGCGAGGGCGAGTCCATCAGTTGGCATCTGCGCGAGATTCTCAAGCCCAAGGTGCCGGTGAAGCGCATCGTCTTCCACGAGATCACCGACGAAGCCGTGCGCGAGGCCATCGCCGGCGCCCACGAGATCAACGCCCAGCTCGTGGATGCCCAGGAGAGCCGCCGCATTCTCGACCGCCTGTACGGCTACATGCTCTCGCCGGTGCTCTGGAAGAAGGTGCAGACGGGGCTCAGCGCCGGACGCGTGCAGAGCGTCGCGGTTCGCCTCATCGTCGAGCGCGAAGAAGAACGCCGGGCGTTTCACCGCAGCTCATTCTGGGACCTCGACGCACGCCTCGCGGCGGGCGACCGCGAGTTCACCGCGACGCTGGTCAGGATAGGCGGCACCCGCCTGGCGACAGGCAAGGACTTCGACCCTGCGACTGGCGCCCTCCAGGCCAGCCAGGTACGGTTGCTGGGTGAGGCGGATGCCACGTCGCTCGCGTCCTCGCTGCCAGCGTCGCTCCCCTGGACGGTCAATGCCGTGGACGAGCGGCCCACGACCCAGAAGCCGTACGCACCGTTCACGACGTCGACGCTTCAGCAGGAGGCCAACCGAAAGCTTGGCTATTCGGCCGACAGGACCATGCGGGCGGCGCAGCGGCTGTTCCAGGAAGGCATCATCTCGTACCACCGGACCGACTCGACCACGCTGAGCGATCGCGCGCTCCGCGAGGCCGCCCAGGCCATCGCCGCCCTGTACGGCAAGGAGTTCTACGGCGGGCCCCGGCAGTTTCAGACGAAGGTGAAGAACGCGCAGGAAGCTCACGAGGCCATCCGCCCGACGAACTTCCGTCAGACGCCGCAGGCCATGGCCGCTCAGATCGACTCGGACGAAGCGCGGCTCTACGAGCTGATCTGGAAGCGTACCGTTGCGTCGCAGATGGCCGAAGCACAACTGCTGCGCACCACCATCGAGATCACGGCCACCACTGCCGACGGGCAGCCGCACCTCTTCACGGCATCCGGCAAGGCCATTCGATTCGCCGGGTTCCTGCGTGCCTACGTCGAAGGTCGCGACGACCCGGCGGCCGAGCTGGGGGATCAGGAAACCCTGCTGCCCAAGTTGCGCGTCGGCGAGCAGGTGACAGCCGACGGACCACTCACCCTGCGTGCGCTCGAGCCGAAGGGGCACGAGACCACGCCGCCGGCGCGCTACACCGACGCGTCGCTCGTGAAGCGTCTCGAAGACGATGGCATCGGCCGTCCCTCGACATACGCGTCGATCATCTCGACCATCGAGCGCCGCGGGTATGTCTGGCGGCAGGGCAAAGCGCTCGTGCCGAGCTTCACGGCGTTCGCCGTGACCCACCTGCTGAAGCAGCACTTCGGCGTGCTCGTCGAGCTGGGGTTCACCGGGCGCATCGAGAAGGAACTCGACGACATCTCGAACGGCGCACTCGGCCGCGACCAGTTTCTCAGCACGTTCTATAACGGGGCCGGTGCCGAGTGGCCGGGTCTGCGCCACCTCGTCGAGAACGACAGCCAGATCGACTACCCGGTCACGCACCTCGGGACCGATCCAGTGACCGGCCAGGCGGTCGTCGTGCGCATCGGGCGCTACGGGCCGTACGTGCAGATAGGCGAGGGCCCGGACGCAGTGAACGCATCCATCCCGGATGACGTGCCGCCGGCTGACTTCCATGTGGACGATGCCATCAAGCTGGCACGCGCCCGCCAGGAAGGGCCACGCAGTCTCGGCATCGATCCAGCCAGCGGGCTGCCGGTCTACGTGATGACCGGGCGGTTCGGCCCGTACGTCCAACTGGGCGAGACGCCCGAGAAGGGCAGCAAGGTCAAGCCGAAGCGGGCCTCTCTCACGAAGGACGACACCGAAGACGGCATCTCCCTCGACCGTGCGCTGCTGTTGCTGCAGTTGCCCCGAGTGGTGGGGCACGACGCAGCGGTCGGGGAAGTCATCGTCGCCAACTTCGGGCGCTTCGGCCCCTACGTGAAGCGCGGGTCCGACTTCCGGTCGCTCGGTTCCGACGCCGAAGTGTTCACGGTCACGTTCGACCAGGCCATCGAGCTGTTCAAGCAGGAGAAGAAGTCGCGCCGGCGTTCAGCGTCGAAGACCATGCTGCGCGACCTCGGGCCTCACCCGGAGCGCGGTGCCGCCGTGCAGATCTTCGAAGGGCGGTACGGGCCGTACGTCAGCGACGGGACGACCAACGCGTCGCTGCCGAAGGACGTGGCGCCGGACGCGCTGACGCTGGACGCCGCCGTGGCTCTGCTCAAGGCTCGCGAAGGCGCAACGCCCGCGAAGCGAGGCCGCAAGACGGTCGCGAAGCGTCCCGCGGCCCGCAAGACGGCCACCCGCAAGCGCTCGGCCTGAGCAAGCCGACCGCGGCAGCGCCACAGGGGACCGCCGTCGGCCGCAACGAGCCGTATCCGCAGGTCCACCCTGTCGTGAAGCATGAGACATGAGCATGACGCATGACGCATGACGCCCCCCCTCCCCCCGTCGTGACCGTCGTCGGCGGCGGCCTGGCTGGCTGCGAAGCCGCGTGGCAGGCCGCGTCACGCGGCGTCCGGGTGCGTCTCCACGAGATGCGTCCGGTTCGGCGCACCGAGGTGCACCAGACGGACGCGCTCGCGGAACTGGTCTGCAGCAATTCGTTCCGCGGCGACAAGCTCGACAATGCCGTCGGGCTGCTCAAGGAGGAGATGCGGCGGCTCGACTCGCTCGTCATGCGTTGTGCCGACGCCGCTCGCGTGCCGGCCGGTGCGGCGCTGGCCGTCGACCGCCAGGCGTTCTCCGCGGCGGTCACGGAAGCCATCACGTCGCACCCGCTCATCACGCTCGTGCGTGAAGAGGTGACGGCCCTTCCCGCGCGCGCCGCTGACGGCCCCGTGATCATTGCCACTGGTCCTCTGACCTCCGATGCGCTGTCACGCGCCATCGTCGAGTTCGTGGGCGCAGAGCACTTGTCGTTCTACGACGCCATCAGCCCGATCGTGCTGGCCGAGTCGATCAATCACGACGTCGTCTTCCGCGCGTCGCGATGGGGCAGGAACGTGCGATCGGCCACCACACCGGCGGGCGGAACGTCGGGGGCTGGTCCGGCCTGCGGCGTGGACGACGGGGCGGGCGACTACCTGAACTGCCCCTTCGACGAGGCCCAGTACCGCGCGTTCTACGAGGCCCTCACGACCGCCGAGTCGGCCACCGTGCACGACTTCGACACGGCGCAGTTCTTCGAGGGGTGCCTGCCGATAGAGGTGATGGCGCATCGGGGTGTCGACACGCTGCGCTTCGGGCCCATGAAGCCCGTGGGACTGCCCGATCCGCGCACCGGACGGGTGCCGTATGCTGTCGTTCAGTTGCGCCAGGACACGCTGGCCGGCGACCACTTCAGCCTGGTCGGTTTCCAGACGCAGCTCAAGTGGGGCGAGCAGGGCCGCGTGCTGCGCATGATCCCCGGGCTCGAGGCGGCGGAGTTCGTGCGCTTCGGCGTGGTGCATCGCAACACCTACATCAATGGCCCCACCGTGCTGCGTCCGACCTGGCAGACGAAGGCACGCGACGACCTGTTCTTCGCCGGACAGGTGTCTGGCGTCGAGGGCTACGTGGAATCGGCAGGCTCCGGCCTGCTCGCGGGCATCAATGCCGCCCGGATGGCGCTCGGCGAGGCGCCCACGACGATGCCGCGGACGACGGCCATGGGCGCGCTGGCGTACTACGTATCCCACGCCGACGCATCGCACTATCAGCCGACCAACATCACGTTTGGCATCATGACGCCGCTCGAGCAGCCGCCTCGAAAGAAGCCCGCGCGCAAGGAAGCCCTGTCCGCCCGCGCGCTGCGGGATCTCGAGACGTGGCGGGCACAGGCCTCGACGGCGCTGCAGGACGTGCCGTGAGCGCCAGGCGGTCGGCAGCTCCGGTCGACCGTGACCTGTCGGCCGCCTCTCCACTGCGCGACGCCATGCGGGGCTATCTCGAGTACCTCGCGCTGAATCGGAACGCCTCGGATCACACCGTGCGCGGCTACGAATCCGACCTGCTGCAGTACCTCTACTTCCTCGGCGTCCACACCGGCACGCGGCGCGATGCGCTCACGCCGTCCCACGTCTCGACCGCGACCCTCCGCGCCTTTCTTGGCGAACTCCACGAGCGCGGCAATACACGGGCCTCAGCGGCGCGGCGCATCTCGGCCCTGCGAGGGTTCGCGCGGTACCTGCGGCACGAAGGTGTCCGCGATGACGATCCGGCGGCGCTGGTGGGAACACCCAGGCGCGAACAGCGCATTCCGCAGGTGTTGTCGATCGACGAGATGACTGCGTTACTCGAGACGCCAGACACCAGGACGCCGCTTGGACGCCGTGACCGGGCCATGCTCGAACTGTTCTATGCCTCGGGCCTGCGCCTGTCCGAGCTGACGGCTCTGGATCTCGGTGACGTCAACCTGTCGGGACGCATGGTCAGAGTGATGGGCAAGGGGCGCAAGGAGCGCCTGGTGCCGTTCCACGCGCTGGCCGCGAAGGCCGTGGCTGCGTGGTTGCCCGATCGCGAGCAACTGGCGCACGGCGGGACGGCCGCCATGGGTGCGGCGGGTCGTCCGGGTCGTCGCCGGCCGACCGAGGATCCCCTGTTTCTCAACTATCGGGGGACGCGGCTCTCACCGCGCAGCGTGCATCGCCTGGTCGCCAGGTACGTGTCCATGTGCAGCACGCGCTACGGCATCAGCCCGCACGCCCTGCGCCACGCGTTCGCGACGCATCTGCTCGAGCACGGGGCGGACTTGCGCACGATTCAGGAATTGCTCGGGCACAGCGCGCTCTCGACCACACAGCGCTACACGCAGGTCAACGTGCAGCATCTGCTCGACGTCTACCGGAAGGCGCATCCCAAGGCCTGACTACGAGGCCATCGTCGTGGCGAGCGACCCGCGACGGCTCTTCGGGAAGTCGATGCCGAGCGTCTTGATCTTGTAGTTCATCACGCGCGGGCTGATCGACAGGAGTTCCGCTGCGTCCTTCTGCACCCAGTTGGCCATCTTCAGCGCCTCGACGACGGCCTGACGCTCCACTTCTTCCAGCGCGATGCCGTGCGGGGGAATGCGGACCACGATGCCGGGGACGTCGCCATCGGCCGCGGTCGTGCCGCCGATGCGGAGATCGTCCGCGGTGATGAAGCGATCGTCGCAGAGCAGCGCCGCACGCTCGATCGTGTTCTCGAGTTCGCGGATGTTGCCCGGCCAGTTGTAGCGCTGCAACAGCTTCGAGGCCTCGGGCGTCACCCCTTCGATGCGCTTCTTCAACTCGGACGCGAACCGCTTGATGAAGAAGTTCGCCAGGGCGGGGACGTCCTCCTTGCGATCGCGCAACGGCGGCATCGACACCTGCACGACGTTCAGGCGGTAGAACAGGTCCTCGCGGAAGCGCCCCTGCTCCACCATCGCGGCGAGGTCGCGGTTCGTTGCAGTGACGAGACGCACGTCGACGCGCAGCGTGCGGGTACCGCCCAGTCGCTCGAACTCGTGCTCCTGAAGCACGCGCAGGATCTTGGCCTGCGTGTTCGCGCTCATGTCGCCGATCTCGTCGAGGAAGAGCGTACCGCCATCGGCCTGCTCGAACCGGCCGACGCGCTGCCTGTCCGCGCCGGTGAACGCGCCCCGCTCGTGCCCGAACAGTTCCGACTCGAGCAGGTTCTCCTGCAGGGCCGCACAGTTCACCTTCACGAAGTTGCGGGATGCGCGCAGCGACCCATGGTGAATGGCGCCGGCGATGAGTTCCTTGCCCGTGCCGGTCTCGCCCCCGATCAGGACCGTCGTGTTGCTCCTGGCCACCTTGCGCACGACGTCGAGCACGCGCTGGAGCGCGCCGCTGGCGCCGATGATGTTGTCGAACTGGTAGATGCCGCCCTGCTCGTGGCGGAGGTAGTCGACCTCGGTCTTGAGGCGCCGGTGCTCGAGCGCCTTGTCGATCTTGACGTCCATCTCCTCGATCTCGAACGGCTTCGGCACGTAGTCGAAGGCGCCGACCTTCATGGCCTCCACGGCGGTGTGTACCGACCCGAACGCGGTCATCAGGATCACCGCCGTGTCCGGCTGCAGGGCCTTCGCCGTCCGCAGGACGTCGAGTCCATCGCTGCCGCCCATCTTGAGATCGCTCAGCACCACGTCGAAGTTGGTCTCGTGCAGCCGCTCGATGGCGATGTTGCCGTTCGAGGCCTCGACGACGTCATGCCCTGATTCGGTCAGAGCCCGCGCGAGGTTTCTTCGCAGCGAGTCGTGATCGTCGGCTACCAGAATGCGCCCCATCGGTCGGGTCCTGTCGGTCATGGCGGGGTCCAGTCTTTCTTCATCGCGGTCGTGGCCCCCCGGGCGCGCCGGCGTCGGGAAGCACCGCAACGGCTCCATCGGTGAGCGGGCGCACCGGCAGGGTCAGGCGGAAGCAGGTGCCGAGGCCGTTGCCGCCGGCATGCAGTTCAATCTGCCCCTGATGCGCGTCCACCAGCTTGCGGACAATGGCCAGGCCCAGGCCCGACCCTCGCGGCTTGGTGGTGTAGAACGGGCTGAAGATGCGTTCGCGGATGGACTCGGGAATCCCGGGGCCATCGTCCACGACGTCTATCTGCAGGGCAGGCCCGGCGCCGGGCTCGCCACTGGCGCCCCACGCGGGCGGCGCGAGACGGGTGACTCGCACGACGACCCGTCCCTCCCCAACGTTGCGCATGCCGGCGATCAGGTCGCGGTAGAAGTCCCCCGACACCTGCTGACGGCTGTGCGGCCCCATGCTCAGGACGGAAAGTGTCATCGGCTACCAGCCCAAGCTGATTCAAGAGTCGTGCCGTGTGACATTTTCGTCATCTACGGCAACGAGCTGTTGAGGTTGGGCCTAGTTTGGCACACATTTGGCCACGTCGATGGCCTGAATTGTAAGTTCACGGGGACAAGACGGGGATGGATCCGCGCTCAGGGCACAGGTGGAACGTCAGGACCGCGACTCTGGCGGCAGCGGTGCCGTCGTCTGAAGGGCTTCCCACTGCGCCATCAGGTCACCGACTTCCCACATCGCCGACTGGTGTCGGTCGATCACCGCGCGTGACGCCACGCCGTCGTCGTAGAAGCCGGGCGTCGCCATGCGCGCCTCGAGCGCCTTCACTTCGTCCTCGCGCTCGGCGATGCGCTGTTCGAGGAGAGCGACACGGGCGTTGTGCTGCTCGACGGTCCGCCGCTGGCGGCGACGCTCAGCCTCGTGCTGCTTGCGCGCCTCGCGCGTCACCGGTGCGGCCGATCCCTCGACCACGGCGGGGGAGGGCGGCGGGGTGGGTCGGGCTGCGGGGCGGGCGGTGGGCCGGGCGGTGGAGTTGGGCGCCGCCGGCGGCGCAGGCACGTCCTGTTGCTGCTGTCGCCACCGGAACTCCTCGTAGGTGCCTGGGTACACGAGGAGGCCTCCGTGCCCCACCTCGATGATCTTCGTGGCGAGCCGGTCGATGAAGTACCGGTCGTGCGAGACCAGGATCAGCGTGCCGCCGAAATCCTCGAGGGCGTCGAGCAGGACGTCCTTCGAGTCGAGATCGAGGTGGTTGGTGGGTTCGTCGAGCAGCAGGGTGTTGGCGGGGCGCAGCAGCATGCGCGCGACCGCGAGGCGCGTCCGCTCGCCGCCCGAGAGCACACCGGCCCGCTTCTGCACGTCGTCGCCACTGAACAGGAATCCACCGAGGATGTTCCTGATGGCCGGCACCATGTGCATGGGCGACCCGTCGGCCAGCGTCTCGTAGACGGTGCGCGCCGGGTCGAGACGCGCGGCCTCGTCCTGCGCGAAGTACTGCATGACCACCTGGTGGCCCTCGCGCCGCTCGCCGGTGTCCGGGGGCTCCACGCCGGACAGCATGCGCATCAGCGTCGACTTGCCGGCGCCGTTCGGTCCGACGAGCGCGACGCGATCGCCCCTTTCGATCAGCAGATCGAAGGGCCGGAAGACGACCGTGTCTCCATAGCGGCGCGATGCCCCCGAGAGTTCGATCACCGACCGGCCACTCTTCACGCAGGCGGGAAAGTGGAACGCGACGCGCTTCCGCTCCGGCGGCACGTCGATCGGGACCACCTTGTCGAGCAGCTTGATCCGGCTCTGCACCTGCGCGGCTTTCGTGGCCTGGTACCGGAAGCGGTCCACGAACATCCGTATGCGCGCGACTTCCTCGTCCTGGTCGCGTTTCATCTGGCGGAGGCGGTCCATCCGCGCGGCATGCTCACGCAGGTAGTACGAGTAGTTGCCGACGTATTCGGTGATGGTGCGCAGGCTGAGGTCCGCGACGCGCGTGATCACGGCGTCGAGGAAATAGCGGTCGTGCGACACGAGCATGACCGCGTGCGGGTAGTCGCCCAGGTACGTCTCGAGCCAGTTGCGCGCGTCGAGATCGAGGTGGTTGGTCGGCTCGTCGAGCAGCAGGAGCGAGGGACGCTGCAGCAGCAGCTTCGCGAGGGCGATGCGCATCTGCCAGCCTCCCGAGAACGTGTCGGTGGGCTTCTCGAGGTCCTCGGGGGTGAAGCCGAGGCCGCGGAGCACGGTCGACACGCGCAGGTCGATGGTGTAGCCATCGCCGCGGCGGAACGCCTCCTGGAGGTCGCTGTACCGGATGAGCGCGGCTTCGTGGGCGGCATCGTCCAGGCCGGTGTGGGCCAGCTGCTCCTCGAGCGTGTGCAGCTCCTCCTTCATGGCCAGCAGGGAAGCAAAGGCCTGCCGGGCCTCATCGATGAGGAGGCGTCCCTCGTGGAACAGCCCATCCTGGGGCAGGTACCCGACGGTCAGGTCGGACGGCTTGACGATCTGGCCGGAATCCGGTTCATCGAGACCCGCCAGCATCTTCAGCAGCGTGGTCTTGCCCGCCCCGTTCGGGCCGCACAGTCCGACCCGGTCGCGATCCGACAACTGCCACGTGACGTTGTCGAGCAGGATGCGGTCGCCGAAGGCCTTGGTGAGTCCGGACAGCTGAAGCACGACCCGTGATCCTAGCAGAGAATCGGCGGCGAGACGGCCCGCGCCTTGCAGACAGTGGGCGCAGGGAGAGTGCACATGAGCGTTTCTGTCCTCACAGGAGGTCGTCTGCCTGTTGCTGAGACATCCCGACCGACTATTTCAGAGGTCGGGCGTCAGAAGAATGGGACACGGGGAGGCGATGCCCCGTTGACCGCTGCGCAGCAGATGACGTCAAGCGACGAAGAACTCGTCGCCCGTTCGGCGGGTGGCGATCTCGACAGCTTCAACCAACTGGTGGTGCGATGGGAGCGACCGATCTATGCTCTCGCCTATCGCGTCCTCGGTCGGGAGGAAGAAGCGCGCGACGTCGTGCAGGAGGCGTTCCTGCGGGCCTATCGTTCGCTCGGTGGCTTCCGTGGTCAGGCGAAGTTCTCGTCGTGGTTGTACCGTATCACCCTGAATCTCTGCCGTGACTGGATTCGTCGCCACCGCAGGGCGCCATTCGTCGACACGCCCGAAGGCGTGGACGTCATCGAGATGGCGGGGGAACACGGTCCGATCGAGTCGGTCGAGGACCGGGTCGCCAGAGAGAACCTCGGGGCCTTCGTGACCAGGGCCCTCGGTGCGCTCACCGAGGACCAGCGCGCGGCCATCGTGCTGAAGGAGTACCAGGGACTGACGTTTCAGGAGATTGCTGACCTGCAGGGCTGCCCGCTGAGCACGGTCAAGACACGGTTGTACCAGGGACTGGTCGTGCTGCGGCGCGAGTTGGAGAAGCAGGGCATCACCGCGGAGGTGGTGTTCCCGCAGGCGCGTCCTCCGGCGGGGTTGGAGGCGCGCCGAGGTTGAGACGGCAAGATGAACGATCCTACACAGTGTCCGAATCCTGACACCTTGGTGACTCTCCTCTACGACGATGAGGGAGAGTCGAACGAGCGGGCCGACCTCGAAGCGCACCTGAGCGCGTGCCCGCAATGTGCCGACCTGCTGGCCACCCTCCATCACGCGCGCGGCAGCCTCGCCGCGTGGGACGCGCCCAAACCGCCGTTCGGTCTCGCGCGCGTCCAGCGCGCAGCGCCTCCGATGTGGCGGCGGGTTCTCCCCTGGGCGGGCATGGGGGCCGCGGCCGTGCTCGCGCTTTCCGCGTCAGCCGGCCTGGCCGGGCTCGACATCCGATACGACGACCAGGGGCTGTCCGTCCGCACGGGTTGGCACACGGCGCCGAGAACCGAACCGGCGCCGCTCTCGATGTCGGCGTCCGCCTCTGCGGTACGGCACACCGTGGCGCACCCCGATCCCCGAACCGCCTGGGTCGCGCGTGCGGCCGCCGGTGAGCCCCCGTGGCGCGCCGACTTCGACCTGCTCGCCGCCCAGTTGCGCGAAGAGCTTGCGGCGCAGGCGCGGGCTTCAGAGGCGCGCCTGACCGCGGCGTTCGCGGCGGCGGCGGCGAGGTCCGTTACCGTGGCCGCGCCTGCCATCGACGAGGATCGCCTGATGCGCCGTATCGCGGCGCAGATCGACCAGAGCGAAGTCCGCCAGCAGCAGAACCTGGCGTTGCGCGTTGCCGAACTGGGGCGTGAGTTCCAGGTGCGGCGTCAGGCTGACTTCGTACAGTTCGAACAGGGTCTGGCTCGTGTCGAGCAGCAACGGCGGGACCTGATCCGCCGCGTGGCGGTGTCGCAGGCAGTGGAGCCGTGACCCGACATCGCCTGCTGGTGGCACTCGTCACCGTGTGCTGTTGTACGGGGGCCGCGCCCGAACTCCTTGTCGCGCAGCCCCTGCCGCCGGTTCAGGCGGCCACTCCTGCGCCTCGACCACCGCAGCGTCTCGGGCACGGCGACCCTGCGCGCGTCACGATGCTGCGCAACCGCTATCACGTGCGGCAGATCGAATCGGTGCTCGCGCGCGCCATCGAGCACGCCGCCGACCTGATGACCCATCGGTTGACCGCCGTCTCGCCGGATGTCATGGCGCTGGCCGGGTCGCCCCGTGCCCAGGGGTTCAGAATCGAAGGGTACGGCTTCTTCTTCGCCGTCGAGGTGCCGCGTCTCAGTGACAGCATGACGTGGGCCTTGCAGGTGCTCAGCAACAATCGCGACGACCGCACGTTGGCGTCCCTGCAGCGGCTGGCCGAGGCGCAGTCCGATCCCGCACTGCGCGCCGACCTCGAGCGGGCCATGCGACTCGTGGAGCGCCAGACCGTGGGCCGCCGTTCTGCGGCCGAGGCTTCGTCACGACCAGCCTCGAACGCGCGCCCTCAGACGGCTGCGGTCACCGCGGCGTCCGCGCCCGACGAGGAGGCCCCCGCGTCCGCAGACACCACCGTTGCCGAGAGCGACGCTGCACTACTCGCCGATCCGAGCGCTGCTTACGAGGACGAAGTCAAGGGTGCGCTCGTGGACGCCCTGCTCGACTATGCGCTCATTCTGCCCCTCGAACCCGGCGAGCGGGTGACCGTTGCCGCCCGCGATGCAGGCTACATCGCGTTTCCCGATGCGATTGCGGAAATGGTCACCGTCACGCTGAGTGTGGCGGTCGACGACCTGCTCGCCCTGCGGTTGCAGCGCATCGACCGTGACGAAGCGCGTCGCCGCGTGCAGGTACGCGAGTTCTGACGAGCACGCCGGTGCAGGCTCGCCGCGAGGATGCGCCGAGCACGAAACGGGCATAGAATTGCGCCATGGTGCGTCACTGGTTCACCAGCGTCCTCAGGCATGCACCGCTTCTCTGCGGCGCCCTCGTCCTCACAGCCTGTGGCGGGCCACCGCCTTCGCTCGACGCGACGCTGGTCGTGGAAGACATCGTCACCGGCTACCATGATGGCGGCCTCCTGGACGGCCAGCGCCGGCTGCTGCCGACCCTGGCGTTCCGCGTCCGCAATCAGGGCGATGCCCCGGTCTCGAGCGTGCAGTTCAACGCCGTGTTCCGTGTGGTCGGCGAAGACGAAGAGCTGGGCTCTCAGCTCATTCGCGGGATCGCCAGGGACGGGCTCGCGCCCGGAGCGACCACCGAACGCTTCGTGTTGCGTTCAGCCTTCGGATACTCGGGTGAGCAGGCGCGCGCCGAGATGCTCCAGCATCAGAGCTTCCAGGACGTTCAGGTGGAACTGTTCGGCAAGGCGGGTGGCGCCCAGTGGGTCAAGCTGGCCGAACACGTCGTGGAGCGCCAGCTCATCAACGTCTCCTGAACCCGACCCCACCGAGCGCGATGACGCGTCGCGTCCGGGTCGCCATCACCGCTGACGAACGAGGGCGCCCTTGTACGTGGTCACTTCGTCTTCGATCACCAGGACGTCGAACGACAAGGTCTCGTAGCCATTGGCCTGGATGTCGACGCGGTGCGGCCCGGGAGGCAGCTTCAAGCGCTGGAACGCGCCATCGAAGTCGTCGACCTTTCCGGTGAAGTAGCCGTCCACATAGACCTCTGCCGAGCGAGGTGTCACGCGCAGGCGCAGTGCACCCGTCACGTCGGGGTTCTGCACGCTGCTGGATGACGAGTAGCCGCCGCCACTGCCGCTGCTGCCGTAACTGGTGTAACCCCCTCCTCCACCCCAGCCCATCCCGGAGGAGCCCCACGCTGGAGCGCCAGCACCCCAGTAGCCGCCATAGCCGCCCCAGAACCACGGGTCCCACAGGTATCCGAGGCCGAGCGCGCCGTAGCCCCACGGGTAGAAATACCAGGCATCGCCGGCGCCCCAATAGATCGGACCAGAGATGACGGGCGGCAGCGTACCGATGGACGTCCGCGGAATGGCCCGGCCCGTGGCGAACGCGCCATCACGTGGCCGCGAATAGCCGGGGACGCTCTCCGTGCCGCTCGAGTCCGTCACGCCGCGGCCACTGCGGTTCGCGGTCGTCGTCGTACCGCCCGATGCCGGCCGGGTCGGGCGTGGCGTCGCCGCGCTGCCACCGTCCCACGGAGCACTCCCGCCGCCGCGCGGTGTCGCCACACGCCCCGTATCACCGCCGCCCGACGATCCGCCCGACGATCCGCCGGAGCCACCCGATGACCCGCCGGCCGCCCCCGGATTGCGCGGTCGCGCCTGATCGGCCCAGCTCACGCCGCTGGACGCCATCAGCACGATGACCAACGTGCCCGCCGTCTTCAGCATGTGTCGCTTCATGGCATCACTCCCACTGGTGCCCTCACAGAGCTGCAACAACCCTGCCAGCCCCGTAGCGGCCGTCCCCGGGGGAATCTGGCCGGACACCACGAGGATGGAGGACAGCGACAGGCTGACCCGTCACCCCGGAGGGACACTGCTTCCTGCTATTGTCGAACGGTGAACGTACATGCCACAACCGTGCTCGCGGTTCGCCACGCCGGCAAGGCCGTCATGGCCTCCGATGGCCAGGTGACCTTTGGGCAAACGGTGCTCAAGCATACCGCTCGCAAGATACGCCGGTTGCATCACGACCGGGTGCTTGCCGGATTCGCGGGGGCCGCCGCCGACTCGTTCGCCCTGTTCTCGCGCTTCGACGCCAAGCTCGATGAGTATCGGGGCAATCTCGAACGGGCCGTCGTCGAGCTTGCCCGCGACTGGCGCACCGACCGCGTCCTGCGCCGTCTCGAAGCGATGCTGGTCGTGATGGATCGCGACCGCACGTTTCTCCTCTCGGGCACGGGGGATCTCATCGAGCCGGACGATGGCGTGCTCGGCATTGGCTCGGGGGGACCGTTCGCACTCGCAGCGGCCCGCGCGCTCACGGCCCACAGTACGCTGGATGCCCGTGCCATTGTCGAAGAGTCGATGCGCATCGCGGGCGACATCTGCATCTACACCAACCGGCATCTCACAATCGAAGAGCTTTGACCGATGGCCATCCTCCTCCCGGAATCGCTCGACTCGTCGCGTACCGCCGATCCGGCCTCGTTGACGCCGCGTCAGATCGTCGCAGAACTCGACAAGCACGTCGTCGGGCAGCACGCGGCCAAGCGCGCCGTCGCGATCGCCCTGCGCAACCGCACGCGCCGACAGCAGCTTCCCTCGGAACTCGCCGACGATGTGGCGCCCAAGAACATCCTGATGATCGGGCCGACCGGCGTTGGCAAGACCGAGATTGCGCGCCGCCTCGCCCGCCTCTCGCAGTCGCCGTTCATCAAGGTGGAGGCGTCGAAGTTCACCGAGGTCGGCTACGTCGGACGCGACGTCGAGTCGATGGTTCGCGATCTCGTCGAGATGGCTGTCGGGCTGGTCCGGGACGAGCATCGGGCCGCCGTGCGCGACCGTGCCAGACAGCAGGCCGAAGAGCGGCTGCTCGATCTGCTCGTGCCGCCACCGACGCCCCACGGGGCCAGTGGGCCGGGCACACCGGCGCCGATTGACCGCGACCGGGATCAGGCGCCCAGCACCCGCGAACGTTTCCGCGAGTTCCTGCGTGAAGGCCGGCTCGACGACCGGCAGGTCGACGTCGAGACCCGCGAGCGCAGCATGCCTTCCTTCGAGGTGTTCAGTGGCTCGTCGGTGGAGGAGGTCGGCATCAATCTGAAGGACATGCTGCCCGGCATGCTCGGCGGGCGGACGCGGACGAGGAAGGTGCGCGTTCCGGAGGCGCTCGAGCGTCTGGCCGAAGAAGAAGAGCAGAAGCTGATCGACATGGACGGCGTGACGCGGAGCGCCATCGAGCGCGTCGAGCAATCGGGCATCATCTTCATCGACGAAATCGACAAGATTGCCGGACGTGAGGGCAGCCACGGGCCCGAGGTCAGTCGTGAGGGCGTGCAGCGCGACATCCTCCCGATCGTCGAAGGCACGACGGTCAGCAGCAAACACGGCATGGTGCGCACCGACCATATTCTGTTCATTGCCGCCGGCGCCTTCCACGTGAGCAAACCCTCGGACCTCATTCCCGAGCTGCAGGGGCGTTTTCCCATCCGCGTCGAACTCGAACCGCTCGTGGAGGCGGACTTCGTTCGCATTCTGACCGAGCCCCGGACGGCCCTGGTCAAGCAGTACACGGCGCTGCTCGGGA
Source organism: uncultured Vicinamibacteraceae bacterium (assembly GCA_964388335.1). Classification (GTDB taxonomy): domain Bacteria; phylum Acidobacteriota; class Vicinamibacteria; order Vicinamibacterales; family Vicinamibacteraceae; genus JAEZDP01. The sequence continues at coordinate 49,698 of CAYMAG010000006.1, read as the reverse complement.
CTGACGGCGTGTCGCTCAGCTTCACGCCCGAGGCGATTGCGCGTCTGGCGCAGCTCGCGTGCCAGGTCAACGAGCGCACCGAGAACATCGGCGCCAGGCGACTGCACACGGTCATGGAGAAACTCCTCGACGACCTGTCGTTCGAAGCCCCGGACGGCGTCGGCGGCGACGTCGTCGTCGATGCGGCGTACGTCGATCGCATGCTGGCAAGCATCGTGCGCGACGAGGACCTCTCGAGGTTCATCCTCTGAGGGGTTCCGCGATACCATCAGGGGTCCGGTGACCTTCGTCTCGCGTTCGTTTCGCTACCCGCTCGCCTTCGTCATCGTCCTCGCCGGGATGGGCTGTGGCTCCAAGGGGCCTCCCCTGGCGCCGCTGCGTCCCGTACCTGCCGCCATCGGCGACCTGAGGGCCGCCCGTCTCGCCGACGTGGTTCAGTTGCAATTCACCATCCCGACCACCAACGCCGACCGCACCCAGCCCGCCGACGTCGCGCGCGTGGATGTCTTCGCGCTCACCGGAGAGGCCGTCGGCCCGGCGGACCGGGCGCTCACGGTGCGCGAACTCGAGACCCTGGCCACGCGGCTGGCGACCATCGAGGTGCAGCCACCACCTCTCGTCACGGAGGAGGAAGAAGAGCCCGACCCGGTGACCGCCGCGCTGCCGCCAGACCCGCGTCCCGCACAAGGCGCAGTCGTCCGCGTGGAAGAGACGATGACGCCGGCGTTGGCCGATGCGGTCTTCGAGCACCCCGACGCCGCACGCGTGGCCGCGCGCCTCGCCGCGGCGCTCGAGGACGCCGAAGGCACCGCGGACGAGCCGGTGCCGTCGACCGAAGGCAGCGGCCGCCCGCTGCTGTGGATGCCTCGTCCGACCGAACTGTCGCGCGCCTACATCGCGGTTCCGTACTCGAGCCGCAACACGCCCGGTCCGCCGTCGGCCGTGCTGGCCGTGCCCTTCATCCCAGCCCCGCCCACGCCGCCGCCGCCGCGCGTGACGCACACGGCGACGGCGTTCGTCCTCGAGTGGGACAACCCCCCGGGCATTCGCCTGCCGGTGCAACGAACGGTTCGCGCGGCGTCCGCCGCGGCGGTCGCGGCCGACCCCGATCTTCCTCTGCCGGCCCGGCCGGTCGTGGTGATGGCGACGCCGCACACCTACAGCGTGTACGAGATGCCGGCGGCCGACGCGCCTGCGGCCCTGGCGACCGGCCCGCTGAACGCCGAAGCTCTCGAGACGCCCGCCTACCAGGATGCCCGGCTGACGTTCGGCGTGGCCCGCTGCTATGCCCTCCGTGCGGTGGAGCGGCGCCGGACGTTGACGCTCGAAAGCGCGCTGTCACAGGCGACGTGCCACACGGCGACCGACACGTTTCCGCCCCTCGCCCCCACGGGCTTGACAGCCGTCGGCAGCGAGGGCGGTGTCAGCCTGATCTGGGAGCCGAACGCCGAGCCGGACGTGGTTGGCTATCTCGTGCTGCGCGGCCTGCCGGGGGAGGCGCTCGCGCCGCTGATGGAGTCGCCGGTGCCCGATGCGACCTATCGCGACACCACGGCGGAGGCCGGCGTGTTGTACACCTACGCGGTGGTCGCGGTCGACGATGCCACACCGGGCAACGTGAGCCCCGAGAGCAACCGCGTGCAGGAGGCCGCCCGATGACGGCGGTCCAGACGGCTACCCACTCGTGCCACCTACTCGGATTCCCAGGGAGACTCGACCATGAAACTCTTCGTTGACACCGGCAGCATTCAAGATATCAGGCGTCTCGCAGCCCTCGGCATCATCGACGGCGTGACGACGAACCCCTCGCTGATGGCCAAGGCTGGTGGCGATCCGAACGCCATCCTCAAGGAGATCTGCGGGATCGTGAAGGGCCCCGTCAGCGGCGAGGTGGTGGCCACCGATGTCGATGGGATGCTCTCGGAGGGGCGCGCCCTTGCGCAGCTCGACGAGCACATCATCGTGAAGGTGCCGTTCACGCCGGCCGGCGTGCAGGCCTGCAAGACCATGTCGGGCGAGGGCATCCGCGTGAACGTCACGCTGGTGTTCACCGCCGCCCAGGCCCTCATTGCCGCGAAGGTGGGCGCGTACTTCGTGAGTCCCTTCGTCGGGCGGCTCGACGACATCGCCACCGACGGCATGGAACTCATCGAGCAGATCGTCGAGATCTACGACAACTACGACTTCACCACGGAGGTCCTCGTGGCCAGCACTCGCGGACCGATGCACATCGTCCAGGCGGCCCGCCTCGGCGCCGACATCTGCACGTGTCCGCCGTCGGTCATCGACAGCCTGTTCAAGCACCCTTTGACCGACAGTGGGCTGGCGCGCTTCCTGAAGGACTGGGACGAGGCGCAGGCTGCACAGGCATGACCGACTCACCCCTGGACCGGCTCGCCGCCCTCGAGGCCCGCTCGGTCGAGGCTGGCGGCGCCAGTCGCATCGCACGCCAGCACGGGGCAGGCAAGCTGTCGGCTCGCGAGCGCATCGCCCTGCTGTTCGACCCGAAGACGTTCGACGAAGTGGATGCGCTCGTCGAGCATCGGTGCCGCGACTTCGGCATGGACGACCAGCGCATCCCGGGCGACGGCGTCGTCTGCGGCAGCGGACGTGTCGAGGGTCGGCTGGTGTACGCGTTCGCGCAGGACTTCACCGTGTTCGGCGGCTCGCTCTCCGAGACCAACGCCGCGAAGATCTGCAAGGTGATGGATCTGGCGGTACGGGCCGGCGTGCCGATCGTCGGCCTGAACGATTCGGGTGGCGCGCGCATCCAGGAGGGCGTCGCGTCGCTCGCGGGCTATGCCGACATCTTCCTGCGCAACACGCTGGCGTCGGGTGTGGTTCCGCAGATCTCCGCGATCATGGGCCCCTGCGCCGGGGGCGCCGTGTACTCGCCTGCCATCACCGACTTCATCGTCATGGTCGAGTCGACGAGCTACATGTTCGTGACCGGGCCCGACGTCGTGCGCACCGTCACCCACGAGGACGTGACGAAGGAGGAACTCGGCGGGGCCATGACGCACAATGCGCGAAGCGGCGTGGCGCACTTCGCCGTGCCGGACGACCGTGCGTGCCTGGCGCTGCTCCGTGAGTTGCTGGGCTACCTGCCGTCCAACAACGTCGATGATCCGCCGACGGGAGATACGGTCGATCCGCCGGACCGGGTCGCGCCTTCGCTCGACACCCTGATTCCGCCGTCACCCAACCAGCCCTACGACATGCACGAGGTCATTGGGGCCGTGGTGGACGAGGGCTCGTTTCTCGAGGTGCACGAGTACTTCGCGCGCAACCTGATCGTCGGGTTCGCGCGATTCGCGGGGCGTCCCGTCGGCATCGTGGCGAACCAGCCCGCCGTCCTGGCCGGTACGCTCGACATCGATGCGTCGGTCAAGGGCGCCCGTTTCGTGCGGTTCTGCGACGCCTTCAATCTGCCGCTCGTCACGTTCGAGGACGTGCCTGGCTTCCTGCCCGGCACGGTGCAGGAATTCGGCGGCATCATCCGGCACGGCGCCAAGCTGCTCTACGCGTTCGCCGAGGCCACCGTGCCCAAGGTCACGGTCATCACGCGCAAGGCCTACGGTGGCGCGTATTGCGTGATGTCGAGCAAGCACCTGCGCACCGATGCGAACTTCGCGTGGCCCACGGCGGAAATTGCCGTCATGGGGCCGGACGGCGCCGTCAACGTGCTGTATCGCCGGGAACTCGAGCAGGCCGACGATCCGGCGGCGGTGCGGGCCGCGCGTGTCGAGGAGTTCCGTGACAGGCTGGCGAACCCCTACGTGGCAGCGGCGCGCGGGTTCGTGGATGCGGTCATCCATCCGCGCGACACGCGCCCCCGCATCGTGCGGGCACTGGCGCGACTCCGCACCAAACGCGAGACGATGCCGTCGAAGAAGCATGGCAACCTGCCGCTCTGAGCCGTCGACGTGGACGGTTCGCCTTCGCCCCTTCGGGCTCCGGCGCAACAAGCAGACGGTAGACGGGAGCCTCAGTAGCCGGGAGCCAGTACCTGTAGCCTGCAGCCGGGAGCTGGGAGCCCGGAGCCAGTAGCCAGTAGCCTGTATACGGTAGAACGTGCGTAAGCTCCTCATTGCCAATCGCGGCGAGATCGCCGTGCGGATTGCGCGGGCGTGCCGGGAACTCGGCTTGCCGTCGGTCGCGGTGTATTCCGAGAGCGACCGTACAGCGCCGCACGTCCATGCCGCAGACGAAGCGTGGCCGCTCCCCGGCAATGCGCCGTCGGAGACCTACCTGCGCATCGACGCCCTGCTCGACGCCGCACGGTGCAGCGGCGCGGATGCCGTCCACCCCGGGTACGGATTCCTCGCCGAGAACGCCGGCTTCGCAGCCGCGTGCCGCGACGCGGGTCTCGTGTTCGTCGGACCGCCGCCCGACATCATCGCCAGGATGGGCAGCAAGACGACGGCGCGACAGGCGGCCATGGACGCGGGCGTCCCGGTTGTGCCCGGCACGGAAGCGGCCCTCGCGTCCGACGTGTCCGATGCCGACGTCCTGCGCTTCGCCGACGCGGTGGGCTATCCGCTGATGGTGAAGGCCGTCGCGGGCGGTGGTGGCAAGGGCATGCGCGTCGTGACCGCGGCGGCCGGGACGGTCAACGCCGTCAGGGCCGCACGATCCGAGGCGCTTTCCGCGTTCGGCGACGCCGCGGTGTACTTCGAGCGCCGGCTGTTGCGTCCACGACACGTCGAGGTTCAGGTGCTGGCCGACGCCGAGGGCACCGTACTGCCGTTCGTCGAACGCGAGTGCTCCGTGCAGCGCAGGCACCAGAAGGTGGTGGAAGAGTCGCCGTGCCCGTCCCTGGCGCCAGCCACGCGCGATGCGCTCGCGGACGCCGCGGCCGCGATTGCCTCCCGCGTCGGGTACGTCAACGCAGGGACCATCGAGTTCCTGCTCGATGAGGATGGCCGCTTCTACTTCCTGGAGATGAACACGCGACTGCAGGTGGAACACCCGGTGACCGAGATGGTCACGGGCGTCGACCTCGTGCAGTGGCAGATCCGCATCGCCCGCGGCGAGCGCCTCACGCTGACGCGCGAACGGACGCTCACCCCGCGCGGACATGCGATCGAGTGCCGTGTGTACGCCGAAGACCCGGATCGTGGCTTCATGCCGTGTCCCGGACGCATCACGTCACTCCAGACCCCGTCCGGCCCGGGCGTGCGCGACGACAGTGGCGTGGCGGCCGGCTTCGAGGTCCCCATCCACTACGACTCGATGCTCTCGAAGCTCATCGCGTGGGGGGCGACCCGGGAGGAGGCCCGCCGGCGCATGTTGCGCGCGCTCGGTGAGTATCGCGTGGGAGGCGTGTTGACGACCCTGCCGTTCTTCCAGTGGATGCTCACGCACGAGGCGTTCATCCGCGGCGAGGTCGACACGACCTTTCTCGATGCCGCGCTGGCCGAACGGGGTGGCGAGCCATTCGCCCCGCCTGACGCTGGCCAGGTGCACCTTGCGCTGGTCGGCACCGCGCTGGACGTCTGGTTCGCCGCGGCCGACCGTGAGCAGGCAGGCGGCGGTGCCGTGGACGCGTCGGCCTGGGCACGTGCCGCCCGCCAGGCGGCGCTTCGCCGCTAGAATGCTCTCCAGGCATGCACGTGGCCATCGAACATGACGGGCGCCTGCACACGGTGGAGGTGACGCAGGCTCCCGGAGGCGCCGTCGTGGTGACCGTGGACGGGGTCGCCGCGGAGGTGGACGTTCGCCGGCTCGGCGACGGGTCTCTGGGGCTGCGCCTGGCCGATGGGGCCACCCACCGGCTCGTCGTGGAGCGTGGGGCGCATCCGGATCAGCGGGTGGTCTCGGTAGACGGCCGGCGCGTGGTCACGGCGCTGAACGGACGCCGAGCCCGTCGCGCCGACGGCCATGCGGGAGCGACAGGACGGCAGCGCATCTCGGCGCCCATGCCGGGCAAGGTCGTCCGGGTGCTGACGGCGGCCGGACATGAGGTTGCCGCCCGCCAACCTCTCGTCGTCGTCGAAGCCATGAAGATGGAGAACGAGTTGTCGGCGGGACGTGGCGGACGCGTGGTGGAGGTACTGGTGGCCGAGGGGCAATCGGTCGAGGCGGGACGATTGCTCGTCGTGGTGGAGTGACGGTGTCCGATCACGCGACGCCCGTGCCTCCAGTCGATGAGCCGTCAGGCCCGCGAGAGACGCCGCCGCCGCCCCTCCCGACCCGCTCCCGTCGCGTGGGCCGGGCCGCCTGGCTGACTGGCAAGGGTGTCCTGGGGCTGGCGGTCGCGGCGGTCGCGGCCGGTCTGGTGTCGGTCATGTCGGTGGACCTCGGGCCGACGCTGCGCGCGCGGGCCGAGCAGGAGGCAAGCAAGCTCCTCAGGCGGCCGATGCACATCGGTCGGCTGTCCGTCCGCCTCCTCACCGGCGCGTTCGTCCTGGACGACATCGTCATCGAGGGCCTCACGCCGGAGTCCACGCCCTTCCTTCGCGCCAGAACCATCACCGTCGACCTGCCGTGGTGGTCCATCGTCACCGGTGAATTGCTCATCGAAGACGTCGCGATGCGCGACTGGACGATGATCATCGAGACGTTTCCGGACGGCCGACACAACTTTCCCCACATTCCGCGTCCGGCTCCGTCAACGGGACCCAGGCGGTTCGTCACCACGCTGCGGCAGTTCGAGGGTACGGGCGGCAACGTGCAGTACACCGACCATGGCCTGCCCTGGAGCATCGACACCGGGCCACTCGAGGTCACCATCGCCAGGGCCGACCGCTATCGCGGCACGCTGGCCTTCCGCGACGGCGACCTCCGCATTCAGCAGTACGAGCCCATGTGGGCGCACATGCAGAGCAGCTTCTTCATCGACGGCGGGCTGCTCACCCTCGATCGCCTGGCCATCCAGACCGATGGCGCGACCACGACAGGCACCGGCGTGCTCGACATGGGGCGCTGGCCCGCACAGGAGTACCAACTGACCTCCGACCTCGACTTGAGCCGCATGCGCGCGCTCTTCTTCGCGGGGCGAGACTTCTCGCTGACCGGTGAGGCACGCTTTCAAGGCACGTTCGAACTGGACCGCATGTTCCGTGAACTCAAGGGCAGCTTCGAGAGCCGGGAAGCAGCGCTGAACGCCTACCGCTTCGACGATCTGCGCGGATCGGTCGTGTGGGATCGCGACAGCCTCGACGTCGTCGACACGACCTCGACGTTCCTCGGTGGCGACCTCGACCTCACGTATCGAATGGCGCCGCTGGGCGGCCCGACGCCTTCCCGGCAGCGGCTCGAGACGCACTATCGCGACGTCGATCTCGCGTTGTTGTCCGACAAGGTCGTCCTCGAAGGCATGCGGGTACAGGGTCGGGCGACGGGACGGAACCTGTTGGAGTTCCCGACCGGGCGCTTCGATCAGCGGACGGGTGACGGCGAGGTGCAGGTGGATGGCCCGGAAGGCCTGCCCATGCAGGGCCGCGAACTGACGGGGCTGCCCGTCCCGCCCCGCGCCGAACCGCTCGATCGCGATGCGCCGCTCGGCACCGTTCCGGTGTCGGGCGAAGCCCGCTACAGTTACGATGGCGACTGGTTACGTATAGCCAGGGGGTATGCCGCCACGCCTGACACGTACGTGGACTTCGCCGGTGAAACCGCCTACGGCACCCAGTCGGCCATGGCGTTTCACGTGACGAGCCGCGACTGGCAGGAAAGCGACCGTCTGCTCGCCGGTATCATGACGGCGGTGGGGGCCCGCACCCGTCCCATCGAAGTCGGGGGGATCGGCATCTTCGACGGACGCCTCACCGGGGCCTTCGCCAATCCGCGCATCGAAGGACAGTTCGACGGCGACGAGCTTGCCGCATGGAACGTGCGCTGGGGCCGCGCGCGCGGCGACCTGGTCGTCGAGAACGGCTACGTCGACATCCGCGAGGCCGAGATCGAGCGCGACGACGCGCGCATGGTGGTGAACGGGCGTTTCTCCCTCGGCTTTCCCCGGCGCGACGGCGGCGAGGAAATCGACGCCCGCATCCAGGCGCTGGCGTGGCCCGTCGTGGACCTGCGGCGTGCGTTCGACATCGCCGACTACCCGGTGGACGGCGCGCTGTCTGGAGACTTCCACGTCTACGGGAAGTACCTGACGCCGTTCGGCTTCGGCCGGATGACGATCGCCGATGGCACGGCGTACAGCGAAGCGTTCGACAGGGCGACCGCGGCCCTGCGCTTCGAGGGGGAGGGCGTACGGCTCGACGCGATCGAGATGGCCAAGGGCCCCGGCCGCGTGACGGGCGCGGCATATGTCGGGTGGGCGGGGACGTACAGCTTTGCCGTGGACGGTCGGAGCGTGCCCGTCGAGACCATCCGCGTGATGACCTTCGACGGCGTGCCCCTCACCGGACGTCTGCGCTTCGGGGCCAGTGGCAGCGGGCGCTTCGAGACGCCGCGCTACGAGGTGCGCCTGGCCATCGACGACTTCTACCTCGCCGATGAAGGGATCGGTCAGGTGGCGGGCCGCCTGTCCATCCGCGACGGGCAGCTCTTCATCGAGCAGCTCGAGGCGGCGTCGTCCAGGCTCGCGATGTCCGGGGCGGGGCGCATCGATCTCGACGACGACGACTCGAATGCCGACCTGACGTTCACGCTCGCCAACACGTCGCTCGACCCCTATCTGCGCGTGTTCGCGCCGGACGTGTCGCCGTTCGCCAGCATGGTAGGCAGTGGCACCATGCGCATCGTCGGTCCGCTCACGCGCCAGGACCGGTTGCGCGGCGAAGTGCGGCTCGACACGTTGCAGGCGCGGCTCTTCGACTACGCGATCGCCAACGACGGACCGCTGCGCCTCGTCCTCGAGCAGCAACGACTCGCGATCGATCGCCTGCGCCTCGTCGGCGAAGGCACGAGCATCGAAGTCGCCGGCGACGCGCGCCTCGACACGGAGCAACTCAGCATCCGGCTGCTGGGTGACGCGAACCTCGGGCTGCTGCAGGGCTTCCTGCGAGACATCCGTGCCTCCGGCGCAGCCGAAGTGCAGGCCGAGATGAGCGGGACGTTGAGCGAGCCCCTGCTCGCCGGCACGGCGCTCATCACCGATGGCCGATTGCGCTACGGGGCTCTGCCGCACGCGGTGGATGCCATCAGCGGACTGCTGCGGTTCGACACGACGGGCGCCTCCCTCGACGGCCTCACGGCTCGCCTCGGAGGAGGGCCGGTCCAGTTCGGTGGACGGGTGACGTTCGACGGGCTGGCCCCCACCGTGTGCAACCTCACCGCGACCGGCTATGAGATGCGCCTCCGCTATCCCGAGGGCATCCGGTCGGTCATCGATGCGGACCTGGCGCTGCGCGGTCCCGTGGCGCAGCCGACGCTGAGCGGTACGGTGGACGTGCGGGACGCGCTGCTCAGCCGCACGATCGACACGACGGGCGCCGGCATGTTCGGCAGCGGCGCCGCGGCGGTCCCTGCGCCGGCCCTGACGACCGACACGGCTTTTCCCCTGCGGTTCGACGTGCGCATCACCGCACCCTCGACCTTCCGCGTCGAGAACAACACCACCCGGCTCGTGTCGCGCGCGGATCTGACCCTGCGTGGTACGTACGACAGACCACAGCTGTTCGGCCGCGCCGAGATCGAGCGGGGCGAGGTCTTCTTCGAAGGGAAGCGCTACACCGTGACGCGCGGGGCGATCGACTTCTCGAATCCCACCCGCATCGAGCCGTTCTTCGACATCGAGGCCGAGACGCGTGCCCAGGTGCCCGGCCAGATCTATCGGGTCGTCTTCCGCGTGTCCGGCACGCCGGATCGCTTCGTGTTCGATCTGAGTTCCGATCCGCCACTCAGCTCGGTCGACATCCTCGCGCTGCTCTTCGGCGATGTCCGCGACCCGCAGAACGCCGAACTGCGTGCGCTGCGGACACCCAACCAGACCGAACAGGATCTCATCGCGGCGCGCGCCGCCAGGCTTCTGGCCAGCCCGATCTCGTCCAACGTCGGACGTGTCGCCGAACAGGCCCTGGGCGTGGACTCGGTGCAGATCACACCGTCGCTCGGCGACTTCTCGAGCCAGCAGTCGTCCCGCCTCAATCCCGGGGCGCGCCTGACGATTGGCAAGCGCATCAGCGACCGCCTGTACGTGTCGTACACGCAGCTGCTCACCTCGTCGCAGCGCGACCAGCTGATCCTGGTCGAGTACACCCAGAGCGATCGCCTGTCCTGGATCGTGTCGCAGAACGAGGACGACACGTACGCCGTCGACGTGCGCCTCCGGCACGTGTTCTGATGCGACGACTCGTGCTCCTGGCGTGGTGTGTCCTCGCGCTCCATGCGGCAGCCCGGGCCGGCGGCGCACAGGACGTCCCACCCGGGGCGGCCGCCAGGCCGGTCGTGTCGCGGGTCGAGTTCCTGCTCGACGGCCAGGCGCTGCGCGACCCCAACCTCCAGGCGCTCGTGGACGTCCGTCCGGGCCGCCCGCTGGATGTGGCGGACGTCCGCGCGTCCATCCAGCACCTCGTGCACCTCCGTCGCTTCGCCACCATCGAGGTCGTACGGGAGGCGACGCCCGGCGGGCTCGTGGTGCAGTTTCAGCTCACACCGCTCCAGCGGATCATCGCCTATCGCATCGCCGGTGACTTCCGGGTGCCCGACGGTGATCTCGAGCGCGCGATTCGCGATCGGATCGGTTCGGCTCCGACCGCCGAACTGGTGCCAGACGCCCTGCAGGCCGTCCAGGACGCTTTGGGCGCACGCGGCTACCTTCAGCCGGACCTCACCCATCGGCTCGATCCCCTCGATGCGCGGGGGAACGCCCGTCTCGTCGTGGTGGGTGGGGCGGGTCCGCGGTGGGAGATCGGGCGCATCGTGGTCACGGGCATGGAAAGTGCGGCCACCGGGACCCGCGACGGGGTGCTGGGGCTCGCGCCCGGGGATCCGTACGATCGGATCGTCCTGCAGCAGCGCGAACAGCGGTTCGTGGCCGGGCAGCGGTCAGCCGGGTACTACGAGGCGATGGTCCGCACGACGCCGTCGCCCGGGGCCACGCCGCACACCGTGGACCTGCGCGTCGAGGTGGACCGTGGTCCGCACGTGGCCCTGTCGTTCGTCGGCGATCGCCTGCCTGCGGACGTCCGCCGCGATCTCGTGCCCGTCGAAGCCGAGGGCAGCATCGACGAAGACCTGCTCGAAGACTCGCGGGCCCGCATCGTGCACTGGTTGATCGAGCGGGGACACTGGCGGGCCGAGGTCGACTACGCCCGCGAGGTCGTCGACGGTGGCATCGCACTCGTCTTCACCGTGCGCGCCGGGCGTGTGTACCTCACTGGAGACATCGTCATCGGCGGGCAGCGCGCGCTCGGCACGCCGGAGGTTCTCGACCTGGTGCGCTTCAGGAAGGGGCAGCCCTTCTCGCCGTCACTGCTCGCGCAGAGCGAGGCCGCGATCGTGCGCGCGTACCATGCGCGCGGCTTCCCGGCCGCCCGCATCGAGCGGGCCCTCGTGGACGTCAGCGAGCCGTCGCTCGCAGCCAACAGCCGGGGCACGTTGGAAGTGCGCCTGCGCATCGTCGAGGGGCAGGAGGCGCGCGTCGCGTCGGTGGCGATCGAGGGCGTCAGCGCGCTTCCGATCGAGTCGTTGCGCCAGGCGATGACGGTGCGCGACGGTGGGTTGTTCTCGTCGGCAGCCATCGTCGCCGATCGAGACCTGCTGCTGCGTCGCTACCTCGATGCGGGCTACCGGCAGGCGCAGGTCGAGGAGGTTCTCGAGGGCGCCGATGAGGGGCGCCGGGTGGCGGTGACCTACCGGGTGGTGGAGGGGCCGCAGATGCTCGTCGACCGAGTCGTGATCGTGGGCAACGTGCGCGTGTCCGACGAGACGATACGTCGTGAGCTGCAGGTGGTCTCCGGTGAGCCACTCGGCTTGAGCCGCGTGTTCGACTCGCAGCGGCGGCTCACGGCACTCGGTCTCTTCCGCAGCGTTCGTCTCTCGGAAGTCGCACAGCCCGGCTCGAACCTGCACGACGTGGTCGTCACGGTCGAGGAAGCGCCCGTGACGACGATCGCCTACGGCGCAGGGCTGGAAGGCGGCCAGCGCCTGCGTACGACGACCGTCGACGTCGATCGCATCCTGCCGGGGCTGCCGCAGGAGACGACGTTCGTCGAGACACGCTTCGAACTGGCTCCGCGAGGATTCTTCGAGGTGGGGCGGCGCAATTTCCTCGGCAAGAATCGGTCGGTGAACCTGTTCCTCCGGGGCTCGCTGCGGCCCCGCGACGTGCCGGGCGACCCCGATCGCGACGGTACCGGCCTGACCCTCAGTGAATACCGCGTGTTGAGCACGTGGCGGGAGCCGCGCGCCTTCTTCGAGTCCACCAACCTCGACGTGTCGGCGTTCGTGGAGCAGGCCATCCGATCGAGCTTCAGCTTCCGGCGACAGGCGGTTCGAGCCGAGATGTCGCGCCGGCTGCGCCAGTCGATGACCGTCATCGGGCGATACGGCTTCGGGCGCACCGAACTGTTCAACGCGCGCGTGGATCCCGAGGATCAGCTCAATGTGGATCGGCTGTTTCCGCAGGTGCGGCTGTCGTCGGTCTCGTCGTCGCTGCTGCACGATACGCGTGAAGACCCGCTCGAACCGCAGCACGGGGTGTTTGCCAGCCTCGATGGCGAGCTGGCCGGGCGCCTCATCGGATCGGAAGTGGGCTTCACCAAGACGTACATGCAGGGCTTCACGTATCGCCGCCTGCCCGGTTCCCGCGTCGTGATGGCGGGAGGCGCGAGGCTCGGACTCGCCCAGGGCCTGCCCCGTGCCGTCCCGCGGATCGGCGATGGGAAGCCGCTGGTCGGACCCGATGGAGAGCTGCTCGTGGACGTGGTTCGCGACCTGCCCGTCAGCGAGCGCTTCTTCGCGGGCGGCGACTCGACGGTCCGGGGCTTCGCGCTCGATCGCCTCGGTACGCCGGAGACGCTCGACCGCAACGGCGTACCGACCGGCGGCAATGCCGTCGTGATCTTCAACATCGAGCTGCGGTTTCCGGTCTGGGGCGACAACGTCGGCGCGGCGGTCTTCGTCGACGCCGGCAACGTCTTCCGGCGCGTGTCGGACCTCGACCTGGGCGAGATCCGTGGGTCGTCCGGGTTCGGCCTGCGCTACCGATCACCCATCGGACCGATCCGGGTGGACCTCGGGTTCAAGATGTCGCGCCAGACGTTCATGAACGGCATGCGCGAAGGGCGCACGGCGCTGCACATCACGGTGGGACAGGCCTTCTAGCGGGCCTCCGGCCCGGCGAGGGCCTCGGCCCGCAACGGTCACTCGCCACGCCGAACACGTGACTCGAAGAGCCAGGTTTCGGCGTGTCAAGGGTTCTAGCGCAGGACGTTGTACTTGACGATGCACCACATGGCGCGGACGCCATCCTTCCAGCCGATCTTCTTGCCCTCGTCGTACGTGCGGCCCGCGTACGAGATGCCGACCTCGTAGATGCGCACGCGCAGCTTCGAGATCTTGGCCGTGATCTCGGGCTCGAAGCCGAACCTGTTTTCTTCGATGGTGATCTGCTGCAGCACCTCCCGGCGGAACAGCTTGTAACAGGTCTCCATGTCGGTGAGGTTGAGGTTCGTGAAGGCGTTCGAGCACAGCGTCAGGAACTTGTTCCCGAGCGAGTGCCAGAAATACAGTACGCGATGCGATTCGCCGCCCACGAAGCGTGAGCCGAAGACCACGTCGGCCCGTCCATCGGCGATGGGACGTATCAGCTTGGGATACTCCTCGGGGTCGTACTCGAGGTCGGCATCCTGGACGATGACCATGTCGCCCGTCGCCACGGCGAACCCCGTCCGCAGCGCGGCGCCCTTGCCCTGGTTCTGCTCATGGAACCGCACGGTCACGTTCGCGGGGAACGTCGTCCGCTGCAGCAACTCCCGTGTGCCATCGGTCGAGCAGTCATCGACGAGTACGATGTCCTTGTCGACGGCGACGTGCTGCACGCGCTCGATGAGCGTGAGCAGGGTGTGGACTTCGTTGTAGACGGGAATGACAACCGTAAGCTTCATGAGACGAATGCGCCGGACGACTCGCGCCACAGTATACCCGCCCCGTCGCTGGTGGCCGCGTCGCGCCGCGCCGCTCGGATTGCTCGTCTGGGCGGGCGTGGCAGGCGTCTCCGCGCAGGTGCTGCCCGTGGATCGTCTGGTGGCGGTCGTCGAGCAACGGGCGCTCACCGCCTCGGACCTCCGGGTGGCGACGCGGCTCGGTTCGATCCCGGGGGACGCCCCCGACGAGGCGGCGCTGGTGGAGCAGCTGGTGGCACGTGAACTCGTGTGGCACGAAATGGAACGGTTCGCGGTGCCGGAGCCGCCCCGGGAGCGCGTGGAGGCCCGGATGGTGACCCTCGCAGGCGGGCGATCGCTGCCGGACTTCCTGGCCGAACTCGCAGGCCTCGGAGTGTCGCGCGATGGCGTGGAGCGCTGGGTCGCCGACGACCTTCGGATCGCGGCGTACATCGAGCAGCGGTTCACGGCGCCCGCGCAGCCGACCGATGTCGAAGTGGCCGCGCGCGCCGCCGCCGAGGGCGACACCTCGTCGGAGGGGCTGGCTGCTGCGCGCCGCGTGCTCGTCGCCGAGCGCACGCAGGCGCTCGTCGCCGACTGGGTGGCTGGCCTCAGGCGACGGGCGTCGGTGCGCCTGGCGGCAGGCCTGTGACCAGCCTCACGTGCCGACGAGGCCCGACCGGGCGGCGTAGTAGAAGATCGCCAGTTCGGTGAGGTTGAACAGCGAGTGCGACACGACGGGCGCCACGATGCTCCGGCGCGCGACATACACGATGCCCCAGAGCAGGCCCAGCAGGCCCGTCAGGATGGCCGCGTCGTAGCCCTGCACCATGTGCCCCAGTCCGAACGCGATGCTGAAGACGAGCAGGCCCATCCCGACGCCGCCGAGGTCCTGACGGAAGCGGTGCAGGATGAACGCCCGCTGGACCTCCTCGCGGATGCCGCCCGCGACCACCACGATCACGGCGAAGATCGCCAGGCGGGTCGGCGAGTCCAGCATCGCCTGGAGGGGGTTCTCCGTCACGTTGTGCAGATCAGGGGCGACGTGTTGGATGAAGAGCCCCCCGCCAATCACCACGAGGAACACCAGTGGCAGCAGCGCCAGGCCTCGCCATGCCTCGCGGCCAAGGTGCACCGGACCGATCAGGACCGCCCGGATTGATTCGTTGCGGGCCCGCAGGAACATCCGCACGAGCCCGAGCACCACCAGCGTGTCGAGCACCGACAGCCAGACGACGAACGTGAACGACAGGCCGGTCTCCGCGCTCGACGACAGCCCCACCGTCACCAGCACCAACGACAGGAACAGCTGGGAGGGAAATCCCGAGCACAGGAACACTTCGACGAGCGAGAGCCACACCGCGGGCCGGCTTCCATCCGGCGAAACGGGAGGGCTTCCATCCGGCGAAACCTGTCCCGGGGGAGTGCCGGAGGCGATGGTCGGGTCAGGCTCAGCCACTGCGTAAATGTTACACTGCGGCCTTGCCCTTGCGTGCGAGCAAACGTTCGTGCGCCCTGGCGGGGGAGGGGAGTTCCGTGTCGAGTACGAGTGAGCCAGACGGCCGGGCTGTTGACGTCGAGGCTCGTCCGTCTGCGCCCGGTGAACGCATCCTGGTCGTCGAGGACGATCGTGCGGCACGGGTGGGGCTCACCGAGCTGATACGCACCTGGGGCTACGTTGCCGAGGCTGCGGCCGACGGCGAAGAAGCGCTGGCGAAGGTGACGTCCTTCCGGCCCGGCATCGTGTTGACCGACCTGGTGATGCCGCGCATGGACGGCCTCGGGCTGCTCCGGGCCCTCCAGGACCAGTTGACCGACCTCTGCGTCGTGATTCTCACCGCCCAGGGGACGGTCGAGACGGCAGTGGAGGCCATCAAGGAGGGTGCCTACGATTACCTGACCAAGCCCGTCGACCCGCACCGCCTGCAGATCCTGCTGGCCAAGGCGATCGAGCGCCAGCAGACCCGGCGTGAAGTGCAGGTGCTGCGGCGGCAGCTCCGGGATCAGGGCAGTTTCGGTCGCATCATCGGCAACACGCCGGCCATCCGCCGGCTGTATCGCACGATTGAGCAGGCCGCCCCCACGGGTGCCTCGGTGCTCATCTGGGGCGAGTCCGGCACCGGCAAGGAACTCGTCGCGCAGACGATTCACCAGTTGTCGGAGCGCAGCCAGCAGCCCTACATCGCCATCAACTGCGCGGCCATCCCCGAGACGCTGCTCGAGAGCGAGATCTTCGGCCACGAGAAGGGTGCCTTCACCGGGGCGGTCGAACGCCGGCTCGGATGTTTCGAGCTGGCACATCGCGGCACGCTGTTCCTCGACGAGATCGCCGAGATGGTGCCTGTCACGCAGGTCAAGCTGCTGCGGGTATTGCAGGAACGCTCGTTCAGGCGACTCGGCGGCCGCGGCGAGCAACAGGTGGACGTCCGCATCATCGCAGCCACCAACGTCAGTCCGCTCGACGCCGTGCAGAAGGGCAAGCTCCGCGAAGATCTGTACTACCGACTCAACGTGTTCGCCATCGAGCTGCCTCCCCTGCGAGAGCGGCACGACGACATCCCGCTGCTCGCCCAGGCGTTCATCAACGAGTTCAGCGTGCGCAACGGCCGGCGGGTGCGGGCCGTCAGTGCAGCGGCGCTGCAGCGCCTGGCCTCGTACCAGTGGCCCGGCAACATCCGCGAACTGCGCAACGTGATCGAACGGGCCACCATCCTCGCGCAGGGCGAATTCATCGAAGAGGAGCACCTGCCGTCAGAACTCATCGCGGCGCCCGAAGGTGTCCGCGGGATCGGTGCGACGGTCACGCTGGCACCCGGTACGACGGTGGACGAAGCCGAGCTGCGCCTCATCGAGGTGACGCTGGAGCACACGGGCCAGAACAAGACCCGGGCCGCCGAACTGCTGGGCGTCAGCCTGAAGACCCTGCACAACAAGCTGAATCGCATGAAGGCCCGCGAGCAGGCCGAATAGGAGCGTCTCGCTGATGCGCCTCAGCTTTCAGACGCGGCAGGTTCTCGGCGTCACGCTCATCGTTGCGTGCTCGGTGATCACGATGGCCGCGATGCACGTGGCCTCACAGGTCGGCACCCTGCTGGCCGAGAGTGAGCTGCGCGGCGAGATGCTCACCAACATGATGTTCCAGCGTGCGTTCCGTCTGGTGAAGAGCCGTGAGACGGCCGCGTCCGATCTCCAGGCGGACGAGGGACTGCGGGACGTGCTGCAGTCAGCCATCGGCTTCGCGCAGAACGTCTCGTACGCGACCATCACGGACGTACGTGACGTGGCACTCGTGCACAGCTCCCCGACCCTCGAGGGGACGACCGTGCCCGTGCAGCCCCCCCTCGAACAGCTGATCGGTGGCGGGCCCATCGCGCAACTGGTCGGCGTCTGGGAGCAGCGCAACTACGAGGTCACGCAGCCACTGCTGCTGGGCGACGAGCAGTTCGGATCGATCCGGATCGGCGTCTCCACGGTACTCGTGTGGGATCAGCTCGCCGGGGCGCTCAGGCCCATCCTCGCCGTGGCGGGGCTGGCCATCGTCCTGGCGACGGGCCTGTCGTGGCTGCTGGCGCGCCGGCTGCTCCAGCCCATTCACGTCCTTCAGAGCGGGATCGCGCGCCTGGGTCAGGGCGAACAGGACGTCCAGCTCGAACTGCGCGACGAGGAGTTCCGCGATCTCGGGTCGTCCTTCAACGCGCTGAGCCAGTCGGTGACCTCCATCCGCGGCCAACTCGTCGAGCAGGCACGACGGGCCGAGTCGGTCGTGCAGCGTCTCGAGGATGCCGTGGTCATTGTCTCGCCGGACCGTGAAGTGGTGTTCGTCAATACCGCCATGAAGGCGCTGATGCCCGCGCTCGAGCCGGGCCGATCGATGGCGGTGGCCGTGCCGGAAGGGCACGCGTGCCGCTTCCTCACCGAGCAGGCGATCGCCTCGCGTGAGTCTGCCGGTCCCATTCTGGCCGACCGCGTCGGGCCGGTGGACGACGGCAACCAGCAGCAGTGGATGGCGCATCCGATTGACGATCAGGCGCGCGGCTTCGTGGGGGTGATGCTGGTGGCCCGCAACGTCGGGGCGTTGTCGCAGGTGCAGACGACGCTGCGGTACTCCAGAAAGCTGGCATCGCTGAACCGGCTGCTGGCCGGTGTCGCGCACGAGGTCAAGAACCCGCTGAATGCAATGACGATTCACCTGGAACTGCTGCGTCAGAAACTGCGGGCAGGCGCCGGGCCCGTCGAGGCACCAGGCGGCGATGCGACCGGCACGCCGGAGGTGCCGCCGCTCATGACCCACGTCTCGATCATCGGCGACGAGATTCGTCGGCTCGACCACGTCGTGCAGGGATTCCTGCGCTTCAGCAGGCCTGAAGAGCTGCAGCTCGAGCCCGTGGATGTGATACCGCTCATCGAGGACGTCGCCGACATCGTGCGCCCGCAGGCCGGGCAGCGGGGCATCCAGCTGGCGCTCGACATCGAGACCGACGTCGAGGTGCAGGCCGATCGCCCCATGCTGCGTCAGGCACTGCTCAACCTCGCCTTGAACGCGATCGACGCCATGCCCGAGGGAGGTACGCTGTCGCTGCACGCACGGCCACTCGGTGACGCCCAGGTCGAACTCGAGGTCACGGATACGGGTGTGGGGATCGCCCCCGAGCACCTCGGACGGGTGTTCGACCTCTACTTCACCACCAGGGAGCAGGGGAGCGGGCTCGGGTTGTCGATGGTGTATCGCACGGTGCAACTCCACGATGGCACGGTGGAGGTCGAGTCGTCGCCCGGCCGCGGCGCCAGCTTCCGGATGCGGCTGCCGCGAGCCTGAGGCAGGGTCCTGACGTCAGAAGGAAAGCCTATGGTCACGTCAGCAACCAGATTCGTCGTCGCGCCGGTGGTGGTGCTGAGCCTGGCGGTGGGCACCGGGTGCGCGGGCCGCAGCCATGCCGCGTCGCCGTCGCCCACCGTGCTCAACGTGCCACCGGCGCCGCCCCGCGTCATCTCGGTCCCCCCTGAGCCTGTAGCGCCCGTCGAGACGACGACCGCCGAGCCGTCGGCGGAGCGGCCGCCGGTGCGGGCGACCCGCCCCGCGGCGCGCCCGGACAGCAGTGCCCGATCGGGCCCGACGTCCGAGGTCGAGGCGTCGGCGCCTGTCGAGTCGCCCTCGGAACGCGTGACGAATCCCGAGGCGGCCGCGCCACTGCTGCGCACGCCGCAGACGCGTGATGAGTCGCAGGCCGATCGGCGTATTCGGGAGGTCCTGGGACGCGCATCCGCTCTTCTGTCGCAGGTCAATCCGCTGTCGTTGTCACGCGAGGCGCGTACCCAGCACGACACGGCGCGGCGGTTCGTCGATCAGGCGGGAGCGGCCCTGCTCGAGCGCAACTACGTGTTCGCCTCGTATCTGGCAGACAAGGCCGAGACGCTGGCGCGCGGACTCAGCCGGTAGCCGGAGGCCCATCGGGCGTCCGCGGCGGCCGATCGGTGTCCCGGCGGGTCGTAAATCCCGCCGTGTGAGGCAGTTGCCGTGCATTCGGCTGAATGCCTATATATGGGGCGTCCACTAGAAGTGACACCCTATATGTGGTGTGAATCGGCCTTGACAAGCCGTCTGGACGGGCGCATAGTGGGTCTCCGAAACGCCGAGGCCTGTTCCCGGAGGCACACGCGTACACTCACACCCGCGATCGGGTGTGCGTAGCGGCGCGTCGCCATCGCCGTTTCGAGCCGCACACGAGAGAGACACGAGATTTGGTCGAGGTCGAACCGGGGCGGTTCCATCACGACCTGGAGGAGGCAGGAATGCAGCGAGGGTCTGCGCAGGCGGGAGACACCGCCGCTCCGGCGTCGGCGACGGGGACGTCTGCCGTCGCGGGTACGGTGACGGCGGAGGCGGTGAGCATCCCGGGGCTGGAGTTTCCGCGCTACTTCTCGGCGGAGGGGGTCGATCCCTTCGACGAGGTGGAGTGGGAATCGCGCTCGGCGGTCATCGGCAGTGAAAAGGGCACGGTTGTCTTCGAGCAGCGCGATGTCGAGATCCCGAAGTTCTGGTCGCAGCAGGCGACCAACATCGTCGTATCGAAGTACTTCCGCGGCACGCTCGGGACGCACGAGCGCGAGCACAGCGTCAAGCAGCTCATCGGCCGCGTGGTCGACACGATCACGGCGTGGGCGCGGGCGCGGCACTACTTCGCCAGTGAAGACGACCTGCAGGCCTTCAGCGACGACCTGAAGCACCTTCTCGTGTACCAGAAGGCGGCGTTCAACAGCCCGGTCTGGTTCAACTGCGGCATCGAGCCCCAGCCGCAGGTGTCGGCGTGCTTCATCAATTCCGTCACTGACACGATGGACGCCATCCTCACGCTGGCGCGCACCGAGGGCATGCTCTTCAAGTATGGCTCGGGCACCGGCTCGAACCTGTCGCCCATCCGCTCGTCGAAGGAACTGCTCGCGGGCGGCGGAACCGCCTCGGGTCCGGTGTCCTTCATGAAGGGCTTCGACGCGTTCGCTGGCGTGATCAAGTCGGGTGGCAAGACGCGCCGTGCGGCGAAGATGGTCATCCTCAACGCCGATCATCCGGACATCGTCGACTTCATCACCTGCAAGGTCGAGGAAGAGAAGAAGGCCTGGGCCCTCATCGACGCCGGCTACGACGGCTCGTTCACCGGTCCCGCCTACGCGTCGGTGTTCTTCCAGAACAGCAACAACAGCGTTCGCGTGAACGACGACTTCATGCGCGCCGTGCTCGACGACAAGGAGTGGACGACCCACGCCGTCCGTGACGGCGCCACCATGGACACGTATCGCGCGCGTGACCTGATGCACATGATTGCCGAGTCGACGCACATCTGCGGCGATCCCGGCATGCAGTACGACACGACGATCAACGACTGGCACACGTGCCCGAACACGGCCCGCATCAACGCGAGCAACCCGTGTTCCGAGTACATGTTCCTCGACGACTCGGCGTGCAACCTCGCCTCGATCAACCTGATGAAGTTCGTGGACGAGCGCGGCGGGTTCGACGTGCCGGCGTTCAAGGCCGCCTGCCGCGTGCTCATCACCGCGCAGGAAATCATCGTCGACGACGCGAGCTACCCGACGAAGGCCATCGAGCGCAACAGTCATGCGTATCGTCCGCTCGGCCTCGGGTACGCCAACCTGGGCGCGCTGCTGATGTCACGGGGACTGCCCTACGACAGCGATGCGGGACGCGGGTACGCCGCGGCGATTACCGCCGTCATGACCGGTGAGGCGTACGCGCAGTCGGCGCGCGTGGCGCGTGACCATGGCGGCCCCTTCGAAGGGTATGCGAAGAACCGTGAGCCGTTCCTCCGCGTGATGCGCAAGCATCGGGCGGCGCTGCGCGCCATCGACCGCGCCCACGTGCCCGACGATCTGTTCGACGGCGCGCAGTCGTCCTGGGACGAGGCGGTCGAACTCGGTGAACAGCACGGATATCGGAACGCGCAGGCGACCGTGCTCGCGCCGACCGGCACCATCGGGTTCATGATGGACTGCGACACGACGGGCGTCGAGCCGGACATCGCGCTCGTCAAGTACAAGAAGCTCGTGGGCGGCGGCCTCATGAAGATCGTCAACGGCACGGTGCCGATGGCGTTGCAGAAGCTCGGATACTCGGCGCAGCAGGTCAAGGAGATCGTCGCCTACATCGACGAACACGAGACCATCGAGGGCGCGCCGCACATCACGACCGAGCATCTCGCCGTGTTCGACTGCGCGTTCAAGGCCCTCAAGGGCACGCGGTCGATTCACTACATGGGGCACATCAGGATGATGGGCGCGACACAGCCGTTCATCTCCGGCGCCATCAGCAAGACCGTGAACGTGCCGAAGGATGCGTCCATCGAAGAGATTCAGGAGGCCTACATCCAGTCGTGGCGGTTGGGCGCGAAGGCCGTCTCCATCTATCGTGACGGCAGCAAGCGCACGCAACCGCTCAACACGTCGCGGGATGCCAAAGCGACCGTCAAGGATCTGGCCGAGGGACTCGTGGCGCAGCCGGTGCGCCGTCGCCTGCCGGACGAGCGGCAGTCGATCACGCACAAGTTCGACATCGCCGGCCACGAGGGCTACATCACGGTCGGCATGTTCGAGGACGAGACACCGGGCGAGATCTTCCTGGTGATGGCGAAGGAAGGCTCGACGATCTCGGGCTTCGCCGACGCCTTCGCGCAGGCCATTTCGTACGCGCTGCAGTACGGCGTGCCGCTGCAGGTGCTCGTCGACAAGTTCAGCCACGCACGCTTCGAGCCCTCGGGCATGACACGCAACCCGGAGGTGCGCTTCGCGAAGTCGATCGTCGACTACGTGTTCCGTTGGATGGCGACGAAGTTCCTGTCGCCGGAAGCGCGCTTCCGCGCCGGTGTGAACATGGCCGATCCGACGCTGGGCACGGAGGCCCCTGCCGCCACGTCGGCGCCCCAGGCGACACCAGTCGCCCCGCCTGCGGCAACGTCCGGCGGCATGCAGTTCGCGGCTATCCAGAACCAGGAAGACGCGCCGCCCTGCAGCACGTGCGGTTCGATCATGGTCCGCAGTGGCGCCTGTTACAAGTGCGCGAACTGCGGAACGACGAGCGGTTGCGCGTAGTCCACACGGTCCACACACGGGGTCAGGTCTGCGATGGCATGCCATCGGACCTGGCCCTGCCCCTCCGTCCTCCATGCGACACGACCGATCCGCCAGCCGACGCGACGCTCTCCTGCTGGCCACGGTCGAGGCCGACACCCAGGCCCTGCGCCGGGAGGACGGCTGGGTGACGCCCTGTCTGCACTGCCGCTCGACCCTGGCCGTCACCTGGAGCGGGGCACCCCTCGGCGCGACGACGCTCGAGCACATCGTGCCGCGCGGCTGGTTCCGGCGGACGGTCGCACGCGACCTCGTCGAGCGGGTCGGCGGGCAGGACGACGTGCGCAACCTCGCGCTCGCCTGCGCACGTTGCAATCAGCAGAAGGGCAAGAGCCACGACGCCGACGGCCCGACGAGCGCTCGCGCACGCGAGGTCATCTCCTCGCTCATCGACGCGCGCGCAGCCCGGCTTCCGCCGGGCCGGCGCACCTGACCGGCTCGCGCCGCTGCCTCACGTGTCCCGGACCGAGCGGCGAGTCGATGGCGTCACGTCAGAACACGAGGTCCAGCCACACGAAGGCCGCGTGCGCGTGCTGGCGTGGGCCCACCCGAGGCCGTGCGGCCTGCCAGAGATAGCCCGCCTCGACACTGGTCGACGTTGTCATCCGCCGCCGTGGTCCGCCGAACAGGCGGTTGCGGTCGAAGCCGTCCGCAGGGCCTGCCTGTGTCTCGTCCAGGGTCTATAGTGGACGGGGCGCCAGGCGGCGCCGGGGAGGTGTGTGTGCGATCGCTGTTGTTCGGAGGGATGCGAAGCGGTTCGGTGCTGTTCGAGATCGGGATCACGCCGCTGCGGCTTTTCGCGGGGCTCGCGCTGTGTCTCGGGCACGGTCTCGCGAAGTTCCCACCGTCGGCCGCGTTCGTGTCCCGCGTCGACGCGTTCGGCTTTCCGATGCCGGTGTTGTTCGCCTGGGCCGCCGCCGGCGCGGAGATCGTCGGAGGCATCCTGCTGGCCATCGGCCTGCTCACGCGCCCCGCGTCCCTGTTCATCCTCTGCACGATGACCACGGCGGTCGTGTTCCAGCATGCCAACGACCCGTTCGCCGGCAAGGAAAAGGCCATGCTGTTCGGCTTCGTCGCCTTCGCGTTCCTGTGGATCGGCGCCGGCCGCTGGAGTGTGGACGCGCGGCTGAGTCGGCGCTGAGGACATCGCCATGACCACGCGCATCGAACGCGACTCGATGGGCCCCGTCGACGTGCCGGCTGACCGGTACTGGGGTGCCCAGACGCAGCGCTCGCTGATCAACTTCCCGATCGGCGTGGATCGGTTCCGCTGGCCGCGCGTCCTGATTCGGGCGCTCGGGCTGCTGAAGAAGGCGGCGGCCGACGCCAATGGCGCGCTCGGCGAAGTTCCTGCCGGCCTCGCGGCCGTCATCGCGCGTGCGGCTGACGAGGTCATCGACGGACGGCTCGACGACCATTTTCCTCTGGTGGTGTTCCAGACCGGCTCGGGTACGCAGTCGAACATGAACGCCAACGAGGTGATCGCCAATCGTGCCTCGGAGTTGCTCGGCGGGCCGCGCGGTGAAGGGCGCCTGGTGCATCCCAACGACCATGTCAACCGCGGACAGTCGTCCAACGACACGTTCCCCACGGCGATGTACGTTGCCGCCGTCGAGTGCGCCCACGGCCAGTTGATCCCGCACGTCTCGCGGCTGCGGGAGACGCTTCGAGCCAGGGCCGCGGCGTTCGAGGGCGTGGTCAAGACCGGCCGCACGCATCTCCAGGACGCCACGCCCGTCACGCTCGGCCAGGAGATCGGGGCCTGGGTCACGCAGATCGAGTTCGGCCTCGCGGCACTCGATCACGCGCTGGTCGGCGCGCACGACCTCGCGATTGGCGGGACGGCCGTCGGGACGGGCCTGAATGCCCATCGGGAGTTTGGCGCCCGGACGGCCGACCGCCTGGCGGCCCTGACCGGCCACCCGTTCCGCTCGGCCGCGGACAAGTTCTTCGCGCTTGCGGCGCACGACGCGCTCGTCGAGATATCGGCCGCGCTGCGCACGCTGGCCGGCGGCCTCATGAAGATGGCCAACGACGTCCGGTGGCTGGCCAGTGGTCCGCGCTGCGGCATCGGCGAACTGCGCATCCCGGAGAACGAGCCGGGGTCGTCGATCATGCCCGGCAAGGTCAACCCGACGCAGTGCGAAGCGTTGACCATGGTCTGCGTGCAGGTGTTCGGCAACGACGCCGCGGTGGCGTTCGCCGGGTCGCAGGGCAACTTCCAGCTGAACGTGTACAAGCCGGTGATGATCCACAACGTGCTCGAGTCGATGTCGCTGCTCGGGGACGCCTGTGCCGCGTTCGACGCGCACTGTGCCGTGGGCCTGGTCCCTGATACCGAGCGCATCGCGAACCTGCTCGCGCGCAATCTCATGCTCGTGACGGCCCTGAACCCGCACATCGGCTACGACCGCGCCGCCGCCATCGCGAAGCACGCGCACCAGAAGGGCCTGACGCTTCGTGAGGCTGCACTGGCGTCAGGCGCCGTGACCGCGGCGGAGTTCGATACCTGGGTCGATGCGCGGGCGATGACGCGACCCGGAGGGTGACACGCGCCGGGCCGGTCCTCCGTTGTGGAGCTGGCCGCCTGGCGTAAGATGGCTCGGCCGCACACCCTTGCTCCCGTCGGAGCCAATGTCGTCCGTGTCGCGGAGGGACTGATCATGTCGAAGCACATCAGCAGAATCGTGGCCGTCGCACTCGTCTTCACCGCGGGAATGATGGTGGGGCGCTGGACGGACGGCACCCGGCTGGAGGCGCAGGCGTCCGGCAAGGTGTTCGAGTTGCGTACCTACACGTCACCTCCGGGCAAGCTCGATGACCTGCACACGCGCTTCCGCGACCACACGACGAAGTTGTTCGAGAAGCACGGCATGACCAACATCGGCTACTGGGTGCCGCAGGACGCGCCGCGCAACGACAACACGCTCATCTACATCGTCTCGCACGAGAGCCGCGAGGCCGCCGCGCGCAACTGGAAGGCGTTCATCAGCGATCCGGAGTGGCAGAAGGTGCGGACCGCTTCAGAGGTCAACGGCCCGATCGTCCAGAAGGGTGGCGTGGAGTCGGTCTTCATGACGGCGGTCGACTACTCGGCGATCAAGTAGCCGCGGGGTCATGTCCCACCCGCCGCGAGCGAACTGCCGCGCTCCAGCAATCGTGGCCCGCCATGCCGGTCAGGGCTGCGAGGGACGGGCGCCTTCGTAGGCTTCGGCGAACTCGCGGCGCTGATCGCGCGACCCGAGCATGACGAGTTCGAGGTGTCTCGTCAGCAGCAGTTCGGCGGACACCTGGCCCACCTCGCCGTCGGATCCCTGCACGCCCACGACGCTCATGCCCGTCCGGGAGCCGATGTCGGACTCACGCAGCGTGCGGCCGTCGAGTGACGGGGGGACGCGGATCGAGAACAGCTCCACGCCCTCGCCCAGCAGGACGGGCTCGTGTCCCTGCAGCAGCGCGATCACGGCCTCGGCGCCGAGGGTGGTGTAACTCAGGGCGAAATCGGCACCGGCGCGGTGAATGGCCTCGACGTTCCGCTCGTGCGTGACGCGGCTGATGATGCGCAGCGACGGATTGATCCGCCGGCAATACACCGCCAGGTAGATGTTCATCGCGTCGTCGTTGGTGGTCAGCAGCAGCGAGGGCGACGCAAGGATGCCCGCGTTCTCGAGCACGCGGCGGTCTGCCGCATCGCCTGCAAAGACCGCATCGACGTCGCCCCGAATGGGGTCGAGCGCGGCCGCGCTGCGATCGATCGCGTGGACGGGCACGCGCTTCCGGCGCAGGGCGCGAGCCGCCGCCTGGCCGACCTTGCCCGCGCCGATGACCAGCACGGGGCCGGACGCGCGTGGCGTGGTCGTGTCGACGAGGGCGTTCAGGGCCGACACCTGCGGCGCCGTCCCGGCCACCACGAGCACCGACTCGGGATCGATCACCGTGTGCGGATAGGCGGGCTTGAGCCTGCCTCGCACCCAGAGGCCCACGAGGCTCAACCCCGTCCGTTCCCGCAGCCGCGTATCCTTGACCGACAGGCCGGTGAACGGCGTATCGCGGGCTGGCAGCTCTGCCAGCTGCAGGTTGTGGAAGCGGCCGATGACGTGCGCCTCGGCCTGGCCGGCGTCCACGCGGTTGGCGAGGTACTCACCGAGCTGGATCTTCAGGGGCAGGACCGTGGACGCTCCCGCGAGTTCCAGCACGTCGATCGAGTCTTCCTCTTCGACGACGGCGACGATGGGCACGGTGGCCGCGATCTCGCGGATGGTGAGCGTGGTGTTCGTGTTGACCGTGTCTTCCCGGTTGGCCAGCACCAGGCGGGCGCGATGGATACCGGCCCTCTCGTACGTCACCCGGTTGTCGCTCTCGCCGAGGACGACCGAGAGCCCGTCCTCGCTCGCCCGTACGGCCCTCGTGATGTCCGGCTCGATGATCACGTACGGCACCCGTGCATCGCGCAGACGTTCGACGAGTCCTGTGGCGAGGTCATCGAGTTCGGTCAGGATCAGGTGTCCGTGCAACGTCGACGGCACCTCGCGCGGCGCTTTCAGCCGGATCTGTGCTTCCAGCCAGGGCGCGTAGAACAGCCGGATGAACAGGAACGGCAGCATCACCAGCAGGAACACGACGCCCGACAACAGCACGACGATGCTGAACAGGCGCCCGAGATCGCTGGTGAAGGTGACGTCGCCGAAGCCGAGCGTGCTCATCACGACGAGCGTCCAGTAGACGCCTGTCGTCCACGAGTGCTGTTCGTGCTCGACGTACAGCTTGATGACGTGGAACAGGATCGCGTAGACGCCGATGAGCAGGCAGAGGAACGCGAGGTAGGCGCCCAGGGCACGCAGGTTGCCGCGCGACTCGCGTTCGGTCATCAGGTAGGCGAGTTGGCTCGGCAGATACTTCATCGGGAGGGGCGATGCTACTCCGGCCTGCGCTTCCGCTCAAGGACCGCTGCCGGCGCCACCGGGTTCAGGTAGAATCGCGCCATCCCGTCCCTTGTCGAGAGAGCCCATGCAACGACGCGAGTTCCTGCAGAAGACCGCCGCGGCTTCCCTGCTTGGTGTCGCCGGCGTCACGCCCTCCGTGGCCACGCCCGCTGCCGCCCAGCCCGCAGCCACACCGGCCCGCCGATTCAAGCTGAAGTACGCCCCGCACTTCGGCATGTTCAAGGAATCCGCTGGCGAGGACCTGTTCGACCAGCTGCGCTTCATGGCCGACCAGGGGTTCACGGCCTTCGAAGACAACGGGATGATGGGGCGGCCCGTGGAGGTCCAGCAACAGATCGGTGACCTGCTCGCGAAGCTGGGCATGACCATGGGCGTGTTCGTCATCCAGACCGGGGGCAACAACAGCGATCGGTTCACCACCGGCAACGCCGAGAACCGGGATCTGTTCGTGAAGGCCTGCGAGGCGGCGGTGGATGTCGCGAAGCGTGTCAACGCGACGTGGATGACGGTGGTACCCGGTGCCTTCCAGCGCCGGCTGCCGATTGGCGTCCAGACGGGGCACGTCATCGACACGCTGCGCGCCGGCGCGGACGTCCTCGCCAGGCACGACCTGACGATGGTGCTCGAACCGCTCAGCGACAACCCCGACCAGTTCCTGAGGACGTCCGACCAGACCTACATGATCTGCCGTGGGGTCAACAGTCCGGCCTGCAAGATCCTGTACGACGCCTACCACATGCAGCGCAACGAGGGGCATCTGATCCCGAGCATCGATTGGACGTGGGACGAGATTGCCTACTTCCAGATTGGCGACGTCCCCGGGCGCAGGGAGCCGACCACCGGCGAGATCAACTACCGGAACGTGTTCAAGCACGTCCACGCGAAGATGCAGGCCACCGGGCGCGACTTCGTGTTCGGGATGGAGCACGGCAACGCGTTCCCGGGCAAGGAGGGCGAAGCCCGGCTGATCCAGGCGTACGTCGAGTCGGACGCCTTCGAGGTCTGACGCCGATTTTTTCGCTTGCCAAGGTGCAGGCGAGTCTGTAAGGTGACAGTTGCGCCACGTATGCACAGAGCATGTGGAAGGTTCCGCGAGGAACTCCCGCGAAAGGCGCAGCGGGACACCCGGCCGTGGGGATCCACGGCAGCACCCCAGCAGTTGTAGTCGGTCCGTTCGGCACGCCCGTACTCCGATTCACAGCAGCATAGGAGTTCGCAATGCGTACGACCGGTACCGTCAAGTGGTTCAACGAGACCAAGGGCTTCGGCTTCATCACCCCCGAGGACGGGCAGAAGGATTGCTTCGTCCACCACTCCGCCATCTCGGGCCAGGGTTTCAAGACCCTCAACGAGGGCGAGCGCGTCGAGTTCGACGTCGTCCAGGGCGCCAAGGGTCCGGCGGCTGAGAACGTTGTCCGCCTCGGATAGGTAGGGACGGCTCTCCGAGCCGTCCGTGGAACAGGACCGACGGCCAGTGCACCTCGCGTGCACTGGCCGTTTGTCTTTTCTGCTACGCTCCGGAGCCGTGCCTCCCGACGTCATCGACCTGCGGTCGGACACCGTCACCCGGCCCACTCCGGCCATGCGTGCCGCGATGGCCGCCGCCGAGGTCGGTGACGACCAGTTCGGTGAAGATCCCACCATCAACCGCCTGCAGGACCAGGTGGCGTCGCTGCTCGGCAAGGAAGCCTCGCTCTGGTTGCCGACGGGCACGATGGCCAACCAGGTGGCGCTGCGCACATTGACGCGCCCGGGCGACGACGTGGTCGTCAGTCGAGAGAGCCACGCGGTGTGGCACGAGACAGGCGCCGGCGCAGCCAACTGCGGCGTCCAGTTCACCGAGATCGGCACTGGCGGCGTCTTCACGGCCGATGAGTTCCTCGCCAGCTTCAAACCCGCGGGGCACCTGCTGTATCCCCCGACCACGCTCGTCCAGATCGAGAACACGCACAACCGTGCCGGGGGCATCGTCGTGCCCCAGGAGGACGTCGAGCGCGTGTGCATCGCGGCACGCAGCCAGGCGATCTCGACGTTTCTCGACGGCGCACGGCTCTGGAACGCGGCCGTGGCGACCGACCGTCCACCCGCGCAGCTCGCCGCACCCTTCGACGTCGTCGGCGTGTCGCTGTCGAAGGGACTCGGCGCGCCGGGCGGGGCGATGCTGGCAGGCACCCGCGCCTTCATTCAGCGTGCCATTCGCTATCGGCGGATGCAGGGTGGCGCGATGCGGCAGGTGGGAATCCTGGCAGCCGCCGGGCTCCACGGGCTCGAGCATCACCTCGCGCGCCTCTCCAACGACCACGTCAATGCCCGCCGGCTGGCCGCGAGGTTGAGGGCGTCTGCGCGCGTCGTGCTCGACCCGGCGTCCGTGCAGACCAACATCCTGGTCTTCCACCTGACCGCCGACGCGCCGGCAGCGGCCACGGTCGTCGAGCGCGCGAAGGGGCTCGGCGTGCTGTTGATCCCGTTCGGCTCTCGAACCTTGCGGGTCGTGACGCATCTCGACGTCGACGGCGAGGCCTGCGAGCGGGCTGGCGACATCCTCGTCGAGATCATCGATGGCCGCTGATAGAATGCGCGCGGAGATCCCCATGCACCGAACGCTCGCCCAGCTGACCTCGTCGGTCTGCGTGGCCGCTCTCGCGGCTGCCTGCAGTCCGGCTCACACGCAAACCGCGGCGCCGCCCGAGCCGGTCACCCTCGCGCCGGAGGCGCTGGCCAACGCCCAGGCCTTCGCCACGTCACTGACCGAGTCGCAGCGCAAGGTGGGACGTTTCCCGTTCGACGCGGAGGAGCGCTACACGTTCAACTTCGTGCCGATGGTCCGCGGCGGCGTGGCGCTCGGCGACATGACCGACGCCCAGCGGCAGCAGGCCGACGCTCTGCTGAAGGCGGGGCTCAGCGCGACAGGCTACGCGACGGCGCGCAAGATCATCGCGCACGAGGACATCCTTCGTGATCTGGAGCGCGAACGTGGGGTGTCGAACTACCAGCGTCGCGATCCGAATCTGTACTATCTCGCGCTCTTCGGCGATCCTTCGCCCTCGGCGCGATGGGGCTGGCGGTTCGAAGGGCATCACCTGTCGGTCAACGTGACGCAGGGGGGCAGTGACGGCGATGTGGTGGCCCCGCTGTTTTTCGGCGCCAATCCAGCCCGCGTGCCGTCGGGTGCTCAGCAGGGACTCCGCATTCTGGCGGCCGAGGAGGACGTCGCACGCGCGTTGCTGGCGGGCTTCGACGCGGCCACCCGAACGAAGGTGATCATCGCCAGCGAGACCACCAACGAGATCGTCACCAAGAACGCGCCGAAGGTCGACGGCCTGTCGTTCGACGGCCTCGCCGCGGCCGAGATGACGCCGGCGCAGCGCACGCAGCTCCGGGCGTTGATCGATGTCTACGCGAAGCGGCTGTCGCCCCGCGAGGCGGCGTCGCAACTCGCCCGCATCGAGGCGGCAGGCTTCGACAAGGTCCACTTCGCCTGGGCGGGCAGCGTCGAGGTGGGCCAGAAGCACTACTACCGGGTGCACGGGCCCACGTTCCTGATCGAGTACGACAACAGCCAGAACGACGCCAACCACATTCACAGCGTCTGGCGAGACCTCGAGCGCGACTACGGCGGCGACCTGCTGCGCCAGCACCTGGCCCGGCACGCGCACTGACGTGCGGCGCTGCCGCGTCCGCTTCGGGTCGTTCCACTCGAACCCGGGTCAGACGGCAGGAGCACGGCATCCGCTGCGTGGACATGGACCAGTGGCGGTGTGCGCGGGTCGAGCCGCTGGCGTACGCGCCAAACGCGCGTGTGTATGGTGCCCTGACGCCGCGCGGGACGGCAGCGTCAGCCTGGGCGCGAGAGCGCGATCGCCGGGAGGGCGTCTTCGATCTCGGCGCGCCGGGGCTCCAGCCAGGGTGGTAGCACCAGCGATTCGCCGAGGTGTGCCGGGTCTTCGTCGACCGCGAAGCCGGGGCCGTCCGTGGCGAGTTCGAACAGCACGCCGCCAGGCTCCTTGAAGTACACCGACTTGAACCAGAACCGGTCGATGACCGGCGTCGGCCGCATGCCGACCTGCTCGACGCGACTCCGCACGTCGAGTTCGTGCGCCTCGTCGTCCACGCGCCAGGCGAGATGATGGATGCTGCCGACACCCCAGTGCCCGCGCCGCTCGTCCGCCGCCTCGCGTAGATCGATGAACCGTCCCGTGCCGCCGCCGCTCACGCCGTAGCGGTGCCACACGCCCTCCGTGCCGAGGTGGGTGAATCCGAGCGTGTTGACGAGGAAGAAGGCCGTCGGTCCGAGGTCGTGCTCGACGAGGCGGGCGCCGTGCAGGCCGCGGATCTGCCGCTCGACCGGCACCGGGCTGTCCTCCCAGGGCGTGAACGTACGCGTTGCGTAATCGTTCGCTTCCACGAGTGCCAGCGCCTGGCCGTGCGTGTCGACCATCGGCAGTACACGCTCGCCGAACCGCGTCTCGGGCATCGACAACTGGACGCCGTAGCGACCCAGCCGTTCGCCCCACCAGTCGATCGTGCCTGGCGGCACCGCGA
This sequence comes from uncultured Vicinamibacteraceae bacterium, assembly GCA_964388335.1. GTDB lineage: Bacteria > Acidobacteriota > Vicinamibacteria > Vicinamibacterales > Vicinamibacteraceae > JAEZDP01. The sequence continues at coordinate 17,567 of CAYMAG010000006.1, read as the reverse complement.
GCTGCACTTCGCTGCTCATGCCGTGGCCGGCGCGGCCGGGCGCCATGTGGGCCCATGGGAAGAACGTCAGGTCGGTGCCCGGGTGCCCTTCGGCGTCGGCGTAGAACAGGTGATAGGTGCCGGGATCGTCCTGATTGACGCTCTTCTTGACGAGCCGCATGCCGAGCAGTCCGGCGTAGAAGTCGAGGTTTTCCTGAGCGGGGCCTGAGATGGCCGTGACGTGATGAAGGCCGGTCACCGTGCGCATGGGATCCATGATAGTCCGTGGCTCGCGGGCTCGCACCGTGCCGCCGGGCGATCGTGGCTCGGCCGCTGGGGGCGCGTAGACAGCACGTGGTAGATGTTCGAGGGCCCCGGCACGGGAACGGCGGGTCTAGCAGGATGCGGCAACGGGCCGCGGTTACGGCAGGACGAAATCGAGGTACACGAATGAAGGTGGAAGCATGCGCGTGCGGTGTTCCCTCGCGCGTCGACCACGTGCTGTCACATAGTTCTCAGACGGAGGTGAGGCGCGGTTGGTTCGGGTGCGGCTCGGCCGGCATGGAGGAGGTGTCCTACCGCGGGCGGTCCGGTCGGGAGTATCGTCTAGGCCATGCGCTGGACACCGGGAGGCAAGAGTCGGAACATCGAGGACCGTCGCGGGTCGCGAATGGTCTCGCGAGGGTTGCCGCTCGGCATTGGCGGCATCGTCGTCCTGTTCGTGCTGAGCCTCATCACGGGACAGGACTTCATCTCGCCGCTGCTGCAACAGGGCGGGGGCCAGGTGGACCATGTCACCGAGGGGCCCATCGCGGCGTCGCCCGAAGAAGAGGAGCGCGTGCTCTTCGTCTCGTTCGTGCTCGACGATGTGCAGGCGACCTGGCCGACGTTGCTCGGTCAGTATCGCGAGGCCACGCTCGTGCTCTTCCGGGGCGCGACCAGTTCGGCCTGCGGGCTTGGCCAGAGCGCCATGGGGCCGTTCTACTGTCCAGCTGACCAGAAAGTCTACCTCGACCTCGAGTTCTTCGATCAGCTCGCCACACGCTTCGGCGCACCCGGCGAGTTCGCCCAGGCGTACGTCATCGCGCACGAAATCGGGCATCACGTCCAGCACCTGACCGGCATCGAGCGCCAGGTGCGTCAGCTCCAGCAGTCGCGTCCGGGCCAGGCCAACGCCCTGTCGGTGCTGATGGAACTGCAGGCCGACTGCTTCGCCGGGCTGTGGGGACACAGCACCGCGCGCCGGAACCTCCTGGAGCCCGGAGAGGTTGAAGACGGTTTGCGAGCCGCGGCGTCCATCGGCGACGATGCCATCCAGCGGCAGACGTCCGGACGCGTGCGCCCGGAGAGCTTCACCCACGGCTCGGCGGCGCAGCGGGTGGAGTGGCTTCGTCGCGGCCTGCAGGCCACGCGCCTGGAAGAGTGCGACACCTTCAACGCCCGGTGAGTGCCCGCTGATCGTCAGCTCCACGCGACCGCGGGGCGCGTCCACTGCTACACTTTCGGGATGCCGAATGACCCTTGGTGGGGATGGGTGCTGCTCGGGCGCCTGCATCCCCTCATCGTGCATTTTCCGATCGGCCTGATCGTCGCCGGCGCGCTGCACGAGGTCGTGAGCTGGGCGCGACGCCGGCCGGTGCCGTCGGACGTAGGGTCGTTCTGCCTCGCGTTGGGCCTGCTGTCCGGCGGACTGGCCGTATGGCTGGGCACGCTGAACGCCAGCCACCAGAGCATCACCGGCGACTCCGCCCGGATTCTCGAGTGGCACAGGTACGCGGGCTGGGCGCTGCTGATGGTTGGCGCGGCGGCCTTCCTTGCCGGACGTGTGGCGCGGAGCCGGCTGGGATCTGGTGCCGCGCGCGTCTACACGGGCCTCGTCGTCGGCGCGGCCCTGTGCGTCGGCGTCTCGGGACACTTCGGCGGACAACTGGTCTACGGGTCGACGTACATCACCAGCGTCCTGCCATGGGCCAGCGCCCGCGAGCCCGCGCGTGTTGCCGCCGGTGCGGAGCCTGACGCGACGCCGGCGGTTGCGCCGATGCCGCCCGCCGCGGCATCCGGCCAACCCGATGCCATTCCCACGCCCACCCCTGCTCCCACTCCTGAGCCTCAGCCTGAGCCTCAGCCTCAGCCTCAGCCTCAGCCTCAGCCTGAGCTTGGGCCTGAGCCCCGGACCGAGCGTCCGCAAGCGCCGACGGCGGCCTCGCGTCCTGAAGAGACTCCTCCGGTGCTGGATGAAGAGCCACACTCAGCGGCCGGGTTCGAAGCCCCCGCGAATGCCGCGCCGGAACTGGTCGAAATCCAGACAGCCGCGCCGGCGATGACGCGCATCGACTTCGCGCGCGACGTGCGGCCCATTCTCGAGGCGACGTGCGTCGAGTGTCATGGTCCGGACAAGGTCAAGGCGCGATTGCGGATGGATTCGATTGCCGGGCTGCAGCAGGGCGGCAAGTCGGGCCCGCTGGCGGTGCCTGGCGATCCCGAGACGAGTCTGATCATGCGCCGCGTACTCGGACTCGATGACGAGGATCAGATGCCGTTGGACAACGACCCGCTGACGCCGGCGCAGCTCGACATCCTGCGGCGCTGGATCGCTGAAGGCGCGCACTACACCAGCCGGACTGGCACGGACAGTCAGCCGTAGCCTGTCCGGCAACCGGCCCGGCCGGCTATCGGCGCGTGAACACGACCGCGATCTCGGCTGCGCCCTCGGGCAGTGGGACGATCTCCGGCGCGTCCGTGCTGCCCTCGATGGCCACGCTCGACACTTCCACCTGCCGTCCCAGGTCGATCACGCGCGCCGTCATCGGCACGCGTGCACGCACGCCGATGTGTGCGTCCGCCCGGATCTGGCGGGCGTAGAGCACGGCACCGTCTGGCCCGGTCCACGGGTGTGCCCACGCGACGTTCCAGACGCCGCGGACCGAGACGGTGGGTTCAGGCGGCTCGCCGGGTGCCATGCCGGTCGTCAACTGCCGAAGCGTCGCAACGGCCGGTGTCTCACGCGTCCACGTCCGTTCGTCCTTGCTCGTCGCGGCACCGGTCACCGGGCCGGCATCGATGAACAGGTAGCCCGCTCCGGTCGCCGTACGGTTGGCGTAGCAGAACCGCCCCGGCTCGCGGCAGGTCTCGGGCGGCTGCCCGACGGGAAGGCAGTACACCGGCCACTCCCCCTCGAACAGCAGCACCTTCTCGCATCCTGCGGTGGCGGTGGGAATGACGGCGGGCCGCTGTTGCGACACGCGCTCGGCGAACGACTCGGCCCGGGGGTTGTTCCACATCGGATGCCGTGTCCAGAGCCAGGCCGCCAGCGGCGTCGGGTCCAGATGACGCTCCGCCCGCGACGGTCGAAACTCCGCGGCACTCCACACACCAGCCGCGATGACGAACGCGAGACCCAGGCGGCGCGTTGAAGGGCGTGCGCTCGTCGCAGTCTGCACCAGCAGCGGCGCGGCGAGCGGCATGAGCCAGAGGGCGTAGCGGCTCAGGTCCGGACTGCCTCCGTGGTTCTGGTCGAGAGGCTGGCTGACGACGTACAGCAGGGCCAGAGCCGCCAGAGCCGTGGTGGCGATGAACGGCTCGCGCAGGCGCAGCGGTTCGTGCCGTGCCAGCAGGTACATCGCCGCTGCCATCGCGAAGACGAACGGCGGGAAGCGCGTCATCAGCCCCATGTTCACGTCGGTCAGCGGAAAGAAGAGTTCGAACAGACCAGGGAACCGTGTCGGCGCGAACGCCGTCAGCGGGGACGGCAACCCGAGGTGCCAGAGGTAGTAGGCGGGCGCCGCCAGCGTCAGCACCGCGGCCAGACTGAGCCCGGTCCGCCAGCGCCCACAGAAGAGACGGGCCGGCCGTTCGATGGATCCCCACACGGCGAAGAGCGCCACGACCAGCAGGAAGCCGGGGTTCTGGCTCGCCGCCAACGCGAGCAGCACGAGGGCGGTGCTCGGGCGCGCGGGCCACAGCAGCAGCCCCGACGCGACGCTGGTGTAGATGAGCACGTCGGCTGACGGTTTGTCGATCCACCAGACGATGGGCCCGAGCAGCAGGATGGCCGTCCACGACGCGCCGCCGGTGACGCTGATGACCAGCGCCAGCCCCACCAGCATCAGCGTGTTGAGCGCGACGAAGCTCCACAGGGGATCGACGCCGAACGCCTGCGTCAGCCACACGAAGGGGACGCCGAGCAGCGCGTACAGCCAGAAGTGGGGCACGTCCTGCTGGCCGTCCCGCCCGACCAGTTCGGGCATCTGCAGCCCGACGGCGGCGGGTGGCTGATCCGCGGCCTCCAGCGCGGCGTCGACCGCGAGGAACTCGTCCGGCGAGAACGCCGGCCCTCCGCCCCGCGCGAGGTTCAGGGCCAGCGCCACGTGTTCGTCGCTGGTCCCGACCCGCGTGGGCGAGGCCTGCAACACGAAGAGCAGCAGCCACGCGCACAGCGCGGCGAACGTGACGAACGGCTTCACGGCCGCGATCATACTCCTCGGCTCTCGTCCCGCCCGCTCGGCCGGTATAGTTGGACGATGCAACCCTACAGCCGACTCGACCTGGCGGGTCATACGCTTGCCTGGCTGGACGAAGGCCGCGGCGCACCCATCGTCTTCCTCCACGCCTTCCCCCTCAATGCGACGATGTGGCGCCCGCAGCTCGAGCACCTGCCTGCCGGCTGGCGCGGCGTGGCGCCCGACTTGCGGGGTTTTCAGCACGCGTGGCGGGACGGCGCATCGCCTGCACGCCATGTGCGCGACCACGCGCAGGACGTCTTCACCCTGATCGACCATCTGGCGGCGGCGCCCGCCGTCATCGTCGGGCTGTCGATGGGTGGCTACGTGGCGTTCGAGTGCTGGCGGCAGCGGCCCGACGCGATCGCCGGCCTGGTGCTGGTCGACACGAGGGCCGAGCCTGACACCGACGACGCTCGCGCGAAACGACGTCAGATGCAGCACCTCGTGCGAACCGCGGGGCCTTCTGCGGTGGCCGATGCGATGCTGCCGTCGCTGCTGGGGGCATCCACCCAGACGACCGACCCGCATCGCGCCGTCGAGGTACGTCGCCTGATCGAGGCGAACCGGGCCGATGCCGTCAGTGATGCGCTCGAGGCACTCGCGTCGCGCCCTGACTCGCGTCCGACGCTGGGCGGCATCACGTGCCCGACGCTCGTGGTCGTCGGCGAAGAAGACGCGCTGACGCCTGTCCCGATGGCACGGACGATCGCGTCAGGCATTGCCGACGCGACGCTCGTGGTCCTTCCGCGGGCGGGTCACCTGTCGAGCCTCGAGCATCCGGTGGCGTTCGATGCAGCGCTGCACGGGTGGCTGGACGCGACGTTTCCCGATGGACCCGTGCCGCCAAGGCAGGTACAGTGACCGCCGTGCGATCGAACCGCTTCACGGCCGCGCTGCTCGCAGCCGCCTTCGTCTCGTCAGGGTTGCTGTCGGTCCAGCCCGCGGCGCAGTCTGCGTCGGCCCCCGCCAAGGATGCCGGCATGCACGGACCCCTCGACTTCGTCCTCGACCTCTACGTCCGTGAGGGCCTGGTGTACTATCGCGCGCTCGCATCCGAACGCGCCCGGCTCGACAGCTACCTCAGTGGCCTCGACCTGCCCGCCGCGGCCTACGACGGGTGGTCTCTCGAGACGCAGAAGGCCTTCTGGCTGAACGCCTACAACGCGCTCGTCCTGCGGACGGTGGTCAACGCTTACCCGATCCGGGGACGTTCATCCGACTATCCCGCCAACAGCATCAGGCACGTCCCTGGCGCCTTCGACCGCAAGCATCGCCTGGCTGGCCGTGCGGTCTCGCTCGACGACATCGAGAAGAACATCATCGCCACGTTCGACGACCCGCGGATGTTCCTCGCGCTCGGGCGGGGCAGCATCGGTGGCGGCCGGCTGCGAAGTGAAGCGTTCGTGCCCGCCCGGCTCGACGCGCAGCTCGAGTCGGTGGCGGCGGAGTGCGTCACGCGCTACGAGTGCTTCCGCTACGACCCGGCGTCGGACCGTGTGCAGGCGTCGGCCATCTTCGGCTGGCGCGAGGACGCCTTCGCGCGACGCTATCCGGGAGACCCGGAACACTTCCGCGGTCGCAGCCCGATCGAACGCGCCGTGCTGCAGCTCGTGCTCCCGCACGTGCTGCCCGGAGAGCGTGAGGGCCTGCTGCGCAACACCTTCAGCATGGCATACCAGGCCTTCGACTGGCGCCTGAACGACCTCTCGGACGGCGGAGGACGATAGATGGATCTGCAGCTGGCCGGTACGGTGGCCATCGTGACCGGCTCGAGCCGGGGGCTCGGATATGCGAGCGCACGTGCGCTCGCGGCGGAGGGCGCCCGCGTCACGGTGTGCGCCCGCGGGGTCGAGGCGGTCGAGGCGGCCGTGGCCGCCCTGCGCACCGTCGCTCGTCAGCCGGACGACATCGTGGGCGTGGCCGCCGATGTCTCCACAGACGTTGGCGTGGCCGCCGTCGTCGACCGCACGCTGACGGCGTTCGGCGGCGTCGACATCCTGGTGAACAACGTGGGGCTCGGCAAGGGTGGCGGGCTGCTCGACACGCCGGACGAGGTCTGGCAGCAGGCGTTCGATCAGACCCTGTTCCCCGCGATCCGCATGTCGCGGCGCGTCGTCCCGTCGATGCAGGCACGGGGAGGCGGTGTGATCCTCATGGTGGCGTCCATCTGGGGCCGCGAGTCGGGCGGACGCATGACGTACAACGCCGTGAAGGCCGCCGAGATCAGCCTCGCCAAGGCGCTCGCGCAGCAGCTCGCGCCGGACAACATCCGCGTCAACAGCGTGGCGCCCGGGTCGATTCTGTTCGAGGGCGGGTCGTGGCACCAGCGCCAGCAGGCCGATCCCGAAGGCATCGCGGCCTTCATCGCCCGTGACTTGCCGTTCGGGCGCATGGGGCGTGCGGACGAAGTCGGTGACGTCGTGGCGTTCCTCGCCTCGCCGCGTGCCAGCTGGGTGAGTGGCGCCTGCATCACGATCGACGGGTGTCAGTCCCGGTCGAACATCTGATGTCCCAACTCGCCGCCTTCATCCAGCAGGCTGCCGACGCGCTGTTCATGCCGTGGCTGGTGCTGCTGCTGTTCGGCAGCGGCATCTTCCTCACGGTGAGGTACCGGTTCGTGCAGGTGCGCCGGTTTCCTGAAGCGCTCCGCACCATGTTCTCGGTGCCCGACGCCGGAGCCGGCGGCGCCCTGACGCCGTTCCAGGCGTTCATGACGGCGCTGTCGGGCACGATTGGCACGGGCAACATCGCAGGCGTCGCCACCGCCATCGTGTCGGGTGGACCGGGCGCGCTGTTCTGGATCTGGGCCTACGGCTTCGTCGCCATGGCCATCAAGTTCACCGAGGCGGTTCTCGGCGTGACGTGGCGGGAGACGCGCGGGGCAACGCTGCTGGCCGGACCGATGTACGTCCTGCGCGACGGACTGAAGGCGCCACGCCTGGCCACCACCTACGCGCTCGTCGCCGGCGTCGCCGCGGTCACGACCACGCCGTTCACGCAGCCCAACTCGATCGCGGTCGTCCTCGAGAGCCAGTTGGGCATGCCGACGTGGCTGGCTGGCATCGGCATTGCCGCCCTGACGTGGCTGGTGATCATCGGCGGCATCAAAAGCATCGGCCGCGTGGCAGAAACGCTCGCACCGCTCAAGGTCGGCCTCTATCTCGGCGGAGGCCTCTTCGTGATCGTCGCCTTCGCGTCACGTATCCCTGACGTCCTGTCGCTCGTCGTCACCGAGGCGTTCTCGATGCGTGCGGCTGCCGGCGGCGGCCTCGGCATGTTCATCGCGATGCGGTACGGTCTGGCACGCGGCATGTATGCGAACGAGGCGGGCTACGGCACGGCGTCGGTGGCCTACGGCACCGCACGGAGTGCGCGCCCAGAGCGGCAGGGACTGCACGCCGTGATGGAGGTGTTCATCGTCTCGTTCGTCACCTCGACGATCAGCGCGATGACGATCCTGCTCACGGGCGTGTGGGAGTCGGGGCTGACCAGCACCGCGGCGGTGGCGGCCGCATTCGACATGGCGCTGCCCGGTGTCGGTGGCTACGTGGTCGCCCTGTGCGCGTTCCTGTTCGGGTACACGACGTTGATCGGGTGGGCGTACTACGGCGAGCAGTTCTTCGAATACCTGCTCGGCGTCCGCGTCGCCATCCCCTATCGATGGGTCTACTGCCTGCTCATTCCCTTCGGCGCGATGGCGCGCGTCGATGTCGTCTGGGCGTGGGGCGACCTGATGAACGCGCTGCAGATCTTCCCCAACATCATCGGCGTCATCGGCCTGAGCGGCTTCGCGGCCCGCGTGGCCATGGGCCGCGGCGTCAGCGCCGATGGCGAGCGCGCGTCGGCGTCCGGCTCCGTGCCCTGAGCTGACGGCGCCTGATCAGGGCCATCCGGACGCCGGAGGCGCGGGCCCGGGCGCGCACAGCGACAGTCCATCTGTCGGCGCCACGTGCTCGAGGTGCGGCAGGCGCCGGTGAATCGGTACAGCCGGCGATTTCGCCACTTGATCGCCCTCGTGCCGATTGCTAGCATCGGACGCGATGACACGCACCCTGGCGCGCTATCCGGGCGACAAGGACTCGGCGCTCCAGGAAGCCCTGCGGCGTTTCGTGCCCTCGGCCAGGCTCGCCGGCGATGCGCTGGAGCAGCAGGCGGCGCTCCTCGACGGTGTATACGACGAGGTGTCGGGCGAGCAGCACGTCACGGCGGTGCGGCACCTCGAGGCGCAGATCGCCCGCCATGCGCCGTTCCCGGACGGCATGGATCCTCATCTCGTCGCCGCCCTGCAGACGCGCGGCATCGCGCAGCCGTATACGCACCAGGCCGAAGCGATGGCGCACGCATTCGCGGGTCGTCACGTCGTCGTCGTCACGCCGACGGCCTCCGGCAAGACGCTCTGCTACAACGGACCCGTGCTCAGCACCATCCTGCAGGAGCCCGGTGTGCGGGCGCTGTATCTGTTCCCCACGAAGGCGCTCGCGCAGGACCAACTCGCTGAACTGCAGGCAATCGTGGGACCCGTGAGCGAGGCCGCACAGCGGGAGATCGGCGTGTTCACCTACGACGGCGACACGCCCCAGGACGCCCGGCGAGCCGTTCGCGCGCGTGGCAACGTGGTGCTGACCAATCCCGACATGCTGCACGCCGGCGTGTTGCCGCATCACCCGCGCTGGGCCCGCCTCTTCGAGAACCTCCGCTACATCGTCATCGACGAGCTGCACGCGTATCGTGGGGTGTTCGGCAGTCACCTTGCCAACGTGCTGCGCCGGCTGCAGCGAATCTGCCGGCACTACGGATCTGCGCCCACCTTCATCTGCACGTCGGCGACCATCGCGAACCCGAAGGCGCTGGCCGAGCAGCTGACCGAACAGCCCTTCGAGCTGGTCGCGGAGAACGGTGCACCCCGGGGCGAGAAGTTCTTCCTGTTCGTCAATCCGCCGGTGGTGAACCAGGCGCTCGGCATCCGGCGGTCGTATCTCGCCGAGACGCGACGGGTGGCGCTCGAATTCCTGCAGCGGCAACTGCAGCTCATCGTGTTCGCGCAGAGCCGGCTGGCCACCGAGATTCTCACCACCTATCTGAAGGATGCGTTTCAGGGACCGCCCGGTGCGACCGATGCGATCCGCGGGTATCGCGGCGGCTATCTGCCGCTGCGCCGTCGCGAGATCGAACGGGGACTGCGTGCTGGCGACGTGCGCGCGGTCGTCTCGACCAACGCGCTCGAACTCGGCATCGACATCGGGGCCCTCGACGTGTGCGTGATGGCCGGCTATCCGGGCACGATCGCCTCCACGTGGCAGCGCGCGGGCCGGGCGGGGCGGCGATCGGGACGATCGGCCGTCGTGCTGGTGGCGTCGAGTGCGCCGCTCGATCAGTTCATCGTTCGTCACCCGTCGTATTTCTTCGAGGCGTCGCCCGAGCACGCGCTCGTCAATCCCGACAACCTGCAGATTCTGTTGAACCACGTGAAGTGCGCGGCCTTCGAACTGCCCTTTGCGGAAGGCGAGCGCTTCGGACAGGCGACCGTGGACACGGCCGAGGTGCTGCAGGTGCTGTCAGAGGAAGGATTCGTGCATCTGGCCGACCAGCAGTGGAACTGGACGCACGAGTCGTACCCGGCGGACGCGGTGAGCCTGCGGGCGGTCACGTCCGACAACTTCGTCATCGTGGACGCCACGCACGACGCCCGCGTCATCGGCGAGACCGACTACACGAGTGCGCTGTCGACGCTGCACGAGAAGGCCATCTACATGCTCGAAGGCGCGTTGTTCCAGGTCGAGCGGCTCGATGTCGACGGGCGCAAGGCGTACGTGCGAAGCGTCGACTGCGACTACTACACCGACGCGATTACCTACACGAAGGTCAACGTGCTGGACGTGTTCGAGACCAGTCTCGGCGAGCGGGACGCCGGCGGGGGACGTGGTCAGCCGGTGGAGGCGGCGGGAGCCGCGGCAGAGACTGCGGTGGCCCGCCGCGTACCCGAACCGAATCGATCGGGACGTTCGCACGGCGACGTGCACGTGGTCTCGCGCGTCGTCGGGTTCAAGAAGATCCGCTTCTACACCAACGAGAACGTGGGGTCGGGAGACCTCGACCTGCCGGAGCAGCAGATGCACACGACCGCGTACTGGCTGACGGTGCCGCGGGACGTGCTGCTGGAACTGCCGTTCAGCCCCGACGACCGTCGCGACGGCGTCAGCGGCCTCGCCTACGCGATGAAATCGATCGCACGGCTGCTGCTGATGTGCGACCAGCGCGACCTCGGCGTATCGATCGACACGGGCAGCGGCGATGCGGTGCTGGGGACGCCCGCGGCGCCCATCACCGGCACGGCAGATGCACACGTCTTCCTCTACGATGCGTACCCCGGCGGCATCGGATTCAGCGCGCCGCTCTTCCGCGTGCACGACGATCTGCTGGCGCGCACGGGCGAGATGATTGCGTCGTGCCCCTGCGAGGTCGGCTGCCCGTCGTGCGTCGGGCCGGTCGGCGAGATCGGGCCACGCGCGAAGCAGGTGGCCCTGGCGCTGCTGGCCCACCTGCAGTCGGTCTCCGCAGCCGACGAGGTGCCGTTCTGATGGCGAGCCGGCATCTCGACCGGCTGCGCGACATCGCGCGGCGCGGAGCCGGGTGCGCGTCGCCCGCCGCCGAACGCACGCTCACGTACGTGCCGGTGGATCACGAGGGACTGCCCATCGATGACCGCCACGAGGGCGCGACCATCGACGGTGCACGGGCCTGCACGACCGAACATGGCACGTGCCTGCGCATCGATACACTGTTCGACGCCGATCGGTCACATGGCCGCATGCGCGTGGGCGAGTGCGCCGTGGTGGTGGATGCCCGTCTCGACGTGCTCGCCGGCCGGCCGGTGTTCCCCCACGCGGCAGGGCAGCGGGTGGTCTACGTGGACCTCGAGACGACCGGGTTGAGTGGGGGAGCCGGCACGGTACCCTTCCTGGTTGGCGCGGGGGAGTGGACGCCGGTCGGCTTCGTCACGACGCAGTTCCTGCTGCCCGACTATGCGTCGGAACGCGCGATGCTGCATGCGGTGAACGCGCATCTGGCCGATGCCGCCGTGATCGTGACCTTCAACGGCCGCACGTTCGACGTGCCGGTGATGGAGATGCGTGGTGAACTCCATCGCATCCCTCAGGACGTCTGCGCGCTGCCGCACCTCGACATGCTGCCGGCGGCCAGGCGTCTCTGGAGAATCGGCGACGCCGGCGAGCGCAGTTGCCGGCTGACGCACCTCGAAGAGTCGGTGCTGGGCTTCGGCCGCGTGGGCGACGTCCCGGGGTTCGAGATACCCGGGCGCTACTTCTCGTTCGTGCGTGGGGGCGGCGGCGCCTTGCTCGAGCCCGTCCTGCTGCACAACCGGCTCGACCTCATCTCGCTGGCCGCCCTGACCGCCCGCGCGCAACGCCTGCTCGAATCGGGCCGGCACGAGCCGCCCTGTACGACGGAGGCCTGGGGGTTGGGCACGCTGTTCGAGCGCGACGGACAGCTGGATGCCGCCCTTCGTTGCTACCGGGGGGTCGTGAGCGACCGTCATCAGCCACTCGAGTCGCGCCGAACCGCGGCACGGGCCCTCGCCCGGCTGCTGCGTCGACAGCGCAGATTCGACGAGGCAGCACACGCCTGGGGCGAAGTCCTGAGTCTTGGAGGACGGCCGCAGTTGTTGCGTGACGCGCGTGAGGCGCTGGCGATCCATCACGAGCATCGCGCGCGGGACTTCACCGAGGCGAGACGCTGGGCCGAGGCGGGCGTCGCGCAGGCGATAGGCAAGGCCGAGCGCGAGGCGTTCGGACGCCGCCTGGCGAGAATCGCCCGCAAGTCTGCGGAACGAACGACGCCGGACCGTCCGCTGTGGGCGGAGGAGTCCGGCGTGGCGAACGAGGAGAACTGACGGTCAGGCGGACGCGGCGCCCTTGCGGCTCTTCTCGGCGGCCTTGCGGGAGGCCACCGTCTGCACGCCGTACTTGCGCGTGAAGCGCTCGACGCGGCCCTCGGTGTCGATCAGCTTCTGGCGACCCGTGAAGAACGGGTGGCAGCTGCTGCAGATCTCGAGGTGCAGTTCCTTCTTGGTCGAACTCGACTTCCACGTCGCTCCGCAGGCGCAGCGGACGTCCACTTCGAAGTAGTCGGGATGAATTGCGGCCTTCACAGGTTTGCTCCTTCAGACACCGGACAAACCGCAAGTATAGCACGGGCACTCAGTCGAACGGCGTCATCGGTCAGTTGAGCACGGTGACCGGCACGTCCCTCCTCGCGACCGCCACGTTGCCGGCGATGTCTGCCGCGTGGACACGCAGGATGTAGTCACCCGGCGGTAACTGCGTCGTGTCCCAGGTGTCCCGCGACGTGACGCCCTCCTCGAGACGGTTGGTGACCGTGTAGAGGAAGCGCGTCCGCCGGTTGCCGTAGGCGGGAATGCCGCTGCCGGCCGCGTACACGAGGCGCGGGTCGGCCGCCAGTCCGATGCGATCGAACCGCAACGTGACGCGGGGGTGCTCGAAGCCAGGCACCGGGGTGCCGTCCAGAGACAGCACCTGGTAGCCCAGCGTGTGCAGTCCCAGGCGACGCCAGGGAACATTGCCGTCGGCCTGGTCCCACGCATCCACCACGATCTCCACACGTCCAGACACCAGCGTCCGTCCGGCGCCCCGCACGGTCAGCGGTGCGCCGTCCTCCCGACGCAGCGACACGCCGCCGGCCGCAATGGTCGGCGGGATGGTGTCGGTGAAATGCAGCAGCCGCATGCCGAGAGGGTTGTGGTCGTCGTCGGCCCAGCCCACGCCGAGGTGGACATGGTTGAACGCGTTGACCGACCCGATGCGGTCGCCGGTCTCGAACCGTGCCCCGCGCTTGACCCGAAGGCGCTGCAGCGTGCCGTCGGCGTCGTACGTGACCGCGTAGCGGCGCGTATCGGTGACGTGCCCGGCACGTTCGCGCCCCGCCCGGACGTGGACGTAGACGATGTCGCCGACGCGCATCCACTCGTTCAGCGTGCCGACGGATCCGTTGCCCACCGAACTCGAGACGACGCCCGGACGGACGGCGTGTACGGCCGTGCCCTGCGGCACCCGCACGTCGATGCCCATGTGGAAGCGCTCGGAGCCCTCGGCACCGCGAGCCTCGCCGTGCGTGCCGGCCACCTCGTGGGGGCCGTCGAACGGCGGCACGGGCCACAGCAGCGGCACCCTCGTGAAGGCGTCGTGGTCGAACGCCGCACGCCAGAGCGGCGAGGGAGGAGGCCTCTGGTCCGGCCTGGCAGGGTCGGTGAGCAGCCGCAGCACACCGTTGCCGGCATCGGCCAGGACGAGGCGCCGTTGACCGACCAGCGCCAGTCCTGCCGGACGACGGAATCTGGCGGAGGGGCCCAGGCCGCCTTCGTATCCTGGAACTCCACCGGCAAGCAGGCGTCCCGTCCCTTCAGGCGACCACACGAAGATGCGGCCCTGTTCATCGCTCGCCAGGACCGAGCCGTCGGCACTCGCTGCCACGGCGACGGGCCGTGCCAGGCGGGTGTCGCCGGCGGGCATCGTGGTGACTCGTCCTCGTGCATCGAGGAGGCGGATGAGGCCGTTGCCGGTATCCGCGACGACGAGCGTTCCCGAGCGGTCGAGGGCGAGGCCCGCGGGCGTGTCGAACCGCGCCTCCAGGGCTGGACCATCCAGCCATCCCGGAGTGCCGTCCCCCGCGATGGTGAGGGTCAGGCCTTGGGGCGTGATCTCGCGGATGCGATCGTTGTACGTGTCCGCGACGAACACGTGTCCGCGTCCGTCCACGGCAACCCCGATCGGCCCGTTGAACCGGGCTCCGGCCGCCGGGCCGTCACGGTAGCCGGGTACGCCATCGCCCGCGAGGGTCGTCACGTCACCGGTGGGCGAGACCCGTCTGATGGCGTTGTTGGCGGTATCGGCCACGATGAGGTCGCCGCCTGGGTGCAGCGCGATACCCGACGGCGTGTCGAATCGGGCGGCCGCACCGGTCCCGTCGGCGAAGCCGCGAATCCCTCCGGCCAGCGTGGAGACGTCACCCCGGGGCGAGACGGTCCTGATTCGATGGTGGCTCCCGGCGTCGGTGACGTACACGGTGCCGTCGAGGCCACGGCTCACACCGAACGGTTCCGACAGACGGGCGGGGTCGTCTCCAGCGCCGGCGAGCACGGACACGCGCGGCACCCACGGGGGAGTCGCGACAGGGGCTCGGGGCACCATCCACCACGCGATGCCGCCAGCGACCACGAGGCCAACGATGGCCGGAATCCAGGTCCGTTTCACGCGTGCCAGTCTGACGGGCGGTTGTCGCGTGGGCAACCATGGCCGGATGTCGGTGCGGCAGGGAACTTGCACTCAGTCAACGTTGTCGATGGGCAGTTCGGCCGGTTTCGCCGGGTCCAGCTGCCCGTTGTCCGTCACGCCGATCACGCATCCGTGCATCGACCGACGAATGTGTCAGGTGGTCCAGGAGAACGCTTCGTCGTCGGCTCGCGCGCTGAACGATGCCCCGCCGAGGCTGCCACGTCGGACAAGATCCCGATCGGACCGGGCAGGATCTTGACCGAAATCCGCTTCGGACTCCGTATCCATCCGGGCTAGGATGCCCGGATGCGCACGCGACGATTCGGACGACTCGGCTGGCAGGTATCGGAAGTGGGCTACGGCATGTGGGGCATGGCCGGCTGGAGCGGCAGCGACGATGCCCAGTCACTCGCCTCGCTCGACGCGGCGGTGGCGCAAGGCGTGACGTTCTTCGACACGGCCTTCGCCTACGGGGACGGCCACAGCGAGCAACTGCTCGCGCGCACGCTGTCGCGCCATCCGGACCAGCAACTCTACGTCGCCACCAAGGTTCCTCCGAAGAACCGGCAGTGGCCCGGCACTTCAGGCACACCGGTCGCCGACGTCTTTCCCTACGACCACATCGTGGGCATGACCGAAGCGAGCCTGCGAAACCTGCAGGTCGAACGACTCGACCTGCAGCAACTGCATGTCTGGAGCGACGCCTGGGCGACTGACGAGGGTTGGCAGCGAGCGGCCGAAGACCTGAAGGCGCAAGGCAAGATCGAGGGCTTCGGCATCAGCGTGAACCGCTGGGAGCCGGCCAACGTGCTGCTCGCGCTCGAGACCGGCCTCGTCGATGCCGTCCAGGTGGTCTACAACATCTTCGACCAGGCACCGGAGGATGAGCTGTTCCCGGCGGCGGAGCGCCTCGACGTCGCGATCATCGCCCGCGTGCCTTTCGACGAGGGCAGCCTGACGGGCACGATGACGGCCGGCATGACGTGGCCGGATGGCGACTGGCGGCGCCTCTACTTCACGCCCGAGAACCTGCGCGAGACCCTGGCGCGCGTCGAGGCGATCACGCCAGACGTGCCTGCCGGGATGACCCTGCCCGAACTCGCGCTGCGCTTCATCCTCGAGCATCCCCAGGTCGCGACGACCATCCCGGGCATGCGCAAGCTGCGCCACGTCGATCAGAACTCCGGCGTGTCCGATGGCGTGCGCCTGGCGCCAGAGACGATGCAGGCGCTGCGTCGCCACCGTTGGGATCGGACGCACGTGATTCCGTGAGGGGAGGGGAGGGGAGGGGAGGAGCGTCGTCATGCTTCATGCTTCATGCTTCATGTCTCATGCCTGATGCTTCATGCTTCACGTCGCTGCGGTGTCGTGCCTGACATGAAGCCTGGAGCCTGAGGCCTGAAGCCTGAGCAAGACCATGGGCATGTCCGTCCTTCGCGGTCGCGCCTTCGACGCCACCGATACTCGCACGTCGCGCAAGGTCATTCTGGTGAACGAGACATTCGTGAAGCGGTACCTGAAGGGCGTCACGCCGGTCGGCGCGATGATCAGGGCCGCCGTCGAGCCGGGCATGGCCGCGGTGAGTTATGAGGTAGTCGGTGTCGTCAGAGACGCCAAGTATGCGGACTTACGTGAGGAGATTCCTCCTGTCAGCTTCGCGTTGACGGCCCAGGAGCCTCAGGTCGCCCCGTGGATGGCGATCATGATGCGGGCGTCTGGCCCGGAGTCCGCCGCGGCCTCGATCGTGCGTCGTGTGCTGGACGACGAGCAGGTACCCACGCCTGGAGTGGTGATCTTTCGCGAGCAGGTTGGCGAGAATCTGATGCGCGAGCAACTGATGGCGTGGCTCTCCGGATTCTTCGGTGTCGTGGCGGGACTGCTCGCGGCAATCGGGCTCTACGGTGTGATGTCGTACACGGTGGCCGTCGGTGCTCGGTCGAGCCGCCAGTCACCTGCTCTTCGAGCTTGGCCCCAACGATCCAACAACGATCGTGCTCGCGGCCTCCGCCCTGACAGCGGTCACGTTGGCCGCCGCGTATATTCCTGCCGCGCGGGCAGCCCGTGTCTCACCCGTCAACGGTATCCGGCATGAGGCATGAGGCCTGAGTCATGAAGCATGAGGCATGAAGCATGAAGCATGAAGCATGAGGCCTGAGTCATGAAGCATGAAGCATGAAGCATGAAGCATGACTCCCCGTCCTCCCCTACCGTCCGCCCGACATCGATCCCAGGAACTCGGCGTTGTTCTTCGTCTTCCCCATCTTGCTGAGGAGCAGTTCCATCGCTTCGGTGGGCGAGAGCGGGTTGATGACCTTGCGCAGCACCCAGACGCGCTGCAGGTCGTCCTTGGGGATGAGCAGTTCTTCCTTACGGGTGCCGCTCTTCTGGATGTCGATGGCCGGGAAGACGCGGCGATCGGCCAGCTTGCGATCCAGGTGGATCTCCATGTTGCCCGTGCCCTTGAACTCTTCGAAGATCACTTCGTCCATGCGTGATCCCGTGTCGATCAGCGCCGTCGCGATGATGGTCAACGAGCCGCCTTCCTCGATGTTCCGCGCCGCGCCGAAGAAGCGCTTCGGACGCTGGAGCGCGTTGCTGTCGACACCGCCCGACAGCACCTTGCCCGACGGCGGCACGACGGTGTTGTAGGCCCGCGCGAGACGCGTGATGGAGTCGAGCAGGATGACGACGTCCTTCTTGTGCTCGACGAGGCGCTTCGCCTTCTCGATGACCATCTCGGCCACCTGCACGTGGCGCTGCGCCGGCTCGTCGAACGTCG
>CAYMAG010000005.1:77482-103089 GCA_964388335.1 uncultured Vicinamibacteraceae bacterium | reverse complement strand
GCGACTCCGCCCGGCGGCGACGCTACCGTTCCACGCGGTAGTTCGGCGCTTCCTTCGTGATGATGACGTCGTGCACGTGGCTCTCGCTGACGCCGGCCGACGTCACACGCACGAGTTCGGCATCCTGCTGCAGTTGCCCGATGCTGCCGCAGCCGCAGTAGCCCATGCCCGCGCGCAGGCCGCCCACGAGTTGGTGCACCATCGCGGCCACCGACCCCTTGTGCGCGACGCGCCCCTCGATGCCTTCGGGCACGAGCTTGTCGGTGCCTTCGCCGGTCGCGACGTTCAACTCGAACTCGTCCTGGAAGTACCGGTCGCGGCTGCCCTTGCGCATGGCACCGATCGAGCCCATCCCGCGGTACTCCTTGAACTGACGTCCCTGGAAGAGAATCACTTCACCGGGGCTTTCGTCGGTGCCGGCAAACAGGCTTCCGATCATCACCGAGCTACCCCCCACGGCGATCGCCTTCGTGATGTCGCCCGAGTAGCGGATGCCGCCGTCGGCGATGATTGGAATGCCGTGAGGTCTGGCAGCCTGCGCGCACTCGGCGATGGCCGAGACCATCGGCACGCCGATACCGGCGATGATCCGCGTCGTGCAGATGGACCCCGCGCCGATACCGACCTTCACGGCATCCACCCCGATGGCGATGAGGTCTGTCGTGGCCGCGCCCGTCGCGACGTTGCCGGCGACGATGTCCACGTCGGTGAAGCGGTCGCGAATCTGCTGCACCACCCGCATGACGCCGGTGGAGTGACCGTGCGCCGTGTCGATGACGAGCACGTCCACGTGCGCGTGCACGAGCGCCTCGGCACGCTCCATCGTGTCGCGCGCGATGCCGATGGCCGCCCCGACGCGCAGGCGCCCGAGGGGGTCCTTGCACGCGGAGGGATACTTGATGGCCTTCTGGATGTCCTTGACGGTGATGAGGCCCTTCAGCCGGTAGTCCTGATCGACGACCAGCAGCTTTTCGACCTTGTGCGTGTGCAGGATGTCCTGCGCCTGGTCGAGCGTCGTCCCGACGGGAACCGTAATCAGGTTCTCACGCGTCATGATGTCGGAGATCGGCCGCTCCAGGCGCGTCTCGAATCGCAGGTCACGATTGGTGAGAATGCCCACCAGCCGGCCTTCGCGGCTGCCGTCGTCGGTGATCGGCACGCCCGAGATGCGATAGCGGCGCATCATCTGCAGCGCTTCGTGAATCGTGTGCGTCGGGGAGAGTGTGATCGGGTTGACGATCATCCCGCTCTCGGACCGCTTCACGCGATCCACCTCCTGCGCCTGATCCTCGATCGAGAGGTTCTTGTGAATGATGCCGATGCCGCCCTGCTGTGCGACGGCGATGGCAAGCGACGACTCGGTGACGGTGTCCATGGCCGCGCTCGCCAGCGGCACGTACAACCGGATGTTGCGCGTGAACTGCGTCGAGATGTCCACCTGGCTCGGAAGAATCTCCGACCGCCGCGGCACGAGCAGTACGTCGTCGAACGTGAACGCGGTACGAAGGCCGCGCTCCACCTGCTCTGCCGGCGGAAGCGCCGATTGGGTCTCGAAGGTCACAAGCCTGCTCCGTGGCACTTCTTGTATTTCTTGCCGCTGCCGCAGGGGCAGGGGTCGTTGCGTCCGACCTTGGGCTCGTCGCGCCGCACGGTGCGGACGCCCGCGTCGTCGCCGCCCACACGCGCGGGTGCAGGCGCCGCGCCGGGCGTCCCCGAACCGCCGAAGACGCCTCCGCCCGAGGATGCGCCGCGAGGCGGCGCGGCAAGAGGTGGCGGCGCCGGGCGATTCTCCTGCAACTGGTTCGCACGCGGCGGGGCGAAGATACCGGACGGCGCCGCGGGACGTACCGCGGGCGCGCGGCCGGCGGCCGGCGGTTCACCATCGGGAGAGCGAGACTGCCCGAACACGGGACGCAGGCGCCACAGGTAGCGCACCGTCTCTTCGTCCACGCGCTGCTTCATCGCGCGGAACAGGGCAAAACTCTCCTTCTTGTACTCGACCAGCGGGTCGCGCTGGCCGTAGCCGCGCAGGCCGATGCCTTCCTTGAGGTGGTCGAGCGAGTAGAGGTGGTCCTTCCACTGGCTGTCCACCACCTGCAGCATGAGGTTGCGTTCGATCGGACCGAGGACGGCCTGACCCGCGACCTGGAACCGCGCGTCCGTGTCTGCCGCCGTCGCCGCCTCGAGCCGGTCGGGCGGGAGGATCTGCGCGACGACCTCCCGGGGCAGCTGTAGCACGTCGCGGCCGACCTCGGCCTCCTTCCGTTCGTACGTCGCTTCGACGAGAGACCACAGCGCCTGGTGGATCTCGTCCGACTTCATCTCCTCCCACGTCAGCCCGCGAAGGGCGGCGTCGTCGAGCCCGAACACTCTCACGACTTCCTCGCGCAGCATGTCCAGATCCCACGTGTCGGGATCCTCGTCGGCCGGCGCATACGTGTCGACCAGCGCCTCGACCTGCTCGTCGGCGACGTTGAGCAGGTACTCGCGCGTGTCGGTGTCGCCGTCCTCGAGCCTGACCTTACCCTCGAGCAACTGCCGCCGCAACGTGTAGACGCTCTCGCGCTGCTTGTTCATCACGTCGTCGTACTCGAGCAGGTGCTTGCGGGTGCCGAAGTTCTGGGCTTCGACCTGCTTCTGCGCGCGCGCGATCGCCTTGGTGACCATCCGGCTCTCGATCGGCACGCCCTCTTCCATGCCCAGCCGCTGCATGAGGCCGGCGATGTTCGACGACCCGAAGATGCGCATCAGGTCGTCTTCGAGCGACAGGTAGAAACGCGACGACCCCGGATCGCCCTGACGTCCGGCACGGCCGCGCAGCTGGTTGTCGATGCGGCGTGATTCGTGACGTTCGGTGCCGATGATGTGCAGCCCCCCAACCGACACCACCTTGTCGTGCTCGACCGCGCACTCGTCTTCGAAGCTGGCGTAGATGTGCCGCCACGTCGGGGTGGCCACGCGGTAGGAACCGTCGAGATGCCTGAAGTAGACGAACTCTTCGTCGTCCACGTAGCGTTCCTGGCCCTTCGGCACCTTCTCGGCGACGTCCTCGGCGAGACACTGCTGGCGCGCCCTGAACTCGGGGTTGCCGCCGAGCAGGATGTCGGTGCCGCGGCCCGCCATGTTGGTCGCCACCGTCACGGTGTCGATACGGCCGGCCTGCGCCACGATCTCGGCTTCCTGGGCATGGTACTTCGCGTTCAGGACGACGTGCTTCACGCCCCGGCGCTTGAGCATCGCCGACAGTCGCTCAGACTTCTCGACCGAAACCGTCCCCACGAGCACGGGCCGCCCTTCGGCCTGTTTCGTCACGATGTCTTCGACGATCGCCTCGTTCTTCTCGCGCTCGGTGCGATAGACCGTGTCGGGCTCTTCGATGCGGATGAGTGGGCGGTTCGTCGGGATCAGGACGACGTCGAGCTTGTAGATCTTGTTGAACTCTTCGGCCTCGGTGTCGGCCGTCCCCGTCATGCCCGAGAGCTTCTCGTACTTGCGGAAGTAGTTCTGGAAGGTGATGGTCGCGAGCGTCTGGTTCTCGCGCTCGATCTTCACGCTCTCCTTGGCTTCGACGGCCTGGTGCAGCCCGTCGCTCCAGCGCCGTCCCGGCATCAGTCGGCCGGTGAACTCGTCGACGATGACGACCTGGCCCTCCTCGTTGACGACGTAGTCGACGTCCCGGCGGAAGAGGGTGTGCGCCCGCAGACCCTGGTTGATGTGGTGCAGCAGGGGCATGTTGACCGGATCGTAGAGCCCACCCGGCTGGAGCCGGTGCTCGAGCAGCGACTCGGCCTTCGCCATGCCGGTTTCGGTCAGGGACGCCGTCTTGTGCTTCTCGTCGACGATGAAGTCGCCAGTGGCTTCGAGGGCCTCACGCTCTTCCGCCTTGACGTTGCCCTGGATCACCGCGCCGGGCGTCAGCTTCGGAATGATGCGGTCGACCTCGTAGTAGAGGTCGGTCGATTCTTCGGCGGGGCCCGAGATGATGAGCGGCGTGCGGGCCTCGTCGATGAGGATGCTGTCGACCTCGTCGACGATCGCGAAGTGATGGGGCCGCTGCACCATCTGCGCGAGGTCGAACTTCATGTTGTCGCGCAGGTAGTCGAAGCCGAACTCGTTGTTGGTGCCGTACGTGATGTCGCAGGCGTAATTGCGCTTGCGCTCGTCGTCGCGAAGATCGTGCGAGATGACACCGACCGACATGCCGAGGTACCGGTAGATGCGGCCCATCCACTCCGAGTCGCGCCGGGCGAGGTAGTCGTTCACGGTGACGACGTGCACGCCCTTGCCGGCCAGGGCGTTGAGATACGCCGGCAGGGTGGCGACCAGCGTCTTGCCTTCGCCCGTCTTCATCTCCGCGATGCGTCCGCGGTGCAGGACGATGCCGCCTATGAGCTGCACGTCGTAGTGCCGCATGTGCACCACGCGACGGCCGGCTTCGCGCACGACGGCGAAGGCCTCGGGCAGCAGGTCGTCGAGCGTCTCGCCGTTGGCCAGGCGATGCTTGAACTCGTCCGTCTTTGCGCGCAGCTGCTCGTCGCCAAGCCCCTCCAGCGTGGGCTCGAATGCGTTGATCTGCGCGATGAGCGGCGTAATCCGCTTCAGTTCGCGATCGTTCTGGGTACCGATGACCTTGGCGAGTAGGGTATCGAGGATCAAATGCGGCTACCTGGTAGGGGAACCTTCAGCGGTCCCCGCAATCTTTCGATTGTAGGGAACGCCTCGGGGTGAGGCAAGGCCACGGCCTGTGGTCAGGGGTGGTCGCGGCCGACGAGGAACCCGAGCGGGTTCACCGGACGACCATCGATCCAGATTTCGTAGTGAAGATGTGCGCTCGTCGATCGACCGGTGGAGCCGACGTAGCCGATGACCTCGCCGCGCCTGATGCTGCGGCCAGGACGCACGGCGAAGCCGGACAAGTGGGCATAGCGCGATTCGATGCCGAAGCCGTGGCTGACGGTGACGAGGTTGCCGTAGTCGCTGTGGCGTTCGGCCTCGGCAATCACGCCGTCCGCCGTCGCATACACGGGCTGCCCATGATCCGCGGAGATGTCGAGGCCGAGATGAACGGCCGGCGCTGAGGTGAAGGGGTCACGCCGCACGCCGTATCCGGAACTGAGGCCACCGAACGCCGGCCAGATGGCAGGGGTGGAGCGGGCGAGGGCTGCCTGCCGCTCGAGTTGTGGACGCGCCGCGTCGAGCCTCGAGGCCAACGCGCCCAGCATCTGACGCAGGACGCCCAGGCCATCGGGCGTGATCGACGGACCATTGAGGCGGGCCACGAGCGAGGAGTCGGGGCGCCCGCCACCCAGTGCCTGTCGCCGCGTGCCGGTGGGCAGCCGTGCCATCGCCGCCCGTTCCGTATCGGTCGGATTGAACTCGTCGAGACCATCGAGCGCGGCCTGCAGGCCGCCAACCTGCTCGGTCAACGCGCCGGTCGCCGTGCGGAAGCTCTCGTTCTCCTGCTCCAGCAGCGCCACCTGTTCTTCCCACACGCGCGACTGCCACCACGACTTCGACAGCGCGCCTGCGGCCACCAGGCTGGGTAACACGCCCAGCACGGCCAGGACGACCAGGGCGGGCCGGAGGGAGAGGGTGAACCGGCGGACGATCCCTGTCCGACGATCCGCCACGAGAATGCTGTATCGCTTAGCTGCCATGTGCCACATCTGACGCCCCGGACCCGGCGCGGCGTTCGCCTGACCAGCCCGGGAGCGTTGTCACCGGTGGGTCCGAGGGTGTAAACACCCCGCCTCGGAACCAGGCGACGGACGAGTCTAGCACAAGCCGCCTCCCCCGGGGACCCTGAACTGCAGAGCTTCGGCGACGTGTGCGCGCGTCACCGCGGGCGCCCGGTCGAGGTCCGCGATGGTGCGCGCCACACGCAGCACCCGGTCGACGCCGCGGGCGCTCAGGCCGAACCGGTCCACGGCCCGGGCCAGCAGCGGCCGGACGTCAGCGGCGCGCCCGATCGATCGGACCGCCTCGCCGCGCAGCCTCGCGTTCGGCAGCCCCTGCCGCTGCAATTGGGTGGTGCGCGCCGTCTCCACCCGCTGCCTCACGACCTGCGTGGCTTCGCCCGTCTGACGCGCGGCCAGCGCATCGAACGCCACGGGTGGGACGTCCACCGCCAGATCGATCCGATCGCGAACAGGGCCCGGCAGCCTGGCGCCATAGCGTATGACGTCGGAGGGACGGCACTGGCAGGCGCGCGTCGGATGGCCGCGCAGGCCGCACGGGCACAGGTTCATCGCGGCCGCGAACAGGAACCGCGCAGGGAACGTGACCGTGCGGGCCACGCGGGCGAGATGGACGCACCCCTCCTCGAGCGGTTGGCGAAGCACGTCCAGCGTGTGGCGGTCGAACTCCGGCGCCTCGTCGAGGAAGAGCACGCCGTGGTGCGCCAGGCTCACCTCCCCGGGACGAGGCTGCGGACCGCCGCCGACGAGGGCCGCGGCCGACACGGTGTGGTGAGGGGCGCGGAACGGCCGGGTCGCCAGCAGGGCACTGCCCGGCCTGATGAGGCCAGCCGCCGAGTGAATGGCCGTCGTTTCGAGTGACTCGTCGAAGGTCCACGACGGAAGCAGGCCCGGCAACCGGCGCGCCAGCATCGTCTTGCCGGCCCCCGGCGGCCCCGACAGCAGGATGTTGTGTTCACCGGCCGCGGCGATCTCGAGGGCACGACGCGGCACGGCCTGGCCGCACACGTCCGCCAGATCGTCGCCCGCCTCTGGCAGCGCGGTCTCGACCGATCGCGGCGGCTTCGCGCACAGCTCCGGATGGGCAAGCGACCGCAACGCGTCGGTGAGCGAGTCGGCGGTCAACACTCGCAGGCCCGGGACGACGAGCGCTTCTGCCGCATTGGCCGACGGCACCAGCACCACCGACAGGCCGTGGCGTCTGGCCGCCAGCGCGGCCGGGAGAATGCCTCGTCCGGGCACGATTCCGCCGTCGAGCGACAGTTCGCCGAGCACGAGCGCCCTGCGTGTCGTCTCCGTCGGCACCTGCCCGCCGGCCGCCAGCAGCGCCAGGGCGATGGGGAGGTCGAAGCCGGTACCTTCCTTGCGCAGGTCGGCGGGCGACAGATTGACCGTGATGCGGTGTGGCGGGAACTCGAGCCCCGAGTTCCGGATGGCGCTTCTCACGCGGTCGCGACTCTCGCGCACCGACGTGTCGGGCAGCCCGACCAGCGTGAAGGAAGGAAGACCGAACGAAACGTCGGCTTCGACCCGGATCGGTTCGGCGGTGATGCCGATGAGCGTGGCCGAATACGTCGCGGCGAGCATACTCCACGACAGGCAAGCTTCGAGCCAGCCGCCCGTTCGGAAGGAATCCTCGCGATAGCGTGTGGGCGGGCCGCGACACTGGCAGATACTGCACAACCGCCCATGGCGGCCTCATGCAGTATCTGCGTGGGACGGTGAAGGCTACTGCGCCGTGCGGGCGCCGCGGTCGACGTGAATCGTCAGGCGCGTGCCGACGGAGAGCCGGTCGGACCGCAGACGATTCCAGGCTTTGATCTCGGCGACCGAGACGTCGTGGGATGCGGCGATGCGGTACAGCGTGTCGCCTCGCTTCACGTGGTAGAGGACGGGGCCGTCATCAGCCGGTGAGTTGGGGGTACTGTTCGCGGCGACGGTCGACGGCTGCCGCGTGGACGGAGCCGCGGGAGACGCCGCGGCGAGCAGCGGCGCCGCCGGCGCTCGAGGGATGATCAGCTGCTGCCCGACGCGCACTTGCGCGGTCGTCCTGATGCTGTTGGCATCGGCCAGGTCGGCCCGCGACACGCCCAGCTTCCTGGCGATCGTCGCCAGAGACTCCCCACGCTTCACGGTGTGCCAGCGCAGCGTGGCCAGCTCCACCTCGGACGCGAGCCCGAGCCTGGCCTCGAGCGCGGCGCCACGCCCTGTCGGCACCTTCACTTCGTAGTCCGGATAGCGAACCGGGGTCGTCCAGCGGCGCAGTTCGGGGTTGAGCGCCTGAATCTCGTCAATCGACGTCCCGGTCCACTCGGCGACGCGCCGCAGGTCGACCGCCGTCGGCACACGCACCTTGTCGTACGAGAGCGGATCGGCAGGCTCGATCTCGAAGCCGTACTGTGCCGGGTTCCGGGCGATGATGATGGACGCCAGGATCATGGGGACGTACTCGCGGGTTTCCCGCGGCAGGTACCGCGTGCCAGCCGACAGCGTCCAGAAGTCGTCGCGGCCCGATGCCTTCATCGCGCGCTGCACGCGGCCGGGACCGCCGTTGTACGACGCCAGCGCGAGGTGCCAGTCGGAGAACATCTCGTACAGCAACTTGAGATAGCGGGCCGCGGCCACGGTGGCCTTCTCGGGATCGGCCCGTTCGTCGATGTACCAGTCCTGCTTCAGTCCGACGTCGCTGGCGGTGCCGCGCATGAACTGCCACATGCCGCGCGCGCTCGCCCGCGACAACGCGGTGGGCTTGAAGGCGCTTTCGATGAGCGGCACGTACGCGAGATCCAGTGGCACGCCCTCCTCGCGGAAGACGGCCTGAATCATCGGCAGATAGCGGGTGCCCCGCTGCAGTCCGCCGGCGAGGTGCCCGCGGAGACGGCCCTGGAACAGCTCCACGTACTGCAGCACGCGCTCGTTGAGCGGAATCGGAATGTCGTGGACCATGCTGGCCAGATCGGCCTGCACCGCGGCTTCGACCGCCTTGTCGGGCGGGGTGGTGGGCGCAAACGTCGCCACTTCCAGCAGTTCGTCGATGACCGCGGGCTCGGACGGCTTCTCGGTGAACCCGTCACCGGTCTGCAGCGCCAGCGCCTCCTGCGCCGCAACGCGATCGACGAGTCGATCGAAATGGGTACGCAGACGCGGCTCCGTGCGGGCACCGCCCGGCGCCTCGAGCAGCACGTCCAGGGAACGATCGAAGGCGTCTCGCGCCTGGGCGAGGTGGCCGAGCGTGAGTTCCCGCGCGCCCAGCGCGAACAGCCGGTCCGATTCGGCGATCAGGGCATCGACGGGGTCGACGGGGTCAGGTTGGATGGCTTGGGCGGGAAGCGCGTCAACGGCGTGGACGGGCGGCAAAGGCGCTGCGGAAACCTGGGGACGAGGGTTGCCGCTGCAGGCAGCCGCGGCAACGAAAAACAGGACTGCGCCTGGCAGCCAGAACGGTGGTCGCATAGGCGTCTCGGAAAAGACGCCGGAGCGTAACACCGGCCAGCGGACAGGTCAAGACTCGGATTCGTCGTGCGCCACGAACATCTGATGAGCTTCGCCGAGGTCACGGGCCGCGGGTGTGACGATGGCTCGGGTCGCCACGACAATCTTCTTCCCGTGCTTCAGCGCCTGCCGGACATCGTCCTCGCACACGAAATCGACTGGTAGGGACGGCTCTCCGAGCCGTCCGACGTCGGATCGCGTGACATCGGGACGGCCGTCTCGGAGAGACGGCCCTACCTTACCCACCGCCAAGGTCGTTCCGGGGCGAATCCCCCTCCCGGACAGGTAGGTGTCGATACGTGACGACAGAGTCGCGGCATCGATCGGCGCCGGAGGACGGACGCCGACAGGCCGGGCAGCCGGCGATACCGAAGCTGTTCCGGCGGTGGCGGGTCGCGCCGTATCCGTGCGCATCGCGCCTTGTGCCGGGCGCAGTTCCCAGGCCAGGCGCTTCGTGTTGAGCAGGTGCATCGGCGAGATGTTGTCGGACGTGATGTTGCCGCCGAAGCCGCCGCACCCGAGGGTCATGGCCGGATCGAGCCCCGTCGTGAGTCCGATCGACCCGTGCGTGGTCGGCGTGTTGACCACGATTCTGAACGCGGGCTTGTGCAGCCCGAACTGCATGACCACGTCCTCGTCCTCGGCGTGCACCGACATCGTGTGGCCCATGCCGCCATAGCGCAGGATGGCCTTGCAGCGCTCGCAGCCTTCGCGCCAGTCGGCCACGACGTAGTACGACAGGACGGGGCAGAGCTTCTCGATGGACAGCGGATGGTCGCGTCCCACACCCGCCAGCTCGGCGATGAGTACACGGGTGCCCGCCGGCACGTCGATACCGGCCTTCTGAGCGATTTCCGCGGCCGGACGTCCGACGAAGGCCGGGTTCGGCAGGCGCTGGGGTGTGACGAGGGCTGCCGCGAGCCGCGCAGACTGGTCGGCGGACAGGAAGAACGCCCCCTGGGCCCGCAGTTGCTCCCGCAGTCCCGCGTCGATCGCGCGGTCGGCGACGACCGAATTGGGCGACGAGCAGAGGAGGCCATTGTCGAAGGTCTTGCCGAGGACGATGTCGGCGGCCGCCTTGGCGACATCCGCCGACTCGTGCACGTAGCAGGGCGCGTTGCCCGGCCCCACGCCGTAGGCGGGCTTACCGGCCGAGTAGGCCGCGCGGACGAGCCCCATGCCGCCGGTTGCGAGAATGACCGCGACCTCGCGTTGACGCATGAGTTCCTGCGTGCCCTCCAGCGTGACCGTGGTCATCCAGCCAATGCTGTGGGGCGGGGCTCCCGCCGACTGCGCCGCCGCGGCCATGATGGCCGCGACCCGGTTGATGCAGCGTGCCGCCGACGGGTGCGGGCTGATCACGATGGCGCAGCGGGCCTTGAGCGCGATGAGAATCTTGTAGATGGCCGTTGAGGTCGGGTTGGTGGAGGGCACGATGGCCGCCACCACGCCGAACGGCTCGGCAATCTCGACGATGCGGCGGGTGTCGTCGCGCCGAAGCACGCCGACCGTCGTCATCGGACGGATGAACGCGTGCACGTGTTCGGCCGCGAACCGGTTCTTCTGTACCTTGTCGGCGGCGACGCCGAAGCCGGTTTCATCGACCGCCTCCTTCGCCAGGCTCTCGAGGTGGGGGAGGATGGCGGCGGCCATGGCATCGACGATGGCGTCGATGGCCGTCTGCGGCAGTTCGGCGAGTTGTGTCTGTGCGGTGCGCGCGTCTCTCGCCAGCGTGCGCGCTTCCGCCATGGAGGCCAGGTCGCGGTCGCTGTGCGGGCGGGTGGTATCAGCCATGCGCGGTGGTGGCGCCCGCGTGGGCGCCTACTTCCCGGTCGGACTGGGCAGCTTGGGCAGGATACGTTCGACTTCGGCGTGCGGACGCGGAATGACGTGGACCGACACGAGTTCACCCACTCGCCGGGCGGCCGCGGCGCCCGCATCGGTCGCGGCCTTGATCGCGCCGACGTCGCCGCGCGCCATCACCGTGACGTAGCCGGCGCCGATGTATTCCTTGGCCACCAACTGGACATTGGCAGCCTTCACCATGGCGTCGGCAGCCTCGATGGCGCCGATGAGGCCGCGGGTTTCAATGAGTCCGAGGGCGTCTGACATCGTGCGCCGTGACTCTAGCATGTTGACCCCGCTCTGAACAGCCGCGCGGTCGCACGCGCTCACTCGACCAGGCGGACACCCGCACCTGTCCACTCGGCGACGCAGGCGCGAGAGCCCGTACGCGCTGCAAGCGCTTCGCGTATGGCGAGGGCGGCACCCTCCCTCAAGACGTACGCTCCGCGAAGGCTGTCGGGCGGACGACGAAGCTCGAATGTCATGCAGTCGTGAGCCTCCGCCAGCCGTGCGACGTCCGCCAGCGTGGAATCACGCGTGACCGCGGCCTGGGTCCAGATCTGGCGTTCCACGAGTGCGGCCGTCAGCCATACCCCCAACAGGACACTCACCGCGGCAAGGCTGACCCGGCGCCGGATACCGCCCGTCGAGGCAACGGTGCCACCGAGAAAGATCGAAAAGCCGACCGACGCTAGGTAGGCGTATCGGCTGCCCTCGAGGGTGTCGGATACGTAGAACTGCATGAGCAACGGGGCGACGGCCACCAAGGGCCAGACGAGGCCAAGCCTCAGCCCTGCGGACAGCATCCCCACGAGAGGATCCAGGGCGCCGGAACGCCACGCGCTTCGCAGCCCGACCGCAAGGATTGACAGGACTGCCAGTGCGCTGAGCGTGGGCAGCAGGAACTGGCCGTCGTCGGTGCGAATGGGGGCGACCAGGGCGCCAAATGGACGGACGAGTAGCTCCTTCACCTGATAGCGGCTTTGCGGCAACTGGCTCAGGTGCCCGCTGATGGCAGGGGAGAGCGTCACCCTCCACGCGACGTACCCGACCGTGCCACCCAGGGCGAGGAGTGCCGTCACCATCCGCCCGATGTCCCACGATCCTCGCCGAATCGTGAGGTCCACGAGAACCAGCAATACCGGCAGCACCACCGCCGACTCCTTGGAACCCAGCGCGATGCCCATCCCGAACGACACCACAACGGCTCGATGCACCGCCGACAATCCCGAACACCACGCATTCAGGACAATCAGGATGCCGGCGCATGCCGCCACGTCGAACACACCCGCGGTCCACGCCACGGCCTCGACGTGGGCCGGAAAGAAGAGAAAGAGGACGCCTGCGACCGCACCGCCGATGATGCCGAATCCTGTTCGCCCAAGTCGAAACACCAGCGCCACGTTGAGCGCGTGCAGGCTCACGTTGAGGAGATGGAGCGCGGCCCAGTCTCCCCCCGCGGCAAGAACGGCTCCCCAGGCGAGCATGGGCAGCGGTCGCGCGAATGGCCAGGTCGTCGGTAGCCAGTTGCGGTCGATGACCCACTGCCTGATGACGAAATCATCAGACAGCGGCCCCAGCCGCAGCGTCCAGACCCACCAGGCGACCGCAACAACCCAGAGCGCGCTCATCCAGAGTCGGTCCCGCCCGGGAACTGCGGTAACCGGAAACCTCGCGACCCACGGTCTGACACTCACCAGCAGGACGAGGCATCCGGCGAGGACGAGGGAAGCCGACTCGATGCGATGACGCCGGGGTGTCTCACCGGACAGGGCAGGAAGAAGGAGCGCGACCAGCCATCCTGTCGCCACCATGCCCAGAGCGGCGGCGACGGTCCGCAGCGTCGAGTTCACCATAAGTGCTGGTCCGCGAACGTCCCGAGTCCGCTCAATCCTCAACCGTGATTCCGTGCCGACTCTCGGCGGCAGTTGCGCGGCCACTCGGCGAGTTGCTAGCATCACCTGTTGTTCGTACTGACGGCAAGTTCGCCGCCGGTCCTTCTCCTGGAGTAGTGCGACGTGAAACTTCTCGGTGTCTGCCTTGCCCTCGGCATTTCAGTCGGCCTGTCTGCAGGCTGCGGGAAGAAAGAGGACACAACGCCCCCGGTCGCCACGCCGGTCTTCTCGGCCAGCCGCGCCAGAGCGGCGCTCGGGAGTCCGCTGGATCTGACCTATCGCTTCACGGTCGCCACGAACGCTCCGGCGTTCGACAAGCAATACCGGGTGATGGTGCATTTCCTCGACTCGGACGGCGAGTTGATGTGGACCGACGACCACTACCCCCAGGTGCCGACCCGCGACTGGAAGCCGGGGCAGCGTGTTGAGTACACGCGCACGATGTTCGTGCCGGTGTACCCGTACATGGGCCAGTCGACGATTCGTGTGGGCCTGTACGACCCCGAGACCAACGAGCGTCTGCCTCTGGCCGGTGTCAACGACGGCCAGCGCGGCTACGACGTCGGCACGCTCGAGCTGCTGCCGGCCTCCGAGAACGTCTTCATCCAGTTCAAGGACGGCTGGCACAACGCAGAGGTCTCGTCTGAGAACGCCGCTGTGGAGTGGCAGTGGACGCAGCGGGTGGCGACGCTGTCGCTGCGGAACCCGGGCAGGGACGCCACGCTGTTCGTCCATTTCGATGGACGTCCCGACCTGCTCCCCGGCCAGGTGCTGACCATCAGGATTGGCGATCAGGTGCTGGACACCTACACGCTGGCGAGCACGGAAGAGGTGATTCGGCGTGTCGACGTGACCGCCGCCCAGTTCGGCACCACCGAGAACGTGGACGTCACCCTCGAACTGAACGAGGCCTTCGTGCCCGCGAAGACGCCTGCCGCCAACTCGACCGACAGTCGTGAGCTTGGCATTCGCGTGTTCCACGTGTTCGTCGAACCGAAGGCCTGACGCGCTGACCACGCCCACCCGGGTGGTACACTGCCGGCGATGATTCTCCGTCCGTTCGCCGCGACAGGGCTGACTGTCGCGGCGCTGGCATTTCCGGGCTCCGCGCACGCGGAACTGGTCACGCTGACCAGTGGCCGCACGCTGTCGGTCAAGGCGATCGAGGTACAGGGTGACCGTGCCGTGCTGCAGCTTCGGGGCGGGGGAACGATGACGTGCGCGGCGTCGCTGATCAGGTCAGTCGCGGCGGACGAAGTGGCGTACCCGGAGCCGGTGGATGCGGGAGATGTGTCCACCTTCGCGCCGGAAGAAGGGGCGAGCGCTTCCACCTTCGCGGTCCCGGCTCTGGCGGACAAGTCGGCGAGAGGGCCGGCCGGCTCGGAGAGCCGGCCCTACCTTGCCCCGGCCGGCGCACAGCAGTACGAGGGGGTCATCGCCGCCGCGGCGAAGCGCCACAACGTGGATCCCCGGCTCGTGCACGCCGTCATCACCGTCGAATCGCGCTACCAGCCGAACGCCCGCTCCTCGAAGGGGGCCATGGGCATGATGCAGCTGATGCCAGCGACCGCGCGTGATCTCCGCGTGCGGGATCCGTACGACGCGGTTGCCAACATCGAGGGGGGCGTCCGGTACCTGCGGCAGCTGCTCGACCGGTTCGAGTTGCGTCTGGCGCTGGCCGCGTACAACGCCGGGGCCGCCACAGTGGAGCGGTTCGGCGGCATTCCGCCCTATCCCGAGACCCGGAACTACGTGGCGCGCGTGCTGCAGCTCGCCGGCGCGTCCTGATCGTTGCGCATGGAGTTTCGCTGCAGGCTGGCCACAGCCAGCGGACAGGTCACCGAAGGCACCTACGTCGCCGACAGTGAGGCCGCCCTCCGGCGGGAACTCGAAGAGAAGGGCCTGTACGTCCTCGAGGTGAAGTCGTCGGCCTGGACCGGGTTGGCATGGCTGCGCCAGCGGAGGGGCGGTCGCATCACGATGCACGAGTTCCTGGTCTTCAACCAGGAGCTGGCGACGCTGTTGAAGGCGGGCCTGCCGCTCGTCCAGTCCCTCGACATCCTGCGCCGCAACGTCCCGAACCCGGCGTTCAAGGCGGTGCTCGACGACGTCCACGCCGAGGTCCGCTCGGGTGTCGCGCTGTCGGAGGCATTCGAGCCGCACAGTCGCCACTTCTCG
Organism: uncultured Vicinamibacteraceae bacterium; assembly: GCA_964388335.1. Lineage (GTDB taxonomy): Bacteria > Acidobacteriota > Vicinamibacteria > Vicinamibacterales > Vicinamibacteraceae > JAEZDP01. The sequence goes on along the minus strand of CAYMAG010000005.1, from coordinate 87,983 downwards.
CCCATCTACACGGCGTCGCTCATGGCGGGCGAGCGCAGCGGCAGCCTCGAGCAGGTACTGCGCCGCTACGTGGCCTACGTGCAGGTGCTCGGCGCGGTTCGCCGCAAGATCGTCTCGGCGCTCGTCTATCCCGCGGTGCTGGTCGCGCTCTCCCTCGGCGTCGTCGGCATCATCGTGATCAAGGTCGTACCGGCCTTCAGCGATTTCTACGGCAACTTCGGCGCCGAGTTGCCGTGGTCCACGCGGGTCATCGTGGGCGTGTCGTCGGGCGTGCGCGGGAACGTCCTGCTGCTGGCGGCGGCGGCCGCGGCACTGGTGATGGGTGCGCGCTGGTTCACGCGGCAGCCCAGCCAACGCCGCGCACTCGATCGTCTGATTCTGAAGCTTCCGCTGCTGGGTTCGCTCGCCAGGCAGTTCGCGACGTCGCAGTTGAGCCGCACGCTGGCCACGCTGCTGGGGGGAGGCATCCCGCTGGTGATGGCCCTCGACGTGGCGCGACGGTCGATCTCGAACCGGCACATCGCGGGCCAGATGGACGACATCGGCCGTCAGGTGCGGGAAGGGCAGGCGCTGTCGGTGGCCCTGGCGGCCAAGGGCGAGTTCCCCGACATCGCCGTCAAGATGGTCGAGGTGGGCGAGGCGACCGGCGCCCTCCAGGACATGCTGAACGCCATTGCCGATTTCTATGACGAAGACATCGAGACGAAGCTCGGACGCTTCCTGCTGCTCATCGAGCCGCTGCTGCTGGTCGTCATGGGCGCGATCATCGCGGGCCTGCTCATCGCGCTCTATCTGCCGGTCTTCCAGTTGTCGTCGGCGCTCGGCTGACGCCGCGTCCACGTTCGGAGGACCTGCCGCGTGAGTACCCCGATTCCCCCCAACGGCATGCCAGCCGTCGACCTGCCGCTGCCCGAACTCGACGGCGGAGTCAGCACGGCCGTCGTCGAGGCGGAGGAGGCCAGGCGCCTGGCCGGGCGGTATCGGCTGGAGTACGTCGAGATGCGCGAGTTCCATCTCGACAACGAGCTGTTCCGGTCCATTCCGGCCGACCTGATGCTGCGCTACGGGTTCATCCCGCATCGCCGCGAGGGCGATGCACTGGTCATCGTCGTGTCGGACCCGACCGATCTGATGATGATCGACGAGCTGCAGCAGTTGCTCGGCATGCGCCTCAAGGTGACGGTGGGCCCCGCCAGCGCCATCCAGGGGATGCTCAAGAAGAGCGAGAGCAGCCAACGCGTGCTCGAGGAGGCGACGGAGAGCTTTCAGCTGCAGCTGCTGAAAGAAGACGAGAGCGGCGACGAGTCGCTGTCGGTCGAGAAACTCACGAGCGACATCAGCCCCATCATCCGACTCGTCGACTCGACGATCTTCACGGCCCTTCAGCGTCGCGCGAGCGACATCCACATCGAGACACAGGACGATGCGGTCGTCGTGAAGTACCGCATCGACGGCGTGCTGCAGGCGGCCATGCGACCCATCGACAGGCGCTTCGCGGGCCCCATCATCTCGCGCATCAAGGTGATGGCCGAACTGGACATCGCCGAGAGGCGCGTGCCGCAGGACGGCCGGTTCAAGCTCCGCATGCGCGGCAAGACGATCGACTTCCGGGTGTCGATCATGCCGAGCGCCCACGGCGAGGACGCGGTCATCCGCATTCTCGACAAGGAGTCGATCAGCGAGCAGTTCAAGGAACTGCGTCTCGACATTCTCGGCTTCCCGGACGATGAGCTGCGGCGCTTCCGCAAGTACATCCGCGAGCCGTACGGTATGGTGCTGGTGACCGGTCCGACGGGCTCGGGCAAGACGACGACGCTCTATGCGGCCCTGTCGGAGATCCGATCGGTCGAGGACAAGATCATCACCATCGAGGATCCGGTCGAGTATCAGCTGAGCGGCATCGTCCAGATTCCGATCAACGAGAAGAAGGGGCTGACGTTCGCGCGCGGCCTGCGCAGCATCCTGCGCCACGACCCCGACAAGATCATGGTCGGCGAGATTCGGGATGCGGAGACCGCGCAGATTGCCATCAACTCGGCGCTGACCGGGCACCTGGTCTTCACGACGGTGCACGCCAACAACGTGCTGGACGTGCTGGGGCGCTTCCTCAACATGGGCGTCGAAGCCTACCAGTTCGTGGCGGCGCTCAACTGCGTGCTCGCCCAGCGGCTCGTCCGCATGATCTGTCCCCATTGCAAGCGGCCCGCGCCGGTGACGCGCGAGCAGCTGGTCGAGTCGGCCATGGACCCGTCGGTACTCGACACGCACACGTTCTACGAGGGCGCGGGGTGCCTCGAGTGCGGTGGCACCGGGTATCGCGGGCGGATGGCCATCTGCGAGCTTCTCGATGTGACCGACGGCATCCGTGACATGATTCTGGCGCGGCGTCCGAATTCCGAGATCAAGCGTGCCGTGCGTGCGGAAGGCATGCGTTTCCTCCGCGAGTCGGCCGTGTCGCGCGTCCTCAGCGGCGAGACGACGCTGCGTGAAATCAACAAGGTCACGTTCGTGGATTGACGCATGTCGCCGTTGCCCTCCTGGCTCCAGTCGCCTCCGCCATCGCTGGCCATCGACATCGATGCGCGCCGCGTCACTGCCGTCGTGGCGCGTCCCGACGGCATGCGGGTCGACGCGCATGCGAGCGTGGCGCTGCCGCCCGGGGCCGTCGTGGCGTCGCTCACCGTGCCCAACATCCAGCAGCCGGATGTCGTGACCGGGGCGGTCCGGAAGGCGGTCGAGCAGGTCGGCGGCCGTCAGCGGCGCTGCGCGCTGGTCATACCGGACACCGCAGCCAAGGTCACGCTGCTGCGCTTCGAAGCCGTGCCCGAACAGCCACGAGACCTGGAGCAACTCATCCGGCTGCAGTTGAGAAAGGCGCTGCCGTTCCCGGTCGACCAGGCGCAGGTCTCCATCGAGGAGGGGAGGGCAGACGGCGAGGGACGCGAGTTCGTCGTGGTCGCCGCCCGCCGGGACGTGGTCGCCGGGTACGAACAGGTGTGCGCATCGGCCGGCCTGCACGCCGGAACCGTCGACATCTCGACGGTGAACGTGCTCAACACAGTACTGCTGGCGGATGCCGCGCGCGGGCACGATCCGCGTGACTGGCTCCTGGTGCGCGTCGGCGCCGAGTACAGCTCGTTCGCCATCGTCAGAGAGGGTCACGTCATCTTCTTCCGGACACGTCCGACCGACGCCGAGGAGAATCTCGCCGACGTGGTGCACCAGACGCGCATGTACTTCGAAGACCGGCTGGCGGGGGAGGGCTTCGATCGCGTGCTGCTGGCAGGCGGCAGCGAGAGCAGCGACACGGCGCTCCTGGCGCGCGAACTCGAGGCGAGGCTCGGGGTCGTCGTCCAGGCCGTGGACGTGCGCCAGGCAGCCACGCTCGCTGACCGCGTCGGCCAGGCGCCGGACGTCCTGGCTGCGCTGGCTGCGCCCGTTGGCGTGGTGTTGAGAGAACGGTGATGCTGCGCGGCAACCTGTCCACGCGGCCGTTCTACAACGAGCGCATCGTCCACGTGCTGGTGGCGATCGCGGCCGTCGTGCTTGCGGCGCTGTCGGTGTTCAGCGCACGCCAGTTCCTGGTGCTGTCGCGGGAGCAGCGCCAGCTCTCGGCGCGCATTGCGGTCGACGAACAACGCGCCGCGGCCTTGCGGCGAGAGGCGGCACAAGTCCGCCGCGGCATCGACGACGCGGAGTTGCAGGTCACGGTGGCCGCGACGCGCGAAGTCAACCGTGCCATCGACCAGCGTGTCTTCTCCTGGACCGCGCTATTCAACACCATCGAGCGCACCATCCCCGCGCCGGTCGTGCTGCGGGCCGTCTACCCGGCGATCGACGACCGCGGCGGCGTCACGGTGCGGCTCATCGTGAACGCCCGCAGCATCGAGGACGTGGGCGCGTTCATGGACACTCTCGAGCGGGTCCAGTCGTTCCGCGCGCTGCAGTCCACCGAAGAGCTTCGAATTGACGACGGCAGCTTCGTCGTGACCTTCGACGGCCAGTACATCGCGGACGGCGAGATCGCCACGCCAATCTCGGAGGGACGCTGACATGGTGCCGCTGTCGCGAGTGCTCACCGACAAGCGACTCGTCATGGTGCCCCTCGTCGTCCTGGCCCTGGTGAACCTGGTGATGCTGGGGCTCGTGCTGGGGCCGCTGGGGGCGCGGGTCGGAACGCTCGACACCCGTGCGGCCGCTGCGGCGCAGGCGGCGGCAGACGCCCAGCGTGAGTTGGACGACGCGCGCGCGCTGTCCACCGGCAAGTCGCGGGCGACCGAAGACCTGCAGCGGTTCTACCAGGACGTCCTGCCGGAAGATCAGGCCAGTGCCCGCCGCCTCACGTTCCTGAGCCTGGCGCGTGTCGCGCGCGATGCCGGCCTCGATTTCGACCGGCGTGCCTTCACCCAGGATCGGCCGAAAGACGGGCACCTGGTACGTGCCGATATCTCGATGGTCGTGCGGGGGCGCTACGACCAACTGCGGCGCTTCATGCACGCCGTGGAATCCGGCGACGATTTCGTCGTCATCCGCAGCCTGACCGTGGCGCAGGGCAGCGATGTCCCGGGCATGCTCGAAGCCACGCTGAACATCTCGACGTACTACAGGGCTCCGGATGGCCGCTGATCCGCGCACGCAACGCCTCGTCCTGGGCGTCCTCCTGGTCGTACTGGCCCTGGTGGGCTGGTGGCAGTTCGGTGGGACGAGTGCCGCCCCTGCGCCAGCCGCCCGCCCGCCCGCCCGGCCGCCAGCACGCGCCCAGGCGTCGCCGGTGGAGACGCTTGCCGCCGGTGTCGGTCTCGATCGCCTGTCGCGCGTGCCACCGGCGTTCGCCGATGGCGGACGTGATCCGTTCATGATGGGGCAAAGCGGACGGCAGGTGGACGCCGGCAGCGATTCCGGTCCGGGGGGCGGCCAGAATGCACCCGGTCTCGTCCCCAATGTTCCCGCGGCACCGCTGCCGCCGTCGGGACCGCCACCGCCGCCGCCCATCGTCGTGAAGTTCATCGGCGTCGTCCAACGGGCCGATGTCGGGCGGGTCGCCGTCCTCAGCGACGGTAAGAACGTCTACTATGGCCGCGAGGGACAGATCGTGGACGGGCGCTGGCGCATCGTGCGGATCGGGGAAGAGTCCCTGCAGATCGAATACGTGGACGGTCGAGGACGCCAGACCGTCAGGCTGACCGGATGATGCGAGGACGTGACGTCGTGACCCGTGCCCGTCTCTGCGACCACGCCCGCGTGGTGGCCCTGCTGTTGCTGGTGGCGGCCGCCGGCCTGGTCGTGAGCGCCTGTGGCGCCTCCAGGGCCTACAAAGGAGGGCAGCAGGCCGCCGCGCAGGGAGACTGGGAGCTGGCGGTCGCCCAGTACCGTGAGGCCCTGCTCGACGACCCGGACCGCGCCGATTACAGGATCGCGCTGGAACGGGCGATGCAGTCGGCCTCGGTGTATCACCTGGAACGCGCGCGGCAGGCCGACGAAGCCGGCGACCTCGAGGTGGCTGTGGTCGCGTACCGCAAGGTATACGAGTACGACCCCGGCAACCGCAATGCCATGCTGCGCGCCGCCGAAATCGACCGCGTGATGCGTGACCGGTCGGAGGCCGCCCGTCCGCGGCCGCCCATCGAAGCCATGCGCGAGACGGCAAGCCAGCGCAGTGCGCCGCCCCTGCTCGACCCCACGTCGCGCGATCCACTGGGCATGCGTTTCGCGGACGCGAGTGCGCGGGACGTCATCACCGCGATCGGCAAGGCGACGGGCATCAACGTCGTCTTCGAGCCGCAGTTCCGCGACGCGAAGATCAGCATCGACCTGGACGGCCTGCCGCTCGAAGACGCGCTGGCGCAGGTGATGGCGGCGTCCGGCACCTTCTTCAAGGTGCTCAACCCGAGGACGCTCCTCATCATTCCGGATACGCCGCCGAAACGCACGGCGTACGAAGAGATCGCGGTTCGCACGTTCTACCTGTCGCACGCCGATGCGACGGAGGTGCTGCAGACCGTTCAGAACATTCTGCGGATTCCGAACATCCCACAGGCGCCCCTCGTTGTCGCGAACAAGACACAGAACAGCCTCACCGTGCGCGCCTCGACGCGCGTGATGAACATCATCGAGCAGATCATCAGCAACAACGACCGTCCGCGGGCCGAGCTTGTCGTGGATGTCGAGATTCTCGAGGTGAACCGCGCCCGCGCGCGCGAACTGGGCGTCAACCTGTCGCAGTACGCGGTGGGCAGCATCTTCTCGCCGGAGGTGCCGCCCGCGGGCGGCGACGCGGACACGCCCCCGTTCAACCTGAACACCATCACGCGGGGCATCAGCGCGGCCGACTTCTACATGACCGTGCCGCAGGCGGTGGCCAACTTCCTGGCGACCGACAGCACGACCAGGCTGATCGCGAAACCGCAGCTGCGCGGCATGGAAGGTGGGGAACTCACGCTGGATCTCGGCGACGAGATTCCCGTGCCGACCACCACGTTCGGTGGTTTCGGAGCAGGCGGAATCACGAACGTCCCGATCAACAACTTCAGCTACAAGACGGTCGGCATCAAGGTGATCATGAACCAGCCGCGCGTGACGCTCGAAGGCGAGATCATCTCGCAGCTGGAGGTCGAAAGCAGCACGCTGGGCCAGTCGATCATCATCGCCGGGCAGCTCCTGCCCACGTTCGGCACGCGACGCGTGAGAACGATGCTGCGACTGCGCGACGGCGAATCGCACATGCTTGCGGGGTTGCTGCGCGACGAACAGCGACGCGATCTGTCAGGCATCACCGGCCTGTTGCGAACGCCGGTGTTGCGCTGGTTGTTCGGCTCGACCGCCGATTCGGTGACCAAGACCGACATCGTGTTCCTGCTCACCCCGCGGCTCGTCAGGACCTCCGAGATCTCGCAGAGCAACCTCGACCCGATCTACATCGGCTCGCAGCAGAGCCTCGGCCTGACGGGGCCGCCCCCGCTCATCGCCTCACCGCAGGCCGAGCAGGCTCCTGCGGCGGCGGCCGAGCCGCCCGCGCCGGTGGCCGGTCCGCAGCCGCTGAGCACGCTTCCGGGGCAGCCGCAGACCGGTTCGGTTGCGTCCGAGCCGTCGGTCCTGCCGCAGACGCCCCCCGTACCAGCGCCTGCACCCGAGCCGTCCGCGGCACCGATCGAGTCGCCGCCGGCCGAACCCGCCCCGCCGGAGGTTGTCCCGACGCCTCCGCCAGCCGGTCCGGCGCCCGGTCCCACGGCACGCGTCTCGGTCACGACGCCGGGGCCGCAGTTCCAGGTCGGCGGTGGCCCCTACACGGTGCCCATCTCGGTCGTCGGCGCGCAGCGGCTCTCAACGGTCAGCCTGACGATCACGTACAACCCTGCCGTGCTGCGCGTGCGGTCCGTTCAGGAGGGCACGTTCCTTCAGCAGGGCGGCGTGCGCCCCACGTTCACGCAGCAGGTCGATGACGGCGCCGGACGCGTGGACATCGCCATCGTTCGAGCCGGCGATCAGGTCGGTGCAAGTGGCAGCGGGCTGCTCGCGGCGCTGGTGTTCGAGCCGGTGGCGCCTGGACAGTCACCCATCAGCGCTGCCGGCGTGGCTGCCAATCCGGAGCAGGGGAGCATTGGCCTGCAACTCGTGCCGGCCAATGTCACCGTCCGATGAACATGGCAGGGACGGCTCTCCGACTGGTCCGCCGGAGCGCGAGACGCGAAGGTGGAGCCGTCCGTCGCCGGTCTTTGGCTCGACGTCATGGCTACACGTTCGTCGAGCTGCTCGTCGTGGCCGTCATCGTGATGATCCTCGCGTCCGCGGCCCTGCCGCTCGGCAAGGTCGCCGTGCAGCGGCAGAAGGAAGTGGAGCTGCGGAGGGCGCTCCGCGAGATGCGGACCGCGATCGATCGATACAAGGACGCCGCCGATCTGCAGCAGATTGCGCCCTTCGATCTCGAGCCCGACGACATGGGGTATCCGCCCGACCTCGACACGCTCGTGGAGGGCGTGACGCGCGCGGGTGATGCCACGAACACGAAGCTCCGCTTCCTGCGGCGTATCCCCATCGATCCCATGACGAAAGAGGCCGAGTGGGGGATGCGGTCGTATCAGGACCGGCCCGACTCGTCGACGTGGGGCGGGCAGAACGTCTTCGACGTGTACTCGAAGGCCTCGGGCACGGCGCTCGACGGCACGGCGTACAGTGAGTGGTAATGCGATGCTGACACGTCGGTTCCAACGGGCACTGGCGGCGACGCGACAGGGGTTCACGCTGCTCGAGCTGATGGTGGTGATGGCCCTCATCGTGGTGCTGGCCGCGATCGGGATGGCGAGCTATCGCAATGCCGTCACGCTGGCGAGGGAGGCGGTGCTGAAAGAGAACCTGTTTCGCATGCGCGACGCCATCGACCAGTACTACGCCGACAAGCAGCGCTACCCGGCCGCGCTGGAGGACCTGGTCACGGAGGGCTACATGCGCGCCATCCCCGACGATCCGATCACGCAGTCGCCAGACACCTGGCAGACCATCCTGTCGGAGCCCGACCTCAACAACCCGGGCAGCGACATGGGCATCTACAACGTGAAGAGCGGCTCGGATCGCGTGTCGACGTCGGGCGCACCGTACGCGGATTGGTAGGAAGGAACGAAGGACCAAAGGAGCAAAGGAACGAAGGACCGAAGGAAGGAAGGACCGAAGGAAGGGAGGGAGGAACAAAGGAACGAAGGAGCAAAGGAGGGAGAGGAAGAACGGGAGCAGGGTCGCCCTTCCTTTCCCCTCTTTCCTCTCCCCTTTCCCCTTTCCGTTTTCTCCCTCTTTCCCTCCGTCCCGCCCAGGAATCGCCTAGACCGCCACGACCGGCGTGACCGCGTCCTGGTCGAGTTCCCCCGTCCTGATGCGATAGACGGTATCCAGTGGCATCACGAAGATCTTGCCGTCACCCACGTCGCCCGTGCGGGCGGCATCGGCGATGGCCTTGATCGTCGTGTCGACGAACGGCTGCGAGACGGCGATCTCGACGCGCACCTTCTCGAGCAGCGCCATCTTGACCGTGGTGCCCCGGTAGTTCTCGACGTGCTCCGTTTCGCCGCCGTGGCCCTGCACGCGACTGATGGTGAGCCCCCGAACCTGTGCGCGGAACAGCGCCTCGAGCACGTCGTTGACACGGTCCGGGCGGATGATGGCGACGATGAGCTTCATGCGCGTCCGCCTTCCACACGCGCCGTGGCCACCACCTGCGCGTAGCGCGCCACCTGTTCCGGTCCGACCAGAATGGCTCCATCACCTTCGGCGTAGGCCTCTTCGCCGTGGTCGCTGACGTCGAGCCCTCGACCTTCGGCGCTCGTCGACGCACGGAGCGGCACCACGAGTCCGATGGCCTTGAGGATGCCGAACGTCGCGGCGGCGCTGTAGCAGAGCACCACCACGACGCCCGCCGCCTGTATCGCGACCTGCATGGCGTTGCCCGTGAGCAGGCCGCTGGCGTCTCCGCTCCAGGCCGGGTCGGCGAACACGCCGGTGAGCAACGCGCCCACCATGCCGCCGACGCCGTGGGCCGCCACGACGTCGAGCGAGTCGTCGAGCCGCGTGCGCGCGCGGTAGAGCAGCGTGAAGTAGCTCGGTACCGCAGCGATCGCGCCGAGCGCAAGCGCGGAGGTCGGGCCGATGAAGCCGGCGGCCGGCGTGATCGCGACCAGGCCGACGACGATCGCCGTGGCGGCGCCGACGGCCGTGACACGTCCCGTTCGCATCAGGTCGAGCAGCGTCCACGCGACGAGCGTCGCCGCGGGGGCCAGCAGCGTGTTGGCGAAGGCGAGGCCTGCGATCTCGTTGGCCGCGAGCGCACTGCCCGCGTTGAATCCGAACCAGCCGAACCACAGCAGCCCCGCCCCGAGCAGCGTGAACGGCACGTTGTGCGGCAGGAAGGCCTGGCGTCCGTGATCCTTGCGTGCCCCAATCACCAGCGCGGCCGTCAGCGCGGCGGCGGCAGCGTTGACGTGGACGACCGTTCCGCCGGCGAAGTCGAGCGCACCGAGCGAGGCGAGCCATCCGCCGCCCCACACCCAGTGAACGACCGGCGCGTACACGCACAGCACCCACGCCACGATGAACAGCAGGTACGCGCTGAACCGCATGCGCTCGACGATCGCGCCAGAGATCAGGGCGACGGTGATGATCGCGAACGTGCCCTGGAAGGCCATGAACAGCACGTGCGGAATGGTGCCCTGGGCCTCGAGCCCCACGCCGCGCAGCAAGGCGTAGGAGAGGCTTCCCACGTAGGCCGTGCCGGGGGCAAAGGCGATGGAGTACCCCGCGAGCGCCCAGGCGACAGCCGCGAAGCCGAGCGCGACGACGCTCATCATCATCGTGTTCAAGGCATTCTTCGAGCGCACCAGCCCGCCGTAGAAGAAGGCGAGGGCCGGGGTCATCAGGAGCACCAGGGCCGTGGACATCAGGATCCACGCCACGTCAGCGTTGTTCATCGTGCCTCCACCGGGCGGATCGCGCGGCGCAGGCCCAGTGCCCGGCCCGGCGC